>DATJBL010000091.1:0-3148 GCA_035515355.1 Methylocella sp.
TGGACCCATTGCAGTCGTCAGCGCTAGGAATCGATATCGGCTCCAGTCGGCGGAAAGCGGAAGGCCGTTCGCTCCGTCGGCAAGAGCGGCTTAACGCCAAATTGCCGACGCCAGCAAGTAATCCCTCCGCCAGAGGCCGCCTAATCGACCTGGGAGCGTCACAAACTCGACAACTTGGTCTTCACCAACTCCATGGCGATCGATCGTATCCCTGGGATCTATTGCGAGAAGGGGCGTCGGATGATGGCCCAGGAGAATACCCACGCCGGCTTGTCTGACCCCTAGCGACCGCGCCCGGACTAGAGCCGGTAAGCACCACCTTTGTATTCTCCAAGCCATTCTCCCGCACCAGCTCATAAAGTATCGCGGCATTTTGAGGCGAGATACGCACGCAGCCATGCGATACGGGTTTGCCAAGATTCTTCACCTCGAAGCTGCCGTGGATGGCATGGCCGTCTTTCATAAAGAAAATGGAATGGGGCATGGGGGCGTTGTCAAACTCTTTGCTATACCAAATTTCGTTCATGGACGTCGCGGTATAGGTTCCCGATGGAGTTGAATATCCTGCTCGGCCCGTTGATACCGGCCATCGATATCTTTCCGCCCCATCCAAAGAAACCGTCATTTGTTGATTGGTTTTGTCGATGTAGACGAGGACCGCGGCCCTATTGGCTTCGGCTCCGAAGAAGCCGGAGCCCGCGCGAGCCGTCACCGGAAAGAGGGCCAATGCAACATAAATGGCGGTCAATAAAAGCGAAATTCTCTTCAATTGATCAAAGGATTTGCGCATATGCTCTCACCTTATCCCGTTAATCGGCCCCACCGGTCCAATTGGAATGTTAATGCAGTGACGGCCTCGTAGCTAGTGCGGATCATCGCCTCTTTGCGGACGGACTGGGACGACGCGGCCCCTCTTCTCAACGAAGCGATAGATGCATTACGCGAGCTAAACCGCGCTGCCGACCCAAGTGACACATACGCCATCGTGACGCTGGCCGAGGGGCGCATATCGGTCATATTGAGATTCTTCGGTGTCGCCTTAGCCTCCAATAAACTGGCGAGTAGCAAGGGCTGCTTGCTGTTACATGATGAGACCTTCGCGGAACCACGCCGGAAGTTCTCCTTCGAACCAATCAATCGATGTCAGTCGATAGGCCGCAATTGGCGCTCAGCGTAATTCACGGCGCTCCAACCCATTTTCGGAGTCAAAGGGCAAGCCGCCACGCAAAGGCGCACGCCGGCGCGGGCGAAGGCGACCCTAGTCTTAGCTGCGAAACGCCGCTCATTCCATCCTCAGCCGTTGGATCAGCCGTCTTGCCCGATCCGGCCGTTCGCTTGGGCAACCGCGCGTGGGACGCCAACTTTTCCTAATGGACATTCAAGCGCCGCTCGATCCCAGTCGCCTTCATTAGAGGCGGCCTCGTACGTGCTTTGCAGAAATTCGAGGAGCATGGCCTCTGGCGATTCGGCGGCTCGCACGACCTCATAAGCCAAGATAAACTCTCGCAGTTGCTCACTGTAGAACGCCGCCTCTGGTCGGACGGAAGCGGTAGGGAAACGCGCGGGCTCTGGATAAGCATAGGAATAAAACGCCGGATATTTGATGAGTCCGCCGCCTGGCCAAAAACCCGCGCTGCTCACCTCATGGGAATAAGCCTCGCGCACGACCGCGTTAGAGAGATTGGGAACGCCGCCCGGGTGCAAAGGCGCGCTGCGGCCGGAAAATCGCGTCACCGCGAGATCGAAACTACCCCAGAAGAAATGCGCCGGGCTGCACTTGCCGATAAAGCCGGTGCGAAAGAGCTTGAGGACGCGATCGACCCGCGACAGCGCCCTCCAGAAACGATTCGCGTATTCAGGATCGTAAGCTGCATGCGCTCGGTCCTCACTGAAGCGAATCCGGTCGGAAACCTCGTTGGGCCATTCGCTAATTTTGGCGCTTATACCCAGGTCAGCCAATGCGGCCATCACGGTGGCGTAAAAGTCGGCGACTGGCTGCGCCTTGAGCGGAAGTCGTAGTTGCGGCCTGTCACTGGTTTCGATGCGAAGCACATGGTCGATGAAATCAAAGTCGATTTGAAAAACCCGGTCACGGCACGAGATTGCGGAAGTCGTAAGCCCGCGCGCAGTCAGATAGAGCGTCACATGCCATGAGTGATTGAGCCACGGCGTGTGTGAAAGTCGGATTTTGCCTACGATTTGGGTCCACAACTGGAGCGTCGCGCAGGTATCCTGCCATGACTCGTATGGAAGATCCGGCCAACTTTTTCCATCTCCTTCGCAAGATTTCATTTTAACCTCTGGGGAAGGAATATATGCGAACCCGTTTGGCCGCGACACACGCCGACCTAACCTCAATTAGGACAAACCGCGGCGCCCGCAATGTCGGCAACTGGCGCAAACCGGAAATTCGAACTGCCGCACTACTAGGCGGAGACTCCAATGCGGATCAGAACAGCGCTTCCCGTCGACGAAGCGCAACAGCGCGGGCTTTGGCGCGGCTACACGGAATTTTATGAGACGCATCCGCCGGAAAATGTCACGACCGCCACTTGGCGGCGGATCGTCGCGCCGCAGCCCGCGATTCCGTGCCGGTTCGCCGAGCAAGAGGGCCGGCTCTAGGGATTCTCACATTCGCCGCCGCACGAGGGAACCTTTCTTTAGGCGCCCATATGCTATCTGGAGGATCTGTTCGTCGATCCCTCCGCGCGCGGAGTTGTCGACTTTGGCGCATGGCAAGCGCCGCGCGGCGAAGGCCCGATCTTGCCAATCTGGCCGCGTGATGGCAAATCAGCTCGGCAAAGACGTTCACCAAGTTTATACCGAAGTATTCTATGGTCGGGCGACAGGACATGCGAAACTCCAAAATCATGATCATGGACAATGGGATCGCCGATGCCCGCGAAAGAAACGAGGCTCTGCTTGGGCTTCGGTCGGGGCGTCTCGACCGCCGGTCGTTTCTGTTCGGCTCCGCCGCCAGTCTCGGAGCGCTTGGGCTCGCCGGTTGCGCGACGCCCGACGCCATGATCCCCGCCGACATGATGGCGCTTTACGGGCCGGCGCCCAACGAGAAATTCCCGATCCCGGCGGTCGATCTCAGGAAGGTCGATCCGAAATATTGGCGCCGGACCGTGCGCTACGACAGCAA
>DATJBL010000092.1:0-63936 GCA_035515355.1 Methylocella sp.
TCATGCTGACGTCTCCGTCGTCAGCGCCCGTCCCCGCCCCGCGTGAAAATTACGGGAAGGGCCTCGCAGCGAGCCACCGCGCGAGCCCTTTGGGGGACGGCGCGCGTGTCAAACCGCTTCTTTAATGGTTGGCTGGGCTTGGCCGTGCTCGGCCGCGGGGATCAGATAGCGCCCTTGGATGACCACCGCAGGCGTCTTGCCCGCTTTGATGCTCCGCCGGACAATATACTCGGACACGTCGAGGCGACGAGCTTCCTGAGCGACCGTGCGGTAAGGCGGAGGATTGATTTTCTCGGACATGGTGCGGACTCCAAAGCAGACCGCCGCGCCTTGCGCGCCTATGCGGTCAAATTCGGAAGTCCCTCTGGCACCTTGCCCTTTTGGGCGTCTCGGCTCTCGGGCACGTTCACGCTTTTATGATGCCTCGCTTTTAAGAAAGCGCAAGTAAGATCGGCAAAAAATCTGCATTCCCCCTCGAGAAAATAAAAAATTGATGAAAAATTATCGACGGTGCGGCGGGTCGAACCGCATCGAACCACGCGAATCAGAGTGGGCGAAACAAGGCGGAACGCCCCGCGAACCCGTTGCGCGGACATTCTGCGGACAAGCCTGGCTCGGTGCCGCTCGAATTTCCGTCTATGTCATTGAAATTATTGGCGCACCCGAAGGGATTCGAACCCCTGGCCTCTGCCTTCGGAGGGCAGCGCTCTATCCAGCTGAGCTACGGGTGCTCCACGCCTTGGCCAAGCCTGCGGCACACGCTAACTCCGGTGCACGCGAAATGAGGCGCCGTCAAGCCCAATGTAGGAAAGCGGCCCGCCGGGCGGGTTCGATTTCCAGGAAAACAATCGTTTTCCGCCCCGCGGCCGGCACCCCGCGGACCCAAGTGTCGGCCCCAAATACGTAAAGGATGCTTCCTGCAAGGCCCCGGGCTCTGGCGCAAACCAAGCGGGGTCAGAACTCAATGCAGGGTGGGACTGGGGGGGTCGCACTGCAGCTTTGCTATCTCGTCCTTAAGCTGCAGTTTGCGCCGTTTCAATTCGGCTAATTTTAGCTCGTCCTTGGCGGGATGCGACAGTTCCTTCGAAATTTCCTTGTCGAGCGCTTCGTGACGCTGTCCGAGCGCGGCCAAATGAGTTTCACGTGACATGCAGAACTCCTTTTTAGGCCCACCTACATCGAGAAGTATGCCACAGAATTTTGGTTCGCGAACCAGCTTTTTACCCCTTAAGATGATCAAATCTTGGGCTGTTTCAAGCGCAGTTAGCAAAGGCTAAACGCTCTGCTGGCGCTGTGGGGCCGTGCGCCACGCTCGAACAGCCAATGGGCCGGCGGGCCAGGTTGGAACCAATTTTCCCATATGGTTCGTCATTGCGCCGACGCCGCGAAATACACGTAAAATCAAGCATGAGCCTGAATTGCACGCTTGCGTCCTTTAGCCGACATGGCTTTTAGGCTAGACTAAATCGCATTGCAGAGAGCTGGGAGAACTGGCCGTTCATGGCTGAGAAACTAAGCGATGAAGACCGCGCTTTGTTGCGGGCAGAACTTGAGCGTCTGACCCAGGAGCATCGCGATCTTGATGCCGCGATCGAGGCTTTGCTCCATGTGGGCGCAGGAGACCGTCTGCAAATCCAAAGGCTTAAGAAGCGCAAACTCCTCTTGCGGGATCGTCTCGCCTTTCTCGAGGATCAACTCACTCCGGACATCATTGCCTAGCCCGCTTGACAAGCTCAAGGAGCACTTGCCTTTGACTTGGTATTCCGACGTTTGGAAGCGAGTATCAAGGGAAACAAATTCGCATCCGTTTCGCTGTCCGCTAAAGTGCGCTTTACCAGCCGCGTGAATACGAAAGGCATTTGACTCTTTGTATGCTTGTGCTTCGTATGCTTGTGCTTCGTTCGACGAGGCGAACGAACTATCTTTTCTTGCCCGGTGAGATGACTCCCGTGGAGATAAGCCGCGTCTGAAAGGCGGTCGTCGAGCCGCTTGAATGCATCTATGATTTTATGCCAGCTCATTCACGATAACTCTTTTCCATGCCTAGCCCTCGGCTCCTTAATCGGAAGCGAAGCTGATAGCTTTGCGGCAAATCCATTCTTTTTCTCATTTAGCGATTTGCACCGAAGGGCATAAAAAGACCAGAGTTGCCGCTACCGAATTTTATAAATAAGGCATAAACGCCGTGTTCTTTTTACTTCGCGGAGGCACGCCGAGTATCGCTTACGGTGAAGACTGAGAAGCGCGGCCGCTTATAGCCGAGACCAGACTCATGAATTGAACCGAGCCCGTTCAGTCCTCGCCAGTCGAGGCGGGACGCATCAGGCGATGACAAAGGCAGAGACCTCCAACTGCTGCTCATTGTGCCAGTTGGATCGGCCGACCCAGCTTTTGGAATTGGCCGGGAGAGCTCCTTAGCCCCGAAAATGTGATAATTCGCCTCCCACTCTGATAGAGACTTGCTTGAGCCCGCCGCCTGTGGCGAAGCCTTAATGTAAGAGGGTCGACCCTTGCTAGCGCACCTTCCACCCAGGATTCGTACCGCGATGTACGCGCTGCGCGGCGGGTTTCTGATTAGGCCGCTGCTCATCTCGCTTGCCCTTGGGTTCGCGGGCATGACTCTTTCATCACTGGAAGAGAGCTTCCCAATCATCAGCGCCTGGGTCCCACAGGCGTTGTTTCCTTCACGCGCCGATCCTCAAATCGCTCAAATCATGCTGGCGGCGATCGCTGGCTCGATCATGACCGTCGTCTCGATCGTGTTCGCGATTCTTCTGATGACGTTGACGCTTGCCTCGATGCAGTTCTCGCCGCGCATCCTCGTGAGCTTCGTCAGGGACCGCGTGACCCAGTGGACTCTTGGCGTCTTTCTGGGAACCTTTCTTTACTGCATGGCGGCCTTGCCCGCGGCGCGCAGCCTTCCGCGCCCTTTTGCTCCGGTCGCGACCGTTACCGGTGCTCTGGTGCTTGCGATCACCTCCGTTATCGGCCTCATTTTCTTCATCCATCATATTTCACGGGCCGTTAACGTCAACAACATCGTCGATCGAATTGCCCGTGAAACAGAAGACGTTATCGACGAAATCATGCCGCACACGCGGGGATTGGGTCTTCGACAAGAGGACATGGTCTTCGTCCCCGACGACACTGAATTTCCCGTTCTCAATGAACAATCTGGCTACATCTGTTTCGTAGACACCGCGCGGCTATTGAAATTTTCGAAAGCCTATGGTTTGCGCATTCGTCTGTTGCGCCCCATCGGACATTTCGTGCCAGCAGGGGTGCCGTTATTTAATGTATCACGACGAAGCAGATTAACGGTGGAGCGCAGCGCGGAATTACGATCCGCCTTTGATATTGGTCCAATGCGTACACTGCAACAAGATGTCGAATTTGGCGTGCTGCAGATCGTCGATATCGGATTAAGGGCAATCTCGCCCGCGGTAAACGATCCGAGCACGGCGATTAACTGTGTTGATCAACTCTCACGGATCCTGATTCGCTGGGCTGGACGTGCGCCACCGGCAACCCTTCTGTGCGATCCGCCGCATGTCGTCCGTGTGATCATGCCCTGGATCGACTTCGATCATCTGCTTGATACGGCTTTCGAGCAAATCCGCCATTATTCAGTGAGCGATGTAGCCGTGAGCCTGCGTCTTTTGCGCGCACTCGATGATCTAGCGACCACAATCGAGAATGAGGCGATACGCGAGCGATTGGTGCTACGCGGGCAGCGCATCGTCGCCGGCTGTGCCACACGTGTCGATAAAACTGACTTCAAACGGCTCGAAGACCGCTTAGTACAGTTTGAAGCCCACATGCTGAGTACAAATCCTGCGTATGGTAGAGATTTGCATGTGAGATCCTAAGCTCCGAGCTCGCACTTGGGACCTCTCGCTCGCGGTTAGGCCACGATGATTCCATGGTGGGTCAAGCGACACCCCGATGATAGGGCAATATCAATGCTCGCCGAACTGCTACGCCCCACGGACGAGGCTAAGGAACTCCTCGCGTGTGCGCGGATCGTCACGGATCACGCCGAGCAGGCGGCTTGTCGTCAGGGTTGAACCAAGCGTGTTGACCCCGCGTAATGTCATGCAGCTGTGCTCGGCCTCAATGACGACGCCTACACCCTGCGGCTCGAGAATGTCCTCGACCGCTGCGGCGATCTCGGCGGTCAGTTTCTCCTGGATCTGCAGCCGCCGGGCAAAGCCGTGCACCACCCGCGCAAGCTTGGAAATGCCGACGACACGGTTTGTCGGCAAGTAACCTACATGAGCGCGTCCAATGACTGGCAGCATGTGATGTTCGCAGAAGCTGACCACGCGAATGCCTTTCAGCACCACCAGCTCGTCGTAACCGCCGACTTCCTCGAAGGTGCGCTTTAGATATTCACGCGGATCGGCGGAGTAGCCAGCGAACAGCTCGCGGTAGGATCGCGCGACTCGTGCCGGCGTGTCGATAAGTCCCTCCCGGTTGGGGTCGTCGCCAGCCCATTCGATGAGCACCCTGACGGCCGCTTCCGCGTCGGCCTTGGTCGGTTTCGCCATCCCAGTGTCTCCGGTGTTGTTCGCCAATTTCCGTGGGCACGGCACACTGCCGGCACATGGAGGGCAGTTAAACCGCCACCTTAGCGTTTTTCTGAAGCGAAAACGGATCGTTGTCAGATTGTGGATATAAGTCGCAGCTAGCTTCGGTTTCAGAGGCGGCATGGTAAATGCCAAGGCCTGCCGTGTCGCCTCCTTCCGTGTCCCGCATCTTGTAAAGGAAATTGTAGCGAGGAGGTTCGGCCAAGAACCTCATGTTGTTCACTGCCTAGCTCGCTTCTGCGAATTGGCAGCTCAGGAATTTTGATGGTTAATCATTTATAAATATGTTCATTTATGGCATCACCCACCACCGGCGCAGCCGGGCGCCGGAAGCCCAAAAGGACGTACGCGGGGGAAACCACTGGAGGCGGATACAATCAGGCATGATTGTGATCGGGATTTGGAATGCTGGTGCGGGCGGCCGGAATCGAACCGGCACTCTGTCACCAGAACTGGATTTTGAGTCCAGCGCGTCTACCAGTTCCGCCACGCCCGCGTGGAGCCGTGAGCGCATTCGCGCTTTTGGCGCGGCATCTTTACGGCTTCCCATGGTCCATAGCTGCCACAACGGAAATCTTCAAGTCCAGCAGATCCCGGCTGTGACTCTGGCCAATTCCTCCCCTTTGCCCAGCGGGTTTCGCCGTCAATTCGAAAACGCAACCAGTTGGCGGTAAATTCAGCGCGAAAAGCCACAAAAGAATATATTGCCCATCTCACGAAACCTTATGGCAATGAGCGACCCCCAGGATCCCTCGGCACAACCAGACGAGCTTTTCTTTGACCGTTCCTTTGCAGGGGCGCCGGGCGAACTCGTGCGCCTCTCACCACTTGTCCGCAGAATGGTTGCCGGAAACCCCGGACCGATGACTTTCACTGGAACCTGCACCTATGTCGTCGGGAGCGGCGAGGTGGTGGTCATCGATCCCGGCCCAGACTGCCCGGACCATACCGCCGCGCTGCTTGGAGCCCTGCGTGGCGAAACCATCACGACAATTCTTGTCACCCATACGCATAAGGACCACTCCCCAGGCGCGCGGGCTCTCAAAGCCGCGACGGGAGCCAAGATCATCGGCTGCGCACCGCATGGGGTTGCGCGCCAGCTCTCCCACCCCGGCATCGACGCCATGAACGATCTCGACTACGCCCCCGATGCGGTTCTGCGAGAAGGTGACGCGCTCGAAGGCAAAGACTTTTCCCTGGTCTGCGTTGAGACACCCGGCCATGCAGCGAACCATCTGACATTCGCCTTGCCGCAAGAAAACGCCTTGTTCTCGGGCGATCACGTGATGGCCTGGTCTACCACGGTCGTGGTGCCTCCAGATGGCGCGATGCGCCACTACATGGCCTCGCTCGCAAAGCTTCTCACCCGTCAGGACGACGTTTATTGGCCGGGGCACGGTGGCCCTGTTCAGCAGCCGCAAAGCTTCGTGCGAGCCCTTATCCAGCACCGCGGCGCCCGCGAAAAGGCAATCCTTGCTCGCGTCGCGGCGGGCGACTGCACCATCCCGGCAATCGTCGCAAAGGTTTACAAGGAGCTTAGCCCGGCGCTTGCGAATGCGGCTGGACTTTCGGTCCTCGCCCATCTTGAAGATCTCGTCGAGCGAGGGCTCGTCCGAACGGAGGCGGGCGCGAAAATTGGCGCCATCTACCGCCCCGGCGCTAGCGCACGCTCTCAAGCGGAATAGTCACGACGAACTCGGTTCCAGGATTGTGCAGCCTGACCGACAAGGAACCCTTCAACTGCTGCGTGAAAAAGCGAATGACCCGCATTCCCAGTCCCGTTGCCAAGCTCGGGTCGAAATCCAATGGGAGACCGGCACCTTCATCGCGCACCGAGATTGAAAAATGATCCTCGCCCGCGCGCGCAACAGTGACGAAGAATTTCCCCCCGGCCCGCCCATGATACGCATATTTAGCAGCATTCGTCAGAAGCTCGTTAACGATCAGGGCTGATGAGACCGCGCGATCGGTTTCAATCTCAATTCCATATTGAACGTCAGTGTGAATTTCAAACCGCGAAGCACTTTCGTCCCAATCATTGCAAATCGATTCGACATACCTTCCAACGTCGAGCCTGGAGAAATCAGAGCCGTGATAGAGTTGGTCATGGACTCTCGCAATCGCCGCCACCCGATGTGCGGCTTCCTCGAGGTGAACAGTGAGATTCGCATCACGGACGTCGCTGGCCTGGAGGTGAAGCATGCTAGCAACGATTGTGAGACTGTTCTTGACCCGATGATTCATTTCCTTGAGGAGAAACTCCTGGCGCTCCAGAGCAGCCTTGAGGCGTTGCTCGCGCTGCTCGCGTTCGATCGCCATGCCGAGGATATTGGCAGCACCTTGCAAGAACGCGAGGTCATATTCCTCGAACTCCTGTTCGGATCGGCTGTCGACCTCGAGCACCCCGTAGGGATCGCCCTCCCCTTGTAAAATGACGTTCATCGCGCGGTGAATGCCGTGCATCCGAAGCAATTCGGGAGTTCTAAATCTTTCCTCGTTCTCAAGCTGATTGGATATAACGGGCTTGCCAGTTCGCAGCGCAAATCCTGAAGGTGAAGCAAGATCCGCACCAACGCTCACTGCGCCGACAACCCCAGGAGCCCAGCCCACTCCCGCCCGTACGAGAAGCCGGTTCTCAGACGGAATATATTCGAGCACCTTGCAGAATTCGACGCGCAGGCCCTCTGCCGTCAGCCGCACTGTCTCCGCCAGCAGTTCTTCGAAGGAAAGGCCATGGAGCGCCTTTACACCTAAGTCCGCGAGGATTTCCTGCTGGCGGATGCGCTGGCGCAGAGCATGTTGTGTCAGGTCAGGAGGGTCGCCCTGAGGCGGTGGTTCAGTGACCGGAGACTTGTCGCCGGGAAATTCATCGGTTGGTCCCATGCTCTCGCTAGAACTCTCCCAGCTCCGTCGGGCAAACTTATTCCCATTCCCTGCCTGCGTCCACCTTCTGCGAATCGCGCCTCTCAACCAGGCCTTCGCCCTGCCGCCCTTATGCAAGAAAACCGACTGCCTTCGCGCAAGGAAGGAAGCAGAGCCCACCTGCCGCATTTCGCAAAGGCTCCGCCGCACTTATTTCTTGTCGACAACGGCTGTCAGCGCTGCCTCAAAGTTGGCGATATTGCGCGGATTAGCCCCGAAATCGTAAGGCATGAAGCGAGAGACGGAACGGATATCGATTCGCGTCTGACCCGCGAGCGGTCTTAGTCGCAAGGTGACGTCGGATGGAAAGCCAAGGATGAAACTCGTGGCGATCGCGTCCATGTGGCCAAGGCCCGAGCGGCCGCCCGGATGCCGCTGTTCTACGATCGTCCAGCCGATCGCCCTCATTGCCTTCACGGCGGCATCAAAGGCTTCGGGCGCATCGAGATCGAGAAGGATTGGCTGGATTTGCGGGAAGGCCTTGAGCTGCACCTTTCGCTGGGCCAAAGCTACGCTTGGCGGCACGGCGCCGCCGCGGGCATCAAGCGCCTCGCGCGACAAAGAAAAACTCGGAGGATCGGCGAGATCAGTCGAAATATCCGCAAGTCTTGGCAGTCGCATATATTGCTCCGCAAGATAAGCCGGATAGGCCAAAAGCAGCGCGGCGAGAAGAAGCCCGGCGAAAGCCTGCCCGGCGCCCTTGCGCCCACTACGCCAAATCACACCAAAAGCGAAAATCGCGGAGAGGATCGCGGCGCAGGCGATGATCCATGAACCGCCGAGCACCGCAAGGAGGTCGAAGCCGCGCCCAACTCCGGCAATCGCCACAAGCGTGACGGCGAACGCAAACACCGCGAGGCGCCGACTGAGCAAGGCGGCGTCGGAGTAAGGCTCCTCGATGATCAAACGCCGCATGGCGAAGGACCCTCTCGCGGCCGGCCGCCAGCCCCGTGCAATGGCCGCGTCCTGACGGGAAAACCGATGCTCTGACAAGCCGCTCCGCCTTTCCGCGCAGCGGCCGTCTTCGTCTTCATCCCATAAAGCATGTCTCGCAAAAGTCGATAAGCTTTTTCATGTCGGCTTCTGCCGATCCGAATCAAAGCCAACATCAAGCTGAGCTTGCTCCCATTGCACTCGCCACTCCGGCCATCACCGCCCAGGCAGATTGATCATCCATTCGCGATCGACTGCGGCAGAAATATCCCACCGCATTTCGGACAATCGCCCTGCTTGCACTTGCGCCGCCCGGCATGCTCACTATAGTCGCGCGTTTCTTGAACCTCCGCGAGTTCTCAATGGCCGGTGAAATAAAGGACGTCAAAAGAATTGTGCTCGCCTATTCAGGCGGCCTCGACACATCAATCATCCTCAAGTGGCTGCAGACAAATTACAAGTGTGAGGTGGTGACCTTTACCGCCGATCTCGGTCAGGGCGAGGAGCTCGAACCCGCACGCCAAAAGGCGCTGCTGCTCGGGATTAAGCCGGAGCATATTTTCATCGAGGATCTCCGCGAGGAATTCGTCCGCGACTATGTCTTCCCGATGTTCCGCGCCAATGCTCAATATGAGGGGCTCTATCTTCTCGGCACCTCGATCGCGCGGCCGTTGATCGCAAAGAAGCAGATCGAAATTGCTGGTAAAACGGGCGCCGATGCCGTTGCACATGGCGCGACCGGCAAGGGCAACGATCAAGTGCGCTTCGAACTTTCCTATTACGCGCTGGAGCCGGACATCAAGGTCATCGCGCCCTGGCGGGAGTGGGATCTGACATCACGCACCGCGCTCATCGCTTTCGCGGAGAAAAACCAGATTCCGATCGCCAAGGACAAGCGCGGCGAAGCGCCCTTTTCGGTCGATGCCAACCTGCTTCACGTGTCCTCGGAGGGCAAGGTGCTGGAAGATCCGGCACAGGAAGTGCCGGATTATGTCTATTCCCGCACACTCGATCCGCAGGACGCGCCAAACGAGCCGGAATATGTCGAAATTGACTTCGAGCGGGGCGACGCAGTTGCCATCAACGGCAAGCCAATGTCGCCGGCGGTTTTGCTCGCTCATTTGAACGGGCTTGGCCGTGCTCATGGAATCGGCCGTCTCGATCTCGTTGAAAACCGCTTCGTCGGCATGAAGTCGCGCGGCATGTATGAGACGCCCGGCGGCACGATACTCCATTACGCGCACCGCGGTATCGAGCAGATCACTCTCGATCGCGGCGCCGCTCATCTAAAAGATGAGCTGATGCCGAAATACGCCGAGCTCATCTACAATGGCTTCTGGTTTTCACCGGAGCGCGAAATGCTACAGGCCCTCATCGATCGCAGTCAGGAATTCGTCTCCGGCCGTGTGCGTCTGAAGCTCTTCAAGGGCTCGGCCTCCGTTGTCGGCCGTTCGAGCCCAAGCTCCCTTTATGATCAAGATCTTGTGACCTTCGAGGAAGGTGCGAGCGCCTACGATCATCGGGATGCGGCAGGTTTCATCAAGCTCAACGCCCTGCGGTTGCGCACGCTCGCCAAGCGCGCCCGCAAGACCGGCGCCTGAATTTGCCCGGATAGGCCCCTTTTTTGATCGATCTCAATTGATTTTTTACGGGAATGCCCAAGTTTCGACGGCGTGCCTTAGACTAAACAATCAAGGAGAAGCAAATGCGTCGGTTGATGACCATTGCAGCCGCGGCCGCGTCTGTCGTTGGCAACGCGGGGTTAGGGGGAAGCGCGCAAGCCGGTTCGATTCCGAACGCCGGCCTCGGCACCGTCACAAATGACGCTCTTCTGCTGGAAGAGGTTCAATATTTCTGGGGCGGCTACAATTACTGCTGGTATGGTAACGCCTGGAATGGACCTGGCTGGTATTGGTGCGGCTATCCGTGGCGTTATGGCTATGGTTGGGGTGGCCCCTATGGGTGGCATGGCTGGCGTGGCGGTGGCTGGCGTGGCGGTGGCTGGGGCGGCCGCTGGCACGGCGGTGGCTGGCACGGCGGTGGCTGGCATGGAGGCGGCTCGCATGGAGGCGGCTGGCACGGCGGCGGCCCTCACCACTAAGGCCTTTCGACAGCCGAAACGAATTCCCTGCACAACCACAAGAGGAACCAGGGAAGCTGTTGGAAAGTTCTATTTGAGGTGATTTGGTTCGCGAGGCGGTTTTCAAACCGGCGCGGGCGCGGGCAACATGGCAAACAGTTTCGCAAACGGTTTGTCAGGCTGGTTGCTCAGACTTCGAAACATTGCCGTCATGCGGTTTGGTGGCGGCACAGACTGGTTCAGCCAACGGCTTTTGCGCTTGCCGAGGAGGCGAGCATGCGACCAGAAGTCCAGCCGTTCTTCCACGAGCCCACGCATACCGTGAGCTATGTCGTGAAAGATCCGCAGTCGAGGGCCTGCGCCATCATCGATTCGGTTCTCGACTTCCTCCCAGAATCCGGCCGCACTTCAACGCTTTTCGCGCACGCGATCGGCGATTTTGTCGACGACTTGGGCTTGCGCGTCGAGTGGATCTTGGAGACGCACGCCCATGCAGATCACCTTTCAGCCGCGACTTATTTGAAGGGCCGACTCGGCGGCAAGCTCGGCATCAGCGCCAATATCACCCTCGTCCAGAAGGTCTTCGGGCAAGTCTTCAACGCCGGCCCCGAATTCCAGCATGACGGCAGGCAATTCGACGTTTTATTCGAGGATGACGCCAGGATCGAGATCGGCGGGCTGCCTGGCCGCGTTATCTACACACCCGGACATACCCCGGCTTGCGTGACCTACCTCTTCGGCGAAGCCGCCTTCGTCGGAGACACCTTGTTCATGCCTGACTACGGCACGGCAAGATGCGATTTCCCAGGTGGTGACGCGCGTCAGCTCTATAGGTCGATTCAGAAGATTTTCGCGTTACCGCCGCAAATGCGCCTTTTCATGTGTCATGACTATTTGCCGCAAGGCCGCATCGACTTTCGATGGGAGACAACGGTCGCCGAGCAGAGAGCGCACAATATTCAAATCCATGATGGCGTCAGTGAGGATCAATTCGTCAAGATGAGGACCCAGCGTGACGCCACACTCGAAACGCCGAAACTCATCATTCCCTCAGTCCAGGTCAACATGCGGGCCGGGCAATTTCCACGCGCGGAAGACAATGGCGTCACCTATCTCAAGGTGCCAGTCAACATTCTTTAGCACTCGTCATAGGAGAAAGCCGTGATCAAGAATGTCGGAAAGATCGACCGGCTAGCACGCATCATCGTCGGCCTAGCCCTGCTCTCAACGCTCATATTTGCCGCAAGTGCTTGGAAGTGGCTTGCGGGTCTCGTCGGTCTCGTGCTGCTTGGCACGGCGGTCGTCGGCTGGTGTCCCGCCTATGGCGTATTGGGGATCAAGACCTGCCCGGCGGAAGAGGCCGATCGGATTCTGAATTGATCTTCGTTAAATCATACCAGGCCAAGCATTTTGGGAGGATGAGCATTCGCGCGAAATGCGGGTCTCCCGGCACGGGAGACCCGCATTTGCGTAAGCGCAAAAGGCGCCAGGACTATCGTTGCACTTCCACTTTGCCGACCATGCTGGCTGCCATGTCAGTCCCGCAAGCGCGATAACGGCTAGCGTGGCAGGCGGAACGCCCTATGACCGATGCCTTCAGGCGGCACTTGATTAGTGAAACCATCATTAATATAGACTTGCGCCTCACCTCAAGTCGGGCCTTCGGCCGCCCCTGGCCGAGGAGGCAAACGCAGGATCCATGGTCAAAATCACTTTTATCGACTCAAGTGGCGAAGCGCGGACCGTCGAAGCACCAGAAGGCTCCACGGTGATGGAAAACGCCATCCGCAATGACATCCCCGAGATCACCGCCGAATGCGGCGGCGGCTGCGCCTGCGCGACATGCCATGTCTATGTCGATGAGAAATGGATGGCTCTCACCGGCAACGCAACCGACCAGGAAGAAGACATGCTCGATTTTGCCTATAAAGTACAACCTAATTCCCGCCTTTGTTGTCAAATCAAGGTTACGGCAGAACTCGATGGGCTTATCGTCACAACCCCAGACCGGCAGGGCTAGGGTATGATCTTGTGCCATGACCGCTTTGGTAAGGAGTTCGGAGCCGACGTAAATTCGGAGCAAGGAATTGAGTGAAAGCATAAAAACCGACGTCCTCATTGTCGGCGCCGGGCCAGCTGGTCTCTTCGCCGTCTTCGAGCTCGGCCTTCTTGATATCAAAGCCCATCTTGTTGATATCTTGCCAAAGCCGGGTGGACAATGCGCGGAGCTTTATCCCGAAAAGCCGATCTACGATATTCCCGGCTTCCCAAAAATCTCCGGCCAGGAACTCGTCGACGCATTGATGCAGCAAATCGAGCCGTTTCACCCGACCTTTCATTTTGGGGAAATGGTCGAGACGCTCGGGGTTTTGGGGACTGCTGAGGCGCCATGGTTCCGCATCGGCACGAGCGGCGGGCAGAGCTTTGAGTGCAAGGCCGTGATCGTCGCGGCGGGCGGCGGCTCCTTCCAGCCGAAGAAGCCGCCGGTCCCCGGCATCGAAGCCTATGAGGAAAAATCTGTTTTCTATGCTGTCCGCAAGATCGAGGATTTTCGCGGAAAACATGTGGTGATCGTCGGGGGCGGCGATTCGGCGCTCGATTGGACGCTCAATCTGCAGCCTGTCGCCAAGCATTTGACCTTGGTCCACCGGCGCGACGAGTTTCGCGGCGCTCCCCATTCTGTCAACGCCATGCGCGAACTGGTGGCCGCCGGACGCATGGATTTACGGATTGGCCAGATTTCCGCCTTAACGGGCGAGGCGGGTGAACTCGCCTCTGTGACCTTTAAGGACGCCAAGGGCGAGACGAACGAAATTGTCTGCCAAAGGCTCATCCCTTTTTTCGGGCTCACGATGAAGCTCGGCCCGGTTGCCGAATGGGGTTTGAACCTCCACGAAAATCTCATTCCCGTCGATGCCGGAACGTTCGAGACCAATGTGCCGGGTATTTTCGCGATCGGCGACATCAACCACTATCCGGGGAAGCTGAAGCTCATTCTTTGCGGCTTCCATGAGGGCGCGCTGGCGACACAGAGGCTTTACCATTACGTCTACCCCGGCAAGCGGCTGACCTTCCAGTACACGACCTCCTCCTCGAACTTGCAGAAAAAGCTCGGCGTCAACTGAACCCATCTGGCAGGCCGCATCAGGGAGAGAGCGAACATGAACCGCGTCGCGCTCTATGCGGGCTCCTTCGATCCCCTAACCAACGGGCATGTGGATGTCATCGAAAATGCCGGCGCATTGTGCGACGAGCTTGTTGTGGCGATCGGTATCCATGCCGGCAAGACCCCAATGTTCAGCGCCGCAGAGCGCGCTTCTCTGATCGAGATCGTCTGCGGGAGTCTTGCCGCGGCGACGGCTTGCAAGCTTTCGGTCCGCACCTTTTCCGGCCTCGCGGTCGACGCTGCGCGGGTGGCCGGTGCTAGCCTCCTATTGCGCGGGATAAGGGACGGTGCGGACTTCGACGACGAGATGCGCATGGCGTCGATGAATGCAGTAATGGCGCCGGAGATCAAAACGGTGTTTGTGGCGGCCTCGCCCTCGGTCCGTCACATTAGCGCGACATTGGTGCGGCAGATCGCCGGGCTCGGCGGCGACGTGTCGGCCTTCGTGCCGCCTGCGGTCGCGCAAGCCCTCGCCAAACGGCGGCCGCCGGAATGAGCCTTCCTCGCTATTTAAGGATTAACAGAATGACGCTAACCCGGACAATCATCGGCGCTAGCTTGGCCGTGGCCTTGGCTTTCGGCGGGGCCGTGCTTTCCCTCTCGGTTTCTGCCGCTCCATCGCAAGACCTTCAAAATACGCTTTACCTCGACACGAAGGACGGCAGGATCGCGATTTTGCTGCGGCCCGATCTCGCGCCAAAGCATGTGGCTCAAATCGAGACGCTGACGAAGCGCGGCTTTTACAACGGCCTCGTGTTCCATCGGGTGATCGACGGGTTCATGGCCCAGACGGGCGATCCTACGGGCACTGGAATGGGCAAATCTGATCTTCCTAACATTCCCGCGGAATTTTCCGCCGAGCCCTTCAAGCGTGGCACCGTTGGCATGGCCCGCGCGCAGGATCCAGATTCGGCCAATTCGCAGTTCTTTATCTGTTTTGCGGATGCGCCTTTTCTGAATCATAAATACACAGTTGTTGGCCAGGTCATTTCCGGCATGGATGTCGTCGATAAGATCAAGAAAGGCTCGCAGGAAGATAATGGCGCGGTGACCAATCCGGATAAGATCGTCAAGATGCAAATCGCCGCCGACGCAGCGCCGAGCAAAAAATAAGCCGGAAGAAATCTGCCGCCGCGAGTTTGCGCGAAAGCGCTCTCGCGGTTGGGCTAAGAGAACACAGAGCAGAAGAAAATTGGTAACAAAACGTGATGATCCGTCAGTTTGAGGGATTTCACGGACTTTCTTCATTTGTATTTGAATCTTCATGATTTTTATAACTGAGGACAACTTTTTCGATCGAATTGAGTAATATTATCATACCCCACTTGGGGGATGCGGAATGGTCTCGTGGACGGCATTGTTTGCCACGGTCAGGAGGCGAACAGATTGCCCTCACTATCGAGATGCAATCTGACATGCCGGCTTCCTGATCCCCGCCGCGGCGGAGTACTTGGGGTGCTGGTGAACAATCCCGAAATTAGATTGATTTGACCAAAAAATTTCACGCGTTCCCGCGCGTCGGCCAGCAGGCGCGCGGGAATTTTTATTTCGAAGATCATTCACTATTTCAAAATCATCCGCTGAAGGCAGTTCTTTCAGGGACCTTTGCAGCCATTTGCACCGTTGTTTACCTTCGATCCTCTATCAGGTAAGGCAGGGCCTCAATTCACATAGGAGATCGGCATGGCCGAAGCTGGCAACATACTCACCCTCGAGACCACGCAAGGGCCGGTCGTCATTGAAATGCGACCCGACCTGGCCCCAGCCCATGTCGCCCATATCAAGAAACTCGTCGGAGAAAAGTTCTATGATGGCATCGTTTTCCATCGCGTGATCGACGGATTCATGGCGCAAACCGGCTGTCCCCACGGTACCGGGACCGGCGGTTCGAAATATCCCAATCTCAAGGCCGAGTTCAACGCCGAGCCGCATGTGCGCGGCACCTGCTCCATGGCCCGCGCGCAAGACCCAAATTCAGCCAACTCGCAGTTCTTCATCTGTTTTGCCGACGCGCGTTTTCTCGACAAGCAATATACTGTCTGGGGGAAGGTCATATCGGGCATGGAGAACGTCGATAAGATCAAACGCGGCGAACCCGTCCGCGACCCCGACAAGATCATTTCCGCGACGCTCAGCTGACGCTGCTGCAAATCCGGCCAGACATTGACGGCGCAACCGGCGTGATTCGTGCTCGAGCGCTGGCTGGAAAAGAACGAGAACCAGCTCGCTGGCGAAAACGACGTGATGCGTGTCGATCTCTTCGATTTCGATCTGCCTCCCGAACGAATAGCGCTGCGCCCCGCCGAGCCGCGCGATTCGGCGCGGCTTCTCGTTGTCCGCCCACAAGGCACCCCGCGTTTCGAGGACCATGCGATCCTCGACCTGCCCAGCCAATTGAAGACGGGCGACGTTCTCGTCGTCAATGATACGCGGGTCATCCCGGCGCGGCTTCATGGGTTTCGTGTCCGCGGCGAATCCTCCGCCAGGATTGAAGCCACTTTGGTTCATCGCGAGGCAGACGCCCTGTGGCGCGCTTTTGCACGGCCTGGCAAAAGGCTGAAGCAAGGTGAAATCATTCACTTCACCGCTGGTGAGAACGGGACGGAAAATCTCGATGCCGAGGTCATCTCCAGAGGCGAAGAAGGCGAAGTCTTGCTGCGCTTCGTGCTATCGGGCGAAGCGCTCGGCAAGGCCATCGAACGGATCGGACAAATGCCTCTCCCCCCTTATATTTCCGGCCGGCGCCCCGCCGATCAAAAAGATGTCCACGACTATCAGACTCTCTTCGCGCAAAAGCCCGGCGCGGTAGCGGCGCCAACTGCGAGCCTGCATTTCACGCCAAGGCTCGTCACCGCTCTTGCCGAACGCGGTGTCGCGCTTCAAAGAGTGACACTGCATGTGGGGGCGGGCACCTTTTTGCCGGTCAAGGCTGATGATACGACAGGCCATAAGATGCACGCCGAATGGGGCGAGGTCACGAATGCGGCAGCCGAGGCTCTCAATTGCGTGCGCGCCTCGGGCGGCCGGATCATCGCGGTGGGGACGACCAGTCTTAGAATTCTAGAATCTGCGGCGGGACCGGATGGAATCATCCGGCCTTTTTCTGGTGAGACATCGATCTTCATCACCCCTGGATATGAATTCAAGGCGGTAGACGTGCTTTTGACCAATTTCCATTTGCCCCGCTCGACTCTTTTCATGCTCGCGGCCGCCTTTTCTGGTCTGGAAACCATGCAGGCGGCCTATGCGCATGCGATCACGGAAAACTACCGATTCTATAGCTATGGGGACGCCTGTTTGCTGTTCCCGGCCGGCCCGGAGGGTGCTGCGTGACGGCAGATTTCCGCTTCGAGGTTTTGGGCCGGGATGGGGTTGCCCGCTCGGGCATCATCACGACGCCGAGAGGCGCGATCCGCACGCCCGCCTTCATGCCGGTCGGCACGGCTGGCACGGTGAAAGCCATGCACCCCGAAAGCGTCAAGGCGCTCGGCGCCGATATCGTGCTCGCTAATACCTATCACCTCATGTTGCGGCCAGGTGCGGAACGGATCGCGGCGCTCGGCGGCCTCCATAAATTCATGAATTGGCCTTGGCCGATCCTGACCGATTCCGGCGGCTTCCAAGTCATGTCGCTCGCCAAGCTCAGAAAGCTCGATGAGAATGGCGTGACGTTTCAGTCCCACATCGATGGCGCGTCCTATCGATTGACGCCCGAGCGGGCGATGGAAATTCAGGCTCTGCTTGGCTCCGACATCGAGATGCAATTCGATGAATGCGTCAAACTCCCCTGCCCCGAGGCCGAGGCGCGGCGCGCCATGCTCCTCTCCTTGAAATGGGCGGAACGCTCCAAGGTGGCTTTTGCCGCAAAGCCGGGCCGCGCGCTCTTCGGCATCGTCCAGGGCGGCGATGTCGAATCCTTGCGCGTCGAAAGCGCAAAGGCGCTCGCGGACATGAGCTTTGATGGCTATGCGCTGGGTGGCCTCGCCGTCGGCGAGCCGCAAGCAGTGATGCTCACGATGATCGAATGCGCGCTGCCATGGCTTCCCGACGCCAAGCCCCGCTACCTCATGGGCGTTGGCACACCCGACGATCTCCTTGAAAGCGTCCGACGCGGAATCGATATGTTCGATTGCGTCATGCCGACGCGGGCCGGCCGTCACGGGCTTGCCTACACACATGCGGGGCGGATCAACTTGCGCAACGCCCGCCATGCCGAAGATCCGTCCCCAGTCGATCTGCTATCGTCCTGCGCAGCGGCGCGAACCTATTCCCGCGCCTATCTGCATCACCTGGTCAAATCGGGAGAGATCCTCGCTATGATGTTGCTGACCGAGATCAACCTCGCTTACTATGAGAATCTCATGGTTGACATGCGCCACGCCATTGCGGCAGGGGGCTTCATTGATTTCTGCAGGGCGACCAAAAGCGCCTGGCAAAGCGGCGAAGCAAGCCAAACGCATAAAGCTTAATCTGCGCCCAGCGTTCTTGGTGAACGTGCGCACAGCAGGACCGGCCAGGGAACCCACTCCTGCCTTGCTTGCGCCTGTTGCGCGCTGAGCGGATCAAGAACAGACCGCTTTGCCGCATTTCTTGATGTTTTCGACCTTCGCTTCCAGTTCGTCGTAGCCGACCGCGCCGACGACGACGTCGCCACCGATCACATAGGTAGGTGTGCCGGTCACCTGAAGCGATTTGGCGAGCTTGTCCGATTCCTCTATGCCGGCAGTGACGCCCGGCGCGGCGGCATCCTTCGCCAATTTGTCCATATCGGCGCCGAGTTCCTTGGCAACGGCAACGGCCTCCGCCTTACCAACCGGCCCGTGCGAGCCAAGCAGCTTCTGATGGAATTCCCAGAATTTCGCGCCCTGGAATTGCAGGCGGGCGGCGTTCGCAATCCGCGCGGCCTCGACCGATCCCGGCGACAGAATGGGAAGATCCCGCAAGACGACACGAAGATCGGGATTGCCCTTCATGAGCCGCGCAAGATCGCCCAAGGCGCGCTTGCAGTAGCCGCAGTTGTAATCAAAGAACTCGACGATGGTAATCTTGCCATTGGGATTGCCGACGACGGCCTGATTGGCCCCGCTATAGATCAAGCCCGCGGAGTCCGAGACGATTTCCTGGCGTGCCTTTGTCTCGGCGGCTTTTTCACGCGCTTCGAGGACGCCGATCGCTTCGCGCAGAACCTCCGGCTTCTGCAAGAGGTAATCCTTGATAATCGCCTCTATCTCGGCTTTCTGGCCGGGCGAAAATTCTTCTGCGCGCGCAGAAGAGAGAGCGGGCGCTAAAAGGCTGAGCGCCATCAGCCAAGCCAAGGCATGAGCGCTAAGGCGGCAGCCGCAATGATGCAAGCGGCGGCTGCGCAAATTGGAAACTTCGAAACGACACGAAGACATGAACCATCCTCCTGGACCGGTTGGCGATCTATAAAGCACACGCGGCCCCATGGAAATGTCCCGGTCGCCTGAAACGAACCTCATTTCACCCGGGAAATTTGCAAACTGGCGAGATTTGTCTCAAGACGTGCGGCAAACCGGGATTATCTTGAAAAAATGACAAAAGATCGATCGATAGCCCCCCTCTCAGCGTGGTCGGTGCCTTTATCCCTTCGGTCCAATGTCGCGCCTTTCATGGCCCTTGATGTGCTCGCCGATGCCACCCGCCGCGAGCGCGCAGGGCAGGACATTGTCCATCTAGAAATCGGTGAGCCGGGGGCGCCGCCGCCGCGAGCGGTACGCGAAGCCGCCATTGCCGCGCTCGATGGCCGCAAGATCGGCTATACCGAGGCGCTTGGCCGCCCCGAGCTGCGGGCGCGGATCGCCCGCCATTATCGCGACGCCTATGGCGTTGAGCTTTTGCCTGAGCGGATCGCCGTTACCACCGGCTCATCGGGAGGCTTCACCCTGGTATTCCTTGCCCTCTTTGATCCCGGCGCGCGCGTCGCGGTCGCGGCACCCGGCTATCCCGCCTACCGCAACATCCTAGAGGCTTTTGGCATCGAGACGGTGACAATCGAGGCCGCCCGCACACACCGCTACAACGTGACCGCAGAGATGATCGAGGCCGAGCATTTTAAAAGGAAGCTCGACGGGGTTCTCCTGATGAGTCCAGCCAATCCGACCGGCATGATGACGGGCCGCGAGGAATTGCGCGCTATTTGTCAGACATGCGAGAGGCTTGGCATCGCCTTCATTTCCGACGAAGTCTATCATGGTTTGACCTATGGCGAGCCGGCCGAGACGGCGCTCAAATTTTCGTCACAGGTCATCGTCGTGAACTCCTTCTCAAAATATTTCTGCATGACTGGTTGGCGCATCGGCTGGCTGGTGCTGCCCGAGCATCTCATTCGCCCCGCCGAACGCTTGCAGCAGAGCCTCGCGATCTCGGTGCCGTTTCTAAGCCAGATCGGCGCGGAAGCTGTCTTCGACGCGCAAGACGAATTGCAGGGCGTGGTCGCGGGCTATGCTCGAAATCGCGAAATTCTTCTCAATGAATTGCCGGGGATGGGATTTGATTTCTTTCCCCCCGCGGGCGCCTTCTATCTTTATGCCGATATTTCGCGGCATAGCGAAAACGCTCTCGATTTCTGTGCCAAGATGCTCGACGCTACAGGAGTTGGAGCAACCCCGGGCCTCGACTTTGACCGGCTACGTGGCCACTCATCAATCAGGCTCTCCTTCGCCGGACCTGAGCGCGACATGATCGAAGCGATGCAACGGCTAAAGAGCTGGCTGCGATAAGCGGGCAACTTGTCCGGTCAGGCCCGCGGATCGAACAAAAAGTTTCACGGGGGCGGGGACGTGGCGGTGCGCGATCAATGCCTGTGCTTTCGAAGAATTCGATCTTTGGATGAGCGCGTCCGCCGAGGAGGCGCTATCACTGCAGCGGCCGCTTACCGGCGGGAATGCTGAAGGTGGCGACGAGCGGAGGGAAAGGCGACACGAGCCCATGAACTGCCTCGCCATCCGCGCCATGGAGCAGACTGGGGTGCGCGGCGATCGAGTCGCACCGGCGCAACCCCGGACGGGAAACGAAGGGCACGTGAAAGCTAATTTAAGCTCAAGAAAAAGGGTCGTGCTTTGATTCAGGGCATGCCCTGCCACTGGCGGACCGCCTTACAAGGCCTCATACCTATCCACTTTGAGACACGTGGAATTGCGCGAAAAATCCGTCCAGCCGCCATTTTCTGCGACGGTGTCCCGGCCACGCCCGCGTTTTCCCCCTTGCGTCAGAGTGTCACAACGAGCAGATAGGATCCTCTCTCCCCGCTGAGCCCGAGACGGAACTGATGCACGATCCAGATGACAGCCCCGAACAAGCGCGGGCACAACAGCAAGCGGCAATCTTGATGCAAGCGCTGCCGCATATGCTGCGCTATGACGACGCGATCGTCGTCGTCAAATACGGCGGGCATGCCATGGGGGATGACAAGGTTGCTCGTGATTTCGCGCGCGATATGGTTTTGCTCGAGCAGTCGGGCGTCAACCCTGTCGTCGTCCATGGTGGCGGCCCGCAGATCGGCGCCATGCTCGCAAAGCTAGGCATCAAGTCGGCATTTTCGGAGGGCCTGCGGATCACCGACCGGGTCACCATGGAGATCGTGGAGATGGTGCTGGCCGGTTTCATCAATAAGCAGATTGTCGGCTTCATCAACGCCGAAGGCGGCCGCGCGATCGGTCTTTGCGGCAAGGACGGCAACATGGTGATCGCGAGCAAGCTGGCGCAACCTGGCACCGATGTCGATCTCGGCTTTGTCGGCGAACCCGCAAAAGTAGACAAAACCGTGCTCGATCAGGTGCTGGGGCGCGAACTTATCCCCGTCCTTGCGCCGGTTGCACAAGGCGAGGATGGCGAGACCTACAACGTCAATGCCGACACTTTTGCTGGCGCCATCGCCGGTGCGCTCAAGGCGAAGCGCCTCTTGTTGCTGACCGATGTGCCCGGCGTGCTCGATCGCGACGGGAACTTAATCAAGCTTTTGCGTGTCGGCGAGATCCACGGCCTCATCGCGAATGGGACGATCACAGGAGGGATGATCCCTAAGGTCGAGACCTGTATCTATGCACTCGAACAAGGCATCGAAGGGGCCGTGATCCTCGATGGCAAGATGCCGCACGCGGTACTCATCGAACTTTTGACGGATCACGGCGCTGGCACTCTGATAACAAGGTGAACGAGACGAAACCCTTCTTGACGGAACTTGCTGACCGGCCGCTAACGATAGGGGCGGACGGCCCTGCGCTTGCGTCTGAACCTCAATCCATTTCAGGCGGCAAAGCCATATCCTTTGCCAATGCCTTTGGTGTCGATTCCCGATTGCACATGGGGGCGCTATCGCACATCGAAACCTGGGTGTTCGATCTCGACAATACGCTCTATCCGGCCGGCAGCGATTTGTGGCCGAAGATCGATCAGCGAATCACGCTTTTCTTAGCGCATCTGTTCGGGCTGGACGGCATGTCGTCGCGCGCCTTGCAAAAATATTACTACGAGCGCTACGGTACGACCTTGCGTGGCCTCATGGAGGAACATGGGATAGGCCCAGACGAATTTCTCGATTTCACACATGACATCGACCGCTCTTCGCTGCTCCCTGATCTCGCGCTCGCGGCTGCCATCGCCGGCCTTCCCGGACGCAAGCTCATTTTAACAAACGGCTCGCGTGAGCATGCCTTGCGGACCGCCGAGGCCCTCGGCCTTGAGGCGATGTTCGACGATATCTTCGACATTGCTGCAGCCGATTTCGTGCCAAAGCCCGCCGCGGTGACTTATGAACGCTTCTTCGAAAGGCATGTTATCGATCCCGCGCGTGCTGTGATGTTTGAGGACCTTGCCAGGAATCTCCTTGTTCCACATGAAAGAGGCATGACGACCGTTCTCGTCGTTCCCAAGCCTGGCCAAATGGATCATCGCGAGGCCTTCGAGATTACGAGTGAAGTCGTGCCAACGCATATCGACTTCGTGACAAGCGATCTCGCATGCTTCTTGAATGGAGTGTTCCCCGGTAACCAAGAGGCGCCAGATGATTAGTTCATACGCTCACTCTTCTCCCCTTTGGCGAAATAGCCAACGCTTGACCGGCGGCAGCGCTTGAATCATTTTGAAGGTGGTATGGTGAACGGTGCGGATGAGAGTGCGATCATCTAACGTTCGTTCCATCGTTCTTAGGGACTCGCGCACAGCTCGAAATCCATAACGAATCATCTCGGCTTCGTAATCATGGATCGACGCGAGAAGATCCTTTTCGCCGCGATTCGCAGCCCAAAGGGCTTTGCTGAGAGCGGCGGCATCACGCAGCGCGATATTGGCTCCTATTCCGCGAAACGGAGTCATGCTGTGGATGGCATCGCCGAGAAGCGTGATCCTCTGTGTCGGCCATGGGCCGACCGGCAATGACGTGCGGATTGGCAGGCATGAGACGGTCGCAGGCTCGGTTCTTGCGATCAGCTCCTGCAAATCCTGGTGCCAGCCTAAGGTTGCTTCTTGCGCGATGCGTTTCAAAGCTTCGCCACCAAGCGTTTGCGCCGGATCGCCCGGAAGCAAAACTTGCCGGCGGCCGCTCAATGCCCACATGACATAGCTTTTTGTGTTATCCAGCAACGGTCCTACAGAGGGTTTGCCACCGTCACCATTGCCGCCAAATCCTGTTTTTCCAGTATGCTCGCCACGGAAAATCTGCGGTGCGATGAACATGCCAAGTCCGCCCGGAGCAGAAATGAGCGCTGCCCCTTCTAGGAAGACCTTAGGTATTCGGTTGGGGATTTCATCGGTAAGGATCGCCTTGCCGGCAATGCCGACGACGCCGGTATCGATTCTTTGCGCATGCGGAAGAAACTGGCTACGCACCCGCGAGGATCCTCCATCGGCGCCAACCAGAACGTCGCCGGTTGCGTAGCTGCCGTCGGCGAATTCAGCGACGATCTTTCCGTCGTCGCGAAATGAATAGTGCGTAAAAATCTTGCCGAAATGGGCAGCATCTTCAATGCCGCTGAGCAGGATTTGACGCAAGGTGATGCGGCTAGCCGATTTGTTGCTTTTGACCGGATCATTTGCAGGGAATTCGAGCTGGAGCAGTTGGCCCATCGTCTCTGTCAAAAACGACATCTTGCCGCTTGAACTTCCGCAGGTCTCGACAAAAGCAGCATAAAGATGACCTGGCAGACACTCATGCAGGGCCTTGCTGCCAGAGGGGCTGATACGAACGCGGTAGCCTTGGAGACGGCTGGTTGGCGTGCGGTCGCGTTCATAAACCGCAAAGCTAACACCCGCCTTTTTGAGGCCTTGCGCCAAGCAGAGGCCGCCTGGTCCGCCACCAATGACGATAACGTGGAGGGGTGCCATGCCTTCTCCTTTTCCTAGTTAGGCGAGACATGCTACCATAATATATCTCGAAAAACGAGAGATAAGATAGACGAGAATAATTGGATGTCAATACCCCAAAATCTGAGCGTGAAACTCATGCAGGACTTGGCTGCGGCAGGCCGCCGCCACAGTGACGCGACGGTTATGTTGCATAGCGCGATCGCGCAACGCTTCGACTTGACGGCCACGGACCTCAAGGCGCTTGGATTTCTTGACCAGCTGGGAGCTCTGACCGCTGGTGAACTTGCGCAGCACACCGGCCTTGCGACGGCTTCCGTGACAAGCCTCATCGATCGTTTGGAAAAGCGCGGGTTTGTCCACCGGCGGCGCGATCAAAAGGACCGGCGCAAGGTCTTTGTCGAGATCGACCGTGATGCGACCGCGCCCATTGCCCGGGTCTTCGAGAAATTCGGCACATATTTCGAACCGCTCTATGAAGGATTCGATGTGGCGGCACTCGAGATTATTCTTGCCTTTCTCCGGCGCGCGGCTGATCGCGCCCACACGCTCACAAAAGAGATTTCCGGCGAGGGAAACTAAATCCTCCTGTCAATACCCATTGACATCCTCGCCTGCACACTCGAAACCTCCCGCGCACCGAACAGCCCTGCCGCCATTCCGGAGACACCCATGGACGATCTCGAATCGATCATCGACGCCGCTTTCGAGGATCGCGCCAATGTCGATGCAAAAACCCAAGGGGCGGTCCGCGAGGCCGTCGAAACGGCCCTCAACCTTCTCGATTCGGGAAAACTCCGCGTCGCGGAGAAGATCGAAGGCAAGTCCGGGCCAGCCTCCTGGAAGGTGAACCAATGGCTGAAGAAAGCGGTGCTTTTGTCGTTTCGCCTCAACGACATGACCGTGATTCCGGGCGGCCCAGGAGGGGCCACCTGGTGGGACAAGGTTCCCTCGAAATTCGCCGGATGGGGGGCCGAGCAGCATGTCGCCGCGGGGTTCCGCTCCGTTCCAAATTGCGTGGTGCGGCGATCGGCCCATATAGGGCCTGGGGTGGTCTTGATGCCATCCTTCGTCAATCTTGGTGCCTATGTCGATAGCGGCACGATGGTCGATACATGGGCAACCGTTGGTTCCTGCGCGCAAATCGGCAAGAATGTGCATCTTTCCGGAGGCGTTGGCATAGGTGGCGTGCTTGAGCCCTTGCAGGCCAATCCGACCATCATTGAGGATGATTGCTTCATCGGAGCCCGTTCAGAAATCGTGGAAGGGGTGATTGTGGGCCAAGGCTCGGTGATCGCAATGGGAACTTTCATTTCGGCCTCAACGAAAATCGTCGATCGGACGACTGGCGAAATCCGCGTCGGCTATGTGCCGCCCTATTCGGTGGTGGTCTCCGGCAATTTACCGGGCAAGCCTTTGCCGTCTGGCGCGCCCGGCCCCTCGCTCTATTGCGCGGTGATCGTGAAAACCGTGGACGCGCAGACCCGCGCGAAAACTGCAATCAACGACTTGCTGAGGGATTGATGGCGGCGCGTTTTGCGAAGTTTGCCGGACGATTTGGATTTCGCACCGATCAAGGCCGGATCGACGCCAAAACTTGGTGGCAAGGCACCGCGCTTCTGGGCGCGCTGCTCGCCGTCCTCACCCTGATCTGGTTGCTTCTGGCGCCTTTCGCCGAGCATGACCTTGCGAAAACGCCGTTCCTGGCGTTGGGCACGATCGCCGCCTTCACCTATCTTTTGTTTTACGCCTTCGCCGTCCTGCTCATCGCCATTTGCCATTATAACCTCAGCGCCAAGCGCTGGCGCGACCGCGGATGGCCATCGGGGCTGGCGGGCCTTCTTCCCCTCGCCGCGCTGCTCAGCGGCGCTGCGCACTGGCTGCAGCCGCGTGTATCGGAGGTCATCTCCTATTGGTATGTGGTAGGCACGGATGCCTGCCTTTTGGCGATTATCGTTTGGAATGTGGCAGAGCTTGGCTTTTCCCAAGGCCGCGCGCCTTAACCAAGCAAAACGCTCTGAAAAGCCTCGGCCTTGCTGCCTGATTGAATTGCTGGCGCAGGTCATTTAAGCGTTGCCGCGAAGGAGAAAGGCCGCGCGTTCTTGCGGGCGGAGCCTTAAGCTTGCTACGGCGCTGCGCCGTTTACGTCTTTTTTTCGGTATGGCGGGCCAATTATGGCGGAAAAAACATCGGGTCAGTTTGTCGGAATCGCGCTTTTCCTTACAATTGCGATGGCCGCGGGCTACGCATATTTCGTCCATGATTGGTATTGGAGCCAGTCGGCGGTAATCTGTACCCCAGAAATGAAGCTCAACGCCCATCCAACTGAGTACTGTTACGTTCCTGATCCTGCGCCAGATCAGGATCTAATCTATGCCGCACCTAACAATTTTTGGGGAAACGACATCATAAGCGAGTTTTTTGCGAATGTGTTCGCACTTATCGCACGATGGGCCGATGAGGCAATTGTTCCTTGGTTTTACAATCAGCTCGCGCCACAATGGAATATTTATGCCGCGGATGAGAGCCATCGCAAAATCCTTGCAGCGATCGTTGGAATTCTCTACGCCGCGAGCGCGACGAAAGTTGTCTCGCTCGCCATCGAGTGGTTTCACGATAAGATTGCGGATGGAGGAAGCAAAACCTGATTGATCGGCTCGATTTTTCTCATCATTCGGCGCGAACTCGATCGCGAAATGCTTTAAGAGAGCTGCGAACCTCCATGAGTTGGCAGAAATGATCGATCCCTCTCGCCTCGAAACGCTCGCCGATCTTCGAATCGAGATCGATCGCATCGACGCGGCACTCCATCAGCTGTTGATGGAACGCGGCGAGATCATTCACCGTCTCATCGAGGCTAAAGCGCGGCAAGGCGGCGGATCGGCGTTCCGCCCGGGCCGCGAAGCCGATATGATGCGGGCGCTCGTCTCGCGCCACCAGGGCCTGCTGCCGCTCGATACTGTCGAGGGCATGTGGCGGATCATCATCTCGACCTTTACCTTTGTCCAGTCGAACTACAGCGTGCATGCCGATGTTTCCGGCGGCGACGCCGCGATGCGCGATTGCTGCCGGTTCAACTTCGGCTTTACGGTGCCCTACGTGCCTCATCCGAGCGCTGCAAAGGTCATCCACGCTGTTGCCAAATCGACCGGCGACCTTGGCGTGGTGCGGGTGGAAAGCCCGCAGGAACCTTGGTGGCACGGTCTTGTAGGGCTCGGGGCACCCAAGATCATCGCAAGGCTCCCCTTCGTCGAGCGGGGGGACCACCCGGCGGGGATGCCTGTCTTCATCGTAGCTCAGCCGCTCGCCGAAGCGGCCGTACGCGATGTTATTCTTTACGACGCGACAATCCCGATTGAGGCGGGCGGGTCCCTGTCCGGCCTGCACACGCAGCGCCTCGAAATTCTCGGCGAGGTCAAATCAGGAGCCGAACTTTGCCTGATGATCGCGGCGGAAGGTGGCGCCGGAATCGAGGAATGCAGAGAAGCTCTCATCCGTTCCGGAGCCGCCGAACCGCGAGTGACCGAGATCGGCAGCCATGCGGCCCGTTTCGATGCAGGAAGCGTCCAGAAGGTAGCGGCGCAATGATTTATTCGGGAACTCACTTGGATGATTAAAATCGCCGGAAACGAAATCAAGACTTGGCCACGGCCACGCCCTGGCGTGCTTGCGATCGACCCCTATATTCCGGGCAAAAGCTCGGCGCCGGGCGCCGCCCGGATTTTCAAGCTTTCCGCGAATGAGACGCCGCTCGGACCATCGCCCCGAGCCCGCGAAGCCTTGCGCGCCTTCGCCGACCATCTCGAAGATTATCCCGACGGCGCCGCCACCGTCCTTCGGGAGGCGATCGGCGCAAGGCATGGTCTCGATCCCGCGAGAATTGTCTGCGGCACCGGCTCGGATGAGATCCTTCACCTCCTCGCCGCTGCCTATATCGGTCCGAACGATGAAGGCATTTTCACCGAGCACGGGTTCCTCGTCTATAAAATCGCTATTCTTGCCGCAGGCGGCATTCCCATCGTCGCCAACGAGAAGAATTTGACCGCAGATGTCGATAACATTCTTGCCAAGGTCGGACCAAAGACAAGGATGGTTTTCCTCGCCAATCCAAACAACCCGACCGGCACCTATCTGCCTTTCGCCGAGATCAACCGTCTCGCAACGCGCTTGCCGAACGACGTCCTTCTCGTCCTCGACGCGGCCTACGCCGAATACGTAAGAAAGGAAGACTATGCATCGGGCGAGGAGCTTGTTGCCAAAAGCGAAAACGTGGTGATGACACGCACTTTTTCAAAGATTTATGGGCTTGCCGGCATCAGGCTTGGGTGGTGTTACGCGCCCCTTCATGTATGCGACGCGCTCAATCGCATTCGCGGGCCGTTTAATACCAATGGCGGAGCAATTGCGGCCGGCATGGCGGCGTTGGAGGATGTCGGTCACATCGAAAAAGCGATTGCTCATAACGAGACTTGGCTTTCCTGGCTCACCCGCGAGATTTCTGGGCTCGGAATCAAGCTCACCCCGAGCTCCGGCAATTTTCTGCTTTTGCATTTCAATGGCGAGATGCAGGCGCGCGCCGCGGACCGCTTCCTCTCGAGCCGGGGGTTGATTCTTCGTGCGGTTGGCGCCTATGGGCTCCCGCATTGCCTGCGGCTCACCGTAGGCACCGAGGAAGCGAACCATCTCGTTGTCGCGGCCCTCAAGCATTTTGTCACACACGAGAGCCGCGCGCGTGCCTGATGGTCTTGGGGCTCCCTTGAGCGAGCCTTTGTTCCAGCGCCTTGCGCTCATCGGCATCGGGTTGATCGGTTCCTCGCTCGCGCGGGTCTGCCGGCGCAAGGGGCTTGCCCGCGAGATCATCGCATCGGATGCGTCGGCCCTGGTCCGCGCGAAGGTCGCGGATCTTGCGCTTGCCGACCGGGTTGCGGAAACGCCGACAGCGGCGGTTACGGGAGCCGATCTCGTCATTCTCTGCGTCCCCACCGGCGCGATGGGAGCGGTAGCACAGGACATCGCGCCCCATCTGACGCCGGGCACGATCTTGTCCGATGTCGGCTCGGTCAAGGCGTCGATCATCAAGGCGATTGCACCGCATCTGCCTGCTGGAGTTCATTTTGTTCCAGCGCATCCGGTGGCCGGAACCGAGCAATCCGGGCCGGAAGCTGGATTTGCGACGCTGTTCTCCAATCGCTGGAGCATATTGACTCCGCCGGAGGGGACCGACCCCAAGGCAATCCGCCGGCTGACGGCGTTTTGGACCGGAGCCGGAGCCAATGTCGAAATCATGCAACCTGCTCATCATGATCTCGTGCTGGCGATCACCAGCCATGTCCCGCATCTCATTGCGTATAATATCGTCGGCACCGCGGCCGATCTCGAAGAGGTGACCCAATCCGAAGTCATCAAATTTTCCGCGGGCGGGTTTCGCGATTTCACCCGAATTGCCGCCTCAGATCCAACCATGTGGCGCGATGTTTTTCTCAATAACAAAGACGCGGTGCTCGAAATGCTCGGCCGTTTCAATGAGGACCTCAGCGCGCTTCAGCGCATGATCCGCAATGGTGACGGCAACGGTCTTTTCGAGCTCTTTACAAGGACGCGGACAATCCGGCGCGGCATTATTGAGCAAGGCCAGGAAACTGCTGCTCCGGACTTCGGCCGCCGAGCAAGCGAGACTTGACTCTCGCTCCTCGACGTTGGCTCGCGCCTCAATAGAGCGGCGGAAGCTGAATTGAGGTGCGCACCGGTCCGACCGAGAGATAGCCTTCAGAGAAGTTGACCGGCAGGCTCAATCGCCCAGGAACGCCGCCGCCCGCCCTGCCTAGGAGCCCCGACAGGGCCTGGCCAGCTGTAATGAGACCGGGATCGATGTTCAATTGGCGAAAGGCATTACCGAAGCCCGCGAAGACGGCATCGAGTTTACCTTTTACACGATGCTGTTCATCCAGATCGAATCCGCCAGTTGCTTCAAAAGACGTACCCCCACTTCGCAGACGCGCGGTGCTGACATCGATATGACCGTTCGCCGAGCGCCATTTCTCAAGTAACTCGGAGAAGGTTCCGGCCTGGCCGAGGTCGGCTTGCGATATCGTGCCTCCGAACTCCACTCCGAGAGGAAGCTGCGAATCCAAGAAATTGTTGAGAGCAGGAACCGAGCCATCATTGAACGAGAACATGAAATCATAGGAATTGTCGTGCCGGTCTGACGCAAGGCTCAGGTAGCTGTGGAACTCCTTAAACCCCCCATCCATGGGATCGACGCTCCCGGCCCTTCCCTGCAGCTTGATCTCAGTGCCGGCCAAGGCAAGCCGTTGGGGCGCGCTCGGATCGCCTTCAAGCTCGACGTAAAATTCCGCCCACTGCATCGTAACGTCGAGGGTGCCGTCGCTTGTTTTGGCGGTGAAAGGCGGCTCCAAGCGCGCAAGGATATTGTCGTTGCGCAGAAGCGGCGCCACAGCGTGAAACCCGCGCACGATTCCGGTCGATGCCTTGCCAAGGAGTTCACCCTGGAACTGCAGATTGTCGCAAGAAATTTCAACCGTGAATGGAAAGCCCTGGATTTTCTGATTGGGACATGTCCAGTTGCGCCCAAGTTGGGCCTCGTGCGCTGCCCATTTTGTGACGGCTGCCGCCGCCTGGCGTGACATGAAATACCAGAATACCGACCAGCCCGCGACAATCATCAGGATTACGGTGGCGGGAATAACCACGAGATAATAGGCTCTCGATCGATGCTTTATCTCGTTTGTCTTTGAGGGCATGGTTTCCTCCGAAAAGTGGGGCGGCCGAGCGGCTTGCCGGACCCCGTTTTGAGGCCCGGCACGGTTTAGCTTTGATTTTCTCGTGGCACACTTCGCTTATATCGTGCGAGATGCGGAAGCAAATCTTCCCCGTTAGCGCCTCGCTTGGTGCGTGAATTAGGACTGCCGCCCTGCAGCGCGGGCGCGCGGACAGGCTCAACAGATGGCGACGTTGTGGAAGGCAAGCGGCCGCCTTGATGCTGCAATTAATTTGATTTTGCAAACAAAAACAAAAACTCTGCGCGTGGCTACGCCATTCATATCTATTGACGCTTCCCGGTGGTGCATGATTTGCAGGAGGAATATCAAAAACATATCCCTTGCCCTAGTGAGTGTCCATGCGCCGAATTCGCCGATTACTCGTCGCCAATCGCTCCGAAATCGCTATCAGGGTGTTCCGCGCCGCGACCGAGCTTGGAATCCGGACGGTCGCGATCTTCGCGGAAGAGGATAAGCTTTCGCTGCACCGTTTCAAGGCGGACGAAGCCTACCAGGTCGGGGCCGGGAAAGGCGCCATCGAGGCCTATCTTTCGATCGAAGAGGTGATCCAGGTCGCCAAAGAGGCCAAGGTCGACGCGATTCATCCCGGCTATGGCTTTCTTTCAGAAAGTCCAGAATTCGCGGAGGCTTGCGCGGCGGCGGGAATTATCTTCATCGGTCCAAGTCCGCGAACCATGCGCGATCTTGGCAACAAAGTGGCGGCGCGCAATCTTGCGATCGCCAGCGGTGTTCCGGCCATGCCCGCGACGCCGCCCCTGCCGGATGATCCGGAGGAAGTGAAGCGCCTCGCGCAGGAAATCGGCTATCCGCTGATGCTCAAGGCATCCTGGGGCGGCGGTGGACGCGGTATGCGTCCAATCGAGAGCGAGGACAAGCTTCTCGATTCCGTCACGAGCGCCAAGCGGGAGGCGAAAAGCGCCTTTGGCAAGGACGAGGTCTATCTAGAGAAACTGGTGCGCCATGCGCGCCATGTCGAAGTCCAGATTCTCGGCGACACGCACGGCAATCTTGTGCATCTCTTCGAGCGCGATTGCTCGATTCAGCGCCGCAACCAGAAAGTGGTGGAGCGAGCTCCTGCTCCCTATCTCGACAATGCGTCGCGCTCCCTTCTTTGCGAGGCCGCACTGAAGCTCGGGCGGGCCACAAATTACGCCGGGGCCGGAACGGTCGAATTCTTGATGGATGCGGATACCAGGGCATTCTATTTCATCGAGGTCAATCCGCGCATCCAGGTTGAACACACGGTCACAGAGGTCGTTACGGGCCTCGACATCGTGAAGGCGCAGATCCGGATCGCCGAAGGAAAGCGCATTGGTATTGCGGAAGAAACGGGCATACCGCCTCAGGAGTTCATCCGGCTTTCCGGCCATGCCTTGCAATGCCGCATCACGACCGAAAATCCCGAGAACAACTTTATTCCCGACTATGGCCGCATCACTGCCTACCGTGGCGCGATGGGTTTTGGCATACGCATCGATGGAGGCACCGCCTATTCGGGCGCTGTCGTGACCCGTTTCTACGATCCTCTCCTCGAAAAAATCACAGCTTGGGCGCCAACGCCGGAAGAAGCGATCCGCCGAATGGATCGCGCGCTTCTCGAATATCGCATACGCGGCGTCACCACCAACCTCGCATTCTTGCACAATATCATTAATCATCCACGTTTCCTCGCCAGCGACTACACAACGCGATTCATCGACGAAACGCCGTCTTTGTTCGATTTCAAGAAACGCAAAGACCGCGCGACCAAGCTTCTCACCTGGATCGCGGAAGTGACGGTGAACGGCCACCCCGAAACGCGGGATCGCGCGCGTCCTCCGGCGAGGGCGCGCGAGCCGGTCGTGCCGCAATTTCCGATTGGCCAGGCCGCGGACGGGACACGCCAATTGTTGCAAAAAATTGGGCCAAAGCGATTCGCTGAGTGGATGCGCAACGAGACTCGCCTGCTGGTCACCGACACCACGATGCGGGATGCCCATCAATCGCTCCTCGCAACGCGAATGCGCACCAAGGATATCGCCGCGGTTGCCGGAGCCTACGCCAAGGGCTTGCCGCAGCTTCTCTCCCTTGAATGCTGGGGCGGCGCGACTTTCGATGTCGCCATGCGGTTTCTCTCGGAAGACCCTTGGGAGCGGCTTGCGCTGGTGCGGGAACGGGCTCCAAACCTTTTGACTCAGATGTTGCTGCGCGGAGCCAATGGTGTTGGCTATACCAATTACCCCGACAATGTCGTCCAATATTTCGTGCGCCGCGCTGCCTTTGGCATCGATCTCTTCCGCGTGTTCGATTGCCTCAACTGGGTTGAGAATATGCGGGTCGCGATCGATGCGGTCTGTGAGACAGGCAAGCTCGCCGAGGGTGCGATCTGCTACACCGGCGACATTCTCGATCCAGATCGCGCGAAATACTCGCTCGGCTACTATGTCAACGTCGCCAAGGAGCTAGAGCGTGTAGGATGCCACATCCTAGCCATCAAGGATATGGCGGGCTTGCTGCGGCCCGCAGGTGCGCGTGTGCTCGTCAAGGCTTTGCGTGAGGCTTGCGGCCTGCCGCTCCATTTGCATACTCACGATACGTCGGGAATCTCGGCCGCCACCGTACTTGCGGCAGCGGAGGCTGGTGTTGACGCGGTCGACGCTGCCATCGACACAATGTCGGGAACGACCTCACAGCCCTGCCTCGGGTCCATCGTCGAAGCTTTGCGCCACGGCGACCGCGACACAGGCTTTGATCCTGCCGTCATTCGCCAGCTCAGTTTTTACTGGGAAGCGGCGCGCCGGCAATACGCGGCCTTTGAAAGCGACCTCAAGACCGGCACGAGCGAAGTCTATCTACACGAAATGCCAGGCGGCCAGTTCACAAATCTGAAAGAGCAGGCGCGTGCGCTTGGGCTCGACAGGCGCTGGCACGCCGTTGCCGAGGCATATCGGGCGGCGAACGATCTTTTTGGCGACATCATCAAGGTGACTCCCTCATCAAAGGTCGTCGGAGACATGGCGCTCATGATGGTGAGCCAGGATTTAACTCCGGAAGACGTGCTCGACCCCGAGCGAGACATCGCTTTTCCGGCATCCGTCGTGGAGATGCTCAAGGGCGACCTTGGCCAACCGACCGGCGGCTGGCCCAAGGCGCTGCAGGCGAAGGCGCTGAAGGGCGAAAAGCCGATTACCGCACGGCCAGGCGCTTTGCTCCCCGCCGCTGACCTGCCTGCCGCACGCGCCGATGCGGAAAAGGCATGCGGCCGGCAATTGAGCGAAGACGAACTCGCTTCATTTCTCATGTACCCGAAGGTTTTCATCGAATTCGCGGCGACGATTCGGCGCTACGGTCCTGTTTCGGTCCTCCCAACGCCTGTGTTCTTCTATGGCATGCAGCCCGGCGACGAGATCGCCATAGACATCGAGCCCGGCAAGACGCTGGTTCTCTTGTTGATGACGATCGCCGAAACGGACGAGGAGGGGCAAGTCAAGGTCTTCTTCGAACTGAATGGCCAGCCGCGCATGATCAAGGTGCAGAACCGAGCGGCGACTGTGAAAACCGTCCCGCGGCGCAAGGCCGAAGACGGGAATCCGTCACATGTGGCGGCACCGATGCCGGGCTCGGTTTCGACTGTCGCGGTGCGGCTTGGTCAAAATGTCAAGGCAGGCGATGTCGTCGCAACGCTGGAAGCCATGAAGATGGAGACAGCGCTGCACGCGCCCCACGATGGCAAGATTGCCGAGATTCTCGTCGCACCAGGTCAGCAGATCGACGCGAGAGATCTCTTGATGAGGCTGGAATGATATTCTCGGACGGCACCCGGCTGAGGTCGAAGCAAATATTATAAGATCGCCAAAGGGCCGCGAAAGCTCCTCTCATCCTTTAAGCATGGAAACGATGGGGCTTGCCCGCTTCTTCGTGAGCAATGAGTCATGATTCAAAATGGTTCTTAGAACCGACTCGTTGTTATTCCCACTTATCATATAACGCCGGTGGCCGTTGCGTTTGATCGTTTCAACCAATGCCTTGTCTTTCAACAACCGGCGGCACTGATCGATGCACTCCTTCGCATCACTCCAAAACACGGCCTCGACGTCTTCCTCGAAGGCCGCGCAATGCTCATCGGTCCGCTCGGCGAATAAAAGGCCACCGACGGCTGGGATTTCAAAAGTTCTGGTCGTGTGCCGGTCACGATTGCCCTTGCTCAGGAGGCCGAGCGAGAGCTGCGCGCACTGGATGATGCGGGCGTAGATTTCCGGGTCGTTTTGCGCGGGTCCGCGCCAACAGGGTGCAATCACAGGCCATTCCGGCGCCCTTTGCCACCGGTCGCCCCAGATCGATAAAGGCAAACCCGCGCGAACCAGCTCCGACATGAAAGGACCACGCTCGGGAAACCAAGTTCCGATAAAGCACAGCTCGCTTCCCCATCTTTGGCGGTCTTCATCTGTCAGGAGCCGGGGGCGGTGAGCAACTTCATCCGCACTCCTCCAAATTCGCAGAACATTACGCGCGCCCCGCGCGTACGCCTCGGCAACATTCTCCTCGCGCACGACGGCGAGAAGATCGTAGAATGGCAGGGCTGTAAAATAGCGATCGAACCGCCGCCCGTCGCGCCCACCGAACGGATCATCGATCGTGTAATTCACGACCGGCACCGAGAGCGTGCGAAATTTGGCGATCAGAGCCGCGCCGAGAAAAGCGCCTTGATCGACCCAAATCAAGCCGGGCTCGAATCGTTTGACGGCTTTGAAAATCGGACCGTTGATCTTTAGCCCGATGCCTAGGGCGCCAGCATGATAAAGCCACCTTTCCATCCACATCGACCGGCCGATCCAATCGAACGGGTCAACGATTGACACGGCATGGCCGAGACGCTGGAGGGCGGCCGCCCTCTGCAAGCTGCTGCCATGCGCCGGCCCAACATAAGCGATCCGCAGCGGGGTTTCCCTTGGGCTCGTTAAGCTCGTCTCCCGCAGGCAAGAGGTATTATCCGGAATGGGTCATCCTCCAAATCAAGCACCGAGGGCTTCAACAATTGTGGCGCCCCGGAGCCCAGCCTCTACGTGAAAAGTCCCAACGATGCCCAAGGTGTTCTAGCTCTGGCTGGGCAGCATTTTAGCCATGAATGCGCACGAATTATGAACACACATCATTTTTCATTGTTCGGAAACCGTTGACTTACGGGCAAGAAATCCCTTCGCAGCCGGCCTTCCGATTCAACTGATCGTGGCCGGTGGTAAAGACCACAGGAGCTTATGATTCTTTCTTGCGCAGGAGCCTTGCTGATCACAGACTTCAAAGATCGAATCGGACGGCAGTGGCGAGGAGTTCATGCTTGCAATCCCCGGAAAGGTCTGCGGCGAGTGCAGTTTCTGCTGCAAGGTTCTAGAAATCACCGAATTCGCCAAGCCAGCCGGCAAATTGTGCGAACATTGTCTTAATCCCGGAGGCGGCTGCGGGGTCTATGAGACAAGACCACAGGTCTGCCGGGACTACGAATGCTTGTGGAAGGGTGACCGGAAGATGAGCTCGCGCTTGCGCCCCGATCGTACCGGCACGATCTTGATGGAAGATCCCGATTCTGATGAATACCGCGCGGTCTGCGACCCTGAAAAGCCATTCGCTTGGCTGACGCCGCTTGTTTTCATACATCTCGTCGCGATGGCGAAAAGCGGGCGGATCGTCGTCGCCAAGGCCGGAGTGAAGTCCTGGCGCATCCGCGCCAATGGGCAATGGGGACCTTGCGTTTGAACCGCCGCGGGAAAAGCGATTTGATGCCTTCTGCACGCGAAACTCGCCTTGCCTCCGGGAAAAATCCTTGTATAAAGCGCGTTTCGCGACCCCGGCTGGGGGCTGAACGGGAACCCGCTAGGCTGCGGGCGAGGATTGGTTGATCCTCATTCCCGGTGTCTCCGCCTTCGTTTGCTGATCGAGCCTTTCCCGGCTCGAAGGGCTCGGCGCCGGATACCGCGACGATGAAAAGAGGAAAGGCTGGCCAGTGGCGCTCTACGAGCACATCTATTTGGCGCGTCAGGATATTTCCGCCCAGCAGGTGGAAGCGCTGACGGCACAATTCAAGGGCGTAATCGAATCCTTCGGCGGCAAAGTCGAGAAGGTGGAATATTGGGGCGTAAAATCCCTCGCCTACAGAATTAAGAAAAATCGGAAGGCCCATTTCTCCCTTCTGAACATCGACGCCGCTCCTGCTGCGCTCGCCGAGGTAGAACGCCAGATGGGCATTAACGAGGACATCATCCGGTTCATGACGGTCCGCGTCGAAGCTCTTGAGCAGGGCCAATCGGCGATGATGCGTAAGCGCGACGATGAGGATCGCGGCGAGCGATCAGATCGAGGTGAACGCGGCCGCGGGGCCCGCCCGGACCGCGGTGAGCGTGGCTCGCGGCGCCCGCGCGATGAGACCCCGGCAATTGAGGAGGCAAACTTCTAATGACGACCGCCGCCGCGCCCCGCAGACCTTTTTTTCGCCGCCGGAAAACTTGTCCGTTCTCCGGCCCCAACGCGCCTAAGATTGATTACAAAGACACCCGCCTCCTTTCCCGCTATATTTCCGAAAGGGGCAAGATCGTCCCCTCGCGAATCACGGCGGTATCGGCCAAGAAGCAGCGTGAGTTAGCCAGGGCGATCAAACGCGCCCGGTTTCTTGGGCTTTTGCCCTATGTGATCCGGTGATTGCGAGCCAAGCACCGCGAATGATCCGCTTTCGGGATATTTCCACCCGGGTATTGTTCTGATGTCGATGGAACAAGAATAACGTAAATCACCGGCCACGCGGCGAACCGCGTGGTTTTGTTGGGACGCACGGAGATTGAGCTCTTTCGGCCCTAACCGCCCTCGAAGCGGGACAGCAAGGCATGATGAAGAAACGCTTTCAAAGACTGGGTTCACTCGCCGCCATCGGCAGCGGAGCTGGAATTGCCGCCGCTGTGCTATGTAGCCTCGCCAGCCGCGGGAATGTTGTTTCGGCGGTTCTCGCCAATCTTTCTCCGCTCCCTATTATGATCGCGATGCTTGGATACGGCACCCTTGCCGGTGCCCTGGCGGTCGTCTCAGCTGCGATCACCGTTTCTGTTCTGTTTTATGCGCAGGAGAAATTCGGCAATGTCGACACTGCCGCGCTCGCCGGATTGACTTTCGCTTTCTTTGTTGCGTTGCCTGCTTTTTGGTTGAGCCTCCTCTCGGTGTTGAGCCGGGTGAAGGGTAGTCCCAACTGGGTTGTCACGAGCCGTGTCGGCAGTTTTTTCGCGCGCGAATATTGCCCGCTCGAGCGTGTGCTTTCTTACGCGACTTCCGTTTGCGCGACCATTGGGGTCGCCATCGCGATCTATGTGAGTTCTATCTATGGCGGCTTCGAAGTCACCCTCGAACATTTGACCGCCGACATCACGCCCATCATTGAACAGCTGATCGGTACCAAGATGCAGCTTCCTGCGGGCGTTGACGTGCGCACTGTGGCGCGCACCACAATCTTGGCGGGAGCGCCAATGGTGGCGGGCTGCAGCCTCATCATGTTCATGCTCAATCTGTGGCTTGCCGGGCGGGTGGCACAGCTTTCAGGGCAACTCCCTCGCCCGTGGCCAGATGTCGCGTGGGAATTACGCCTGCCCAGAACCTATCTCTTGGTTTTTGGCCTCACTTCCGCAGCAGGCCCCTTTTTCGGCGGGCTTCCAGGCCTCATCACACTCATCGTCGCGGTGACGCTTGGCGTCGCTTACGCACTGATAGGACTGGCTGTCGCCCATTATCTGCCACGCGGATCGAGCTTCCGGATTCCCCTGCTGATCGTGATCTATCTGGGCCTCGCCGTGCCGGTGACTTGGTTCGTATTTCTTCTTGCGCTGGTCGTGCTTGGCATTCTCGATTCCGCCTTCTCCCTGCGGGACCGTAAGAAGACGGCGAGCCTTCCCAAACCTTAATAAAAATTCGTCGTAACCCTAAGGACCTTATTATGGAAGTCATTTTGCTCCAACGTGTCGGCAAACTCGGTCAAATGGGAGACACCGTCCGCGTAAGGGATGGCTACGCCCGCAATTTCCTCCTGCCCGGCGGCAAGGCGCTCCGCGCGACCGAGGCCAATAAAGCCCGGTTCGAAAGTCAGCGGGCCCAGCTTGAAACCCGCAATCTCGAGTCGAGGGCGGAGGCGGCAGCCATTGCCGAAAAACTCAACGGCCAAGTCTTCATCATTATCCGCCAGGCGGGCGAAACCGGCCATCTCTACGGTTCGGTCTCGCCACGGGACATCGCCGCTGCGGTAACAGACGGCGGCTTCAACGCCAATCGCAATCAGATTATCCTCAAAACCCCGATCAAATCGCTCGGCCTCCATGAGGTCCCGGTGCATTTGCATCCGGAGATTGAAGCCCTGATCACCGTAAATGTCGCCCGCTCGGCCGCGGAGGCGGAACGCCAAGCGAAGGGCGAAGCGCTGAATGTCGTCGAGGAGACGAGCATGGATGATCTTGGCCTCGAAGTCGGCGCTGCGCTTGCCGAGGCAGGCGGGGGCGCTGAAGAAGCATAAAAGCGCAGGTCAACGCAAGAGATGGCTGGCCCGCGAGTGCTCCCTCTCTGGAGCTCCCGCACCGCGTTCTATCAGCAGGCGAGCGATCGCGGCACGCAGATCGCCAATACCCTCGCCGCTATGAGACGAGGCGAGGACAACTTCCGGAAACGAAGCGGGCCTCTCGGCGATGAGAGCATGTGCGGCTGCAAGACGTCCCTCCCGCTCGCTCGCTTTCACTTCGTCCAGCTTTGTCAAAACAATCTGATAAGACACGGCTGAGCGATCAAGAAGATCGAGCATCTCAACATCGGCGGGTTTTGCACCGAGGCGGCCATCGATGAGAAGGAAAACGCGTAGCAGGGCTGCCCGGCCGCGTAAAAAATCCTCTATGAGCCGGGTCCAGGAAGCCGTCTTTTCCCGCGAGACGGCGGCATAACCGTAGCCCGGCATATCCACGAGGCGCAGCTTTGCGCTTTCTGCCGGGCCACCAAGCGCGAAAAAATTAAGTTCGCGCGTGCGCCCCGGCGTGTGGGACGTCCGAGCCAAGCTTTTGCGACTGGTTAGTGCGTTAAGGAGCGAGGATTTACCGACATTCGAGCGCCCGGCGAAAGCGATTTCCGGCGTGCCGGAGGGCGGCAATTGACTGGCTGCCGCCGCGGCCCACATAAAAGCGCACTCCCGAGCGAAGAGCTTGCGGCCCACCTCGACGAAATCCGGCCCCCCGGCGGATACCAACTGGGCCACAGTCAGCGCACCTCAGGTTGTCGCTTTCTTGCGGAACATGCCGGTCAAATTGTCCCAGAGTTCGATCTTGACCCCCGCCCGCTTCATGATCGTCGTCTGCTGAATGATCGACAAAAGATTATTCCAGCTCCAATAGATCACGAGCCCGGACGCAAAGGTGCCAAGCGTGAATGTGAAGAGGACCGGCATCCAGGTGAAGACTTGCTTTTGCACGGGATCCGCCGGTTCCGGGTTGACCTTCATCTGGAGGAACATGGTGATGCCCATGATGACGGGCCAAACGCCGATCGCAAGATAGGGCCCAAACACCGGAACCTGAGTAGGATCATAGGGAATAAGGCCGAAGAGATTGAAGACATTGGTCGGATCCGGCCGCGAAAGATCCTTGATCCAGCCGAAAAATGGCGCTTGCCGCATCTCGATGGTGATGACGAGCACCTTATAGAGAGCGAAGAATACGGGAATCTGGATCAGTACGGGCACGCAGCCAGATAAAGGATTGATCTTTTCGCGCTTATAAAGCGCCATGACTTCCATCTGCTGCTTGTGCTTGTCGTCCGGAAAGCGATCGCGCAGCGCCAGGATTTGCGGCTGTATCGCCTTCATCTTGGCCATTGCCACGTAACTGCGGTTGGCGAGCGGGAAGAAAAGTGCTTTCACCAGAACCGTGATGCAAAGGATCGCGACGCCAAAGTTACCGACAAACTTGTAGATGACGTCGAGCAGGTAGAACATCGGCTTGGTGATGAAATAAAACCAGCCCCAATCGATCAGCAGGTCAAATTTTTTGATGCCCAAACTGGTCTCATACTTCCGAAGCGTATCGACCTCCTTGGCGCCGGCGAAGATCCTGGACATGAACTCGGTTGAAGCGCCTGGCGAGAGCGTCGTTGCGTCGGCGCCGACGTAGCCGGATTGGTAATTCGGAGGGACACTGGCTGTTCCCGAAAAGCTCGCGTCGACGGGCTTGCTTTGATCCGGAATGACAGCAGCCGCCCAATATTTGTCGGTCAAGCCTAGCCAGCCGCCGGCCCCCGAAAAGGTTTTCGTCCCGCGATCCTCCTTTTCGATTTTGTCATACTTTATTTGCTGCACACCGGAATCGCCAATAACGCCCACAAATCCCTCGTGCAGAATGGAATAGCCGGCTGATGGTGGTTTGCCGTGGCGGGCGATGCGCGCATAGGGGTGAAGCGTGACGGGCTGCGCCGATTTATTTTCGATGCTGTCGGTGATCGTGAACATGTAGCGGCTGTCGACCGCAATCTTGCGGTGGAACACGAGGCCTTGGCCATTATCGAAGGAAAGCGTGACCGGCGTGGCTTCGGTCAGAGTATCGTGATCGGCCTGCCACAGCGTATCAGGCCCAGGCAGAGCGACGTTGGCGCCGGGATCGCCGAAGAAGCCCGCCTCGGCGAAATAAGGTGCGGGCGAGCCCGCCGGCGACAGCAAGATGATGTTCGGGCTGTTAGGATCAACCGTTTCTCGATAGGCCTTAAACGAAACATCGTCGATCCGCGCTCCCTTCAGCGCAATCGATCCGTAGATGGCAGGCGCGTCAAGTTTGATCCTCGGACTCTCCGCCAACGCCTCGGCGCGTGTTTTCTGCGGCTCAACTTCCGGGGCGGCAGCGCCGGGCACAGATTGGCCATTGCCTGTCTGCGATCCCGACGGTTGGCCAGGCTCCTGGTGCGAATGCATCTGAGCTTGGAGCTGTCGCTCCTTTTCGAGTTGCGGGCCTGCGTAAAATGCTTCCCAGCCGAGGACGACAAGTATCGACAGACAGGTCGCGAGAATGATGTTTCTGGTTTCCTGGTTCATCCCTTGGGTGTCCTGCCTTTGGAACTCTTTCGGCTTGCCTCCTCCTCGCTAGCGAAGACGGTATCGGCGCGGCCATGATCTGGACGAATTGACGGAGGATTTTTGCGGGCATCGAGCTTGCCCAGTGCTCGCATGAGTTCAGACTGCAAGCACCGGAAGGACATGCCGAGGGCCTCGGGTCTTGCGACAATTACATAATCATAGCCTCGCCGCGCCGGAAGAGGTTTCAGGAGCCGCAAAGCCTCTTTGAGACGGCGACGGATCCGGTTGCGCCGCACGGCGCTGCCGAGGCGTTTGGTAATGGTGAAGCCAAACCGCGGCGGTGGCTCGAAGGAAGGAGGGATGTCTCCTGCCCCGGCCCATTCATCCCGCGCGCTGCCATTCACCAGCTGCTCCTGACCGATGGAACGCGGTGCCGCTTGCAAGGTCAAGCCGCGAGCGTGGAAGCGCTTTCCCTTCGCCGCGCGAAGAAAGTCCGCCCTGCGTCTTAGGCGTTCCAATGCCGCCCCAGCAGTTCCACGCGGCTCGCCCAAGACCTTCCTCCACCTCAGTTGGCGGTTTGATCCAAAAACTGGGCACCGCGCTTGGCACGAGACTTTCGTATGAACCGCCACCCCATCGGATCGAACGATTGCCAATTTTGTTGCACCAATTCGTTTTCACACCGACTTGCGGGGACGACGCTACGAGCCTTGGTGAATTAGGGTGCCGGTTGCGTGTGGCTCCGCCGCTCCGCGAAACGAAATCGCTGAATGAGGGGAAGACCGTCTTTGCTAAGATCCGCCATCCAGAGCTGCAGGTTTTTCGGGTTTTCTACGCAAGCCGGAACACCCATCGAAAACTCGAAGGCGATCGACGAATTCACGCTGACAGCCGTTTGCGGCCACGCGCGCGCCGTGCCGCAATGACCTTCCGCCCCCCTACAGTCGACATTCTAGCACGAAAGCCATGCCGACGCTTACGCACCAGCTTGCTTGGTTGATAGGTCCGTTTCACCGCACCGCTCCAATCCGGTCCCAATAACGCACAAAACGCCGTTCCGGCAAGATCCAACGTTGGAATCCAAGCCGGCACAGGCGCGTCAATTCCGCCCAAAGATGGCAAACAGCTTATAAGTTGAACCCGTGAAGCAAGTCAATTCAGCCAGCCAGCCTGATTATCCGATTCGGTCGCCTCGCTGCGGTCCCTCTTGTGGAGCATGCTCCCTGACCGGTCATCATCCACGGAGGTGCTCAGCAGGCAGCTACGTTCTGCACAAGAAGCGTGCAGACGTTCGGCGAATTTGGGCAAGCTGCCGCACTGTCAGCTTTTCCCGCGCGAGATGGAGCGGAGGCAGCAGGCCGCCCGCGAGGGAAAGCAACTCACAATCTTCTCGGTATGGAGTTTCTGCTCTTAGCACAGAAATTGCTTTCACGAGTCAGGGACCGGCTCCCTACGGTCCGCTCCCGGTCGAAAGACCTGGACCTCCAGCAACGCCGCTGACAGGCCGTCACTCCATGTGGAGGCCCGCCAGCGGCTCTTTTTTGCAAAGGGTCTCACCGGGATCAAACGGGTCAGACCAGAAATCCGCAAGCGCCCCATTTGATCGCCTGCACAAGGATAGCGCTTTCGCCATCCCGCCGAGCCATATTAATGACCTTTTCTTACCTCTCGACCAAGGGTCGGCTTTTGGCTTGCGGACAGCCCGCCAGCGTGGCAACGAGCCGACTTTCGATAGCATCACTTGGACCAAGCTATGGCAACAGTGGATTTCGCCGCTTTCGTTGAAAAGCTTGCCGACATCGCCGCCGATACAATCCTGCCATTTTTCCGCACAGCGCTGCGGGCCGAGGACAAAAGCGCGGGGGGCATGTTCGATCCGGTGACAGAAGCAGACCGTGCCGCTGAAACGGCGATGCGCCATCTCATTCGCGCGACTTTTCCAAACCATGGAATCATTGGCGAGGAATTCGGACAAATTCAAAGCGAAGCTGAATATGTCTGGGTGCTGGATCCGATCGATGGCACCAAGAGTTTCATTGCAGGCATGCCGGTGTGGGGCAGTCTGATCGGACTTCTGCACAAGGGACGGCCCGTCTATGGCATGATGGTTCAGCCTTTTACTCTGGAGCGATTCACAGGTGATGGGAAAGGTGCGAAGTGGCGTGGACCTGGTTGCGACCGCCGGATCACGGAGCGCAAGCTCGCGACCCACGCTTGCCACAGCCTCGCGCAAGCCACGCTGATGACAACGTCGCCGTTATTATACACTGCGAGCAAGCTCAAGGCGTTCCGCCGGGTTGAAGCCAAGGCGCGCCTCTCGCGCTATGGGGGCGATTGCTATGCCTTTGCGATGCTAGCTGCGGGCCATGTGAATTGCGTGATTGAATCGGGCTTAAAGACCTACGACATTGTCCCGCTCGTCCCCATCATAGAAGGGGCGGGCGGAGTCGTGACATGTTGGGATGGCAGCGATCCAACTATGGGTGGCGATGTGGTCGCCTCTTGTGACCCTCGCACACATGAAGAAGTGTTAGAGCTGTTGCGAGTCTAGGCGGGTCTTCGTATGAGATTCGGTAAGTAAGAATCCCGCGCCATCTCCTTCTCTTTGTCGGTTTCGAGCGGAGCAGGAGCAGATGTGCGGCGGTTGTCTGTAGACGCGGAGCCATCGTTGAGCTTGACTTGGATCTCTCGCAGAAGAAGCCGGAGATCTTCTGGCTCAGAATTTTCGGACGGCAAAGGGAAGAGCGTTTGCAGCTTCCGGCCAAAATGCGCGTATGCCGGCGTTCCCAAAAAACGCTCAGCTTCAAATTTTTCAAACCTGCTTTCCACTGGCGCCGAGGCGTCGCCTGAAAAGCGATGGGGCTTCAAAGTCGAATTCATCATTGACTGCTTGGTTTCGTTTTCGAGAGCAAACATGCCGAAATCTCGCTGACTCCCGCCTCGATTTCGCCACGTCCTTCTCTTGAGCCGTAAAACTTTTGATGGATGGTTTTGTTCCTTTGGAACATTGTCAGAGATGCCTTTCGCGAGGCAGGCGGCAATAAGGGCTGGAACAATCCAGCCAAGCCACGGGCCATCCATCCGCACGTTAAGCGAGGGTCAATCGCAAAGGGCCGCCAAGTCCGGCCGAGCCTGGTCCGGCCTTCCTTGTTCAGCCCGGTGCCCCCTGGCCCGGCGCAGAACCGTTGAAGATCCTCAGCAGAGGTGAGGCAGCCGGCGTCGAACAGATTTCTCCACATCACGCACTTTACCAGAACTATAAAGCTTGTAGATAAAACTGAAGTAGCTCAATATACGAATCTGAACACCCAAGTTGGAGCTTTGATCGCTCGGTTTGGAGGCAAGCTGATCATCGAGGTCTGAATGCTCACAAAAAAAGGTAAATATGGATTAAAGGCGATGCTGCACCTTGCCGGGCGTCCGCTGGGCGAGGCGACCCTTGTCACTGAAATCGCCAATGCCAATGAAATTCCGAAAAAATTTCTCGATACAATCCTCGGCGAGTTGCGCAACGCCGGCTTTGTTTTTTCAAAAAAAGGGAAAGGTGGCGGCTATACCTTGGCCAGGCCGGCACACGAAATTAAGGTTGGCCACATCATTCGCGTCCTTGACGGTCCGCTAGCACCCATCGCCTGCGCAAGTAAAAATTCCTACCGGCGCTGCGAGGATTGCGCCGATGAGAAACACTGTTGTGTTCGTCTCATCATGCTCGAAGCGCGCAACGCGATCGCAACCGTTCTCGACAATCGGACCTTGGCGGAGGTGCGCGCGCTGGCCGACCACGAGGAAGAAAGCCTCATTTATTCCATTTGACCGCAAAGCCCGGCTGAAAAAACCGGCCGGACTCTGATGTGGCCGCAAAATTCATGAAGCTTGCGGTTGAAATAATTTCAACCCGTGCCGACAGATCGGGAAGACCCTTCGAGCGTCTCTGCGATCGCAAGAGTGACCGCATCGACCGGTGCCATCCCGTCAACTGTCTTCAAGAGCGCCCGTTTGGCGTAAAAATCGGCCACCGGCGTTGTCTGGGCGTGGTAGGCATCGAGCCGGGCTTTGAAAGCCTCCGGATTGTCATCGGCGCGGACCGTTCCACCGGATGCGAGGGTATCCGCCGCCCGTTTGGCAATCCGAGCTAGCAGCGCCGCATCATCGACCCTGAGCTCGATAACGGCGTCGAGATCCATCCCTTTGGCGCGCAGCATTTTGGCCAAGGCCTCTGCTTGAGCCACCGTCCGGGGGAAACCGTCCAGGATAAAGCCCTTCTTGGCGTCCGGTGCCTCGATCCGGTCGGCGACGATGCCGACCACAACATCGTCCGGGACGAGCCCGCCTTTGTCCATGACGGCCTTTGCCCTCAGTCCGACTGGCGTTGCAGCAGCAACTGCCGCGCGCAGCATGTCTCCCGTGGACAGTTGCGGGATGTGATATTTCTCCTCAAGCCGCCCAGACTGGGTTCCCTTTCCGGCGCCGGGCGGCCCAAGAAGCACCAGTCTCATCTGCGTCTGCCCCGCAATTTGGCCTTTTTCACAAGCCCCTCATATTGGTGAGCCTGTAGATGGCCCATGATCTGGGCGACGGTATCCATGGTGACACTGACCACGATCAGGAGCGAGGTTCCGCCAAAATAAAACGGCAGCGCCGCATAGGAGATGAGCATCTCGGGCAGGAGACAGATAACGGCAAGATAGGCCGCGCCAATCGCAGTGATGCGTGTCAGGATCGTGTCGATATATTGCACCGTGCGCTCGCCCGGTCTTATGCCAGGGATGAACCCGCCGTGTTTTTTGAGATTGTCCGCCGTCTCCGTGGGATTGAAGACGATCGCTGTGTAGAAGAAGGCGAAAAAGACGATCAACCCGACATAGGCAAGCATGTAGAGCGGCCGGCCGTGGCCGAGATAAGTCGTGATGGTCGCAAGCACTCCGGTACCGCCCTGGCTCTGCGAGAAATTCGCGATCGTAACAGGCAAGAGCAAAAGGGAGGATGCAAAGATCGGCGGTATGACGCCCGACGTATTGAGCTTCAGAGGTAGAAAAGAGGTCTGGCCCTCATAGATTTTATTGCCCTGCTGACGTTTCGGATAGGTGATCAAAAGCCGGCGCTGGGCGCGCTCCATGAACACAATAAAGGCAACCACCGCAACCGACATCACCATCACGCCAATGATCAGCCCCGTCGAAATCGCGCCCTGGCGGCCGAGTTCCAGCGTATTGACGATAGCAGACGGAAAAGCCGCGACAATGCCCGCAAAGATGATCAGCGACGATCCGTTTCCGATCCCGCGCGACGTGATCTGTTCGCCAAGCCACATCAAAAACATAGTGCCGCCCATGAGAGTGAGCACAGTGGAGAGGCGGAAGAACAAGCCCGGCTCAAGCACGACACCGGCCTGCCCTTCGAGCCCGACCGAGATGCCGTAGGCTTGGAAGGCCGCGAGAACGACGGTCAGATAGCGGGTGTATTGATTGATGACCTTGCGTCCAGACTCGCCCTCCTTTTTCAGAGCCTCCAAGGTCGGAAAGACCGATGTCAGCATCTGAATGATAATGGAGGCAGAAATGTAAGGCATGATGTTCAATGCGAAGATCGCCATGCGCTGGACGGCGCCCCCAGCGAACATATTGAACAATTCAAGCACGCCCTGTCTGTTGCCAGCAAAGCTTTTTGCAAACACAGAAGGATCGATGCCCGGCAACGGGATGTAGGTGCCGAGCCTGTAAATGATCAACGCTCCGAGCGTGAAATAGATGCGCTTTTTGAGTTCCTCGGCTTTGCCGAATGCGCTCCAATTGATATTCGCCGCGAGCTGTTCCGCCGCCGATACCATTTACTGCTCCCTCGGCACCAAGATGCCAGAACGTTTTTCTCGTCTACCTTCCCAAGGATTGAAAACTTCCGATCCAGGGACTGAACCCTCGTCAAGGCTAGGCCAATCGAGGCAGAACATTTAATCACTCATGCTCACAACGGCGGAAGAACATAGGCCTCGCAATTTGGCGGCAAACTTAAGCCTCGGCTCCCGTTCCTTCGGCTTGCGCCCTGAGCAAGACGACCGAGCCGCCGGCCCCTTCAATGGCAGCAACGGCGCTTTTCGACGCCGAATTCACCTCGAACGAGAGCTTTGCCGCGAGCGTGCCCTTCCCAAGGATCTTCACGCCATCGCGCCGTTTGGTGCAGACTCCGGCAGCAATCAAGGTTTCGATCGTCACGGAAACGGCTGGGTCGAGCTTCCCCGCGTCAACCGCCGCCTGGATGCGGTTGAGGTTGACTTCGTTATAGTGGATCGTGAAGGGGTTATGAAAGCCCCGCTTTGGCAACCTCCGGTGGAGCGGCATCTGGCCACCCTCGAAACCCTTAATGGCAACGCCAGTGCGGGCCTTCTGCCCCTTTACGCCCCGTCCGCACGTCTTGCCCTTTCCTGAGCCGATTCCGCGCCCGACTCTCATGCGCGGCTTGGAGGCTCCGGCATTATCGGCGATCTCATTGAGCTTCATGACTTTGTCCTCACTTCATGCAGTGTCCCGGCGTCATCGACGATGCGAATGAGGTGAGCCACTTTCGCGATCATGCCGCGTACAGCAGAGGTATCTTCAAGCGAGGAACGCCGGCCGATCTTGTTGAGACCAAGCCCGATGAGCGTCGCGCGCTGCGCCGCTGGGCGTCCGATCGGGCTTTTGACCTGTTCTACGATAACCCGGTTCGGGGGGCTTGTCGTCATCATCCGTTCCTTACGCTTCGCCGGCCGCTTCCGCCTCGCCACCTTGGCGGCGCGCCTGCAGAGCGGAGACCTTGAGGTTGCGCCGCGCCGCGACCGCGCGGGGCGAATCTTCCCTTTGCAGAGCATCGAAGGTCGCGCGGACCATGTTATAGGGGTTCGACGACCCTTGCGACTTGGCGACGACATCATGCATGCCGAGGGTTTCGAAAATGGCGCGCATTGGCCCGCCCGCGATGATACCGGTTCCGGCGGGGGCTGCGCGGAGCACGACCCGTCCTGCCCCGTGACGCCCTGTGACGTCGTGGTGCAAAGTGCGCCCTTCCCTCAGGGGAATCCGAACGAGCGAATGTTTCGCAGATTCGGTGGCCTTGCGGATGGCCTCGGGAACCTCACGGGCCTTGCCATGGCCGTATCCGACCCGGCCCTTCTGGTCCCCGACGACGACGAGCGCGGCGAATCCGAAGCGACGGCCGCCCTTCACCACTTTGGCAACGCGGTTGATGTGGACCAGCCGGTCCATGAATTCGCTATCGCGGTCCTCGCGGTCGCGGCCCCGGCCGCCTTCCCCTTCACGCGCCATAAGTCTGTTCCATTTCCCAGTTCGCCTCGTGTTTGGTCTGCCGCGTGGCCATGAATTTATTTGCCGCGCGTATTAGAATTTGAGCCCGCCTTCGCGGGCGCCATCGGCCAGGGCCTTGACACGCCCATGATAGATATAAGCCCCGCGGTCGAAGACGACCTCACTGATCCCAGCCTTCACCGCGCGCTCAGCAATCTGCTGACCAATGATCTTCGCGGACTCAACGGTCGCCCCGGTCTTCAAACTCTCCCGGTTGGCCTTTTCGAGCGAGGACGCCGAGGCAAGGGTCTGTCCCAACGCATCATCGATGATCTGGCAATAGATCTGCCTCGAAGAACGGAAGACAGTGAGACGCGGCTTACCATAGGCATGCGCGCGCAGCGAACGCCGGACGCGTGCCTGGCGGCGACTTGTGGTTTTATTGTCCTTTGCCATGAGGCCCAATCCTGAATTCGTCTCTTCTACTTCTTCTTGCCTTCCTTGCGGAAGATAAATTCGTCGGCGTATTTGATGCCCTTGCCCTTGTAAGGTTCGGGAGGACGCAAGGCCCTGATCTCAGCGGCGGTCTGCCCCACTTGCCGTTTGTCGATCCCGGTAATCGAAATCTCCGTCGGCTTTGGCGCGGCGATCGCAATCCCGGCCGGGATCGGGAAAGTCACGTCGTGGCTATAGCCAAGCGAGAGCTGTAGGTTTTTGCCCGAGACCGCCGCCTTATAGCCAACGCCTGTGATTTCAAGTTTGCGTTCAAAACCCTTCGAGACACCAATCACGAGATTGTTGACGATGGAACGCGTCATGCCCCACATCGCGCGCGCTTGCTTGCCGTCGTTCCGCGGCGTCACAGCGATCTTGCTATCGGCCAGAGCCACAGTCACGTGATCAGGAGCAACAAAGGATAGTTCTCCTTTACTGCCCTTCACGGAAATGGATTGGCCGTCTACCTTGGCCGTTACGCCGGTGGGAATAATCACCGGTTTCTTCCCGATACGAGACATTATGAGCTTTCCTCGTGCTTGCGGTTAGAAGACCTTGCAAAGGACTTCGCCGCCCACATTTGCTTCTCGCGCCGCGTGATCCGCCATCACGCCTTTGGACGTCGAAACGATGGTAACGCCCAATCCGTTTGCAACGCGCGGCATTGAATCGACAGCGGCATAGACACGGCGCCCAGGCTTCGACACCCGCTCGATCTCGCGGATGACCGGCGCCCCATCGAAATATTTTAGCTCGATTTCAAATTCGGTGCGGCCATTGCCATATTCTGTCGTGGAATAGCCCCGAATATAGCCTTCCGATTGCAAGACGTCGAGCACATGGGCGCGCAGGCGTGATCCCGGCGTCTGGACCTTGCCCTTGCGGCGCATTTGGGCGTTGCGGATGCGCGTCAGCATATCGCCCAACGGATCATTCATCGACATGACCCGGCCCTCCTACCAGCTCGACTTCACAAGACCCGGGATCAGGCCTTTTGAGCCCAAGTCCCGCAACGCAATGCGCGACATCCTCATTTTGCCCGTAAAGCCGCGCGGGCGCCCGCTCACCTCGCAGCGGTTGCGAATCCGGGTGGCGGCGGAGTTGCGTGGCAATTCAGCAAGCTTGAGGCGAGCAGCAAATCGCTCTTCCATGGTCAAGGCCTCGTTATTGGCGATCGCCTTTAAGCGGCTGCGCCTGCCGGCATATTGCTTCACCAGCTTGATGCGGTGATTGTTTTTCTCAATCGAGCTTTTCTTCGCCATGAATCCTACCTCTGGTGTCCGCGTTTGAAACTCAACGGTTTCACTGCCGGAACGGGAAGTTGAAGGCCCGCAAAAGGGCACGGGCCTCATCGTCGGATTTCGCCGTCGTGCAAACGATCACGTCGAGACCCAGAATGCTTTCAGTCTTATCGTAGTCGATCTCCGGGAACACAATGTGTTCCTTAATCCCCATTGCGTAATTCCCGTGCCCATCGAAACTCTTCGGATTGAGGCCACGGAAATCACGGACCCTCGGAAGGGCGACCGTGATCAGGCGGTCGAGGAATTCATACATGCGGGTCTTGCGCAAGGTGACCTTGGCACCGATCGGCATGTTCTCGCGGACTTTGAAAGTCGCGATCGCTTTACGGGCATGGGTGATGACCGGCTTTTGACCAGCGATTAGCCCGAGATCGGCCGCCGCCAGGGTGACTTTTTTGGTATCGTTCACCGCTTCGCCAACACCCATGTTGAGCACGATCTTCTCGATGCCCGGCACTTCGAAGCGGTTCTTGTAGCCGAATTGCTCGATGAGCCGTGGCCGCACCACTTCTTCATAATGCCTCTTGAGCCGCGGCGTGTAATCCGCGGGCGGCGCAAACGCGCTCACCGGTGCGGCACCCGCCGTCGCGGCGCCCGCGCCTTCGGCAGCGGGCTTCTTTGCCTTGGCAGAAGCCTTGGCTCCCTTTGCCGCTTCCTTGGCGGTATCTTTGGCCGCGTCCTTGCCCGCGGGTTTGCCCGTGCCCTTGGCTCCGCCCTTGCCGGTTTTCGATTCAGCCATCGATCAATTCTCCGGAGCGCTTCGCAAAACGAACCTTGCGGCCGTCGTCCAAAATCTTGAATCCCACACGGGTCGGCTTGCCGTTCTTAGGATCAGCGAGCGCCAGGTTGGACAAATGGATCGGGGCCTCTTTGGTAATGATTCCCGCCTCCTGCTTGGCGGTCTGCCGCTGGTGGCGCTTTACGGTATTGACCCCGCGCACGATCGCGCATTCATCTTTTGGACGGACCTGAATGACCTCGCCAGAACGGCCCTTGTCGCGTCCGGTAAGAACGACGACCCGGTCGCCTTTTTTGATTTTTGCCGCCATCACAACACCTCTGGCGCAAGTGAGATGATCTTCATCTGGTTCCTGGCGCGCAGCTCGCGCGGGACCGGCCCGAAAATGCGAGTGCCGACCGGCTCTGCTTGATTGTTGATCAAGACGGCCGCGTTTGAATCGAACCGGATGACCGAGCCATCGGCGCGCTTGATGTCCTTGGCCGTGCGCACGACGACGGCTTTCATCACATCGCCTTTTTTGACGCGTCCGCGCGGAATGGCTTCCTTGATCGAGACAACGATAATGTCACCGACGCCCGCATATTTCCGCTTCGAGCCACCAAGCACCTTGATGCACATCACGCGGCGTGCGCCGGAATTATCGGCAACGTCGAGGTTGGTCTGCATCTGTATCATCGTCTCGTACCTTTCTCTCAGACGGTTTCCGGCAGCTCGAACAGCCGGACTGCGTCTGTAAGGAGTTCATCCCGGGAGTTTCGATCTCTATCGATCAATCCGTTGCTTCGCCGCCAACGACAATCCAGCGTTTTAGCTTCGAGATTGGCTTCGTCTCCTCGATCGCGACCGTGTCCCCGACCTTGTGGGCCTTTGTCTCATCATGCGCGTGATAATTCTTCGACCGCCGCACCGTCTTCTTCAAGAGCGGATGCGTGAACCGGCGTTCGACCTTGACGACAATCGTCTTGTCTTGCTTGTCGCTGACAACGACGCCTTGGAGAATTCGCTTCGGCATGATCTTCAACCAGTCCTTCAAAACTAGCAATACACGTTTCTATTTGGCGGCTTTGACCTGTTGCTGCGCCGCAAGTGTTTTGATTCTCGCGATGTCGCGGCGCACGACCCGCACCCGAGCGGTATTTTCGAGCTGCCCCGTAGCGCGCTGAAAGCGCAGATTGAATTGCTCTTTCTTGAGATTGAGAAACTCCTGCTCGAGCTGATCCCGCGACATCACCTTGAGGTCGGACAAACGCTGCTTCTGTTTCACGGCCCCGCCCCCTCTACTCGACGATCCGCTCGATAAACCGCGTCTTGATCGGCAGCTTCGCGGCAGCCAGCAAAAGCGCTTCTCGGGCGACACCGGCCGGCACACCGTCAAGCTCGAACATGATGCGCCCTGGCGCGACCCGACAGGCCCAGAATTCTGGAGCACCCTTGCCCTTGCCCATGCGGACTTCGGTTGGCTTCTTCGACACCGGGACATCTGGAAAAATCCGGATCCAGACGCGGCCGGCACGGCGCATGTGGCGAGTCAACGCCCGGCGTGCGGCTTCGATTTGGCGCGCCGTAATCCGCTCAGGTTCGAGCGCCTTGAGACCGAACTGACCGAAATTCAATTCAAAGCCCGCCTTCGCGGCGCCGCGAATACGGCCCTTGAAGGCCTTCCGGAATTTTGTTCGCTTCGGTTGCAACATGGTTCGAACTCTCTAGTGAAGGGGCTGGTCAGGCGGCATCCCGCTCGCGGCGCCGCCGTTCGCCGCCGGAATGCTCCTGTTCCGCCAGCCTTTTATCTTGCGCCATGGGATCATGTTCAAGAATTTCGCCCTTGAAGATCCAGACCTTGATACCGCAGGTGCCATAGGCCGTATGTGCCGTCGCTACACCGTAATCAACATCGGCGCGCAGCGTATGCAGGGGTACCCGGCCCTCCCGGTACCATTCAAGTCTTGCGATTTCAGCGCCGCCAAGCCGGCCCGAGCAATTGATACGAATCCCCTCGGCCCCAAGCCTGATTGCGGATTGAACTGCCCGCTTCATGGCGCGGCGAAAAGCAACCCGGCGTTCAAGCTGCTGCGCAATGGAATCAGCGACTAGGGTCGCGTCGACCTCTGGCTTGCGCACCTCGACGATGTTGATAAGCACTTCGGACTGCGTCATCTTCGAGACGAGTTTGCGAATCTTGTCGATATCGGCGCCCTTCTTGCCAATTACGACACCGGGGCGCGCGGAATGGATCGTGACCCGGCACTTCTTGTGCGGTCGCTCTATAATGATCTTCGAAATGGCCGCCTGCTTCAGGTTCTTAAGAAGCGCCGCCCGAATCTCCATGTCCTCGCGCAGAAGCTTTCCATATTCGCCCTTGTCCGCGAACCAGCGTGAGTCCCACGTCCGGTTAACGCCGAGCCGCAGGCCGATCGGATTGACTTTTTGTCCCATCGTTCTCTCCTTAGGCCTGAGGGGCGGCGGCGCCGGTTTCCCGGACAATGATCGTCAAATGCGCAAAGGGCTTACGAATGCGGCCAGACCGGCCCCGCGCGCGCGCACTGAAGCGCTTCATGATCATCCCATTGCCGACAAAGGCCGCGGCAACGACGAGATCATCGACATCGAGATTGTGGTTGTTCTCGGCGTTGGCGATCGCGCTCTCCAATGTCTTTCTTACGTCGAGCGCGCTTCGCTTGCGCGAAAACTCAAGGTCAGCAAGCGCCGTCTCGACTTTCTTGCCGCGGATCAGCTGCGCAAGAAGATTTAACTTCTGCGGGCTGACCCGCAACATCCGGGCGACCGCCTTGGCTTCATTGTCCTTCAGCGCGCGCGCCGTTTTTTCCTTGGCCATGACTTGGGTCTCTCTCAGCCTCGCTTGGCTTTCTTGTCGGCCGCATGACCATGAAAGGTCCGCGTCGGGGAAAACTCTCCAAATTTGTGGCCGATCATATCCTCGGTCACGGAGACAGGCACATGCTTATGGCCGTTGTAGACTCCGAACGTCAGACCGACGAACTGCGGCAAGATCGTCGACCGGCGACTCCAAATCTTGATGATTTCGGAGCGGCCCGAATTGCGAGAATTCTCCGCTTTTTTAAGCAGGTAACCGTCGACGAACGGGCCCTTCCAGATCGAGCGAGCCATGGATTAGCCCTTCTTCTTGCTCTTGTGACGCGAGGTCACGATGAATTTGGTGGTGGATTTATTGGTCCGCGTCTTCTTTCCCTTGGTCGGCTTTCCCCAAGGCGTCACCGGATGGCGTCCACCCGAGGTGCGGCCCTCGCCACCGCCGTGGGGATGATCGACCGGGTTCATCGTCACGCCGCGATTATGCGGCCTGCGCCCCAGCCAGCGGGTGCGTCCAGCCTTGCCCATGGAAATATTCATATGATCGGCATTTGATACAGCGCCGACCGTTGCAAAGCACTGGCCGTGAATGAGCCGCTGCTCGCCAGAATTAAGACGCACGATGACATAGCCCTCGTCGCGGCCAACGATCTGGGCGTATGTTCCCGCCGAACGCGCCATGGCGGCACCCTTGCCGATCTTCATCTCGATATTATGGACGATCGTGCCGACCGGGATGTTAGCAAGAGCCATTGCATTGCCCGGCTTCACGTCGGCCTGAATGCTAGAAATGATTTCATCGCCGACCGCGAGGCGCTGCGGTGCAATGACATATGAGAGCTCGCCGTCCGCATAACGAATGAGCGCAATGAAAGCCGTCCGGTTGGGATCATATTCGATCCGCTCGACCTTGGCGGGAACATCAAGCTTGCGGCGTTTGAAGTCGATGATGCGGTAGCTCTGCTTGTGACCGCCGCCCCGAAAGCGCACGGTGATGCGTCCGTTGTTGTTCCGCCCGCCGGTCGAAGGCTTGCCCTCGGTCAGCTGCTTCAGCGGTTTGCCCTTGTAGAGGCCGGTACGATCAACGATCACGAGCTGGCGAAGGCCAGGCGTGACGGGTTTGAAAGATTTCAATGCCATTGGGGCGCTCCTGCCATGACTCTCAAAGCCCGGTTGTGACGTCGATCTTGTGACCTTCGGCGAGGGTCACGACAGCCTTCTTCACGTCAGACTGAACACCGCGGGTTCCCTTGAAGGTTTTTCGCTTGCCCTTGCGGGTGAGTGTATTGACGGCCGTCACTTTCACGTCAAAGAGGTGTTCAACCGCAGCCTTGATCTCCGGCTTTGTGGCAGTCTTGCGAACCTTGAAAATGACCTGATTTGCTTCTGACGCCATCGTTGCCTTTTCGGTAATCACCGGAGCAAGGATCACGTCGTAATGATGCGCCTCATGCGCGAGTTTCGCCGGGCTCATTTGAAGCGCGCCTCCAACGCATTGATGGCTGCTCTGGTCAGGACAAGCTTCTCGCGGCGGAGAATGTCATAGACGTTGATGCCCTGCACCGGCAGGACATCAATCTGGGGAATATTGCGCGCCGCGAGCTCGAAGTTCATCTCGAGTTCCGACCCGTCGATGATCAAGGCGTTGGTCAGACCGAGCTTGGCAAAACTCGCTTTCAGAGATTTCGTCTTCGCATCCCCGACATGCGCTTCCGGCCACACGATAATCGCACCTTCCTTGGCCTTCGCGGAAAGAGCATGTCTGAGGGCGAGAGCACGCAACTTTTTCGGCAGATCATGCGCATGCGAACGCACGACGGGTCCGAATGCGCGCCCGCCCCCGCGAAATTGCGGCACCCGCGCCGAGCCGTGCCGTGCCGAGCCGGTCCCCTTCTGCTTATACATCTTCTTGCCAGTGCGAGAGATATCAGCGCGCCCAAGCGTCTGATGGGTGCCCGCGCGGCGCTTCGCGAGCTGGTAGCGAACCATCCGCGCGATCAAATCCTCGCGCGGCACAAGGCCGAAAATAGCATCATCGAGGTCAATTGAGCCGGTCGCTTCGCCGTCGAGGGTAGTGATATCGATCTTCACGCGCTAGCCCCCGTCTCTTCAGCGGCCGCGCTACCGGACTCAGCAGCGCCTACCATACGATACTTACCGGGCTTCGGCGCCTCTTTCGGCAGAGCTTTTTTCACCGCATCGCGCACATAAATCCAGCTGCCGGAAGTTCCGGGAACCGCGCCCTCAACGAGAATAAGACCGCGTTCGATATCGAGTTCGACAATGCGCAAATTCAATGTTGTCACCCGCTCGGCACCAAGGTGACCGGCCATTTTCTTGTTCTTGAACGTTTTGCCGGGATCCTGGCGGCCGCCAGTCGAGCCGTGCGACCGGTGCGAGATCGAGACGCCGTGCGTCGCCCGCAAGCCGCCGAAATTCCAGCGCTTCATGGCGCCAGCAAAGCCCTTGCCGGTGCTCGTCCCGGTCACATCGACGAACTGGCCGACGACGAAATGATCCGCCGTGATTTCAGCGCCGACCGGAAGCAGCGCGTCTTCCCCGACACGAAACTCGGCAAGCTTCAGTTTTGGCTCCACCTTGGCCACTGCAAAACGGCCACGCTCCGCCTTCGACACATTCTTGACCTTGGCCTGGCCAATGCCGAGCTGAACGGCGGTATAGCCATTACGGTCCTTGGTCCTGTGGGCCACAACCTGGCAGCCACCAAGCTTCAGCACCGTGACCGGCACATGTTCGCCAGCGCCGGTGAAGACGCGGGTCATGCCCAGCTTTTGCGCGATGACACCTGATCGCATGATTTATCCCTCAAACCCCTCATGCCAAGGCATGGCGGGGACGCTCATCATTTCGACGACCTTGACGGCCCTAAAGTTTGATCTCCACATCAACGCCTGCGGCAAGATCGAGCTTCATCAAAGCATCGACCGTCTGGGGCGTCGGATCCACGATGTCGAGGACCCGTTTGTGCGTCCGGATTTCGAACTGTTCGCGCGACTTCTTATCAACGTGCGGCGAACGGTTGACCGTGAATTTTTCGATTTTCGTCGGCAGCGGAATGGGACCACGCACATGGGCTCCCGTCCGTTTGGCCGTCGATACGATTTCCTTCGTCGAAGAATCGAGGATTCGATGATCGAAGGCCTTGAGGCGAATCCGAATATTTTGGCCGTTCATCTCAACCCATCCCTGCCCGCCGCTTCGGGTTCCGCCCAAACGGCTAACGCCGATTCTCTTACCGCCGAGCCGCGCCGACAACGGCGGCCGCGCGGCGGATCCCATTTACCCAACCAAACCCGCAAAAGCGGAAGTCCATTACTCCGTAATGGAGGCGACGACGCCCGCGCCCACGGTCCGGCCGCCTTCGCGGATCGCGAAGCGCAGCTTCTCCTCCATGGCGATCGGCACGATCAGCTCCACATCCATCGTCACATTGTCGCCGGGCATCACCATCTCGGTTCCCGCCGGCAAAGTCACAACACCCGTCACGTCGGTGGTGCGGAAATAGAATTGCGGCCGGTAGTTCGTGAAGAACGGAGTATGACGGCCCCCTTCATCCTTGGTCAGGATGTAGGCTTCCGCCTTGAACTTCGTGTGCGGCTTCACCGAACCTGGCTTACACAGCACCTGGCCGCGCTCGACGTCCTCACGCTTGGTGCCGCGCAAAAGCGCGCCGATGTTGTCACCGGCCTGCCCCTGATCGAGGAGCTTGCGGAACATTTCGACGCCGGTCACGGTCGTCTTTATCGTTGGCCGCAAGCCGACGATCTCGATTTCTTCGCCAACCTTGATCGCCCCGCGCTCAACTCGGCCAGTCACGACGGTGCCACGGCCCGAGATCGAGAAAACGTCTTCGACCGGCATCAAGAAGGGCTGATCGATCGGACGCTCGGGCTGCGGAATATAGGAATCCACAGTGTCCATGAGCTTCAGGATCGCATCGTGCCCAATCTCGGGATTGCGGCCTTCGAGCGCGCACAAGGCCGAACCCTTGGTGATCGGAATATCGTCGCCAGGAAAATCATATTTCGAGAGAAGCTCGCGAACCTCGAGCTCGACGAGCTCCAAAAGCTCGGCGTCATCGACCATGTCGACCTTATTCATGAAGACGACCAGCGCCGGCACGCCGACTTGCCGGGCAAGGAGGATATGCTCGCGCGTTTGCGGCATGGGACCATCCGCCGCCGAGACAACCAAGATCGCACCGTCCATCTGCGCCGCGCCGGTAATCATGTTTTTCACATAGTCGGCATGGCCGGGGCAATCGACATGGGCATAATGACGCTTCTTGGTCTCATATTCGACATGCGCCGTCGAAATCGTGATTCCGCGCGCTTTCTCTTCGGGCGCCTTATCGATCTGGTCATAGGCCGTATAGGTCGCCCCGCCGGTTTCCGCGAGGACCTTGGTGATCGCCGCGGTCAGCGACGTCTTGCCATGATCGACATGACCGATCGTCCCGATATTGCAATGCGGCTTTGTCCGCTCGAATTTTTCCTTGCCCATCGTCCGGCTCCTCTAAAATATTCTCACGCTCACGATAGAAAGATCAGGCGTATTTGGCCTGAATCTTACCGGCTTCGCCCGCGGGAACCTGTTCATAGTGATCGAATTGCATCGTATAGTTGGCGCGGCCCTGGCTAAAGGATCGCAACTGATTGACATAGCCAAACATGTTGGCGAGCGGCACCATCGCATTGATGACGACCGCGTTGCCGCGCATATCCTGGCCCTGGACTTGCCCGCGCCGCGCGAGAAGGTCGCCCATGACCGCGCCCGTGTAGTCCTCGGGCGTCGTGACCTCGACCTTCATGATCGGCTCGAGCAGGATAGACCCGCCTTTTTGCAGCGCCTCGCGAAAGGCCGCGCGGGCGGCGATCTCGAAGGCGAGCACCGATGAATCGACGTCATGATAGGCGCCGTCGATCAAAGTCGCTTTCACGTCGACCACCGGGAAGCCCGCAAGAACCCCCGACCCCATCACGCTGTTGATGCCTTTTTCGACGCCCGGAATGAATTCCTTGGGCACCGTGCCGCCGACAACCTGGCTTTCGAAGCTCGAGCCCTTGCCGGCTTCATTCGGCTCAAAGATGATCTTGACCCTTGCGAATTGGCCGGAACCACCGGTCTGCTTCTTATGGGTGTGATCGATCTCAACGCGCCGGGTCAATTTCTCGCGATACGCAACTTGCGGCGCGCCGATATTCGCGTCGACCTTGTAGGTGCGCCGCAAAATATCGACCTTAATGTCGAGATGGAGCTCGCCCATGCCCTTCAGGATCGTTTGTCCGGATTCCTGGTCGGTCGACACCCGGAAGGAAGGATCCTCCGCGGCGAGCTTGGACAAGGCAACACCCAGCTTTTCTTGATCCGCCTTGGACTTCGGCTCGATCGCGATCTCGATCACAGGCTCCGGGAATTCCATGCGCTCGAGGATCACCGGCTTGTTGATGTCGCACAAAGTGTCTCCGGTCCGCGTGTCCTTGAGACCGGCGAGCGCGACAATGTCTCCCGAATAGGCTTCCTTTATATCCTCGCGGTTGTTCGCATGCATGAGAAGCATACGTCCGACGCGCTCCTTTTTGTCCTTGGTCGAGTTCAAGACGGTTGTCCCAGATTCGACATGGCCCGAATAGACGCGCGCGAAAGTGATCGTTCCAACGAAGGGATCATCCATGATCTTGAAGGCGAGCATGGAAAAAGGATCCTCATCGCGCGGCAGCCGGACGATCTCCTCACCCGTTTCCATGTCAACACCCTTGATCGCCTCGCGATCGAGCGGCGAAGGAAGTAAATCCACGACAGCGTCGAGCAGCGGCTGCACGCCCTTGTTCTTGAATGCCGAGCCACACAGGATCGGAACGAAGGCGATCTGACGGACCGCCTTGCGCAGGAGCCGATTCAATGTCGGAACATCCGGCTCCGTGCCATCGAGGTACGCCGCCATGACATCGTCATCGAGTTCGACTGCCGCCTCAATAAGGATCTGCCGATACTCTGCCGCCTTGGCCTTGAGGTCTTCCGGGATCTCGGCATCGGCGTATTTGGCTCCGAGGGCCTCGTCTTCCCAAACCACGGTCTTCATCCGCACAAGATCGATGATGCCCTTGAAATCCGCTTCCGCTCCGAGCGGCAGCTGAATGCAGACCGGCCGTCCGCCGACCTTATTCTTGATGTCCTCGACGCAGCGATAGAAATCGGCGCCGATCTTGTCCATCTTATTGACGAAGACAATCCGCGGAACATTGTATTTGTCGGCTTGGCGCCAGACGGTCTCGGTCTGCGGCTCAACGCCCTGATTTCCGTCGAGAACGCAGACGGCGCCATCGAGGACGCGCAGCGAGCGCTCAACCTCAATGGTGAAATCGACGTGGCCGGGAGTATCGATAATATTGAGGCGCTTACCGTTCCAGAAGGTCGTCGTCGCAGCCGATGTGATGGTGATGCCGCGTTCTTGCTCCTGCTCCATCCAGTCCATGGTGGCAGCACCGTCGTGGACTTCGCCGATCTTATGGGACTTGCCAGAATAATAGAGAATACGCTCGGTCGTCGTCGTCTTGCCCGCATCGATGTGGGCCATGATGCCGAAGTTCCGGTAATCCTCGATCGGATGGCTGCGGGGCATGATCAAATCCCTTTGGGCGGAAGACTGTTTAAGTTCGAGTTCTCTACCAACGATAATGCGAGAAGGCACGGTTGGCTTCCGCCATGCGATGCGTATCTTCCCGCTTCTTGACCGCATTGCCGCGGTTGTTCGCGGCATCCATCAATTCCGCCGACAGTCGGTCAACCATGGTCTTGTCATTGCGCGCCCGTGCGGCATTGATGATCCAGCGGATGGCCAGTGCCTGGCGGCGCTCGGAGCGGACCTCGACTGGAACCTGATAGGTCGCGCCACCGACCCGGCGTGAGCGAACCTCGATCGCCGGCGCGACATTATCGAGCGCCTGCCTAAAGACAGAAATCGGCTCCGAGTGCGTTTTTTGCTCGATGATATCGAAGGCGTCATAGACGATCGCCTCGGCGATCGACTTCTTGCCATCGTACATGATCGAGTTCATGAACTTGGCAAGTACGACATCCCCGAACTTGGCATCCGGAATGACTTCCCGCTTTTCGGCGCTGTGGCGGCGCGACATCTTAAGGCTCCGTCAGATCTCAATTCAGTTGTTTAAAGGCGGCCATCGTCAAATAGAGCGTCCATCGCATAGGGCACGGACCTTGATCTCAGTTTGAACGGGCGCCCCTATCTTTCAAAAGTCACGTCCAAACTCATTTCGGCCGCTTGGCACCATATTTCGAACGGCGCTGCTTACGGTTCTTGACACCCTGGGTATCAAGCACGCCACGGAGGATATGGTAGCGCACGCCTGGCAAATCCTTCACCCGGCCGCCGCGGATCATGACGACCGAATGCTCCTGCAAATTATGCCCCTCGCCCGGAATATAACCGATCACCTCAAAGCCATTGGTCAGCCGGACTTTGGCAACCTTGCGCAATGCGGAATTCGGCTTTTTCGGCGTTGTCGTGTAAACGCGCGTGCAGACGCCTCGCTTTTGCGGGCAGGCGCCAAGATGCCGCGCCTTCTCGCGGTAGGTCTTCTCTTGCCGCGGCTTGCGGATCAATTGACTGATCGTAGGCATCCCTGGTCTTTCTCGATCTTCCCTGCAAGCCACGACCGGATTGTTCCGGCGCGCTCCAAAATCAAACGTCCGGCCTCGGCCGTGAGTGCCATAGTGACAAACGGCAAAGCGCCTTCAGCCCGCCAAGGCCTCCGGCGCCCGAATTGGCAGAGGACCACGGCAACAAATACCGCGCTCTTGCCTCTTGTCGATCCAACCGATCCTGTAAATCGTTCGGATCTCTCGTGTGACTGTCCAAGTCGCTGAGTTCGACAGCGTTTAGGTTTGATAAAGTCTGGGACGAGACGTCCCAGAGGCAAAAACCTACTGCCTGTCTGAAGTGCGCGGAACTTAATAGCGCTCGCCTAGCACGTCAACCCTCTTTCGCAGGAAAAACGCCGCTCGCCATGCTGCCCCGTGCCTCCTCCGCACTCGCCCGGAAGTCTTTGTCCCCCGAAAGTCTCGGCGCCGGAATGTTTGAAGGCGACCAGGAACAAAAAGCACGGTTTTCGGTTTCTCGGAAAGGCTAGAAGGCGCTCCTTCCGCCGGGACATTCGCGCCGGAATAGATGGCCGGAGCTCACGCGCATAGGCAAAGAAGGCTTCGATGGAAACAAAATCAATAAAAGCGTGCTTGGTGGCCCTTAGTTTTACTGCCGGGCTCTCGCCGGCGCTCGCGCAGGACGCCGATCTCGGGACCCAAATCGTCGATGGGATGAACAAGATCTGGGGCGCCCATCCCGGTTTCCGCGCCAATCACGCGAAGGGCGTGGTCGCGGAGGGAAGTTTCACAGCGACCCCCGCAGCCGTTCGCCTCAGCAAGGCCGTCTTGTTTAATGGCGCGCCCGTTCCGGTGACCGTTCGCTTCTCGAATGCGACGGGCGTTCCCAATCTGCCCGACGGCTCGCCTCTGGCCAATCCACACGGAATGGCGATCAAATTTCACCTCCCCGACGGCAGTGAAACCGACATGGTGATCAACTCGCTCAAATTCTTCCCGGTGTCCACGGGCGAGGATTTCCGGGACATGCTGCTCGCCGCGGCCGCCAGCCCTCCCGACGCGCCGAAGCCGACGAAGCTCGACGAGTTTGCGACAAGCCACCCCAGCATGCCGCGCGCCCTCGCGACCGTGCAGACACCTGATAGCTTTGCCGACGAGGAATATTACGGCATCAACGCCTTCATCCTGGTCAACGACAAGGGCGAGCGGCGGCCGGTGCGCTATATCATGTCGCCCGAGAAGCTGGTCCATCTCGATGCGGCAGCGGCGGCCAACAAGGCACCGGATTTCCTGATCGATGAGCTGCCGGCGCGGGTCGCGCGCGGGCCCGTGACGTTTCACCTCAAAGCGCAGCTTGCCTCGCCGGGGGAGCCGACGAAGGATCCTTCGATGCCGTGGGCCGCGACCGACGAAGTCGTGGAACTCGGCGTCCTGACCATCGACAAATCCGAACCCGACAGCCTCGAGGCTCAAAAAAAGCTGTTGTTTTTGCCAGGCCAGCTCACCGACGGAATTGAGCTATCCGACGACCCCTTGATCGGGGTGCGAGATGCGGCCTATGCGGTGTCCGTCTCGCGCCGCAACCCTTGAAGGAAAAATCTTCCACATCGAGAGCGCGCAAGCCGCCACGATCGATCCGGCGCGCGATTTGCTACCTAGGGCCTGTTAACACTACAAGATGAGGTATGCGAGCGCGAGATGGAGGAAAGCTCGGAACATGACGTCGAGCTTTTCGAAACGCGTGAAGATGCGCCTGAAGCCTTTGAGCTTGCGGAAGAGCCGTTCGACTTCGTT
>DATJBL010000093.1:0-74863 GCA_035515355.1 Methylocella sp.
GTGATCCGCATATTCTTGGCCTTCTGCTGGATCAGCGTCTGGGTGGCGAGAACATGCTCGACCTCGGATGTGCCAATGCCTTGCGCGAGCGCTCCGAAGGCCCCATGCGTCGAGGTATGGCTATCGCCGCAAACGATCGTCGTCCCTGGAAGAGTGAAGCCTTGTTCGGGGCCGATAACATGGACAATGCCCTGGCGAAGGTCGTGCTCATTGAAATATTCGAGGCCGAATTCGCGCGCGTTCTCAGCGAGCTGCTCGACTTGGATTCGGCTTTCGGGATCGTCGATGCCCTTTGAGCGGTCGGTCGTCGGAACATTGTGATCGACGACCGCGAGCGTTTTCTGGGGAGCGCGGACACGCCTTCCAGAGAGCCGCAGCGCCTCAAAGGCCTGAGGGCTTGTCACCTCGTGCACCAGGTGGCGGTCAATGCAAATCAGGCTCGCACCATTGGCTTCGGTATGGATGAGATGATCGTCCCAGATCTTGTCGTAAAGCGTGCGAGGCTTCGCCATGGAGCAGTGTTTCCCTTCCGCTAAAAGCGGCTCTTGCAAATTGACCATTTAGAGTGGCAGTTCATACTCGCAAGACGCCGTGGGGGGAAGTACCCCCGCCGAACCATGATTTTGAAGCGAGGAAGAATGCGCCCGCCTGTTGCGCCCTATCTGACAGTTTCCCCCGCAATGGCGGCAATTGCCTTTTACGTCACGGTTTTCGGCGCACGCCAGCGCGCGATCATGCCGGCGTTCGATGGGATACGAATCATGCATTGCGAGCTTCTGATCAACGGCGGCTCGGTCATGCTAGCCGACGCCTTTTCCGAATTCGGCCAAACGCGCGTGCCTCTGCCGGGCGAGCTTGCGACGGTTTCGGTCAGCCTAGAATATGCCGAGGCCAAGATGGTGGATGAGATCTTCGAAAAGGCGACCAGCCTCGGCGCGAAGGGCGAGACAAGCCCTACCAACTCTTTTTGGAGAACAAGGGTCGCGACTATTCGCGATCCCTTTGGTCACCGCTGGATTTTGAACGCGCCGCTTGCTTGAATCTTGGCGCCGCCAGTTTTACTTGGCGGCGGGAGCTTCCTTTGCGGACTTTGCCTTGGTGGCCTTATGGGCAGCCTCGCGCGCGGCCTTGGCGGCGGGCGTCTCCATTTTTTCGGCGATACGCGCTGACTTGCCGCGCCGGTCCCGGAGGTAGTAAAGCTTCGCCCGCCGGACCTTGCCGCGCCGGACAAGCTTGATGGAATCGATGTTCGGCGAATGGATGGGGAAAACGCGCTCGACGCCTTCGCCGTAAGAAATCTTGCGAACGGTGAAGCTTTCGTTAAGGCCGCCGCCGTTGCGGGCGATGCAGACCCCTTCGTAAGCCTGAACGCGGGTGCGGTCACCCTCCTTCACCTTCACATTCACCACGACGGTATCGCCCGGCTGAAACGGCGGAATCGTCTTGCCGGCCATGAGTTTGGCGGCCTGTGCGGCCTCAAGTTCCGCGATAATATTCATGGGACAACCTCGGTCCTTTCGCCAGAGCCTTCCGGCGAGCGTTTGGATGCGCTGTTTTGAGTTGGACGGTCCTCTACACGAGACGCTCCGGCTTGTCGAGAGCAGAACCACCGAGCGGAGCTTTTGCACGCGCTGACTGGTACTTCTAGGGAACCCGCTCGTAAGTTGTAACGCCATCGGTCTCAGAGTCTATAAGATCGAAGCGGTTGCGGTTCTGCGGCGCGATCATCGTTGTATATTTTTTCCCGTTCGAGAGTTCGACATACACCTTGCCTCCCTCCGACAGCTGGTATTTGCCGGTGACTGGCGCCGGGGCCGGAGCCGCCGGTGCGAGGGGCGCAGCCTCTGGAGCGGCTGGCGGCTGTCCGGGCGTTTGAACGGAAGGCGCCGCCCCATCAGCTTGCGCCTGAGCCGGAACGATCAAGCTAAGGGTTTTGTCCGCCCGGAACACGAGGTGGTCAGGTCCCCGTGTGGACTTCCACTCCCCCACGATCTGACTATTTGCATTGGGAAGCGACCGTTGAAGCCTTGCGATGCTCATCCGGTTGAAGCCGATGATTCCAACAATGCCAAGGATCACGATAATTATGTCGAGAGTGCCGATTCTCGCGCGTGTTCCCGGCGGCGTGCGCTTTCCTGATGGAGTTGGCCGCGCCATTTCAACTACCTCCCGGCGATTGTTGTTTGTTGCGATCGGCAATCATTTTTGATCGCGTTCGCTTTGCTCATTCGAGGTGCTCACTAGTAGCATTATTTTGTCTCGGCCTTCAAGATCGGTAAGTCAAGGGGAAGCATCTTCCGCAATCGCCTTTGAGAGGACCTACCTGGATCTTGACCAGCGTTTAGTCTAAAGAGCCAAGCCAAAGGAGATGGCGCTTAACGAGCAGATAAAAATCTTCGCATTTGTCGCGGCCTAGCCCCACTCAAATACCAATCGGCTTTCTCGCAGGCAGGGAGGAAGCCGTTATCGATCCCGATTTCCGAGTGGCGAATTGGGAATACATCGCAGGGCTGTCCCGTGAAAGAAGACAAGGAGCTCAGAGAACTTATTGCTCTGATTGACCTGATCTATGAGGCCGCGCTCGACGACGATCTTTGGCCGGCGGTGCTGAATAAATTTGCCGACACCGTCGGTGCGGCGCAGATCGCAATGCCTTCGATGGATTGGCGCGCCAATGTCGCTGAAACGATTGCGCCGCGCTTTGATCCTGATCTGCTTACAACTTGGAAGGAATATTGGGCCTACCAGGATCCGGTTCTGTCGCGCGCCATACTTCAGCCGGCGGGTGAAATCTACAGCATCGATACCCTTATGCCGCGAAAGGAGTTCGCGGTCACGCCTGTCTTTAACGAGTTGTGGGTGCCAGCGGAACATAGTCTTGCGACGGCGGGCGCCAATGTGCTGGTCGAGGATCAATTTACTGCCCTCGTTTATTTTTCCAACCCTCCCGGCAAGGACGCCTTCACGACTGAGCAGATGGGTATTTTCCAAATTCTGGTGCCCCATTTCAGCCGGGCCGTGCGTATCAATCGAAGGCTCTGGGATCTGGAGCTGAGGCGCGTAGCTGCGTCCGAGCGGCTGGACGAACTCCCGCATGGTGCTTTGCTGGTCGACCGTTGGGGGAGAGTGGCTCGCGCAAACGCTGCTGCGAAAGCGATGCTCGACGACCGTAGCGGGATATTGCTCGACAAGGGGCGTCTCGCCACCGCCGATGGCTCGGACAATTTGCAAAAACTCATTGCGTCTTGCGTGCGATCCTCTCTGTCGTTCGGTGGCCCAGGGGGGGACCTTAAAATTCCGCGCCTCCTTCCCCGCTCACCCCTCTATCTAACGGTGACCCCGCTTCGCTCTAAAGACCAGATCGGGAACATTCCATGGATCGGCGTCGGCGCGCCTATTGCCTTTATCACGGTGACCGACCCAGACAGCGACCGCCAACGGCAGGAGGAAAACCTGCGCCATCGCTTTGGCCTCACCCGGGCAGAAGCGGGATTGGCCGCCGAAATTTTGAAGGGGGACGGCCGCGTGGCCGCAGCCCGGCGCCGAGGCATTTCCGACGCGACGGCCAAAACCCAACTCTCAAGCATTTTCGAGAAGACCGGGACCCACCGGCAGGCCGAACTCATCCGAATTCTGCTCGACGCCAGCGAAGAGTGGCCGCCAGGAAGATGAGCGCTTCGCGTCACGGCAGAAGACAAATGTCCCGCTCGTGAAATTCAAATGAGGATTGGCCCAAGCTGTCCGCCGGCAAGCTGCCCGCAGACGAATTTTTTCCCTGACAAAAGTGCTGCCAAAACTATCTTTGATATTCGCTCTGAAATTGAGCGTAGTGATCTTGAACGGCCCGTGCAATATGTGCTCGAGCTTGCAGGCCGTGGTTTATATGGCTTGACTCGACGGTCCAAAACGTTCGAAAAAGCTAGAATATTTTCATGTCTGTCCAGCGACGAACGTTATGAATATAATATATATTTCATCAATAGTCAAAGTATATTTGCAATACAAACATTCAATGATTTATTTCGAAGCTCTCTCTCTGACTCGGAATCTCGATGGGCACTGAGGATGACCTTCTTGCCTTGATAGACTTGGTTTACGAGGCCGCGTTTGACAGCGAACTTTGGACGGTGGCTCTATCGAGGCTTGCCGATGTGACTGGGACGGCCCAGGTCGGTTTGGCCTGCATGGATTGCCTGGCCCACACATATGATTCGATCGCTCCGCGGATGGATCCGGTCCTCAATGAGAAGTACAAGAGCTATTGGGCCTTCCATAATCCGGTTTGGGCGCGTGCGGCTCAGCAACCCGTTGGCAAAGTGTTCCTGTTCGACAGCATCATGTCCCGGAAGGCTTTCTCAACGACCCCCGTGTTCAATGAATGGTTCCGGCCCGCCGAATTTGGGCTCGCGATTGTTGCAGCCAATTTATTCGTGGGGGATCAGGTTTCGGCCTTGCTCTGTGCCGCCAATACTCCCAAGAACGATCTTATAAGCCCCCAGCAGGTGCTTGCTTTCAAGATCGCGCTGCCGCACATTGACCGCGCCCTTCGTATTCATCGCGAGTTTTGGATTCGCGATCTCGATCACGACACCGCGCCAGAGAGGCTCGAGAGTTTACAGCGGGGTGTAATACTGGTCGATGGGGCCGCAAGGGTGCTTTTCGCAAATGCGGCGGCGCGGAGCCTTTTTGGTTCGGAAGTCGGGCTCACGGTCAGGGCGGGCCGCCTTCACAGCACTGATGGGGAGGGTGCAGTCCAAGGATTGATCGCTTCCTGCATTCGCAAGGCGCCCGCGCCGAGAGGTCCCGGAGGTCAAATTTCCATCACCCGTGGCCCCCACACTTCACCCTTGCGCGTGACAGTTATGCCGCTGCGCTCGAAAGGCAATGTCGCGGAGCTTCCCTGGTTGAGCGTGGATATTCCGGTGGCGATCGTCACCGTTTCCGATCCCGCCAGTGAAACATGGATGAACTGAGCAGACGCAGGTCAGTTGCCCGACAGCGGATGTAAATCGCGCACCATCGCTTTCATCCGTTCATCGAGGACATGGGTATAGATTTGCGTCGTCGAAATATCTGCATGGCCGAGCAATTCCTGCACCACGCGCAGATCGGCGCCATTTTGCAGGAGATGGCTCGCGAAGGCATGCCGGAGCACATGTGGACTGATCCGCGCCGAGGCGATCCCCGCCGCGGCAGCACATGTCTTAAGATCACGAGCGAACGCCTGGCGCGTTAGATGACCGGTCGTGCCGTCAGAAGGAAACAGCCAAGGGCCAGCCGATCCTCCCGCGTGAGATTGCTGGAGATGCGCCCGATACGCTGCGATAGCCTCCCGGGCCGGGCTTGAAAGCGGCACCAGCCTCTCCCGGCCGCCCTTGCCCCGGACGCGGATAAACGGATCCTTCGTTTGCGCCGCGCTCGCCGGCAATGCCATGAGCTCGGAGACCCGCAAGCCCGTCGCGTAAAGAAGTTCGAGCAGGCAAGCCATGCGCAATGCCCGTAGCCGCTCGCCTGCCGGCCGGGCATTATCATCGAGCCCTTCCTTGGAGACAGCCAGCAAGCGGTCGACCTCGGCAATGGAGAGGATTTTTGGCAGCCGGCGACCGCGTCTCGGCGCCTCGATGATCTGCGCCGGATCATCGGCGCGGCGCCCATCAGCAATGAGAAACCGGTGAAACTGGCGGATCGAGGAAAGCTTCCTCGCGCTCGAGGCCGGCTTCAGTCCTCTTTCCGCAAGCAAGGTAAGATAAGCGCGGATATCCGCGGTCGCGGCGTCGAGCGGCGTCTTTCCCGCGCGGGCAAGTCCAGCAACGTAGTCCGCGAGGTCGTGAGCGTAAGCCTCCTTCGTATTCCTGGAGGCGCCACGTTCGGCCGCGATCATGTCAAGGAAGGCTTCGATCAGGGGAGGAAGACGTCGCGCGCCAGGCATCGGCAGCTTCCTATTTATTGAGCCGCGCTGGTGGGATAGATTGGCTCATCTCGCGCGGTTGCGGTTCGACGAAGGTGACGAGCGCGATCATGCCGCCATACACGAGCCCGGCCAGGACCCCGACGATCAAAAGAAAGCGGATGAGGGAAGGCACGCGATTCTCCCGTTGGCGATTGTTCTTTTGGGACAAAGAAGAGCGCGAGGCAAGCCTATGCTGGCGGTCTTGGGACAAATATGCGTGCCGCGAAGCTCTGCGCTGCCAAAGCCCGGATACGATCGGTCCCTGAGGCGCTGCATCAGGAATTCCAGGAGAGGTTTCCGGCAAGTCTTGCGGCGTAACGAGCCATCAGATCGACCTCGAGGTTGATTTCATCTCCCGCGCGCCTGCCGCCCCAGGTGGTGACTTTTAGCGTATGCGGAACCAGCAGAACCGAAAAGAAACCAACCTCGACGGAGTTAACCGTCAAGGAGGTGCCGTCGAGAGAGACAGAACCTTTTTCAGCGATGAATCGCGCGAGATTTTCTGGAGTGCCAATGTCCATGCGCCGCATGTTGTCGAAATCCGCGATCGCGGTGATTGTCGCAACCGCATCTACATGGCCGGTTACGAGATGGCCGCCAAGCTCGTCGCCGATCTTGAGCGGCCGTTCGAGATTAAGCTTGGTGCCGGTTTTCCAATGACGAGCGGTCGTGCGGGCGAGCGTCTCCGCCGCGACGTCGACCTCGAACCAACTCCGATTGGACTTTGCGCCGCTCGCAACCACGGTGAGGCAAGGGCCGCCGCAGGCGATCGACACGCCAGGGGTCATCGTCTCTGCCTCATAAGAACAGGCGATGCGCAAATGATGTAAATTGGCCCCTCCTTCGACGCTCTCGACCTCGCCAATATCGCTGATGATACCCGTGAACATTTAGGCCACTCTTTCATGGCGTGTGAGCCGGTCGGCGCCGACCGTTCGCGTCTCGACAAGGCGATAACATTCGGGGTCGGCCAGCCGAGCGGCCGCCCTGGCATCAAGGCCCGCAACCCCTTCACGGCCGAGGCGCTCCGGCGCTGTGAAGATTATGACTTCATCGGCAAGCCCCTGCCCGATCAAAGCTGCCGCCATGCCTGGCCCTCCCTCGCAGAAAATCCGTGTCAGACCCCGTCTCCCAAGAAGTCTTAACGCTTCGGTCAGCTCAACGCGACCCTCTTCATCCCGCGATACAGATTCGACCTCGACATGGGCCTCGCGCAGGCGTGCGGCTTTCTCCTGGCTTGCACCTTCCCCGGCAAGGATCAGCGTGGGGCCCGCCGCTGTCGCGGCGATTCGTGCGTGCGGCGGCAAGCGCAGATCGCTGTCGAGAACTACACGCAGAAGCTTGCGTTCCTCGAGACCGGGCAGCCGCACATTCAGCAAAGGATCGTCCGCTAGAACGGTGCCAATACCGGTCATGACCGCGTCGTGCATGGAGCGCATGACATGCACGAAGCCGTTGGCGGCTTTTCCCGTAATCATCAGACGCGGCTCGCGCTCCGAGCCCGCGGCGTATAAATCCGCCGTCACGGCGAGTTTCAAGGTGACCATGGGGCGCTCGCGGGTGACCCGCAAGAAATGCCCGAGATTGGCCCGCCGTGCCTCCTGCGCGAGCACGCCAGGCGTCACTTCAATACCGGCGTCCACCAGGATTTGCGCACCGCGGCCGCCGGCGCGAGGATCGGGATCGTCAACGGCATAGACCACACGGCCTGTTCCCGCTGCGATAATCGCATCCGTGCACGGCGGCGTCTGGCCATGATGGCTACAAGGTTCCAAACTCACATAAAGGGTCGCGCCTCGCGCCTGCACGCCTGCCTCGCGCAGGGCTTCGGTTTCGGCGTGCGGGCGCCCGCCAGGCTTGGTCCAACCACGGGCCAGAACGACGCCTTCCTTAACCAAGAGCGCGCCAACCGCTGGATTAGGCGCGCAAAGACCAAGCCCCCGCCGGCCAAGCGAAATGGCCGCCGCCATGTAGCGCGTGTCCAGGTCGGAATGAATCATCCCCGCCCCGGCGGACGCGCTTTTGCAGGAGGCGGGGTTGAATCGTCTTGCATGGCGCTCGCAGCGTCATGCGAGAGTTCATCGACCAGCGTGTTGAAATCCCGCGCCTCGCGGAAATTCCGGTAGACCGAGGCAAAACGCACATAAGCGACGCTGTCGAGTGCGCGCAAACCCTCCATGACAAGCTCGCCAATCTTCTCGCTTGGAATCTCGCTCTCGCCCTGGCTCTCGAGCTGCCGCACGATGCCATTTACCGTGCGTTCCACTCGATCGAGTTCAACGGGGCGCTTGCGCAAGGCGATTTCGAGGGAACGCATCAGCTTGTCGCGGTCGAACGGCACCCTCCGGCCCGACTTTTTCAGGACCATCAGTTCGCGCAACTGCACGCGCTCGAAGGTTGTAAAGCGGCCGCCGCAGTCAGGACAGATCCGGCGGCGGCGGATGGCCGAACCATCGCCGGCGGGACGCGAATCCTTCACCTGGCTGTCGAGACTGCCGCAGAAAGGGCACCGCATGGCGCTGAGGCCTCATGGCACGGTCTCGGCGACGCATGTTGCCAAACATGCACCGTTGCCTATCAAAGCGCGCCCGGCCCGCAGCCATGCCGGAACGCGCCCCGATCGATCTTCAGCCGTTCGCCGATCTTGCAATAAGAAACGGCCTTCCAGCCTCAATAAACTGGGAAGCGTTGCGTCAGCTCGCTCGCGGCTGCCTTGGTTCTGGCCTCGACTTCCGCGTTGCCCGCGTCGCCATTCTTCGCCAAACCGTCCAAAGTCTCCGCGATCAGTTCGCCAACCTTCTTGAATTCGGCGATCCCGAAACCGCGCGAGGTCGCGGCGGGAGTTCCAAGGCGAATGCCGGAGGTCACCATGGGGCTCGCTGTATCAAAGGGAACGCCATTCTTGTTGCAGGTGATCCCGGCGCGCCCAAGTGACGCTTCCGCGGCCTTGCCGGTGAGCTGCTTCGGCCGCAAATCGACCAGCATCAGATGATTGTCGGTGCCGCCAGAGGCCAGCGCAAATCCGCGCTCGACGAGCGTGCCAGCAAGTGCCTTGGCGTTGTCCGCCACCTGCTTCGCGTAAAGCTTGAACTCCGGCTTCAAAGCTTCGCCAAAGGCCACGGCTTTGGCCGCGATCACATGCATCAGAGGCCCGCCCTGGAGGCCGGGGAAGACCGCCGAATTGATCTTTTTGGCAATCGCCTCGTCATTGGTGAGGACCAATCCGCCGCGCGGGCCGCGCAAGGTCTTGTGGGTTGTCGAGGTCACCACATGGGCATGGGGAAACGGCGAAGGATGCACGCCGCCCGCGACGAGGCCGGCGAAATGCGCCATATCAACGAAGAAATAGGCGCCGATCTTGTCGGCAATTGCCCGGAATCCCGCGAAATCCCAATGGCGGGGATAGCCGGAGCCGCCCGCGATGATAAGCTTCGGCTTATGCTCCTCGGCAAGCCGCGCAACCTGCTCCATGTCGATACGGTGATCGTCCCGGCGAACCCCATAGGGAATTGGCTTGAACCAGCGGCCGGAGAGATTGACCGGCGAGCCATGCGTCAGATGGCCGCCCGCCGCGAGATCAAGGCCCATGAAGGAATCGCCCGGCTGGAGAAGCGCGAGAAACACGGACTGGTTCGCCTGGCTGCCGGAATTCGGCTGCACATTGGCGAATTTACAGTCAAACAGCCGGGTCACGCGCTCGATCGCCAAATTCTCTGCGATATCCACGAACTGGCAGCCGCCATAATAGCGCCGGCCCGGATAGCCCTCGGCATATTTGTTCGTCATCACCGAGCCCTGAGCTTCGAGCACGGCCTTGGAAACAATGTTTTCGGAGGCAATCAGCTCAATTTCATGCCGCTGACGACCAAGCTCTAGCTCGATGGCATTGGCGATTTCGGGATCGGCATCGGCGAGACCAGTCGCGAAGAAGGAGTTGGGCATTGCGCGGCTGGTGACGGTTTGGCTCATGCTTGAAATTCCTGCGGTTGCGATTGGAGCCGGGCGCAAGCATCGCAGCTTGGCGGCCAGCGAAATGGCCCGGTCGGGATGACAAAAACGTCAGATAGCATGTCAGGCGGCCCGCGTGAAGGCGTCGCCTGCACTTTAATAACCAAGTAAAAGGCGTCTATGGGGCAAGACGATCGCGAGGAACGGCCTCATAAGCGCGTCGCGCTGCCGCGCGTGCCCAGCCGCTCGTGAACCATTTGTGTGGGACTGGCGTGCGACCCAGAGCTTGCTGGTTCGCTGCAGCCGGCTCTAGTCAAAAACCTCGTCGCCTGTCGGCTCGATATGCGGCTTGCAGTTCATCTTCAGCCTGAATTTCGACAATTCCGAATAAAGTCTCAGCCGGGTGCGGCTTTGATTGCCAAGCGGGCGATGCTCCGCCAGGCAATGCCATGGGTTGTAGACAAGATTATCGACGAAAGCGAATTGCGCCGGAGAATCGAATTTCTGGCGAGGAATATGAAGATGCGCCACGGGCACGCGGGGCGACAGCTTTTCCGGCCAAAGCACCGCCGCGTTTTCGATGGGCATGAGGAACGGATCGGTCTGCACCTGCACCCGAATTTCGAAAATGACATCCTTTTCAGCGAGCGTCCTCACCATATTGTCGCGCAGATAATTGTTCGGTGGAGTCCCAAACGGCAAGCCGGGGATCTCTTTGTAGACCTCGGTCTTTGGATAGAACGAGTACTGCATCGCCTGGCCTTCGCCAAGGAGATAGGGCACGCAGCTATAATAATATTGGCCAAGCGGATTATATTGCGTCTCGTTCCAAAGGGCCTGCATCAAGAAATCGAGCAGATGATGGTCTTTCGGATTCAAGAAGTAGTAGATCGGCATCTCGCGCAGGCTCCAATCCTGCAAGGCCGCGTTCGCACGGCTGTCGGGGGTGACGAAGGTCGGGGTGCAGACGCACAGAAGGTCTTGCGTGAATTTTTCATCGTCAAGCAGCTTGGGGCCGTCGACGCCCATGAGCTTGATCGTCATGCTTCCAAAGCCGACATCATTAATATCGGCGGGAACGGTCGGACCTGGCCCTGAATAGCGCACCCAAGCGGGAAAACTTCTAGGTTTTGAGAAAATGCCATGGCGCATATGGTTTGGCACGTCGTCTTTGATCGTCACGGTGCCACGAACGAGCCCATGCGTTTTCGAGTTGCCTCCCCGCTCATATCTGACCGGCTGAAAATGGTTGCGCATCTGCGCGGCCATTCTGTCGATGATTTCCTGAACGTATTTTTCTTCGTCGGGGAGTAGCTTTTCCTCTGCAAGCCGAAGTCCTTCGTCCTTCCGGCGCCGATTGATCTCTTTTTGGATCCATGTCGCCAAGGGTTCCCGAAATGCCGCATCGAAGTGCTGGCGAAGACCGAACAATGGCTCAATCCGCCGTTCGACGTGCAACCCAAACTCGAGCACCCTGTGCAAGGCCTTAAGCAGCATCGCCCCCCCATTCCAAGCAATTCGCCCCAATCCAATTGTTTATATTATAGAGGTACACGCCGCCGCATTGTGAGCCAAGCTTTTATTCATCCACTGTAAAAGCGATCGCCTGTTTTGAAATGACCATGGGCTACATTCACGGACTAAGGCCTGCGTGGGCGGCTGCGCGGTGTTGATAACAGGACATTTCAAATATCACCCTTGTGGTGATTGCCTCATGACACGAGCTTCTTATAATACTATTTTGGAAATCGGTTTTTCAGAAGAGCTTCAAAGGCTCCGGTTTTCGCGGCACGGCAAAGGGGGGTCGATGGATGGCACGGTCAAGAGTGCTCGGCGGTTGGCTCGCAATTTTTTCGAGCCTCTTGTTTCTTGCAAATTGCAATTCCTCTCAAAACTCTGAACCGTCTTCGAAAATCACAAAAGCCGATCCGAAACCCGTCCAGGCGCTTGACGAGGCCAAGGCCGCGGGTCGAGAGCCCACGACGTTCTCCCAGGCGAGCGAGGACTATTTCCATGACATGGACAATGCAGCGGCTCTCACGCCCGACGAGATCAAGGGTCGCAACATGTGGATCCTCTGGACGGGTGGAGATGATCGCTTCTGGGACAAAATCACCGGCACGAGCTTTGGTACATTCGATCTCTTGAAGATCGTGACCTCTCACCCAAGCCAAACCTATTGCTCCGGACCCTGCGATCGCGATTCGCGCTGGCACTGGCTCGGAGCCATCAATGAACCCTGCTTCGACAAGCCAATGGGGCCGGATCCACAACGGTTTGGACTTTGGCTCGATGTGCGGCGCAAGGACTGCCCGGCCGATCCATTCGAAGATGAAACGAAATATCCCGGCGTGAAAATCGGGGCGCGCGGTCAGCCGATCGGTGGCGGCAAGATTTTGCCAGTGGGATCCTATTTTGGCTATGGCACTGGAATCGTCGGCCTTCGCCTCTTCCCAAATCCGGATTTCGATGAGAAAGCCGCAAAAAATTGGGATCCGGAAAGATATTACACCGACGAGAACTACTATAGCGATCCCAATCTCGTGAGGCCCTATCGCGTTGGCATGTCGTGCGGCTTCTGCCATGTCGGCCCGAGCCCCATTCACCCGCCTGCCGATCCCGCGCATCCGCAATGGGCGGATCTCAACTCGACGGTCGGGGCCCAGTATCTGTGGATGGACCGCGTTTTCGTCTATTCAGCCGACACCAAGAATTTTCTTTATCAGCTAGTGCACTCCTATCCGCCAGGCACGATGGACACATCGCTGGTCTCCACCGACTATATCAACAATCCGCGAACGATGAATGCGGTGTACAATCTTGGCGCGCGGCTGGCGCTCTCCCGGCGCTGGGGCAAGGAAATATTGAAAGGCGCAGAGCTGAACAATAAGCAGCTGCCCGGTTTCTTCGATAAACCAGATACCTCCTGGTCGCCGCGCGTGCTGAAAGATGGCTCCGATTCGGTTGGAGCCCTCGGCGCGCTGAACCGTGTTTATCTCAATATCGGCCTTTATAGCGAAGACTGGCTGACGCATTTCAACGCCTTCTTCGGCGGCAAACCGATCACTCCGATCGAGATCGCGGTTGCGGAACAAAATTCCAACTATTGGAAAGCGACGGAGGAAGGCACTCCCGCGATGGCCGAATTCCTGGTCAAGGCGGGCCAGCCGGACCATCTCGAAAACGCTCCGGGGGGAGTTCAATATCTGACGAACGACGCAGCCCTCCTCGACCGCGGCAAGACCGTGTTCGCGGAAACCTGCGCGCGCTGCCATTCGAGCAAACTGCCGGAGGCCGCTTGGGCCAAGCTCGATCCCGGGGGTTGCTCAGGTCCAAACTATCTTGACTGCTGGAAACGCTACTGGGACTTTACAAAAACCGATGCATTCAAGGCGGAAATGCGGGAAATCGTCGCCAACCGCGATTTTCTCGACAACAACTATCTCTCAACCGACGCCCGCATACCCGTCACGCTTTTGCGGACCAATGCCTGCAGCCCGCTCGCGACCAATGCGATCCGTGGCAACATCTGGGATAATTTCTCCTCTTCGACCTACAAGGATTTGCCTTCCGTCGGCACGATCACAGTGCAGGATCCCTTCACCGGGAATCGCTATCCCTATGCGATGCCGGGGGGTGGCCTTGGCTATACGCGCGTTCCCTCGCTCGTCAGCATCTGGTCCACGGCACCCTTTCTGCTCAACAACCAGCTCGGTCCGTTTTCGGAAGATCCTTCCGTCGAGGCACGGATGAAAACGTTTCAAGCCTCGATCGAGCAATTGCTGTGGCCCGACAAGCGCGAGCAGGATCCCGGCTTTGATGGCTTCATCCTGCGGACGACGGAACGAAGCTTCGTCAAAATTCCAAAGCGGGACATCCCCGTGGAGCTGTCGAGTCTTTTTGGCTCTCTGCCGGAACCGTTCGCGAGCCGCTTGAAGGATCCGATTTCACGCCTGTTCGATAAGGATGGCAGCTTCGATCTCGGCCCAATTCCAAAAGGCTTTCCCCTCAATCTCGCCAATTACCGGCCGGTGGCCGATATTGGCGACGCCGCCGGGAGAACGGAGCATCTGGAGAATTTCGCCCTCCTGCTCGGAACACTTGTCACGAATTTGCCTCCGCCCGGCGAAAGCGCGAGCGATGAGGAGCAGCTTGCCTGGTTGAAAAACCTGCGAGAGCCATTGTTGAAGCTTAGCAAATGCCCGGATTTCGTCGTCAACCGCGGCCATTATTTCGGCACGGCGAAATTCAACGATACAGAGGGCTTGAGCGAGGATGAGAAATCCTTTGGTCCCGAACCCGCGTTGAGCGACGACGACAAGCGCGCCTTGATCGAATTCATCAAGACGTTCTGAGGGAAGCACCATTGGCGACGCCAGAGCCCGAGTACGATTATGTCGTCGTTGGTTCCGGCGCTGGCGGGGGTACTCTTGCCGCAAGGCTTGCCGAAGCCGGCATGCGCGTTTGCCTTTTGGAAGCGGGCGGCGATCCGCATGATAATGGCGCCGACAGAATGCCCGAGGACTATAACGTGCCCGGCTTCCATACGTTCGCGTCTGAAAACCCCGGCATGAGCTGGAAGTTTTTTATCCGCCACTATGCGGATGAAAACCGGCAAAGGGCGGATTGGAAGGCGAGACCAGATCCTGATACAGGCAAAGCCAGTATCTTTTATCCCCGTACCGCGGCGCTTGGCGGATGCACCGCGCATAACGCCATGATTTTTCTTGCTTCGCATGACTCCGATTGGGACGAGATCGCCCAAATCACCGGCGACGAGTCCTGGCGCGCGAGGAACATGCGCCGCTATTTCCAGCGGCTCGAAAATTGTTATCACCGGCCGCTCTGGCGTTTTCTCCGCTGGCTAGGCATTGATCCGACGGGTCATGGCTGGGCGGGCTGGCTCACCACGGAGCGCGCGGCCCCGAGGAAAGCCTTTGGCGATGACCAGCTTGCGCAATTGGTCATCAATTCGGCGTGGGAGATCCTGCGGGCTGAGCCGCGATGGAAAGTTGCGATTCAGCGCTTGTTGAAGGGAGAGGCCGACCCGAATGATCAGCGCCTCCTTCGCCATCGTGCCGAGGGGCTCTGCTATGCGCCGCTGACGACCGATAAGCACCAAAGGATCGGGGCGCGGGAACGGGTGAAAAAGGTCAAAGCACTCTATCCGGACCGGCTTCGCATCGTGCTGAACGCGCTCGCCACCCGGGTGATTTTCGATTCCGGAAATCGCGCGATTGGCGTCGAATATCTCGAAGGCGTGCGCCTTTATCGCGCGCATGAGACTCCAAGCAGGGCATCCGGCGAGCGGCACGAAATCCTGGCAGCACGCGAAGTCATTTTGGCGGCGGGAGCCTTCAACACGCCGCAACTTTTGATGCTTTCCGGCGTTGGGCCGCGCGAGGTTCTTGAAAGACACGGCATCGAGGTCCGATCGGAACTTCCCGGCGTCGGCCAAAATCTTCAGGACCGCTATGAGGTTGCGGTCATCCATCAAATGGCACGGCCCTGGAGTTCACTCGCCGGCGCCAAATTCGACAAGAGCGATCCGCAATATCACCAATGGGCGACCGGCCGGAATGGCATGTATATCTCGAATGGCGCTGCCATCGCCTTCACGCGGCGCTCCACGCCGGAGAAACTCGACCCCGATCTTTTTTGCATGGCGCTCCTGACCCGGTTCGAAGGCTACTACCCAGGTTATTCCCAGGCGATTCGCGAGCATCTCGACTACCTGACCTGGGCCATATTGAAGGCGCACACGGTCAACCGCGCAGGTTTCGTGACACTGCGGTCCGCCGATCCGCGCGAACCTCCGGATATCAACTTTCGTTATTTCGATGAAGGCACTGACGCCGAGGGCGAGGATTTGAAGGCTGTGATCGCCGGAATTCGCATGGTCCGCGCCATTACCAAAAGGTTGAAAGAGCAAGGGCTGATTGACGAAGAGGAACTCCCCGGCGAGCACCTCCAGAGCGACGAAGACCTCGCCCGCCATGTGCGCGACACGGCCTGGGGCCATCATGCCTCTTGCACCTGTATGATCGGTCCGCCTCAGAAGGGTGGCGTCCTTTCCAGCGATTTCAAGGTGCACGGGATGCAACGCTTGCGCGTCGTCGATGCGTCCGTCTTTCCGCGTATTCCTGGCTTTTTTATCGCGAGCGCGATCTACATGATCGCCGAAAAAGCCGCCGATGTTCTTCTGCAGGATGCGAAGGATCATGACGTCGCATCACGAGTCGCATCATGAATCGATCGTTCTTCCCAAGACAAAGGCACAGCGGCGATGAAGTCGCCAGTGCATCGCTCGACCGACATAGAGCCGTAATCTAAATACTGCTAGAAGCGAACACAAAATTGTGCAATTCTGGCATCCAGAATCCGGCAGACAAGATGCCCATGGCGCGGCTCCGGAATTCGCCTAGCGATCACAGGGGGAAGCGCGATGGCCTATGATGTTGCTCAATTGCTCCAGATGAGCCAGAAAGAGCTAGACGATTTGTTCAGCGCCTCGGAGGCTGGCCCGATTCCCGATGGCCAAGCCGATGGCACGGCGATCATCGCGCCCGGCACCGCCTATTCGCCCGAAATTGCCAAAGCGATCAATCTTTTTGCGTGGCAAGGAAAAGTTTTCGACTCCAAGGCAGGATATCTGAAAAACCGCATTGGGCCTTTTGGCCTTAACGCAATTATCGCGAAGGTCTACAAGGCGCCAAGCTGGCTCGACGGCAAGGAATGCATTGTGCTCGACTATTCTGAGACGTCGCTCGTCGCGCATTGGATCCGCGATGAGATCCGGTTGATTTCCCCGCAGTTCTATCTTGGCAAAGTCTATTGGGACAAGAAGAGGCTTATCGATTTTTCGCTCAAATTTTGATTGAGGTAATTTGGTCAACGGACAGTGACCCCGCAATCCAATTTTATGGTTGTAGCGCCGATCGTGCCCGGCCGCGAGATCGAATTGCGCGACCTTCTCTTGACGATGAACCGCCGTCCTGGAACAGCAGAACCGAACAATCCACTGGTGCCTTTTGGCACGTTCGATACGCTGCATTTCGCGCGCTTTGTTATCCTAAATGATTCGACATTGGATGATCTCAAGGCCTTTGGTCCGGAGACGGAATTTTCAGATGCGCCCATCTACCTCGCCTTTCTTGGCGATTGCGATGGCCCGGCCGATGAGCTCCTCGCGGATTTCGCCAATCGCGCCGCAGAGGGTCTACGCAAGATCTTTGCTTTTTGCGAGGGATTTGATCCTAATGGCGATCTTCTAGAATGGATGCGGAGCCGCTCGGTAAAACCCTCGGCGACTTACGTCAATTGGATTGGACGCACGGTGCGCCAGATCCGTGAGGAAGCGGTGCTGCATGAGGCGCTGAGCAAATATCTCGCGGCACTTCCTATAAACGGTCCTCCCAGGGATCTCCGCCGGGAGCTCATTCGCGCCGTGCACGATAAGGGGCCGCAGCTCACGCCCGAGGCGCCGACGCCCTTCTCCTGGCAGATACGGCGGCTGCTTTATGTGCTAGCAGCTGCCTTCGCGATTTACCTTGCCTTGCTCCCCATTCTTAAACTGAGCATCGGCATGGCACTCTTCGTCTACGGTGTGTTCCTGATCTTTCTCGCAACGCCGCTGGCCATCTTCCTCGTTCATCTGCGGCGGCATGAAACCACCGACCCCGTGATCTTGACGCCACCAAGCGATGCCCACCTGCGGGCGCTCGGCGCGCTTCAGGATCATGACGTGACCAATCAGTACACGGCTCTCGGCTCATTCAAACCGGGAGTCTTCTCGCGATGGACGACGACTATTATATGGTGGCTCGTCAATCTCGCGACACCGGTCCTTTATCCCCGCGGCCACCTTGCGAGGATCAAGACCATTCATTTTGCGCGCTGGGTGTTCCTCGATGGCAAGCGCAGAGGCTTGTTCGCCAGCAATTATGATGGAAGCTCCGAAGCCTACATGGATGACTTCGTCAACAAGGTCTCCTTCGGACTCAACCTGACGTTCGGCCAAGGAGTTGGCTACCCGCGAACGCACTTCCTCCTCTGGGGCGGCGCACAGCGCGAGCAGGAATTCAAAAACGTCCAACGCCGGCACGCTTTGCCGGCAGAGGTTTGGTACAAGGCCTATCCTGGACTGACGCTTGTTGACATTGCTCGCAACGCCAGGATCCGGCAAGGCCTGGAGCGCAGCACCATGACCGAAACCGAAATCCGCCAATGGCTGTCGGAGATATAGGCGCATCATGGTTGAAACCGTCACCGAATACGAGGATATTCAGGGCCTTCTCTATGCTGGTTATGGCTCGCTCGAGGAAGCTTCATTTCTGCTGCTGCGCGTCACCAATGCGGCCGAGGCGAAAGCCTGGTTCGCTGGCTTAGTCGAAGAGCCGGGCGCCGAGAAACTTTCCTATCATGTGACCCATGCTGGCCATCTCGACTCGCATCAGGAACAGGTCCTTCAGCTTGCTTTCACTGCTCGAGGGCTGAGAAATCTAGGCCTATTGGAAGACGTGCTTGGCTCCTTCTCCCGCGAATTCTACCTTGGCATCGCGGGTGCCGAAGCCGAAGTGGAAGGACGATCGCGCCGGCTTGGCGATATTGGAAACAACGCGCCTTCCAACTGGGAATGGGGCACGCCCACGGAGATGCCCGACATCCTCGTCATGCTCTACGCCGAGGCGGGCGGTCTTGCCGCCTTCCAGCAGATGGTCACGGCGGATCTTGCTTTGGGCTTCGAAATTATTCGAATTCTTGCCACTGCCAAGGCCGCTGAACCAGGAGAGACGCGGCGTGAGCCGTTTGGGTTCGTCGATGGGATCAGCCAGCCGCAGATCGACTGGGACGGGACACGCGAACCTGGAACCAGCGACGATCTCGACTACGGCAATCTAATCGCCGCCGGCGAATTTCTGCTCGGCTATCAAAACGAATATGGCCTTTATACGCAGCGGCCCTTGCTCGAGCCCTCGCAAGATCCAGAGAACATTCTCGCTCCTGCAGCAGAATCTCCGGGCCAGCGTGATCTTGGACGCAACGGCACGTATCTGGTGCTTCGGCAGCTCGAACAGGATGTTTCCGGCTTCTGGAACTTCGTTTCCGAAAAGTCGCCGGAAGACAATGGCACCAGCCTGGCACAGGCCATGCTCGGCCGCAATCTCACCACAGGCGATCCGTTGATCACAGCATCGCGGGCCGAAATACGCGGCGTCGGCCCGGATGCCGGCGATATCCGCCAAAATGGCTTCACCTACGAGTCGGACCCAGAAGGATTGACCTGCCCCTTCGGCGCTCACATCCGGCGGGCCAACCCCCGGACCGCCGACATGCCGGGTGGCAGGCAGGGGGTCATCTCATTCCTGCTTCGCGCACTTGGCCTCAAGCAGGACGGCCCACGCGACGATTTGATTTCTTCAAGCAGATTCCACCGGCTCATCCGGCGCGGACGTCCCTATGGCGTTGTCATTGACCATCGGGAGAGCGTGGTCCACGGCGAATCTCCCGGAATTACGAGCGGTATCTATTTCATCGCTCTCAATGCGAATATCTCGCGCCAGTTCGAGTTCGTCCAGAACGCCTGGATCGTGAATGCCAAGTTCAATGGAATGGATGGCGAGACCGATCCCTTGCTTGGCAACCGCGTGCCATTTCCTGCGGAGAACCCGACGGATGCATTTTGCCTGCCTCAGCCCTCCGGGCCAAACCGCCGGATCGCCGGGCTTCCGCAATTCATTACGGTGCGAGGGGCGGCCTATTTTTTTCTGCCGAGCCTGCGCGCGATTCGCTTCATCGCGCGGCAAAACGGGAAGGGATAAAGCGGCGGAGTTGCCGTAGGTCCAGGCGCCGCATTCGATCTAGGAATTGCGGAAAAGGAGAGGGAATGTCAGACAGCGCCGAACGGGGCGACCATCCCTATGTCAACCCTCATGATCCGACGCTCTGCCAGGTGGGCTGCCTGCCGACGCCGGTTTCTGACGCCGAGACCAGGGCGGTAAAGCAGCGGCGGGAATTCGTCAAAGCCGGTGGAAACCGAGACCGGACCGCTTACCCTTCGTTCACTGGGCTTGCCATTTCGGGTGGTGGAATTCGATCGGCCTCTTTCGGGCTTGGCGCCTTGCAAGCCCTCCAGGCTCATTCCGGAATCGAAGGGATCGATTATCTTTCAACGGTTTCTGGCGGCGGCTACATCGGTTGTTCGCTGACGGCGGCAACACAGAAATCCCCGCGGCAGAAGACAGAGAACACATTTCCGTTCATCAATTCCGGCGATTACGATGATACCGATGCTGTTCGCCACATCCGGGACTATTCCAACTATCTCGTGCCGAGCGGCGCCTTGGATGTCGTCACGGCGCTGGGGCTCATCGGCCGCGGGCTCGTTGCCAACGTCATTCTTATTGCGCCGATCCTGTTGTTTTTTGTCTTTATGACCCTTCTCTTCCACGGGACGGCGGCGTCACTCGACAAACCCGACTTTCTGACGAGACCAATCGTCAGAATTATTCCCTTGCTGTCCTCACTGCATGGATTTTGGCTCACCGCGATCCTCGTCGTTGGCAACCTTCTATTCTTGATGGTTTGGGCGTTCTTTACATCGGTGAACCTTGGACCCAGCTCGACGCTTCGCGGCGGATGGGTGGGCATTTCAAAAATCCTCTTCATCGTGACCTTAGTGACGGCGCTTTTCGAGCTTCAGCCCTTCGTCCTTTGGCTCCTGTACGAGAATGTTATCACTGCCAAAACTCCAGAATCAACGAGCCAAGCTGCGGGGCTGCATGGTTTCATACTCGCCCTGGGTTTGCGCGTCAGCGTTTTATGGTCGCAAATCCCATCCTACATCGCAGCCCTTGGTGCCTTTTTCGCTTCGATGGGCACCCTCTTTGCCTTTCTCGCCAAATTTCTTAGCGAAGCCATAGCAGCAGCCAAGCGTGCCACGGGCTGGCTGGCCCTGGTGAAGAAGATCTCCGCGATGGCGGCGCTGTGGATCGCCGCCTTCGTGGTTCCGGTCGCCCTTTGGCTTTGTTATTTATTGTTGACCCTCGCGGGCCTTGACTCGGATGGGATGAAGATCGCCTACTTCGCCGCCCTCGCGGTGTCGACACCCTTGGCGTTTTTCATCAACCCAAACAGGACATCCCTCTTTCGCCTTTACCGTGATCGCCTCAGCAAGGCATTTTTATTCGATCCAAACGGGCGGCCCGAGAGCCGCGAAAAGACGAGATTCAGGGATCTCAAGGAACGCAAGCTCAAGCTGAATGAGATCGACACCGATCTTTGCCCTTATCCGATCATCAATGCGGCCCTAAATATCGAAGGTTCGCGCTATGCCAACAAACGCGGACGCAACGCTGACTTCTTTGCCTTTACCCCGGAATACGCCGGCAGCGACGCGACGGGCTATATCGGAACGCGGCAGCTCTTAGAAAAGGAGCAAACCCTCGATCTTGGCACCGCAATGGCGATTTCAGGAGCGGCCATCTCCGCTGACATGGGCGCGGTAACGATCAAACCCCTCGCCTTCACACTTGCCTTTCTAAATGTCCGTCTCGGCTATTGGCTGCGAAATCCCTATAGCTTTTATCAAAGCCCGGCGTTTCTGTCGCGATTGACCGACAAGAGCAGTTTTCTTCTGTTCAAGGAGATGTTCAGCCTCATTACCGAGAAAAGCCCCACGGTCTATCTCACGGACGGGGGCCATATCGAAAATCTCGGCATCTATTCCCTTTTGAAGCGCCGCTGCAAAGTGATCATCGCAATCGACGCGGAAGCAGATCCCCTCATGAGCTTTAGTTCCTTTCTGACGCTCGAGCGTTATGCCAGAATAGATCTTGGCGTGATTATTGAATTGCCCTGGCGAGCTATTCAAGATTGCACCCTTGCAATAAACAAAGCCTTCGATAGGGCGGATGAGGATGGCTCCGCGATCCCGTCGTCGCCGGGCCCCCATTGCGCAGCCGCCGAGATTCAATATGGTCCAAAAGAAAAAGGCATCCTGCTCTACGTGAAAGCATCGCTGAGCGGTGACGAGGATGACTATATTCTCGACTATAAGCGGCGCTATCGCGAATTTCCGCATGAGTCGACGAGCGACCAGTTCTTCGGCGAGGAGCAATTGGAAGTCTACCGCGCGCTTGGGTTCCATATCATGAAGGGCCTGTTGGCTTGGGATTCACCGTTCGCCGTAGAACCTCGGACGAACGAGAGTGGGGATCAGGCCCGCCAGCGTATCCGGGATGAAATCGTGACGGCACTTCGCGGGACCTGCCGGGCAGGATAGGCAAGCGCTACGCCGTCAACGGAATCGGTTCCAGCATGGCTTTTTCGATGCTCCCAAGGCGCAGGGCCTCGAGAAGTTCCGGCGCCAAGATCGGGGAGCCTGTAAAAATAGCATAATTCGGCGTCGCCGAGGGTCGAGTTTCCGCCAGAAAGCCGAGCTGCTCGCGCACAACATGGCTGGTCTGGCGGGCGATTGCCGGAGCGGGATCGACCCAAGTTACGGGCCAAGGCGCGAGCCGCTCGAAGTGGCTTAGAAGCAATGGATAATGCGTGCAGGCGAGCACAATGCAGTCGGTGCGGCGTTCCCCCACTGTCACGAAAGCCGGCGCGATTTCCCGTGCAATGGCCGCGTCGGGAACGGCTCTCCCTTGCATGAAATCTTCGGCAAGAGACGCAAGCGCGCTTGAGCCTTCGAGTGTCACCGCGCAATGAGCGGCATAGGTGCGTATAAGCTCGCGGGTATAATCACGCGCGACGGTGCCGGGCGTTGCCAAGACGGAAATGAGCCCCGAGCGCGACTGGCTAGCAGCCGGTTTGATCGCGGGCACGGTACCGATGAAAGGAATCTCCGGAAACCGCGCGCGCAGATGCGGCAGCGCCAGCGTCGAGGCCGTATTGCAGGCAATGACGATTGCATCCGGATCGCTGAGGGCAATCAAGTGATGCATCACTGACAAGACCCGCGCGATTAAAACATCTTCCCCAAGAGCACCATAAGGAAAAGCCGCGTCATCGGCAGCATAGACCAAAAAGGCATCCGGAAGCAGGCGCGCCACCTCTGCGCTCACGGTCAAGCCACCGAGGCCGGAATCAAAAATCAGAATTTTTGGCGCACGGGACATGAAGAAGCCAAGGAAAACGCCGTCTGTTCGGCCGCCGGTTCCGGTATCCAGAGCAAATGGCATGGCGGACGATCAAGGCAGATTTTGGTTAATGGCCGATTGAAGCCGGTCAATCCTTGCAACGTCAACTTCTCCTCTCAAATGCCTTATTGTGCTTTTGTCATGCGCGCCCGGCGGAAATATAAAGGTTATTGATGCGCGCAGGGGTCAATAAAACTATCGAAACCTGCGTTCCGGCGCGTCTCGACCGCCTTCCCTGGGGAAGATTTCACACGTTGGTGGTCGTTGCCCTGGGGATTACCTGGGTGCTGGACGGTCTTGAAGTGACACTCGCCGGATCGGTCGCAAGCGCCCTCGAAGCGAGCCCAAGCTTGCGCTTCACAGCAACCGACATCGGACTGGCATCAAGCTTTTATCTTATTGGCGCCGTCGCGGGCGCGGTGGGTTTTGGGTGGATGACCGACCGGCTAGGACGCCGGCCTTTGTTCTTTATGACTTTAGGCCTTTATCTCATCTCCACGGCCGCCACGGCTTTCGCCTGGAATCTGGAAAGCTTTTGTCTATTCCGGCTCTTAACTGGTGCGGGCATTGGCGGCGAGTACAGCGCGGTGAATTCCACAATTCAAGAATTGATCCCAGCGCGGTATCGAGGAAGAACCGACCTTGCCATCAATGGGTCGTTTTGGATTGGCGCTGCCATCGGGGCGGGAGCATCGCTTTTCGTTCTTGATCCCGGCCGCTTCGCTCCGGATGCTGGCTGGCGGCTCGCATTCCTCATCGGCTCTGCGCTTGGGCTAGTCATTTTCTTTCTTAGATCATGGATCCCGGAAAGCCCCCGCTGGCTTGTTATCCATGGAAAAGAGAGGCAAGCGGAGGAGATCATCGGGCAAATCGAAGCTCGATTCCGCCTTCATGGTGCGCGCCTTTCAAATTCTTCGACGCTTGAACCCATGCGGCTGCGCCCGCGGGCTTACACGCCCCTTGCAGAGGTGTTGCGGACGCTTTTTGTCACGTTCAGAACGAGAACCCTCTTGGGACTGACTCTCATGGGTGCGCAAGCATTCTTCTATAATGCAATTTTCTTCACCTACGCGCTCGTGCTAACGAATTTCTACCATGTCCCGCCACATGAAGTTGGCTGGTATATCCTTCCCTTCGCGCTCGGAAATGTGCTGGGGCCTTTGCTCCTTGGGCCGCTCTTTGATTGGATTGGCCGCAAGCCCATGATCACTTTTACCTACGCAGTTTCCGGTCTGCTTCTTGCCGGCAGCGGCTGGCTCTTCGCGCACCATCTTCTGAACGCAGTGGAACAGACGCTCATCTGGACGGTGGTGTTCTTTTTTGCATCAGCCGCAGCAGGGGCAGCCTATCTTACCGCCTCGGAGATCTTTCCTGTGGAAATCCGCGCGCTGGCGATCGCCTTTTTCTATGCAGCCGGCACCGCAGTTGGCGGAGTTGGAGCGCCATTCCTCCTTGGAACCCTGATTGAGACCGGCTCGCGTGGCAGCGTTTTCGGTGGCTATCTCTTGGGTTCGGGCCTCATGATCGCCGCCGCAATCAGTGAGAGGGTTTGGGGCGTGGCCGCCGAGGGCAAACCTCTCGAGGCGATCGCGCGCCCTTTGTCGTCGGCACAAAACTGAAAGGCTGTCCTTTCCACACGGGAGCCGAGCCTTAGCGGCGCCCATGCGCCGGTTTCGTTGGGCCTAGCAAGGCCTGGCTCTGACGCCGCTTTCCTTTCTGGAAGGAATCCGGCTAAACTCAAGCCCTCTGTCAAGACAACGGCTGTCAACGGTTGCTTTCAGTTTGATCTATCTATCAGATACAACGCATGTTTTTCAATTCGGCGAGGGCATGGACTTGCGCAAGCTGGGCCAGATAAACCGGAAGGAGAAATCGCGCACAGGCACTTGGCGACGAGGTTTAGAAGCCGCGCCACGGCTCGTGCGAGCGAGGGGTTTAATATGAAAAACTTGCGGGCTCACGAGTCAAAACTCGACCAGGGCGGTCAGCGCTTCAATATTGACGCCACGCTGGCTGCACGTGAACCGGAGCGTTATGCGCTCCATACCCGCCACTTGAATGAAATGATGGTTCGGGTGTTGCAGACGATCGGCTTCGATGTTGGTTTTCGGACTGGTCAAGGACAATATCTTTTCGATCGCGCCGGCGACCGCTACCTCGACCTTCTGAGCGGGTTTGGCGTGTTTGGCATCGGCCGCAATCATCCGCAGCTGCGCGAAACCTTGGGTGAGGTCCTTGCGAGCGACTTGCCCAACCTTGTGCAGATGGATGTCTCCGTTCTTGCCGGAGTGCTAGCGGAGCGGTTGCTTGGCTTTGTTCCTTTCCTCGACAAGGTTTTCTTCACAAACTCTGGGACCGAGGCCGTGGAAGCCGCGATCAAATTCGCGCGCCGTGCGACCCGCCGTCCCGGCGTTGTCTATTGCGATCACGCTTTCCACGGCCTGACCTATGGCGCCTTGTCGGCAAATGGGGACGAGATTTTCAGGGAAGATTTCGGTCCATTTCTCCCAGGGTTCAAGGCAATTCCATTCAACGACCTCGCGGCTTTGGAACGAGCCTTGTCGGGGCGTGACGTGGCAGCCTTCATCGTGGAGCCGATCCAGGGCAAGGGGGTCAATGTTCCGGACGACCTCTACCTGCGCGGCGCCCAGGCGTTGTGCCGCAAATATGGAACCTTATTCATAGCCGACGAAATTCAGACGGGAATGGGCCGCACCGGCCGATTTCTCGCCATAGAACACTGGGGTGTCGAGCCCGACATCGTCTTGCTTGCAAAGTCACTCTCAGGCGGCCATGTGCCGGTCGGCGCGGTCCTCACTCGCAAAGCGATTTTCGAGAAGACATTCGACCGCATGGATCGCGCTGTCGTTCATGGCTCGACGTTCGGCAAAAATGATCTGGCGATGGCGGCTGGTCTCGCAACCCTCGAAGTGATCGAATCTGAGGCGCTCATCCAAAAGGCCGCTCACACCGGAGAAAGGCTCCTTGCCGCCTTCAGTGCCATGGCGGACCGTTATGAGTTCGTGCAAAAGGTGCGCGGCAAGGGCCTCATGATTGGCATCGAGTTTGGTCCGCCGCGCTCGCTAAAGCTCAAAGCAGCATGGTCCCTGCTGGAGACCGTCAATGCTGGTCTATTTTGTCAGCTCATCACAATTCCACTGTTCAAGGATCACAAAATTCTTGTGCAGGTCGCAGGTCATGGAAGTCTAACCGTGAAGCTTCTTCCGGCGCTCATTATCACGGAGTCCGATTGCGAGTGGATCGAACAGGCTTTCGATGCGGTCATTGCTGATAGCCATCGAGTGCCGGGGGCGGTTTGGTCCCTTGGCAAGACCTTGGCCGATCACGCCATAAAGGCCTACGCTACGAAGTAGATGCCGTTACAGTTTGTCGAGCGCGGCGATTGTTTGCTCCACTTTCGGTCCCTCCCGCGTGGCAATGGCGCGCAAGCCGGGATCGCTGCCGTTTTGCACAAAGTCGCGATAAAGGAGCTGGAGCTGCACCAAGGCTTCCATCAGAGTGGAAACGTACAGCGAATCGAAGTCCTTGCCTTGCAAAGCTGACAAGCGGCGCAGATTGGTGACTTGGGAAGGAAGCAAATTCGGCGCTCGCAGCTTGGGGGCGCCGGGCCCGACCTGCCCCGTAAAAGGTGAGCGAAGCGTGACGACGGGACCATTCACGTTGACCCAGGCCGACAGGGAGTTGGCAAGCGGGGTTTGATTCTTGGCAAGTGCTTCTGCGAAGTTCTGTGTCTTGCTGTTGTGGGATTTGGTGATCGCCAAGCGGCTTGCCGTCGTGATGAAATTCACAGTGGGGATTGCGGTTGTGACAAAATGCGCCACGATCTCGGCGTCAGAAGAGCTCGAAGATGATGCGGGAGGCGTCTCAGGACCTGTTTGAGCAGCAGCCGGAGCGGCAGCCACTAAGACGGCCAACGCCTTGGCCGCCAACCTGCCCGCGGATCGGCGCTTCCACCACCAGAAAACTAGCACGTCTTTGCCCTTCCAAATTGAAGGCAGCCTAGCCTCTCACCTCGTCCATCCGATCAAGCATGATTGCTGGAGCAGGACGGCAAAAGCTCAAACATAGGGTGGCAACCCACTTATTTCAGCAGGCCGGCACAAATTTATGGGTTGGTCCGCAGTTCTTATTGGGGTACGGCGCTGGGCGGGCCTGGCTGCAAATCCGGCTTCAGATTGGCCGCCGGCGTTTGTCGGACGAGCGGCTTCTTTGCAATCGACTTCGCCTGCTTTGGATGCAGCTTGGCACGTTCCTCGAAGGTAGCCTGGAGCGCGAGAACACGTGCCTGGGTGATCCTCAGCGCACAAAATCCGTGCACATCCTCGCCGGAATAATTGCGGCAGATCACGTCGCGTTCCGACGAAAATCCTGCCTGCTCGCCGGCAACTTTCTTGACTTCTTGCTTGTCCTTGCCAGCACTGGTGAGCAACGCGCGAAATTCGGCACGCATCGCCGACTCCGCATAGCCCCGTTCACGTTCCAATTGCTTGACCTGATCGGGACCGAAACTGTTAGCGGGGGGACCCCAAAAGCCGGCTGGCGCAGCCCGGCAATCTGCCGCAGGGAAATCACATGTGGGCGGTACACGCGTCACGATGACAGCGCCGTCGAGTACATCGAACGAAAATGGGCAGGCCGCGATCTCCACCTCGTAACGGGGGACTCCATCGGGACGGCCAGAGAATTTCGTCTCAATTGGAGCCTCGGAGACAACATCGACGCGGCATTGTTCGCCCGGATGCGAAATTTCTTCTCCGGCAAGCGAAAGCCGGGTGATCTCGACGCCCTTGTCCGCTCCGCGCTGGAAGGCGATGGCACCGGCCGAGCCGTCAAGTGACAGTTCGTGGCCGAGGATCGTCTCCTCTGTCGGCGGCTTTAATCCCGCTGGTTTCGGCTTTCCTGCCGCAGTCCCGGCTGGAGGCTGCACCGTATTGCCCGCTGCGGGAGGCGTGGCCTGCACCGCTCCGGGAAGCATGAGTTGGGCACGCGCTGGCGCTTGGGCCAGGAGGGCAAAGAGGAGCACAGTTAAAAGAAAACGTCTCAATTCGGGATCTGCCCTCCAAGGCATGCCATCATTCGCGACCGCCGGGCCACTTCCTCACAGGTTGGCGCGATTGGACGTCCGAATCAAGGCAAACTTACCGGTTTAGTGGCCAGAAAAGAGACGTTGCAGGCTGACCTGCGGCTTTCGGGACGGAGGGACGGCCGCCCTATTCTTCCGAACTTCGTCTTGCGCCCCCCGCTCGTCTTCTTATATTCGGCGGCATCTTGTGTTCATACACTGCGATACCAAATTGAAATCAATCGGGGACCGGGCGGAAATCCGTCCGCCCATTGGCCGGATCGCTTCGGGATCCGGTGGTCTTGCTGATCGAAAGGAAGAGCAATCATGGGTAAAGTAATCGGGATCGACCTCGGCACCACCAACTCTTGCGTGGCGGTCATGGAGGGCACGACGCCGAAGGTCATTGAGAACGCGGAAGGGGCCCGGACGACGCCTTCGATCGTCGCATTCACTGACGACGGCGAGCGCCTTGTCGGCCAGCCGGCCAAGCGTCAGGGCGTGACCAATCCCGAGCGGACCTTTTTCGCTATTAAGCGGCTGATCGGCCGGACGTTCGACGATCCCATGACGAAGAAGGATATGGGCCTCGTCCCTTACAAGATTATCCGCGCATCGAATGGCGACGCGTGGGTCGAAGCCGATGCAAAACAATATTCCCCTTCGCAGATTTCCGCCTTCATCCTGCAAAAGATGAAGGAGACCGCCGAAGCTTATCTCGGCCAGCAAGTGAGCCAAGCTGTCATTACAGTTCCTGCTTATTTCAACGACGCCCAGCGGCAGGCGACCAAGGACGCCGGCAAGATCGCGGGTCTTGAGGTTTTGCGCATTATCAATGAGCCGACCGCGGCAGCGCTCGCCTACGGTCTCGATAAGAGAGGCTCGGGGACAATTGCGGTCTATGACCTCGGCGGCGGCACGTTTGACGTCTCCATCCTCGAGATCGGCGATGGCGTGTTCGAGGTGAAGTCGACCAATGGCGATACCTTCCTCGGCGGCGAGGATTTCGACACCCGTCTCGTTGAATACCTTACGGCCGAGTTCAAGAAAGACAATGGGATTGACCTGAAAAAGGACAAGCTCGCTCTTCAGCGGCTGAAGGAAGCTGCGGAAAAGGCCAAAATCGAACTCTCGTCGGCGACGCAGACGGAGATCAATCTTCCTTACATCACTGCCGACGCGACCGGCCCGAAACATCTGACCTTGAAACTTACAAGGGCGAAGTTCGAGGCACTTGTCGACGATTTGATTCAAAAAACCGTCGAACCCTGCCGCAAGGCTTTGAAGGACGCGGGTCTCACGGCTGGCGAAATCAATGAGGTCGTGCTGGTCGGCGGCATGACTCGCATGCCCAAGGTGCAGGAGGTCGTCCGGAGCTTCTTCGGCAAGGAGCCGCATAAGGGTGTCAATCCCGATGAAGTCGTCGCAATCGGCGCAGCGGTTCAGGCCGGCGTCCTGCAAGGCGATGTGAAGGATGTCCTTTTGCTGGACGTGACCCCTCTGTCGCTCGGAATCGAGACCCTCGGCGGCGTGTTCACCCGCTTGATCGAGCGCAACACAACCATTCCAACCAAAAAGAGCCAAGTCTTTTCGACTGCCGAAGACAATCAGACAGCCGTTACCATTCGCGTTTTTCAAGGTGAACGTGAGATGGCAGCCGACAATAAGCTGCTCGGCCAGTTCGATCTTGTTGGCATTCCAGGCGCGCCGCGCGGTGTGCCGCAGATCGAGGTCACTTTCGATATCGACGCCAATGGCATTGTGAATGTCTCAGCGAAAGACAAGGCAACCAACAAGGAGCAGCAGATCCGTATCCAAGCTTCCGGCGGCCTTAGCGATAGCGATATCGATAAGATGGTGAAGGACGCCGAATTGCATGCGACGGAGGATAAGAAACGCCGCGAACTCGTTGATGCCAAGAACCATGGCGAGGCGATGATCCACACGACCCAGAAATCCCTCGAAGAATTTGGGTCCAAGGTGGCCCAATCTGACAAGAGTGCCGTCGAGGCGGCGATCAGCGCCTTGAAGTCGGCTCTTGAGGGTGAGGACCTCGAAGTGATCAAGGCGCGGACCAACGATCTCACGCAAGCATCCATGAAACTCGGCGAAGCCATGTACAAGGCGCAAGGCGCGGGGCCTGGTGCGGAGAGTCCGCAGGCTGGGGCGAAGGACGATGTCATCGATGCCGACTTCAAGGAGGTCGGCCCGGACGACAAGTCGAAGTCGGCTTAAGGAGGGTAGCAGGTACCGTTTGCGTTCCCGGGACGCGGAGCGGCGAAGCATTAAGCGGGAGACCATGATGGGTTCAAGCGAACCAGTTATGGTCTCCGGCTTCTGAATTGCATTTATGCGGTGGAAACTGAGCCGCCCGTTTTCAGCTTCGGGGATGCTTCCTAAAAGGGTGGCTCTCCGGACGCACTTATTCCCTAAGTTTTGTGTAATTCCACACCTCGACCTTGTTGCCAGCGTCATCTATGTTGCAAAAACTCACCCGAAAGGCGTGTCTGCGCCATGATGTCATTGGATTTCACCGGGGCCCGGTGAATCTTGGTTGAGAACATGGAAACACCCCGGAGAGGCTCGCGGGGCGCATGAATCGGAACATGAAGAGACGATGATTAGGCGGGACTACTACGAAATTCTGGGCGTTTCCAAGAGTTGTACGGACGCCGAGATGAAAGCGGCTTTCCGTAAGGCAGCAATGCAATGCCATCCTGATCGCAACCCAGGAAACGCGGAAGCGGAGATTCAGTTCAAGGAACTCAACGAAGCCTATCAGGTTTTATCCGATTCGCAGAAGCGGGCCGCTTACGATCGCTATGGTCACGCCGCTTTCGAACACGGCGGTTTAGGCGCCGGAGCGGATGGATTTGCCGCCTCGATGGCCGATATTTTCGATGATCTCTTCGGCGATGTGATGGGCGGCCGCCGGGGCGGCGGACGCCGGGGCCCCGCCCGTGGGTCAGATCTGCGCTACAATCTGGAAATTTCGCTCGAAGAAGCGTTTCACGGCAAGACAGCGTCGATCAATCTGCCGACCTTGGTCGCCTGCGACGCTTGTGGGGGCTCCGGCGCCAAACCGGGCGCGAAACCGCGGCATTGTCCGACCTGCGGCGGGCATGGGCGGGTGCGGGCACAGCAGGGCTTTTTCGCCATCGAACGGACCTGTCCGCAATGCCATGGGGGTGGCGAAATCATCGACGACCCCTGCCAGTCTTGCGACGGCTCGGGCCGTATCACAAAGCAGCGCAACCTTTCCGTCAATATTCCGCCAGGCGTTGAGGATGGCACGCGGATCCGGCTTGGTGGCGAAGGCGAGGCCGGAGCCAAGGGGGGCCCCGCTGGCGATCTTTACATATTTGTGTCGACGAAGCCGCATCCGTTTTTCCAGCGCGAGGGCTCCGATCTCTTCTGCCGTATTCCAATCTCAATGGTTCAGGCAGCGCTGGGCGCGGAAGTGAACGTTCATACCCTCGATGGTGGCGAAGCTAAGGTCAAGATCCCGGAAGGGGCTCAATCCGGCAAGCAATTCAAATTAAAAAACAAAGGCATGCCCGTGCTGCGGTCACGCGAGACCGGCGACCTTTATATCGAAGTAAGGGTTGAAACACCCCAAAATCTCACCAAGCGGCAACGCGAACTTCTCACCGAATTCGAGGCATTGTCGTCGACAAAGACCCACCCCGAGTCCGCCGGCTTTTTCGCCAAGATGAAGGATTTCTTTGAGAATTTGAGCGGCCAGTGAACTCCTCTCCGTGCCTCGACCCCTTGCCCGTTTCATTTATTTATGTTTGATGACGGCGCGCCCTTAGTGGCGATCCTGCAGGCGAAGGATGTCTGCATGAGGGAGGATCTGTTTCTTGGCCAGCCTGCCCGCGCGCGCCAGCCGGCGCGGTTCATCAAAGCCGAATTTGCCTATTGAGACACGGATCGCCGACGAAGCACGCTTTTTTAGGTCGTGGCTCGACAATCCGGCAATTGCCGGCGCCGTTTCGCCTTCAGGGCGCTTTCTTGCGCGTATGATGGCGCGTTACGTCGATCCGCTCAAAGCCGGGCCGGTTATCGAACTCGGCCCAGGCACTGGCGCGATCACGGAAGCGCTTTTGGAGCGCGGCATTTCCCCGGGGCGACTTTTTCTCGTCGAATTCGACCCCCGGTTCTGCAAGCTCTTGAAGCGGCGTTTTCCCGGCGTCCATATCATCAAGGGAGATGCGTACTCCCTCAAAGAGACGTTGGGAAACCGGCTCCGGCGGCCGCCCGCAGCCATCGTATCAAGCTTGCCGCTCTTGTTGAAACCCGAAATTCAAAGAGTGGCGCTCCTCGCGGACGCCTTCCAATGCATGAGGCGAGATGGCTGTTTCGTCCAATTTACCTACGGGCCTCTTTCGCCCATTCCCCGTGATAAGGCGTCGAGCCTCGAATTTCACGTCGAGGGCTCGCCACCGGTGTGGTTGAATCTGCCTCCCGCGCGAGTGTGGATCTACCGGCAGCAGGCGCCAGGGGCTGACGGGACCCTACAGCGGCCGCCAAACCCGGCACAGGAGTTTTTGGACAAACTGAGACTCGGCACAGAAAAAATACATCTCGATCTCAAAAAGGAGATCGCGAACGCGAGAGCAAGACTCCGGCTCGAGTCGAGATCCGGACAGCTCTCGCGGCAACGACCGCAACTAGAAACGGCCTTGAAGAGCTCACGCGGCAAGGCCTCTGGCATCGATAATTCGCACCATCTCTAATGGGAGCGGACGCCATCACCCCGCAGAAAATTGCGGTCGCCCGCGAACGGGTGATCGTCGCACTCGATTTCGCAACGCTTGGGGAAGCCGAGGCCCTTGTTGCCAGACTCGGCGATCAGATAAGCTTCTATAAAATCGGCTTGGAACTCGCCTATGGCGGCGGCCTTCTCCTGGCTCAGGACTTGATAAAAACAGGCAAGCACATTTTTCTTGACCTTAAACTGCATGATATTCCCGCTACGGTGAGCCGGGCTTGTGCGCAAGTCGCCGGTTTGGGTGCAAGCTTTCTGACGATTCACGGCTATCCACAAACGATGAAGGCAGCCAAACTCGCCACTGCCGGATCTTCGCTTCGGCTTCTTGCCGTTACCGTTTTGACTTCATACGATGATCGTGACCTTTTCGATGCCGGCTATGCTTATGGGGTCCGCGATCTCGTGGCACGCCGCGCGGTTCAGGCCCATGAAGCAGGCATTGACGGTTTGATCTTATCGGCTGCGGAAGTAAGTGCCATACGTGCAAATCTCGGGACCAAAATGATCCTCGTCACTCCCGGTATCCGCCCGGAAGGAACAATGGCCGCGGACCAAAAGAGAACGTCGACACCCGCCGCCGCGATTGCGGCCGGGGCAGATTACCTCGTCGTGGGCCGGCCGGTGACGCAAGCGCCGAATCCCTGCGAAGCAGCAGAGGAGATCGTTGGGGAAATTGCCCGCGCTTCATGAGGCGGCGAAGAAGTGCATCTGGATGGCGAGCCGGCGCCCTTTTCACGCTCGACCTAAAATGCGCGTCATATGGCGTTGACCACGCGGAGACTTGCGGCTTTTGCCGGCGCAAGGCGCAAATCCGAGCAGACGAGAACGGTGCCATGAAACGCAAAACGCCGGGCGTACCTCCGGCCCGGCGTGCGATCTTGGCGCGCAATGGCTACCATGACCGAACAGACAGATAAAAGATCGGCATGACGGCGGTATGACGCGGCCTATCCCGGCCCGATGACGCTGGGCGCGTACTTTCCCTCATGGCCGTCAGGAGTTATAGACAAGGCTAGGATCGGATCGCGGGAGATCGGCCATGAGCGATATGCGGCTCGTCGTTGCCGGAGCGGCTGGACGCATGGGCCGCGTCCTCATCGAAATCATACGTCAAACGCCGGGCGCCCATCTTACGGGCGCGATCGAACAGCCGGATTCCATTGCAATCGGCCAAGATGCGGGGCTACTTGCTGGCTGCGGCCAAATGGGCGTCCCAATCAGCGGGGACGCTCTCGCGGCGATAGCGGGTGCGGATGGGATCCTTGATTTTACTTCACCACAATCGACGGTCGAGCTCGCGGCGCTGGCAGCTCAGGCGCGAATCGTTCATGTCATAGGCACGACGGGGCTCAGCGCAGAGCATCTTGCCCAGATCGACGCCGCTGCGCGCCATGCGGTCATCGTGCGCTCAGGGAATATGAGCGTCGGCGTCAATCTCCTCGCAGCTCTCGTCAAAAAGGCCACTCGCACCCTCGGGCCAGACTACGACGTCGAAATCGTCGAAATGCATCACCGAATGAAGGTCGATGCTCCTTCGGGCACGGCGCTTCTGCTCGGCGCCGCCGCCGCCGAAGGCCGTGATATCTCGCTCGAAGAGCATTCCATCCGCGCCCGGGACGGCTTCACCGGCTTGCGTCGAACCGGTGATATCGGCTTTGCCTCGCTGCGCGGAGGAACCGTGATCGGAACTCACAAAGTCATTCTCGCAGGGCCTTGCGAGAGGATTGAGCTTGGCCATATTGCGGAGGACCGCAACATTTTCGCGCGCGGAGCCGTGCAGGCCGCGCTCTGGGGCAGGAACCAAAAGCCCGGCCTTTATTCAATGACGAATGTGCTGGGGCTCGCTGATTAGAACGGCGGCACCTCAGCAAGGCGCGCCGCGCACAAGGCATAAGGCCTGAGGTGCCGTGGGGCCGGGAGGTCCTGCAAGCTTGCCGTCGCGATACCATATTCAGCTTTGTAGCCTGACGCAAAGCACCTCGCATGACCTCCGAGCTCCCCCTGCCCGCTTTTTCGGCTCCTTATGCGGTGGACGACGAGAGTCTTGCCGCTGAGCTTCTTGCCAGCGCGGCCCTCGACAAGGATGCCGAGGCGCGGATCGATCAGCGCGCCTTGCGCCTAATCACCGCGGTACGGGCGCGATCGTTCCGTATCGGTGGGATCGAAGATCTCTTGCGCGAGTATTCCCTGTCGTCGGAGGAAGGGCTCGCGCTGATGGTGCTCGCAGAATCGCTTCTCCGGGTCCCCGACGATTTCACCGCCGACCAGCTTATCGAAGATAAGCTCACCTCGGCCGATTGGAATCGCCATGCGGAGGATTCGGAGGCACTTCTCGTTTCGGCCGCCGCCTGGGCGCTCGGGATCACCGCGCGCGTCATCGGCATGGGAAAATCACCGGAAGGCGTGGTCGCCTCCCTTGCACATCGGATCGGCATGAGAGCCCTCCGGGCGGCCGCGCGCCGGGCCGTGCAGCTCATGGCCTCGCATTTCGTTTTCGGCGAAACCATTGATGATGCCTTGGAGCGCGCTGCCCCAAGGGATGGGGGACTTCATCGTTATTCCTTTGATATGCTAGGCGAAGGAGCCCGCACCGAAGCCGATGCGCAACGCTATTTCGAGTCCTACGCGAAAGCCATCGACGCGATCGGCAGATCGGCAGGATCAAGTGCCTTGCCGGAACGGCCGGGCATTTCTATCAAGCTTTCGGCCTTGCATCCGCGCTTTGAGCCTTTGTCGCGGCCGCGCGTCCTCGCCGAGCTCGGGCCGCGGACCGCGGCGCTCGCCCGGATGGCAAAGCAGCATGATCTGAACTTCACCATAGATGCCGAAGAAGCCGACCGGCTTGAACTCTCCCTCGACATTGTCGATTTGCTGATGGCCGATCCCTCGCTCGCAGAGTGGAACGGTTTTGGTCTTGCGGTACAGGCTTATCAGAAGCGGGCGCTGGCGGTGATCGACCATATTGCCGCAGCGGCGCGCCATCATAATCGCCGTTTGATGTTGCGGCTGGTCAAAGGCGCCTACTGGGATACCGAGATCAAGCGAGCGCAGGAACGGGGCCTTTCTGATTATCCGGTTTTTTCGCGCAAGGCGATGACCGATCTCAATTATCTTGCTTGCGCCAAAAAGCTCCTCGGGATGCGGGACAACATCTATCCGCAGTTTGCGACCCATAATGCTCTGACGATTGCAACGATCGTCGAACTCACGGGAGAAAGTCAAGACTTCGAATTCCAACGCCTCCACGGCATGGGCGATGATCTCTTTGCTGCCTTGCGAACAGAATTCCCGAGGATCGCCTGCCGCATCTATGCGCCCGTCGGCATCCATGAAACCCTCCTCGCCTATTTGGTGCGCCGCCTTCTCGAAAACGGCGCCAATTCGTCCTTCGTCGCACGTTTGAGCGATCCCCATGTTCCCACAACGGAGCTTCTCACCCGGCCGCAAGCCATCATAGGTGATTGCAAAGGCGCCCGCGCGCCCGGGCTGCCGTTGCCGCTGGACATTCATATGCCCTCACGCAAGCTCGCGCCGGGCATAGAATTCGGGGAGCGCCGCGCATTTGACGCTCTTATCTCCACGATAAAGAGCGCCACGCCAAGCCGGGAAGCAGTACCGATCATGTCAGGCGCGCGATGTGAGGGCAAGGCCCGCGCCATTGTTTCGCCGATTGATGGGGCCGTGATTGGAAGCGTGCAAGAGGCCTCGCCAAACCTGTTGGCCGAAGCTCTGCGCGATGCGCGCGCGGGATTTCACCTCTGGTCCCACGTGCCAGTTGACCTGCGCGCCGCGTGTCTTGATCGCGCCGCGCAATTGCTCGACATGGAGGCACCCCAATTCCTCTGGCTGCTGCAAACCGAAGCCGGCAAGACCATTGATGATGCCGTCAGTGAATGGCGGGAGGCCATTGATTTCTGCCGATATTACGCGCAAGAAGCCCGGCGGCGGCTCGCTCGTCCAGAAGCATTGCGAGGACCAACGGGCGAAGACAACCGCCTTTATTGTTATGGCCGCGGCGTATTTTCATGCATCAGCCCTTGGAATTTTCCGTTGTCAATCTTCCTCGGGCAGATCGCCGCGGCGCTTGTCTCGGGCAACAGTGTTCTTGCCAAGCCTGCTGAGCAGACCCCTTTGATCGCCGCCGCTGCCGTTGATCTCTTCCAGCGCGCCGGCGTGCCAGGCTCGGCATTGCATCTCTTGCCGGGAGGTGGCGACCTCGGCGCAAAACTCGTCTCTCTGCCCGGAATAGCAGGGGTCGCCTTTACCGGCTCGGTGGAAACCGCAGCGAAAATCAATCGCGGTTTGGCCGCCAAGGATGGGCCAATTCCAGTGCTGATCGCGGAAACCGGCGGAATCAACACGATGGTCGCCGACGCGACGGCTCTGCCCGAGCAAGTGTGCGATGATGTTCTCGCATCCGCATTTCGCTCCACCGGACAACGTTGCTCGGCGCTTCGGCTTCTTTGCATTCAAGAGGAGGTCGCAGATAAGATCATCGGGATAATCGCCGGGGCCGCGCGCGAACTCTTGATCGGCGATCCGCGTGACAGCCAGACTCATATCGGACCCGTAATCGATGCCGACGCCAAGGCTGGACTTGATGCTTATAACGCGCGGATGCGAAGCTCGGCGATTATCCACTTTGCCGGTGAGATACCGGCCTCTGCGTCACCGCATGGGTTTTATGTCGCCCCGCATATTTTTGAAATTGCCGCCGTGCCTGACCTCAAATGCGAGATATTTGGCCCGATCCTCCACGTCGTTCGCTATAAAGCAGCCGAACTCGAAGAGCTGCTCAATGCAATCGAAGCGAGTGCGTTCGGGCTGACCTTGGGCGTGCATTCGCGCATCGATGCCACGATCGAGCGCATCTTGAACCGGCGACTTGCAGGCAATTGCTATGTCAATCGGAATATGATCGGCGCCGTCGTCGGCACCCAGCCTTTCGGCGGTTTCAATCTCTCCGGCACAGGCCCCAAAGCTGGTGGACCGCATTATCTCAATCGTTTTTGTCTCGAACAGACCGTCTCCATCAATACGGCTGCGGTGGGAGGCAACGCGCGTCTTCTCAATAGCACGCAATGACCGAACGCGCCTGCACACGCTCATGCACTGGATGCGGAGGACTTTGAGCAGTCGGCGAGAACTATCGAAGGACGTTTCGGCGCAACAGGAACATCGTAGGGTTTGGGCATCAGCGAAGCTCCTGGAGTGCTTCACGCTTAGCGAGGCAATGAACAAGATCCCCGCCGAAAGGCTAACGTTTAAGCGCTGAATTTACAGTTAAGCCGGAACGAACACGGCCTCTTCCGATTGTCACTGCCGTTAGCAAAGCCACCTAGGAGGCCCCAATGAAGGCACTTTGGTTATCGCTTGGTACTGCTCTCATACTCAGCCAGACAGCAGTAGCAGGACATTTAACTCGGAGCGAGCGGATGCAGCAGTCTGGCGCGACGGAGCAGCAGCCATTGCAGCCGTCGCAGCCGCTGCAACAAGCGCAAGATCTTTCGCAGCAGCTCCGCACCAATCTTCAGAAGTCCGGCTTCAGCAATGTGAGGATTATGCCAGAGTCGTTCCTGATTCGAGCACAGGATCCGCAAGGCAACCCAATCGAGATGGTTGTAAGTCCGACATCGATTGCTGCAGTGGATGTCGGCCGCTGGAATGGCAGCCCGCTAACTGGACGGTCGGCCGCCGAGCAATCAGCGCCAAGATTCATGCGTGGTCCTGTTTACGACGCGATGAACGCGAACCTCGCGGACACGAACGTTCAAAGTAGCGATCAACAGAATGTCGGCGCAATCAAGGGAATCGCCATAGGAGAAGATGGCTCGCTTTCTTATGTGCTGACCATCAACGGAAACCGCGATGTCGCGGTCAATCCGGCGGCAATGTCATTGAGCTACGATGCCACTTCCGACAAGTGGAATGCCAATGTGAACGCAACCAAAAAGCAGATCGATTCTGCCCCGCAGGTCCAGTATAATGACAAATCGCAGTGAAGGTTGAACTGGATCCGAACGGCGGCGGCACCACCTAGCGTCCGTCGCCGCTCAAGCTTGCTTCAGGAACTCCAATAGAAGCTCGTTCACCCGTTCCGGCGCATCATGCTGCATCCAATGGGTTGCCTCGTTTATATGGGTGAGCGAGGCGGCGACGCAGAGTCTGAGGCTTGCCTCAGCAAGTTCAGCACAAACAGGCGTCTTCCGCACCCCAGATTACAACGATCGGACGTCGATACGCGGTGAGCTTTCGAAGGCACCCACCTTCGGCCAGCTGCTCGTTACCATGTCTCAAGATAGCTTAACCGGACGAAAATGCTTCAAACAGTTTTGTCCGGCTACGTGCAGAACATGAGCAAACTACAGCGTCTCGACTTGCATGCCATTCGAAAGGTTCACCGGCGGACTGAGGATCACGCGATCGCCCGGCAGCAACCCTGAGCGCACCTCGACATCGGCACCATTGTCAGCTTCGAGTTGGAGCTCGCGTAACTGCACCTTTCCGTCCGCGACCACAGCCGCGCTGAGGCCGTTCTTATTGAAAATCACCGCCTGCGATGGGAGCCGTACGATTGGACCTAAGCGACGAAGCTGCAAGTGAACGACGCAATAAAGACCCGCCGTAAGCTCACCATTCCCGTTGTCAACATCGACTTCCGTGAGCAAGGTACGCGTGCCGCTGGCGAGCGCCCTCGCATTGCGAGCCACGGTGCCATCGAAGGTTCGGTTCACAAGTTCCGGCACGACCACCTTTGCCTTATCGCCATCCTTGAGACCGAAATAGGCGGTTTGCGGCACGAAGACCTGCACGCGCAGCACATCGGTTCGCGCGATGGAGAACAGCGGACTTCCGCTCGCCGCATCGGCGGTGACGAGGCTGCCGACGTCAATGAAACGGCCCGTAATCTCGCCGTCGAACGGGGCCGTGATCTTCTCGAAGCTTGTTAGCTGCTCCAACCGGTTCACCGCCGCTTGTTGGGCGGCAACATTCGCTTGCGCAACGATGACCGCCGCAGCGCGGGCGTCGTAAGTCAGCCGGTCCGTATCGCCCTGTTGCGCGCTTGACCATCCCTGTGCGACGAGGCGCGACGTCCGCTGGTTCGTCACGCGGCCAAGATCGGCATTGGCCTGCGCTTGGCGAACTGCCGCTTCGAGCTGGACAAGCTGCGCCTTCGCCTGGGTGAGTTGTTGATCGAGATCCGGCGCGGCGATAACGGCAAGCACATCTCCCTTATGCACCTTGGTGCCGATATCTGCATTGCGGGTGCTGACATAGCCCGTGGCCCGCGCGTGGAGTGTCGCGCTATCGAACGCCGCCATGCTGCCAGGAAGTTCGATCACAGAGGGCTGCAACTCATCTTGCACCACGATGGTGTGCACAGCTGGAATTGTATTCTGGCGCTCCTCCAACACGGCAGCTGCTGCCGAAATCCGTCTATAATGGCTCCAACTCCCGAAGCCGACCAAGAGCATCAACACTGCGATGGCGCCCGTTGCAAGCGCCCGTGCGGCTTGGTGACGCCGGCTTTCGCCGGGCTTTGCCTCATACCGCAACGCGTGTTCTTCTGGCATATAGTTCATGACAAAGATCCTTGACGCGAAACTCTCGGGTGAAACTCCGCTTCGCGTCGCTCAAAGCGGCCGATCACCGAATAAAGGAAAGGCACGAATAGCAGGGTCGTTATGGTGCCGACCGAAACGCCGCCGATGACGGCCCGGGCCAGCACAGCGTTTTGCTCTTCACCAGGACCGCCAATCGCCATCGGGATCATGCCGACGATCATTGCTGCTGCCGTCATCAGCACTGGCCGGAGCCGCGTCGTTCCGGCGGACAATGCCGCCTCGAAGGCACTATGGCCTGCCATGCGCTGCTCGCGTGCGAAAGTGACAAGGAGAATTGAATTCGCCGACGCAACTCCGACAGACATGATTGCCCCCATGACCGATGGCACGCTGAGTGGTGTGCCCGTGACAAACAGCAGCAGCAAAATGCCTACTCCGGCGCCTGGCAGCGCCAGGATCACAGCGAGCGGATCAAGAAAGCTCTGATAGTTGATGACCATCAGCATATAGACAAAGACGGCCGCAAACATGAGCCCGAGCCCGAGATTGACGAAAGCTTCCTGCATGCTCTCAATCTGCCCGCGAACGACAATATGATTGCCTGGTTTGAGCCTCGGCTCAACCTCGGCGACGATCTTTTGAATCGCCTTCGCCACGGTCCCGAGATCCCGATTCTGAACACTGCCATAGACGTCGTAGACTGGCTGGATATTTGACTGGTTGAAGACAGACTGAACGGCGACCCGATGTGCCGTTGCAACATTGCCGAGCCGGCTCGGGACAGGCGTGCCATCGCTATCCGTGCTGCTTGCGAGGAGAGTATTGTCGAGCTGGTTTTTGCTGGTAATCCGATACTCCGGCGTCTGGACAGCCATGAAATAGGGAATGCCGGTCTGCGGATCCGTCCAAAAATTGGGCGAGACTTGCTCCGAGGAAGAGAGGCTGATGTTGAGGTTGTTGGCAACCTCCTGCATGTTCAGTCCAAGTTCCTGAGCGCGCGTGCGATCGATCGTATAAAACATCTCCGGGGCATTCAGCTCTTGCTGAATATGAACATCGACGAGGCCGGAAATATTCGCCAATCTCTGCTGGAGCAAGGCAGCGATCTCTTTATTTCCTTCGCTGTCGTGCCCTTGCAGCTGCACGTCGATTTGCGTCGGCACGCCAAAGTTCAGGACCTGGGTCACGAGATCGGCGGGCTGAAAATAGAAAAGCACATCGGGAAAGGCTTTTCCCAATTCCGCGCGGAGCTTCTTGATGATCTCCGCCGTCGGCTCATGGCCTTCGGCAAGCTCGATCTGGATGATGCCGTCATTTACGCCGATGGTGCTGCCGTCGGCGAAGGCGAGATTGTAGGTGCGCGCCGGCAGGCCGATATCATCGAGAATGAGATGCAACTCCCTCGCCGGAATCTGGGTTCGGATATTGTCCTCAATGGATTGGAATATTTGTTCGGTGCGCTCGATGCGGGTCCGAGCCGGGGCACGGACATGTAATTGGATGAGAGCCGCGTCGACGCCTGGAAAGAAGTCAGTGCCGACGAAAATGAACAAGACACTTCCACCGATCACGGCCAAACCCGCGATCGCCGGGGTAACAAACTGCCGTCGCAAAATGCCGCGGAGCAGCCACCCATAGAAATTGCGAAAACGGTCGAACTTTGCATTGAAGCCGGCATGGAAACGCGACAGCCAGCCTGCCTCGCCGTGTGGCTGTTCTCGCTCCTTGCGCAGTAAAAGCCCGATCATGATCGGTGTTAGTGTCCGGGAAATACCATAGGAGGCAAGCATCGCGAACACGACCGCCATCGCCAGCGGCGTGAAGAGATAGCGCGCCGCTCCCTGCAAGAAGAACACGGAGACGAACACGCAGCAGATCGCAAGCGTTGAGATTAGCGTTGGAACGGCAATCCCGGCGGCGCCTTCCAAGACCGCCTCGTCGAATGGAGCGCCTTCCTCCAACAGGCGATGCGTGTTCTCGATCGTAACCGTGCTGTCATCGACCAATATGCCGACTGCCAGAGCAAGGCCGCCGAGTGTCATGGTGTTGATCGTTTGCCCGAGGGCAGCAAGCACCGCGATCGATGTCATGATCGACAATGGAATTGCGACCATGACGACCAGCATCGAACGCCATGACCCAAGGAAGATCAGCATCATGAGCGCGGTGAGTCCAGCTGCGATCCCACCTTCATGGAGGACACCCTCAATGGCGTTGCTCACGAACACCGATTGGTCGAACAGCAAGTCTATTTTCATGCCGGGGGGCGCCGCACGCTGGATCTCCGGCAATGCCGCTTTCACCTGATTGACAACGTCGAGAGTCGAAGCATTTCCATTCTTGATGATGGTCAAAAGGACGGAACGTTTCCCATCGGTGCGCACGATATTCTGTTGAACGGCCCAACCGTCCCGGACATGCGCCACATCGGAGAGATAGACGGTGGTGCCACCCACCTGCTTGATCGGCAGCCGGTTTAGAGCGTCGATCGATGGCGCTGCATTGTTGACGCGCACGATGAACTGCGTGTCGCCCATTTTTGCGTCTCCCGACGGCAAAGTCAGGCTCTGCGCGTTTACGGCGTTAACAATATCGTTGGGAGTGATCCCGCGCGCCGCCAGCCCGTCGGGATCGAGATCCACCATGATCTGCCGGTACTTGCCGCCGTAGGGTGTTGGCAGGGTTATGCCGGCGATCGGCGCCAGCGCCTGCCGTATCCGATAGATCCCATAATCGTAGAGCTGCTGCTCGTTCAGCTGATCGGAGCTCAGGCTCAATTGGAGCACCGGCACCGATGAAGCATTGTATTGGACGATCACCGGGGGTTGGATTCCAGCCGGCATGAGCGAGCGAATGGCATTGGAGGCAGAAACGATCTGGCTGATCGCGAGATCGACATTGACGTTCGGCTGGAAGAAAATCTTCTCGACCGCGATGCCGGACAGCGTCTGGCTTTCTATATTGCGAATGTCGCTGACATTCGAGCTGATGGAATATTCACTGTATGTGGTGACGCGCTGCTCCATTTCCTCTGGGGTCAGGCCGGTGTATTGCCAAATCACCGTAACGACGGGAATGTTAATGTTGGGAAAGATGTCTTTCGGCGCGGTCACGATCGCGCTGCCACCAAGAAAGAGCATCATCAAGGCCAGCACATAAAATGTGTGACGATAACGAAGCGCGAAGGCGACGATCCCCATGGGTAGCTCCGGGTGGCCCTTGCAACGTACTGTCTCGTACAGTACATATCAAGACGGCGGTTCCTCGCTCACTAGGTTGTGAATGAAACCCAGCGCCACAGACGTAAGCTGTACGGGCCAGCTTGGCGGAAAGCGCCTTGCTGCACGACGCGACGCATTCCTGGCGGCCGCCCGGGAGGTTTTTCAGGAAAAAGGCTATGCGGAAGCCACGCTCGACGATGTGATCGGGCGCTCCGGCGGGTCCCGGCAGACGCTCTATGCCCTTTTTGGTGGCAAGCAGGGCCTTTTTGAAGCCATCATCAGCGAAAATTGCGAGACGATTTTCCAGGGATTGACGCCGGAAACGCTCGCCTCTCGCACGCCAGAGGAGGTTTTGCGCGAGGTCGGCCGCCGCTATCTTGCGATTGTCACTTCCCCTGCGTGCCTCAGTCTGAACCGTCTTGTCATTGCCGAGGCGCTGCGTATTCCCGAGCTCGCAGAGCGGTTCTGGAAGTCGGGTCCGGGCCGCAGCCGCGCTTTCCTGACCGAATTTTTCGACCGGCAAGTCGAGAGGGGTGTGTTACGCATGTGCGACAGCCGCGCCGCAGCCGATTATTTTTTGGATATGCTCTCCGGGACCCCCCGGCTGCAGTGCTTGATCGGGCTGCGTGCGCCCCCTCTTTCCTCGGAAATCGATAGGATGGTTGACGATGCGGTGACCCATTTCCTCGAGGGCTGCCTCGTGAAAAGCAGTGACCAAAGCGACAGCGATAACCGTCAGCTACCTTCTTAAACATGATTCGACAGAATCCCGCTTTCATTCGAAGGGGAGCAGCCTGGGCTTGTTCTGTTCACCAGGGACATTCACGGCCGTCGTAGTTATAGAATTTGCCCGAGTCTTTTGGGCCCAGCGTATCGATGAGCCGCCGCATCGATCTCACGCTCTCCTGCGGCGCCAAGGGTGCGTTTGGTCCACCCATGTCGGTTTTGACCCATCCGGGATGGATAAGAACACAACTGATGCCGCGTGGAGCAAGATCGATCGCGGCACTCCGCATCACCATATTCAGAGCCGCCTTGGAGCTGCGGTAGGCGATTGAGCCGCCAGATCGATTATCGGCGAGCGAGCCCATTGCGCTCGTGATGGTAACTGTCAGCCTTCGCTCACTACGTGCAACGTGCTCAGTAAAGGATTCGAGCACACGCAGCGGGCCCATCGTATTCACATCGAGAACATGCGCCCACGATTTGTAATCGACGTTGCCGGTGGTCTGCCCAGGAGCGCCCGCGACCCCAGCGCCGTTGATGAGCACATCAATAGCGAGATCTTTCAGTTGCACAGCCGCATTTCGAACACTTTCGGTATCGGTCACCTCCACGGCAACAATGCTGAGCTTGCCCTTTGCCTGCTGCTCTAGCTGCCGAAGTGCCCCTGCAGCCGCCGGATTGCGGCAAGCAGCAAATACGCCCCACCCCTCAGCGAGGTACTGGCTGGCAAACTCAAAGCCGAGGCCACGATTCGCACCTGTGATCAGCACTGTTGTCATGAGACCATCCTTTGCGGAAACGCTCTTATCGGCTTTGCTCGGACTCCGCCGTTCCCAACTATTGAACGCCCCGCGTCTACATCCTTTCCTTGATGCCGCTGCGAATTAGCCACCAATTCACGGGATAGGATGTGGCGAAGCCAAACAGCATAGCAATCTGCATCATGAACCAGAACTCGACGGAAGTTACTTCGAGGTTGGCGCCGATGAATTGTCTAAAGACGTAGAAATGAGCAAATGCCATGAACCCATACATTCCGATCTGCCAAGCCGTGAGCGACAGAGTATCCGCCTTGATCGCAGCGATGAGGCCCTCGCGCAAGGATAGACCTCTCATTGGAGCGATCGTGAAATACTGAAATACGATGCCAAAGGCGTAGGCAAAGAGATAATCAACAATCCACACGGCGAACATGCGCTCATTAAAGATTGTTTGCCATCCGAATAAGATGGCGATCGAAGGCACGGCGAAGACCAGCCACTCGGCGCAGATGTCGCCAAGAGTGCAGCCGGCTCCACAGTGCAGGGTCGCATTGGAGACCAATATCGGAAACGGAGTTAACTTTTTGTTGGGAGGCTCTTCGTGGCGCCCCATGGCGGCGTGTGCTCTTTCACGAGTCGCGAGGCGGCCGTAGAAGAAATACTGCCAGAGGATCCAGGCTGTCCCGAACAGTGCCGTCACAGGCCAGACCACGTTCATAATCCACATGTGCTGGGGGTTTTTAATCTCATCCAGGACGATGACCGCCGCACAGGTAGCACCGACGAGAAGGTAAGCGATCGAGAGGCTATGGAGCCAGGCTGGAATCATTGTTAAGCTGTTGACTTGGATTTCCGCGGTTCGGCGGATTCTTGAACACCTCACGAGGCGATAAAGCGGTACACCCTTGAAGAGTTCCAAGAGTCCGACGCCTATAGGATCATGGATGGTGTCTGACGGAGAATAATCTCCAACGATCGCCGAACGCGCCAAACTCATCGGTACCCCAAGAGCATAATCCAGACTGTGGAAGCCGGGATCAGATCGTGGAAGAATAGGTCACGAGACCTCGGCGGTGCGCCCAAATTGGCCGGCGTTACGCGGCCGGGTCGTCCCGCAACCGGACGATGACATCGACGCCGGCGATGGTCTTGCCCGCGGGAGGCGGCGGTAAGCCTGCGTAGTCGACGGCAACCCGGGGTATGTCGATTAGAACATTCGTTCTTTCGACAAGGAAATGATGATGATCCGAAACATTCGTATCGAAATAGGTTCTCGACCCGTCAATGGCGATTTCGCGCAGCAAACCCGCCTGGGTGAACTGATTAAGGCTGTTGTAGATTGTCGCAAGCGAGATGGACACGCGTGAAGCTTGCGCCTCTTCCTGAAGGTTCTCGGCGGTGAGATGCCGGTCTCCCTTTGCGAATAAAAGCCAGCCGAGCGCTAGCCGCTGCCGCGTGGGCCGAAGTCCAGCGGCGCAAAGCTTCATGCGAACATCATGAAAAGGGCATCCCGCCAACATGCCAAGCCGCGCCGATGGCCGAACCGTGGGGTTACGCCGCGACTTTGGCGGAGCCGGCGGACTCTTGTGGGAGACCATTTTCACCAACCTTTCCCGCTCGTCCGGCAAACACGGCGGAAGGCGATCGGAAAAAATATAAAGAATCGTCGGCGGCTCGGCAATCTGCAAGACACGTCCCGCCAAAACCCCTGGTCGCAACGATTCCTAGCCGCCTCCCGCGCAAGTGGACCGCAGACTCGAACTATTCGTGCGAATATTCTAAGATTAAACTATTGAACGGGCTTCTTGTCTTCATTTCGAAAAGGGAAACTAGGCGTATTCGCGATTCGGGACGAAAGAAGTGAATTGTGACGACATTTCAGCATTTTCACTCTGTGAGTTTGAGCCCCTCCGATGATTCCCTGCGCTCAGGCAGCCCTAGGCTTAAAGAGAACTTCCCTCGCTTTCTGGATAGCTGCAACGCCATTTGACGACCTGCCGGCCTGGATGGCTCCCTGCCCATTCGGCAATCATCGGCTGGGCCTCTGTCACGCATTGCGTGAGCGAGCCTTCGTCAACCAGCGAAAGATGCCGCTCCTCGCACGAAGCAGGCTGGGTCAAGGTGCAAACTGTAAGGATTAATTCGACAAGTCCCATCGCGAGCTCCTTCAATGAGTTGGACGGTCAGCGCTCAGATTTTTTGTAATCGATATAGGCAAAACGCGGGTCTGCCGGGGTCCCTTCCAACGCGCCCCCTTCCTTGACGGGCTGCCAAAGTACGACCTCCTCGATTTTCTTCGCCAGTTCGAAATCCTTGTCGGTGATCCCCCTTGCAGCATGATTTTGGAGGCGGACTTCGACCCAGGCATAAGAGGCGGTAAGATCGGGATGGTGCCAAGCCGCCTCGGCGAGATGGCCGACCGTGTTAATGACCATCAAGGTGCTCTTCCAGCTCGCCGTCCTGTAAGTACGCCGGATCCAACCCCCTTCATAGACCCATCGGGGCAGTTCTTGCTGGAGGCGCGTCTTGATTTCGGATTCACTATAGGTTTTTTCCTTGGCGGCGTCGCTCATCGTGAACCTCCATTCTGCCAGCCTAGCCCCGGTCCTTTCGCGAACAGCCAATCTAATACGGAATGCGGCATGACACGAACTTTGAATGTTTCAGTTCGCTTCCTGGTTCCTTCGATGACGGTCCGACGCCAAGCGGCCTTTCAACGCCACATAAGCAAAATCGGAGGAAAAATGCGGATCATTCAGCACCGCCACTGTTGGCGGAAAGGAGCCCTTGGGGGTGTGACTGTTCTTGCAGCCGCGCTTGGCGGCCCTCTTACGGGGCTCGCCCAGCCGGTCGTGGGGCATGCAAACCCGGACTGGCCGTGCCGGCAAATCATGGTCGGGCACCTGTCCGTGGCCGCAGTGTGGTCTGGCCCCCCGATAGAAGCAGTCGCTTGGCAAAAGGATCAAGCGGTTGCCGATCTCGTCGCAAAGCTAGCGGCACGCCGCACCCCGCTTGAAGACGCAGAACGCATGATCGAGGAGTTTGCCCGGACCAGAGGCACCGAAAAAGGCAAGAGCCTCGTTGCTCTGTTTGCTGGCCTTTTCGAAACGCTCGACAACGAGCGCACTCAAGTCATCGAGGGTCTTCTTCGTTTTGGCGCGAAGCAAAAGGAGCTTGCTGAAAAGATACGCGCCGAGAATGCCTTGCCGCGAGAAGGGTCTGGCAAGGCGCCACCGGATGCAGCTGGGCAGGACGCAAAGAACGTGACGCAAGAATTGGATTGGGACCTACGTATTTTCGAGGAACGGCGTCAGTCGCTCACTTACGTCTGCGAGACGCCAACGCTGATCGAACAAAGACTGTTCGCTCTAGCCAAAATCATTCAGCACAATCTCGAATGATGGGACCGCCGAGCACGTCCCGCCCCGATGGTTCAAATCCTAAGATCCTAATCACTTAGACATGAAGGGCTTGCAGCGCGGCGACCGATTCTCTCACGTCACCATTCCGCAACTTCTGCGCTCATGCGGCTCGTTGGTTCTCATTGTGTCAGAAGCGCGTTGTTCTCATCGAGAAGCGGCACGCCGTAAGCAGCGAGGATATGGGAAATCTCAGCCTGATTTTCGGCGATGAGCTTGTTCAGGAGACGCTTCCATTCCTGGTCGGAATGGCGTACCCCCATGCCGATTCGATAGATCATGCGCGGTCCCGATGTTTCCTTGACGAGCGGGGTGACCTTCATCGGCGTTTTGGCCTGCTTTGCGAAATAGCCCGCAATCGGTCCCCAAAGAATTGCGACATCTATGCGGCCCTCCTCAAGATCCTCCATCATCGTTGATGTCGGGGAGTCCACTCTTGTATCGACCACAAGCGGATAGGATTTGGCATTTCCTAAAAGTCCATTGACCGCAAGATTGGTTGCCGGAGGCGTGCCGGCAACAATGCCGATGCGCTTGCTTTGTAACAGCGGATCCTCAAGGCTATCCACCTTTTCAAGGCCGCTCCCCTGTTTCGAGACGAGCGCATAAGTCGTCCGGTAATAGGGATTTGTGCCTTGAACAATGTCATCGCCCTGCGGCATGCCCATGATGACGTCGCAGCGATGCGCGTTCAGCGTGTTGCGCACGAATCCAGTGGCGCCAGGGTAATACTCATAAGCGAGCGTCTTGCCGAGCTTTTGCGCGAGAAGCGCGGCAATCTTGTTCTCGAACCCTTCCCCGGCCTCATTCGAGAACGGGAGATCCCTTGGGTCGGCGCAAACGCGCAAAACCCTAGGATCGACCAATTCGATCGAGCCCTCCTCCCCAGTTTGCGCTTTAGCATGAGCCGCGATCAACAAGACCGGCAAAATCAGCACGAGCGCAATACTGGCAGGACGGCACCGGCCGGACTTTGCGGTCAGTTCTGGTCGCCAAGACATGCGTGCTCCGCTTCAGTCGCCGTCGGAGGCTTCTCCTCATGCTTTTCCGGCCTTCCACGCGCTATTGCATCGTCGGATCGAGCGCGAAGATATACATAAATGTCGTCGACGTAGCACATGACGTTTTTATTTTCGCCGAGTGCGGGCATCACCTTATTTTCACCGCCGCCGAGATCCTGCTTCCCGCCGACGACGATTCCGTAGAACTCCGCATAGTTGATTCGTTTCAACGAATCCTTGAGCGCGGGCGCGTAGGTGGAACCTTCGCCATCCGGACCATGGCAGACATGGCATTCGGAATGGTAGCGGCGGAAACCTGAATAGGTATACCAGTCCACGGTTCCGTCTGGCTTGACGCTGAAAGTCGGGTCTCCCTTCGCGTCGAGATATTTGCCCTTGTCGTCTTGCTTGACCGGTTTCGCATCACCAGGCGCGTCGGCCAAGGCCGAGAAGCCACAAGCGAAAACGGAGGTGACGAAAAAGGCCCCCACCAAAGCGCTGATTTGCACGATATTGTCCTTATTCGAGAAGTGAATCCACCGAACGAAACGCCCGGCGCCATGAACGCCGGGCGTTGTTTGTCGCGAAGTCTTACCGAATCCTAGAGCCCTGAAGGAAGCGCAAAGACCGTCAGCTGGCCGCCAAGCGCTGTGTAGTTGGAAAGTGCCGCATAACCGCCGACAGCACCAAGGCCTTCGGTCCCCTTTGTCAAGCCCGCTGCGAGGCCGATGCCCGCCCAGCCGCCGACACCCGAGAGCACCGCGATATATTGCTTGCCATTGTGCTCATAGGTCATGACGTTGCCGATAATACCGGACGGCGTCTTGAACTTATAGAGTTCCTCGCCAGTCGTGGCATCCACCGCTTTCAGATAGCCTTCAAGCGTGCCGTAGAAGACCAGATTGCCGGCAGTCGCGAGTGCGCCCGACCAAACGGAGAATAGCTCCTTTTTCTGCCACACAATCTTCCCAGCCTTGGCATCCCATGCCGTGAAATTGCCCATGTTGGACTCGCCTTTTGGCGGGTACATGGACAAGGTCGCGCCCACATAAGGCTGCCCGGCCGTATAGCTCACATGGAACGGCTCGTAATCCATGCAAACGTGGTTGGCGGGGATATAGAAGAGATTGGTGAGTGGCGAATAGGCGGCCGGCTGCTCATCCTTTGAACCGAGCGCCGCGGGGCAAATACCCTGTGTGTTCACGTCTTCGCCATTTGCTTCGGTCGAAAATTCCTTGACGACCAAGGGACGTCCATAGGTCTTGGAATTTTTGTCAAGATCGACCTTGGTTGCCCAATTGACCACCGGGTCGAATTTTTCCGCGACAAGTGGCTCACCGGTGACGCGATCGATCGTATAGGCGAAGCCGTTGCGATCGAAATGCACTAGAACCTTGCGCATTTCCTGGTTGGCCAGGATCATCTCGTTGATCGCGTCGTAGTCCCATTGATCGTGCGGCGTGAGTTGGTAGACCCATTTGGCAACACCGGTATCAAGGTCGCGCGCCCAAACCGTCATCGACCACCGATTGTCGCCCGGCCGCTGCTTGGGGTTCCATGTCGACGGATTCCCGGACCCATAATAAACCAGGTTCAATTCCGGATCGTAGGAGATCCAGCCCCAAGTGGCACCGCCGCCGATCTTCCACTGATCACCCTTCCAGGTATTGATGCCAGAATCCGGGCCGACCGACTTGCCGAGGCTCGTCGTATTGACCGGATCGATCAATGTGTCGGAATCCGGACCCATCGAATAACCGCGCCAAGCCTTCTTGCCCGTCTTGATGTCATAGGCCGTGACCGATCCGCGAACACCAAATTCACCACCCGATATGCCAACGAGAACTTTGTCCTTTAGGACGTGCGGCGCCGAAGTGCCGGTCTCGCCTCTCGAAGGATCGCCATTCTTAACGGACCAGACAACCGCGCCCGTATATGCGTCAAGCGCGACCAGCGTCGTGTCGGCTTGGTGAAGGAAAATCTTGCCGTCGCCATAAGCGACGCCGCGATTCACGGTATCGCAGCACATCACCGGGATGACATTCGGATCCTGCTTTGGCTCATACTTCCAAAGGATCTTGCCGTCATGGTTCAAATCCAGCGCATACACGATGTTTGGGAACGGCGTGCTGAAATACATGATGTTGCCGACCACCAAGGGAGCACCCTCGTGACCGCGCAAAACACCCGTCGAGAAACTCCACACCGGAGTGAGACGCTTGACGTTGTCGGAATTGATTTGATCGAGCTTCGAGTACCGGTGATTAGCGTAGTCACCTGTCGGCATCACCCACTGCTTTGGGTCTTTCGAGAGCTCGGTCAACTCATCGGTGGCGAAGGCAGCGCCATTAGCAAAAAGCGCGGCGGCGCCAACACAGGACATAAGCAGAAACTTGCGCATTCATTTCCTCCGGACACTCTAGTGCGCTGCACCTGGAACGCTCGCTCGCGCGGCGCTGGCGCCTTGTCGTTGCATCTCTTTCCGGCAGCGTGTCAGGACACCGGCAAGACAGTCTTGATTCCCCAACTACGCAGTTTTCACAGCAAGGCAGCGTCTGCAATAGACGATGCCTCATCTTCTGGAAAGCGGCAACCCGTCCGCTAAAGCCACGAAGCCAGAAAACTCCGGCACGTGTATATATTGACGCTCGCGCCGTTACAATAGTCATTCCATGGCCCATATTTGCCGGATTGGCGGGTCTTTCGGGCTTTTTGCCGCCACCCTCTCAAACAACTTCGGCCCGCTCCCGGCTGGAACGCGGCCGCACCTTACGCTTAGCCAGCTCGGAACGTGTCCAGCGTTATCAATGCGCCCTCGCGACCGGCAGATCAGTGCCGTTCCCCCCGGCTTTTGAGAGATCGTGAAGGATTCAGGCAAAATTTCAACAAGCGGCACTTTCGGCGCTGGCATTAGCGATCTTGACAAGCGTTGCGGAACCTCTCCGGCCAGCTTCTCGGTTGACGAGGCCATCCGGTGCATCGAGACGGCGGGCGGGGATTATGTTCAAATGTGCAGATAAGGATCCCGGCTAGACCGCACTGCTCGCGCACACTGTCCAGGGAGGAACTCGAACAATTCTAGATGGTGGAACGCGCCGCGCTACAAGCCGCATTAGCAGCATCACGCTGACATCGTCTGAACTACTGTCTGCACAACGTGCTCGGTATAACGCTGCCCTTTAGGGTCTCCGGCGGAGGATTTTGTCAAAAGGTCGGTCGGCAAAATTTAACCGACCGTGCGGGGCAAGCTAAAACGCATAATCTTCCCAACGCACGTAGGGGTAGAATACGAGTTACAGCCGCCGGCCTTATGGCCCAAGAACCGGCCGTGTCAGCTCACCGCGACGCCATCCGCCGCCATTTGGCCTCGATGCTCTTGCTGATCGCCTTCACCCGCGCCTCTTCCGCGGCCCAAAAGGCCCGGCTCACTGCTGCGGTGCGGATTGTCGGGCCGCGTCTCGGCGCCGGTATTTTTGGTTCATGTGCCTCGAAAACAACGGGCACAGAAATGCCTGCGGCGAAGGGCGAGCCGGCCGCCAGCAGATGGGCACGGGCCCGGCCGCAATAATTCGCAGAAAGGGCTGACATCATTTCCTCGCCGTGGCCTGCACGGTACTTCATCAGGGCGCGGCAAAGATCGCCGTTGGCCAAGCGCCAAGCCTCACTGAGGTAAGCGACACCGTAGTGAACATTGACATCCGGCCTCGCGAGTTCCGTGAGGTCGCCTTTGAAGCCGAGCATGGCCGCCGTTTCAGGACGGACCTGCATCAGTCCGATTTCGCCCACACAGCCGACGGCGGAAGGATCATAACCGCTCTCAATAGCCGCGACGGCGTCGGCGATATCGGGAGGCAAGCCGTTCTTTTCGGCTTCCTGTTTGATAAGCGCCTGGTAGGTTTTTCTGGCGCCCGGATCCCCATGGTTCGAGGCTTGAGGCGCCATGGCTTGAGCGTGAAGGCAAGTGCCATTCAGCTGCGCTTTCGTTTGTGCCTTGTCCTGGGCAGGACTGGCCGCTGGTCGTGGTGCCGGCACGGGCGGGATTTCCTCGGCCAGCGGTGCACTAACAGAGGTCAACGCTCCTGCGCAAAGCGCCCATAAGACGCCGGAAGCGGCAGTTCGGAATGGCATTGTCTCCCTCATGCAGCCTAGTTAATCTGGACATTACGAAAATAGCAGCAAAAAGCTTAGGGCGATCAGTTAAAACGAATTAGCTTACGGCTTGTAACCCTTGCGGAACCGTTAATCCCCTTCTCTCCGGAAACGCTTTGGCAGAGCACTTCCTTCGCGGCGCGCTTGGGCGTAAAAGCCTTGCCTTTCCCGACTCCATACATAATGGGAGCCTCCATGACCGCAATTGTCGACATCGCTGCGCGAGAAATTCTAGATAGCCGCGGCAACCCCACCATCGAGGTCGATGTCACCTTGGAAGATGGGTCGAGCGGACGCGCGGCGGTGCCTTCCGGCGCCTCGACTGGCGCCCATGAGGCGGTAGAATTGCGCGACGGCGACAAACGACGCTTTTCTGGCAAAGGCGTTCTCAAAGCGGTCGAAAGCGTCAATCGCGATCTTTTTGATGCTTTGAGTGGCTTCGATGCAGAGGATCAAGGCAAAATAGATGCGACCATGATTGCGCTCGACGGCACGCCAAACAAGGCGAGGCTCGGCGCCAACGCCATTCTGGGCGTCTCGCTCGCCGTCGCCAAGGCTGCGGCGGAGGCCTCCGGATTGCCACTCTTCCGTTACGTCGGCGGCGTTCAGGCGCATGTTCTGCCGGTGCCGATGATGAATATTATCAACGGTGGGGTGCATGCCGACAACCCGATCGATTTCCAGGAATTCATGATCCTTCCCGTCGGCGCGCCTTCCTTAAAGGAAGCGGTGCGCTGGGGCGCAGAGGTTTTCCATGTATTGAAGAGCGCTTTGAAAAAGGCCGGCCACAATACCAATGTTGGCGACGAGGGCGGCTTCGCGCCGAATTTGCCATCTGCCGAGGCAGCGCTTGATTTCTGCAGAAAAGCGATCACTGACGCCGGCTTCAAGCCGGGCGAGGATATTGGCCTAGGCCTTGATTGTGCTGCAAACGAATTTTTTCGTGATGGCAAATATGTTTACGAGGGCGAGGGAAGGACTCGTACCGCCGCGGAACAAGCGCAATACCTTGCAAAGCTTCTCACGGACTATCCCATCATCTCGGTCGAGGACGCGATGTCCGAGGATGATTGGGAAGGCTGGAAAATCCTTACCGATCTGCTCGGCGGACAATGCCAGCTTGTCGGCGATGATATTTTCGTCACCAACGTCGCACGGCTGTCTCGCGGGATTAAGGAGGGCATCGCCAACTCGATCCTCGTCAAGGTCAATCAGATCGGCACGCTGACCGAAACCCTCGCCGCCATCGATATGGCGCAGCGCGCGGGATATACAGCGGTCATGTCGCACCGTTCCGGCGAGACAGAGGATTCGACGATCGCCGATCTCGCTGTCGCAACGAACTGCGGCCAGATCAAAAGCGGTTCTCTCGCCCGTTCGGACCGGCTCGCGAAATATAATCAGCTCATCAGGATTGAGGAGGAACTCGGAAGCCAGGCCCACTATGCGGGACGCGCGGCGCTGAATCCTTCGCGTTGATGTTGCTTTTTTGCAACGCATATTATGAAGGAGAACGAGGCACGGTGATGCAACCGGCTCTGGTAAGACTTTGACTGGACATCGACTTGCCTTATAGGTTCCGATCTCAGCGGAGCGTCACCCGGGTGGCGGTTTCCGGCGAGCTGAGGATCTCAGGCGTAAAGCCTCGCGGGTGTAGCTCAATGGTAGAGCAGCAGCCTTCCAAGCTGAATACGAGGGTTCGATTCCCTTCACCCGCTCCACTTCGCCGTCCTTATATCTGAACAGGGATCCCGCGCAGCTCGCTAAATTTGCTTTCTTGAGCCGTTCTGGGCGTGCGGCTTACCGGTTCACAAGCCAAAGAATTAACGTGAGAACCACGCTGATCAGAAGTCCGGTGGTGATCGGAAAATAAAAAGAGAAGTTCTGATGCTCCACGACGATGTCGCCAGGCAGGCGCCCCAGCTTGAGGGGGCCGATCCACCGCCAAAGAAGGCCGATCACTACCAATATCAGGCCAAGCAGGATTAAAATCCGGGACATTCTGGTTCCTCGCCACCCGAACAGTGGCTTTGGCGACGGCAAAGGCGCAGCTATCGTGCCATTCAAGCAAGATGAGATTGAGCGGCAAGACATGCAAGGATAAAAATTAGAATGTGAGAACCCGCAGAGGTCATAAATCCTTGTCTAACAAGGCCCAATTCACCGCCGCCAGCTCTGAAAAAAGCGCCGTGGCGGTACTTGACGATATAGCTTGATTCGCTAGACCCGATTTCGGGAAGTCATGAAAGAAATCAGAGAACCATCACGGCTTACGCCCGTGTTGGCTGAAACAGATGTTCTCGTAGTTGGCAGTGGCCCTGGGGGACTCGCCGCGGCAGTTAGCTCGGCGCGGGCACAAGTGCCGACGATGCTTGTCGAAAGATATGGCTGCCTCGGCGGCAACCTGACACATGTCGGCGTGGAAGGAATTGCCTGGTACCGGCAGGACAAGACGGTCGACGTTGAAGGAATCGGCATTGAATTCGAGAAAAGGGCTAAGGCCTTCGGCGCGACTGCACCCGAACCCCAATCACTAAGCCATGCGATCAATGCAGAAATGTTCAAGGTCGTGGCCGACCATTGGGTGCAGGAGGCCGGAGTCGAAACTCTGCTTCACGCGCTTGCCGTCGGGATCATCCGTGATGGCGATGGTCTGAAAGGTATCATTATCGAAAGCAAGTCTGGGCGCCAGGCGATTCTTGCCAAGCGCATCATCGACGCAAGCGGAGATGCTGACATTGCCGCCTTTTGCGGCGTCCCGCACCGTAAGACCCCCAAGGAGGATATGCTCTCCGTCACGGTGATGTTCTCTTGCTCTGGCGTCGACAAGGCTCGCTTCCTCGAATACGTCAAGGCGAACCCCAGAAGATACAAGGACTGGGGCAAGCATTGGGAAATGAAAACCGATGGCAAGGAGGACGAGCTCTTCAGTCCCTACCTGGAAGAGCCGTTCGATAAAGCGCGGGAAAAAGGCATCATCCCACCAGGCTTAAGGAGCATCGGCGGTACTTGGAGCTCGATGAGCGATCACGGCGACGCCACTTATCTCAACATGGTGCACATGCTCGCGTATGACGGCACGGATATTCGCGACCTCACGCGCGGAGAGATGGAGGGTCGGCGCCAGGCTATGCTCGCCGTCAAGGCTCTGCAGTGCTTCGCGCCCGGGTTCGAGAAAGCGAGCTTGAGAAATTTCGGCATGACCCTCGGCATTCGCGATACGAGGAAAATCATTGGCCGTTACAATCTGACCGAGCAGGATGTGCGGCAAGAGGCCCGATTCGACGACTCCATTGGCATCTTCCCGGAATTCATCGATGGCTATGGCGTTCTTGTGCTGCCGACGACCGGGCGGTATTTCCATCTTCCGTATGGAGCGCTGGTGCCGCTGGGAATTGACAATCTGCTGATTGCCGGGCGCTCGGTTGCCGGGGACAAGATTTCGCATGCCGCCGTCCGCAACATGATGTGCTGCACCGTCACCGGCCAGGGCGCGGGAATCGCGGCCGCCGTCTCGCTGAAGAACAAGATCTCCACCGCAGAGGTCAGGATCGCGGATGTCCAGGCCGAATTGAAAAGGCAAGGTGTTCGTTTCGCCTAAGGAGAAACGCGGGTGTATCGTTAGGATTTTCGATCGTGCGTTATCCGCGCCGCCATCTTCCGCAAAGGACATTGGCGCGGCAACCCCGCAACGCATATCGGACCTCGGCGTCAGGCTCGTTTCCGGGGGCGTGAGGGACGCTTAATGCCCGTTGGCCGAACGGGTCGAGTTGAAGATGCTCCCGGCTTGGAATGACTCTCTGCGCGGGCGAGCATTTGCTCGGTGCTTAGGGGCTGAAAGTCAATCACGTTCCCATCGATCTGGACATTCGGCGTTCCGAGTTGCCACAGATCGAGGTTGCCGTCGGTGACGAAGATCCCTCCCGCGTCCGGAAAGACGCCAAAGGCAGCCACGTTCGAGTAGATCAGAGTGCGGCAACCAAATCCCTTCCCGAACCCGGAGGTCTGCGAACAGGGTGGCAGAGGAACCACCCCGAATGGCGCGTTCTCAAGCCACAGGTTCCCATCGGTTCCAAGGACGTAGATTTCCTCTGAGTCCACCGCCCAGATCCCAGCTACATTGCCATCGACGGGAATGTGAGATGGAGGAATTTGTCGGCCAAACGGCCCCTGCTCGAGCCATAGATTATTGTTGTTGTCGACCACGTAGACATGTTCCGAATCGACCGCCATAAAGTCACGGACATTCGCGTCGACTTGGCTGCGGCAACCTGCTGTTCCCCCGTTGCATGGCGGCAGAGGAACCGTTCCGAACGGCCCTAATTCATGCCAAAGGTTTCCGTCCTGTCCAAGCACGAAAACCTCCTGGAGGCTCATCGGCTGAAATTCAACAACGCTCCCATCGATCTGAGTGCGCGGCGGGGGAACCGTGGGGAGCGTGGTCCCGAACCCGAACTCGAGCCATAGGTTGCCATCGGTTCCAAGGACGAAGATATCTCCCGGACTCCAAGCAAAAAATGCGGCGGCGTTCCCATCGATCTGATAGCGGGAACGGGGAGCTGGCGGGTAGGAAGAGTTGGGCAAGGGAACCGTCCCGAAAGGCCCCTCCTCAAGCCACAGATTACCGTCACTCCCGCAGACGAGGACCTCATTTGAGTAAAACGCCTGAAACGCAGCATCGAGATCCACATTGCCATCGACCGGGACGCGAGGCGGCGGGATTTGCTCCCCACTAAACGGTCCTTGCTCAAGCCACAAGTTCCCATCGCTTCCCAGCACGTAAATCTGTTGAGCAGCCATCGTTACCTCCCAATGGAATCACTTACCGAAGGCTCGGGGATGCAGTCAGAGGATAGAGGCACGCAATTCCAGCACGACGACCTTATCACGCTGACTAAACGGGCGAAAAACACGAAAGCATCAAGGCCACGTGGGGCACGGACATGTTTCCACCAGAAAAGGAACGACCCTGCTGCCACTGACTTAGGGTGAATGTTGTGGGCTGCAGAGAAGCTTGCAAAGTGCGGTCGTATTGGCTGCCTTGCGAAGTTCGGCCGCAAAGTCTTGGTCACGCAGATGCCGTGAGACGGCGGCAAGTGCACCGAGGTGCTCGCTACCCGCGGCTGTCGGAACAAGGAGGACAAACACGAGATCTACCGGCTTGCCGTCAATCGAGTCGAAATGAATCGGCCTATTGAGGCGCGCAAACATGCCAAACGGGCGATCGAGCCCTTCAATGCGGGCATGTGGAAGCGCAAAACCATTACCCAGTCCTGTGGAACCCAGCTCCTCGCGGGCCAATAAGGCATCGAAGATCGCGCGGGCATCAAGATTGAGGAGTTTGGCGGCCCGCGACGCGAGATCCTGGAGCAATTGCTGCTTGTTGCTTGCTCGGGCGGCAAAAATTACCCGGTCCGGTGTGATAAGGTCGGCAAGATCCATGGTATACCTTCGCAACGCTCTTTAGCTGATCGCGCATTTTCCGGCAAATGGGGGAGTGCACTGCCCAAGAAGATTTTTTTAGTCCGGCTCGCGGAGTCGATAGCCGACGCCAGTTTCAGTAAGAATATAGGTAGGACGCTCAGGATCCTCTTCAATCTTCTGACGCAAGGCACGAATGTAGATGCGCAAATATTGGACGTCAGCGTCACCGCCCCAAATTTCGCGCAGCATGAAGCGGTGAGTCAGCACTTTTCCGGCATGGGCGACCAGTAGACGCAAAACCTCATATTCTCGCGGCGAGAACTTGACTTCCTGACCGCGCACGGTCACGATCCGCCGGACAAGGTCGACGCAAAGATCGCCGGCATGGAATAGAGGTTTCTCACCTTCCTGCTGGAGGCGGTGTCGTTGTGCTGTGCGAATACGAGCCAAGAGCTCATCAATGCCAAACGGCTTCGTGACATAATCGTCAGCGCCAAGGTCGAGCGCCGAGACCTTGGCGCATTCGTTGTCACGGCTTGACAGGATGATAATCGGCAAGGTCTTGCCGCCATTTCTGATCTGCCTCACGACCTCAAGGCCATCCATGTCGGGTAGGCCAAGATCGAGCACAACTAGGTCGGCGGACTCTCTACGAATCAGATCAAGCGCCGTGCGCGCGTCGGCGGCAGTGGCGACGACATAGCCCTGGCTCTCCAGGCTGACGCGCAAAAAACGAAGAATCGCCGGCTCATCATCGACAACAAGAATACGAAGCGGACCCGCCCGTGTCATCACGATAAGCCCTCAGCCGGAACGGTCGCGCTGGCCGGAACTGGAAGCCTGATCGTGAAAACCGCGCCGGACCGGTCAACCCGATTGGCCGCCGTAATCGAGCCTCCCATAGCTTCGACAAAACCGCGGCAGATCGCGAGGCCAAGGCCGGTGCCGGCACGCTTCCGGTCGGAACGTTGAACCCGATAGAACTTATCGAAAATCCGCTCGAGATCGGCCTCGGGAATCCCGTCCCCTTCGTCAAGCACACGGACCACGACCAAACCGCCCTCGCGCCTCGCCGTGACTGTGATACGGGAACGTTGCGGCGTATATTTCGCGGCGTTGTCGAAAAGATTGAACAGGACCTGCTCCATTAACACCATGTCGAGTTCGAGCAATGGCAGATCGCTCTCAAGGTCAATCACAACCGAATGATTTTCGAGGATCTTATCCGCCCTTTGCAAGGTCGCGCCGATGACATCGGAGAGATCGGCCGGACTTGTCTGCGGCTTCAAGGGGCCGGATTCGAGCCTCGTCATATCGAGAAGATTGCCAATAAAGCGGTTGAGCCGTTCGGCTTCATCCAAAATGGTACGCATGAGGCTCACTCGAACCGTTGCATCAAATTCCTGGCCATGCGTAACGAGAGTGCTCGCCGAACCGACAATCGAAGCAAGCGGCGTACGCAGATCATGTGAAATCGAAGTTAGCAAGGCCGCACGCAGGCGATCGGTTTCTTCTGCGAGACGGGCGCGGTCGATGTCTTGGGCGAGATTGACACGATCGATTGCGAGAGCGGCTTGATCTGAGAGGGCGTCGAGGAGCCGGGACTCTTCGGGTGTCAAAAGGAGCCCCGGCTTGTCGCTATCGATCCCGACAACGCCGACAGCGCCCCGCCCGGTCCGCAACGGCATGAATCGGCGCTTTGCACCCGGCAAGGTGTCGGCGCCTCGCCCGGTCGCCTGATTTCTCTCAAAGCACCAGCGTGCGGCGGCGAGATCCGCCTCATCGAGCATATCTTCAGGCGGAAACCCAGCCCTTACCACAAGGCCGGCATCCTCCGGCAAAAGCACGACAACACGAACTTTCAGCATCAGGGCAATCTGATGCACGGTCGCCCAAAGGAGATCGTCGAGTGTCGCAACGCCAGCGAGCTTGCGGCTGAAAAGATAGAGTTCCTCGGTGATGCGCGTGCGCTCCCGCGCCGCGATCGCTTGGCCCCGGACCCGCGCGGCGAGATTGCTTGCGATCAGCGCCACGACGAAAAAAAAGAATAAGACAACGACATTCTCTGGATCCGAGATCGTGAATGTGTAAAGCGGCGGCAGGAAAAAAAAATTATAAGCAAGAACACTGACAACACAGGCAAATAGCGAGGCTCCTAGGCCATAGGTTACCGCGCTTGCCAGGACCGCAATTAGGAAAACTTGCGCAAGGTTTGAGACGCCAAGCGCCTGCCGCAGCAAGACAGCAACGAGGACAGCAGCCGCCACATAGGCCAGGCTCCCTATATAGGCTTTGATGTCAGTATGCCTTGGCTTCCTGGCCACATTATCGAGACCGGAGGAGGTTTTATTTTGAGGATCTTTAGCGCGGGCAACGAGATGAACGCTCGCATCGGCCGCGGCGCGAATCAGCTTTTCCGTAAAGGATGCACGGAAAAAATCTCGCCAACCCGTGCGTCGAGGCTTGGCGGCGATGATATGCGCGAAATGGTTGGCCGCGGCGTATTCGGCCACGGTCAACGCGACATCCTCTCCAGGAATGGAAATTGCCGCCGCGCCGAGCCTCTGCGCGAGGCGCAAGCTTTGCGCAATCCTATCGCGCTCAGCCTCGCTCGCTTGCGTACTGGCAGGCGTTTCAACGTGGATCGCGGTCCACTGCGCCCGCAGCCGATCGGCAACGCGCTTGGCATGACGCACGACCGCATTAGCGCCTTGCGCGGAATCCACCAAGACAAGCACGCGCTCGCTCGCAGGCCATGACCCTTCAATGCGGTGCGCCCGCATGTAGTCGACCATCTGGGCGTCGACCCTTTGCGCGGTCCGGCGCAATGCGAGTTCCCGCAATGCCGTAAGATTGCCAGGGGAGAAATAGTTTCTGGTGGCACGCTCCGCCTGCTCGGGCACATAGACCTTGCCTTCATTGAGACGGGCGATTAGGTCTTCGGGGGTAAGGTCGACGAGCTCGATGTCGCAGGCGAGATCGATAATCGAATCCGGGACGGTCTCGCGGACTCTGATTTTGGTGATCCCGGCGACGATGTCATTTAGACTCTCGACATGCTGGATGTTAAGAGTCGTATAGACGTCGATCCCGCTAGCGAGCAATTCCTCGACATCCATGTAACGCTTCGGATGGCGGCTCTCAGGCGCATTGGTGTGGGCAAGCTCATCGACCAGAGCAAGGCTCGGCCTCCTGGTCAAAACGGCATCGATGTCCATCTCGGTGAGAGTTTGTCCCTTATAAGGGACGATCCGGCGCGGGATGATTTCGAGCCCTTCAAGGAGCGCCTCCGTCTCCTTGCGGCCATGTGTCTCGACGACACCGATGACGACATCGACACCTTCGGCTTTCTTTGCGCGCGCCGCCGTCAGCATCTCGTAGGTCTTGCCGACACCGGGGGCGGCGCCGAGAAATATTCTCAGGCGGCCCTGCTCGGCCTGCTGCGCCTCGCGCAGAAGAGCGTCGGGGGAAGCTCGACGCTCGGCATTGTCCCACTTCTCCATATCGCGCGCCACTTCCTCTCAACGGCGCGTGAGATCAGCTTTTTTTCGCAAGCTTGTCTAGCGCAAGGTTGAGTTTTAGCACATTGACATGCGGTTCGCCCAATATGCCGAACAGTCGCCCAGTTGTATTCTCCTCCACGAGACGGCGCAGCTGGTCCTCTGGCAGGCCGCGTGCTTTGGCGACCCAGGGAACCTGGAACAGAGCGGCTGCTGGCGTAATATCCGGATCAAGCCCGCTCGCCGAGGTTGTGACGAGATCGACAGGAACGTTGGCGGAAGGATTGGTGGCGGCCAATAAGTCGGAGTCCCCCTTGACCCGGTCGACTAGCGCTTTCGACGTCGGGCCATAATTAGAACCCCCTGAATTGCTCGCATTGTAGGGCGCGGGCACGGTTTTGGTTGGATCATTCGGATCGGTGTCTGTCGTGGCGGACGGCCGTCCATGGAAATAGTCGTCACTCGTGAAATTCTGCCCGATCAATTCAGAGCCGATGATCTTTCCATCCCGCTCGATCAGGCTGCCTTTAGCCTGATAGGGAAAGAGAAGCCCTGCCAAGCCAGTCATCGCAAGCGGATAGGCAATCCCCGTCACGACCGTCATCAAGATGGTCAACATGATTGCCGGAACGAGATGCTTAATCATTTTGATTATCCTTGGCCATATGTTTATCTTCAAGCCTGTCGCTGTCTTCAAGCAAGGTGGAGCATGCCGACGGCAAGATCGATGAGTTTGATCCCGATGAAGGGAACGAGGATGCCGCCAAGCCCATAGATGAGGAGATTGCGTCGCAAGACATTTGCCGCGCCGATGGGCCGATAAGCAACTCCACGCAGCGCAAGCGGGATGAGCGCTATGATGATCAGAGCATTAAAGATGATCGCGGAAAGGATAGCGCTCTGCGGTGTCGCAAGGTGCATGATGTTGAGGCTCTGCAGCTGCGGATAGAAGACGACAAACGCCGCGGGGATGATCGCGAAATATTTCGCGACGTCGTTGGCAATCGAGAAAGTTGTTAGTGCGCCGCGCGTCATGAGGAGCTGCTTGCCGATCTCGACAATCTCGATGAGCTTTGTAGGGTCGCTGTCGAGGTCAACCATATTGCCAGCTTCCCGCGCCGCCATCGTGCCTGTGTTCATGGCAACGCCAACGTCGGCTTGCGCGAGAGCTGGCGCGTCATTGGTGCCGTCACCGCACATGGCGACCAGCTTCCCTTGCGCCTGTTCGTCACGAATGAGCTTCAGTTTTGTCTCCGGTGTCGCCTGAGCAAGAAAATCATCGACTCCCGCCTCGGCCGCGATCGCCGCCGCGGTCAAGGGGTTATCGCCCGTGATCATCACGGTGCGTATCCCCATCTGGCGCAGGGCGGCGAACCGCTCCCTGATTCCGCCCTTAATGATGTCCTTAAGGTGGATGATCCCAAGGAGCCGACCGTCTTTCGCCACAGCCAGCGGCGTTCCTCCCCCTTTTGCTATTTTGTCGGCGCTTGCGTTCAAAGCGTGAACCATCGCATCCGAGACCAGGAATGGGAGCGTTGCCGGTGCGCCGCCGCTTGAGTTGGTTTCAGGGAAGGCAGCCGGCGAACGGACGAAGGCCAAGATCGCATCGACGGCACCTTTGCGGATCACCGACGTCTCGGTATCGACCCCGCTCAATCGCGTATATGCGGAAAATGGCACGAACTTCGCGTGAAGTTCGTGCATCTCGCGGCCCCGAATGCCGTATTTCTCTTTTGCAAGCACGACAATTGAACGGCCCTCCGGCGTTTCGTCGGGCAGAGAAGCAAGTTGCGCCGCGTCTGCAAGTTCCTTCTCCGTCACACCAGGCAGCGGAATAAATTCCGTAGCTTGGCGGTTGCCCAGCGTGATGGTGCCGGTCTTATCGAGAAGCAGGGTGTCGACGTCGCCGGCAGCCTCGACCGCGCGGCCGGACATCGCGAGAACATTGAACCGTACGAGCCGGTCCATTCCCGCGATTCCGATCGCCGACAAAAGCGCACCAATCGTTGTCGGAATGAGAGTAACGAAAAGCGCGACAAGAACGACCACGCCGACTTTGCCGCCTGCGTAAGTCGCAAAGCTGGGGATGGTCGCAACGGCAAAGACAAAGATGAGAGTCAAGCCAGCAAGAAGAATATTTAGCGCGATCTCATTGGGTGTTTTCTGCCGCTCCGCCCCTTCAACAAGCGCGATCATCCGGTCAAGAAATGTCGATCCTTGCGCCGCGGTGATGCGGACCTTGATCCAGTCGGAGAGAACCATCGTGCCGCCGGTCACGGCTGAGCGATCGCCGCCGGCCTCGCGGATGACAGGCGCTGATTCCCCAGTGATCGCCGATTCATTGACCGAGGCGACGCCCTCGATCACATCGCCGTCACTGGGAATGAGATCACCCACCTCGACAAGAACGACGTCCCCCGGCTCCAACTCGACGGCGGACACGCCTTCAACGACGTCTTTCATGCCACCCTTAGCATTCGGATCAATAAGCCGTTTCGCCCGCGTGTCGGTGCGGGCCTTTCGCAGAGTCGCCGCTTGTGCCTTGCCGCGCCCTTCGGCGACAGCCTCGGCAAAGTTGGCGAAAAGCAAAGTGATCCAAAGCCAGACGATGATCTGGAACGTGAACTTCAATTCTCCGCCGCCGGTGAGAAGATCACGGACGTAGAGAACCGTCGTGAGCACGGTCACAATCTCGACCACGAACATGACCGGATTACGGATCTGGATCCGCGGATCGAGCTTGCGGATTGAGTCCCCGATCGCCGGGACAATGATTGCCGGATCGAATAGGGAGCTCATGCCCCGACGTGGATTAACTCTATGTTTCATTGGTTCTATCCCAAAGGTTGATTGCGGCAATCAGAAAAGTGTGCCGGCGAGCATCGCGAAATGCTCCTCGATGGGCCCAAGCGCTAGCGCAGGGAAGAAAGTGAGGCCACCGATGATCAGGATCACCCCGATTAGAAGCCCAACGAAAAGGCCGCCGTCGGTCGGGAAAGTGCCTGCCGAAGCGGGCACGATCTTCTTGCCCGCGAGAGACCCGGCGACGGCCAGCATCGGAACGATGAAGAAAAACCGGCCGATCCACATGGCGAGGCCGAGTGTCGTGTTGTAGAAAGGCGAGTTGGCGCTAAGACCCGCAAAAGCGCTGCCATTATTACCCGTGGCCGATGTGTAAGCGTAAAGCGCCTCGCTAAAGCCATGTGGACCGGAATTGGCCATCCCTGCGAGACCCGGGGCGACTACGACGGCAATCGCGGTGAAGCCGAGCATCGACAACGGCAAGATCAGAATGGCGAGCATCGCCATCTTGACCTCTCTTCCCTCGATCTTCTTCCCGAGATATTCCGGGGTGCGGCCCACCATCAGTCCCGCCACGAAAACCGCGACGATCGCGAAGAGCAACATGCCGTAAAGGCCCGAGCCGACACCGCCGAAAATGATCTCACCGAGCATGATGTTGACCATCGGAACCATGCCGCCGAGCGGCAACAAACTATCGTGCATATTATTGACGGCGCCACAGGAGGCGTCGGTGGTGACAGTTGTGAAGAGGGAGGAGTTGGCGATGCCAAAACGCACCTCCTTACCCTCCATATTGCCTCCGGCCTGAAGAGCGCTTGGCGCGGCATCGACAGGAAATTCGGCGAAAGCTGGATTGCCCTGACTTTCAACGGTATAGACCGTGAATGTCCCGGCTAGGAATAGAATACCCATGACGCCGAAGATCGCCCAGCCCTGTCGCTCCTTGCCGACCATCCGGCCGAAGACATTGGTGAGCGCGGCGCCGATCGAAAAGATCAACACGAGCTGGACAAAGTTGGTGAGAGCGTTCGGGTTCTCATAAGGGTGCGCCGAATTGGCGTTGAAGAACCCGCCGCCATTGGTACCCATCATTTTGATGACTTCTTGAGAAGCCACCGGACCTTGAGCGATCACTTGCTTGGCGCCTTCGAGAGTCGTTGCCTCGGTATAGGCGTTTAGATTTTGCGGCATGCCTTGCCAGACGAAGAAGAGCCCTACCACGATTGATATCGGGAGGAGCACATAGAGAACGGTGCGAGTCAGATCGACCCAAAAATTGCCGATCGTGCGCGACGTGCGCCGTGCAAAGCCCCTGACGAGCGCGATAGCCAGCGCAATCCCGGTCGCGGCGGAGACGAAATTGTGCATGGTGAGCCCGGCCATCTGGGTCAGATAGCTCATCGTCGTTTCGGGCGTGTAGGACTGCCAATTTGTGTTGGTGAGAAAGCTCACCGACGTGTTGAAAGCAAGATCCGGAGAGACCGCGTCAAGGTGCTGCGGATTGAATGGCAGAACCGCCTGCAAGCGCTGCAAGGCATAAAGAGCGAGGAAGCCAGCAAGGCTGAAGGTGAGCATGGCGAGGCCATAGCCGATCCAGTTCTGCTCCTCATTTTCGTTGACTCTGCTCAGAGAGTAAATGACGCGCTCAAGGGGCCGCACAACGGGTGATAGAAACGTCCGCTCGCCCTTGAAGACGCGAGTCATATAGAAGCCGAACGGCTTCACGAGAAGGATGACGACCACGCAATAAAGCGCGATCTGAATGAAACCATTGGCCGTCATGGGCTTTCCTCAGAATTGCTCGGGGCGAATCAGTGCGATGACGAGATAGATCATGATGACCGCGAGCGCGATTGCGCCGAGGATGTATTCAAATGTCATGGGGAATCCTCACAAGCTGTCCTCACAAACTGTCGCAAGCGCCAAGATAAAGCGCGGTAATCGCAAAGGCAGTTACGCCAATCGCAATATAGATCACGTCAAGAAGAAAGACGGGCATTGCTGCATCCTTCAGTTGCTCATTGCTCCGGAAGAAGCACATTTCAGCCGCCGATCGATGGCGATGGCTAAGCAAACATCAGCTATGGAAAGCCGCATATAGATTCGAGCATGCTTAGACATGCGTGGCATATAAATTCCATAAACATGGCACGCCGACAATGGCAGCGGCTTAGCTAGCTCGCACCCATTAATTCACTGCCGATGAAGGCATAAATATACCTTGATTAGCGCCAGCGGCGTAAGCTTGAACGGGTTCTGATTCCAAGGAGACACTTATTATGGGACGGCCCCCTGTCATTCTGATGATCGATCCAGCACATTTCGACGTCCGTTATGCCATCAATCCCTGGATGAAACCGGCTGCTTGGCAGCTTGACTCGGAAAGCCTTCACCGCTCTGCTCGCTTGGCGTGGGAGGCCCTGCGCGCTGCCCTCGTCGAGACCGGCGCAACTATCGAAGTGCTTCCCGGCGCAGCCGGGTGGCCTGACATGGTGTTCCCGGCCAATGCTGCTGTGGTGTTAGACGGACGCGCGCTTCTTGCCCGATTCCGGTACTCCGAACGCCAGGGAGAGCAAGCTTTCTTCCGGTCGGCTTTTGAGGGGTTGCTGCGCCGGGGCCTGCTGCAAGAGATCGCCGAGCTTCCGGCTGGCTTGGTCCATGAAGGCGCCGGAGACGGCATTTGGGATGCTACACGCCAGATTTTCTGGACTGGCTTCGGTCCTCGCTCCCATGAGGCTGCTGCCGATGAGATTGCCCGCTTCTTCGGTCACGAAGCGGTGCCGCTGGAACTCGTCAATCCGCACTTCTATCACTTGGACACATGTTTCTGCCCTTTGAGCGGAGGGGAAGTCGTGGTTTTTCCGCCGGCCTTCAGTGACGGCGCCTTGCGGTGCATCCACGAGCGGGTCGCTCCGGAGCTCTTGATAGAAGCCACTCTCGATGAAGCGGCTGCTTTTTGCGTCAACGCGGTCAGCCTCGGGCAGACCATGGTGATGGCTGAGGCGCCGCCGCGGATTCGCGCCGTCCTGATGGAGCGTGGCTATCGGGTTCGCGAGATCGATCTCTCGCCTTTCATTCTCGCAGGAGGCGGCGCGTTCTGCATGACTCTGAGACTCGACCTTGAGACTGCGGGGCGCCCGGTTTCCGTGGCCCAAGAAATTACCTCGTGACTGTGCGCGATCTTTGTCGGAGGGTGGGAAATTTCGAGACCTTGGCCATTCGAAGAGTGACGGCGGGACGGACATCTAGCCGAACAGTTGGGACATCAAGGCGTCCATTTGCCGACAAGCCTAGCGTCGAGCTTCCGCCGCGTAGGCAGAAAGCAGCGATGAACGCAAAGTATCTTCCTGATCGAGCGCCTCGGCAAGGAAGTGAATGACCTGCTCGCAGCGGCACCTGAACTCGGACGCTCGGTTTGTCTCTCCTGCAGTTGCATAAAATTCGGCAGCGGTCGCATAGACCCGCCAGGCGGCTAGAGGCAGTGCTGTGTGGTTTACAATTGAGATTGCGCGCGACAATTGGAGTCTACCCTCTTCCTGATTTCCTTCGGCAATTGCGATCTTGGCCAGTAGCCTATGCGCGAGTGCGAGATAGCTGCGCTCCGGCGGTCGGATTGCAACATCATAAAGCTGCCTTGCCTTTTTTCGCGCCTCGCCCAAATTTCCCGTCGCGAGCCAATATTCGCAAAAGCTATGATAAAAGAGCGGGTAGAACACCGTTTCCATCATAATGCCATCGCTTTCGATCCGGTGCGTGATTTCATTGAAGTGGTCATGTGCGCCTGAATAATCGTGCAAGGCAATGCACGCTTTTGCCAGGAGATTCCGGCCAAGAAAGAAATTGACGGGGTTCTCCTCAGTCGCCGAGTCGAGGGCGTTCTCGCAGCATTTCTTCGCACCCTCAAAGTCGAGCGCCTCATTGTGTAGCCAAGCCATCATCAAGTGAGGAAGACAACTGACTTTCCGGTTTGAGTTTTTCTCGGTTATAGCCAATGCCACGGTAAGCCGTCGCCGCATCTCGCGCCAGGCGCCAAGCTGCAAGAGCGAAAAAGCCGCAAAAGTATTAAAGATAACAAATGAATATACATCGCCTCGCTCTCGTGCCGAATCCTGGCAAGCGTCGGCCGCGGCACAGCAATCGTTGTAATTCGAGGTCGTCAGTTCAAGAGTGCTCTTGATTCCACAGCGCCGCGCCACGATGCGGGGATCGCGCGCGTTACCAAGCACTTTCACGGCTTCGCGGCACTGGGCCGCGTCTTCATCCCGCCAACCCTTTAGATAAAGATTTAGGCTTGCGCTATTGCCCTGGGCCAAAGCTGTCAGCATGTCGTCTTTCAAATCTTGGCTCCTTGCAACCGCCCGCTCTGCAAGCTCCAAGCATTGCTTTCGATCTCCCCAAACAAAGAAGCGGCTGAGATCGAGCAGAGCCTTAACTTCCGTGAGAAGCTCGTTTGCTTCCACGGCACAAGAGACGACGGCGCTGAGATCTTCGAGGGCTCCGCGCAGATCGCCAGCAGAGCGGCGAACCCGGCCCCTCTGCTGCAGCAGGTTCATCCGCACCGCCAACTGGTCCTTGGCTGGCAAACGCTCCACCAACCCCAGTCCGCGGGTGAGATAAATTGCGGCCTCACGGTTGCCAAAGCGTCTTGTCGAGCTTTCCGCGGCTTGCCCAAGATAGCGTACGGCTTTTGCGAAATCGCGGCCTTCTTCGAAATGCAAAGCCAGCACGGCCGCGACGTCCGCCGTTCTCGACCCGTATCCCTCCTCCAACCGCTGCCCGAGTCGCCGATGCAGCTGAATGCGCTGCCCTGGCGCGAGGCGCTGATAGAGAACCTCTTGGTACAGCGCATGCGAAAAGGCATAGCGTCCTGCAACCGTACCGTCGGGCCACTCAGCAACGCCGGCCGAGATGAGGACCTGACCTTTCCGGGCCAGTCCCTCGCAGATTTGTTCTATCTCGGGAATGTCGCGATCCAGCGCCCTGCCCAGCATGGCAGCGGAAAACTCCCCGCAGGCAGCGCTTGCCGCTTCAAGAAGACGTCGTTCCCCGAACTCCAGACGATCGGTCTGGTGGGCGATCATTTCCCGCAGATCGCGTGGTATTCCCGCGCTGGAGGCCGTCTCGTCCGGCGCCAGACACCAATGTCCCTCGGCTTCAAAAATGACTCGCTGGGCAACGAAATAGTCGATGAGGGAGACCACGAATAATGGGTGTCCGCCGGTGCGCTGGAACACCCGTCCGGCAAGGGCTTGCGTGATCGTAGCCTGGCCGAACCGTAATGTGAGATATTGCTCAATTTCGGGGAAAGAAAGCCGGTCTAACGCAAGCTCCCGGCAGCGGCCATGAATCTGGAGCTCCTGATGGACTGTCCTCGTCGGGTGATCTCCGGCAATGACGTCACCGGGCCGGTAGGTCACAAGCATTAACACGGAAGCTTTTTGGTCGCGCCATGCAAAGCGCGAGAGAACGTCTAAAGTCGCATAATCGCTCCAATGCAGATCTTCAACTAGGACGACCCAAGGCCGCTCCAAACTCAGGATTTCAACGAACTCACAGAACTCGCGCAGCATTCGCTCCCTCGTGGCCCCAAAGACCTCGCTTTGCAGGGCAGCACGATCTTCCGCATCAAGGAAACCCGGCATCTGGGCGAGCCAGGTTGGGGCATGATCACGAAGCATCCTCAGCAGCAAAGGTCCATTTCCACTGCCGCACCCCGCCTGGAGGGCTTCGATAAAGGGGAGAAAGGCTTCATCCGTCCCAAAATGTTCGACACAGTGGCCCGCTAAGACGCCGATGCCGCGCCCGGCTATCCGCTCCACCAACATCTCAATCAGGGCTGTCTTGCCGATCCCCGCTTCACCCGTGACGAAGACAACCTGCCGATCGCCCGCGATAGCGTGGCTGAGCACGCGGTCCAGCTCTTCAAGCGGACCCAATCGGCCAACCCACCATCGGGGCCGCGGTACGGCACGCGCAAGGGGAGCCAAAGCCTTCGTCTCAAGCGGTTGTCCGGACTCCCTGCGGTGGGAAGGAACAACGGGAGCGATGAAACGATAACCGCGCCGAGTCACTGTCTCTATGTAGCGGGGCCTCTTGGGATCATCACCAAGGGCTACGCGGAGCGCGTTTATCGAAACGCTCAGACTTGACTCAGTTACATGAAGGTTGGACCAAACAGCATCGAGCAGTTCGTCCTTGGTCACCAACTGTCCGGCACGCGCAGCAAGGCAACACAGCACTTCAAAGGGCTTCGGCGGCAGTGCCACGCGGTCGCCACCGCGCCAAAGCAGGGCATTGGCGGGATCCAATCGAAATTCGTGGAACGCGAGTTCCCGCGCTTTTTCCCCCATTTTGTCTCCCTTCCCAAAAGGAAATTTAAGGGAAAATGAGACCTACGGTAAGGTCGTTCTTAAAGATGATTGACTTGCCGGAGATTAAGCTTGGCGCCCCGCAAAAGATTGATGAATAATGTCAATGATTATGTATTTGCTTAATCCCATCAAAGGCGTGGCCGTGACCGACGGTGATGGGCAATTCACGGGACTCTATCCTTTGTGCTTCGATTCCGCTTGCCTCGCTAACCTCTTGTGGCGTCCCGCTGAGAGCAAATTTTGCTGAAAATTAGTATGAGGATAAGGAGTTCTTAAGGACGTCCCGCCTGCCTGCCGATATGAATTGGATGATTTCCCTTCCAGTTTGCGTCGGAGTCGAACAAATGCAAATAATCGCGGCTCGCGTCAAACGTGCCTTCCTCATCGGGGACGTGCTTAACGATGAGACAGTTCTCTCGGAATTGCTGACAAGCGTGATCGCTGGCGCCGGTTTTGGTCTCCTGTTCGCCACGCCAGATCGACGTGTCCTTTATGCAAATGACACAGCTAAAGCATTGATCCGATCTCGTAGCGGCCTAAGCTTTGAGCATGATCACATCAGTGTGGCGGATTTCAAGACCTCTAGAAAATTACAAGCGCTCATAACATCCGCCTCACGACTGACAGATGATTCGTTACTGGGAGGGTCGGTGATTGTTCGCGATGAAGATGGGATGGCGTCGCTCGTTGTGCATGTGGTGCCCCTTTCTCGAGGCGCTGGGGTCCATCTGCCTGACAAGGAACATTTTGTTGCTGGCCTGGTTATAGTCGATTGCACGCGGGCAACGACCGATCGTATCAATGTCTTTGCGGACCTGTTTACCTTAACTTCCGCAGAAGCGCGCGTCGTTGCCGAATTGATCTCGGGAGGAGGTCTTGCGAAAGCAGCAACGCGACTGAATATTGCTCGATCCACGGCGCGGGCACACCTCACCCATATCTTGGAAAAAACTGGCACTCACCGTCAAGCAGAGCTCGTCCGTGTCTTCTACGAAGTAACAATTCCTTGGGGGCGGCGAAGCCCCAATCAAGATAACTCCACTGTGCCTTTGAGATCACGCTTGCTTGTCGGACCTAATGCCAGGCATCCCGCAGAGCAGTCACAATCATTCCGGTGATATGTACTCGCCAGCACCATAATTTGCGGATAAATTTATATGCAGGCATATTTCTAATAATATGCTAGCATAGTTTTTTTCTGATCCAAGCGAGTATCAAATACTGAATTGGGTCGCCTCCTGGTGCTGATTGGTTAGAGTAACATAGTTTGCCACCCTCACTGACGGAGCCCTCAAGGCAAAGTCCTGATCGAACCGATTAACCCAAGCTGTTGGATGAGCCTCGTTAAGAGGGATGACGGCGATGAAGGATTTTTTCTTATTTCTGGCACCGCGCTTTCCGTGGCTCTGGTGGATTGTAAGCAAAGTCCCGCCCCTAAGGTGGCACGTTAATCGGCTGTTTATCGACATCGCTACCAATTGCACCGAGCCTCGTCCTCACCCCTTTTCACTTTGGGGACCATTACAGTCTGATACTTCAGCCGACTATGTCTCCTGGACCGGCCTGGTTGACCGAACATTTACCGGGCGGCACTTGCCACCTGCGCCCAAAACTTACGTGGAGTCTCTTCCTCCCCCAGAACAAATCGCGAAGCTGTTCATCCGGGGGCCTTCCATGGTCCCATGTCCCAAAAGTTCGGCACTGTTCGGCTTCTTTGCCCAGTGGTTCACCGATAGCTTCTTGCGCACTGATCCACAGGATTTTCGAAAAAACACGTCCAATCACGAGATTGATCTCTGCCAGATCTATGGCCTAAGTGCCAAGGATACATCCATCCTTCGCAGCAGGGGTGGCGGTGAGCTGCAATCGCAGCGGCTAGCCGGAGAAGAATATCCTCCCTACCTGTTCGAGGATGATGGCGCCTGCGTCAAAGATCAGTTCCGCGCTCTTTCCTACATCGACAAGAAGACCGGAACATTTCTCAATCCCATAGTCGATCCAGCCCTCGATACTCCGGAGCGAAGGAGCAAGCTCTTCGCGATGGGGCTGGAAAGAGGAAACTCGACAATATTCTACACCGCGATCAACACCATCTTTCTCCGGGAGCACAATCGTCTATGCCGCGCAATAGCCCGGCGGCATCCTGGATGGGATGATGACCGCGTGTTCGAGACGGCGCGCAACACGAATATTACCCAGCTTTTGAAAATCATTATCGAAAATTACATCAATCATCTATCGACGGCCCATTTTCGAGTATTCGTGGATGTCGGTTTCGCCGAAACGCAAAAATGGTACCGGACGAATCGGATCGCTGCGGAATTCGACCTTCTCTACCGCTGGCATCCCCTTATCCCGGAAAGGGTAAATCTTAGAAACCAGTCTCGTTCCGCTTACGAATTCCTGTTCAACAATGGCCTTCTCATCGACCTTGGCATCGAGGAAGTGATTGCCGCAGCCGCGACCCAACGCGCCGGCCGCGTCATGCTGAAGAACACGATGAAGCTTCTCGTTGACAGGGCCGATCTCCCAACTTTGATGAAGTCTCGGCAGTGGCGCGTGAGGCCCTACAATGAATACCGCAAATGTTTTGGTCTGAAACCGGTCACAAGTTTCGGGGAACTCACGGGTGATCCTGCCTTGGCCGCTGAATTGAAGACAATTTACAAGGACGTCAATCACGTCGAATTGCTAGTCGGACTGTTCGGCGACCGTCATGAAGACAATGGGGTATTGGGTAGTCTGATGCGATGGATGGTGGCGGCGGACGCCTTCTCGCAGGCCCTGACCAATCCGCTCCTGTCCAAAAATGTTTATGGGGAGCAAGCCTTCTCAGAGGTCGGCATCGAATCAATCAACTCCACCACATCCTTCGACGATATCGTCCGGAGGAACTCTTCGATGGGCAATCGCAAGGCGACATTTTCTACCGCGCAGCCTCCTCCTGGCCGTTACGGATTCTTTCCTTTTCTCAAAACTTTCCTCGATACCGTCGATTTTCTCTTCTTTAGTGGATGGGAG
>DATJBL010000094.1:0-7080 GCA_035515355.1 Methylocella sp.
CCTTGGAAGCCGTTCCATAAATTCCCTGATTTTATGCAACGAACTGCCTCGCGGGGCGAATGGCCGGGAGAGAGGCCCCGCACCTTGCTCAAGAGATCGGGGGGGCCGCCTTCGATCCATCGACTAGTACAAGGCAGAATAAGGATCGCCATAAGCGTAAGGATAGCCGCCCAACGCTGAAGCAGGGCCGCTGGCCATCAGCCCTGTGCTGGGCACCGTGGAGGCAGCAAAACACCGAAACGTTGCATCGCATCTTCTCACCGGCACCCAGATCGCCAATTTGCCTGCTCCCCTCCGGCGATTGAACGTATCCTCCTGAAAGCCGTTTAGGGAACGGGAGTCGAAGCCGGAAACACTGGCTTTGTGAAATGGTTCCATTCTGCAGGCTTGTCACGGCATGGGCGGTTTTTTTATTATGCGCATGCGCACCCCAGCGGTGGAAGACCTTTGGCCTGGCTTTGGAGGGAAGCTATGTCGGGTAAGCTTGTCGTAGGCGATGCGCTGCAGCCCTTGTTTGCAGGCCTGATTAAAACGGGATCAATCGAAATCGAAACGGCGGGCGGCAGCAAATTCACGATAGGCGATGGGTCGCAAAGCGAGCTTGCTCTGCGCTTCAACGACACTGCCGCCGTTTTTCAGCTCCTGCTCGACCCCGAACTACAATTTGGCGAACTCTACATGGACGGTCGCCTTGAGGTGACTCGGGGCACCCTCTTCGATTTGTTGATGCTCGGCGCGGTGAATCTTTGGCAGCCGGGCGGCTCGCGCTGGCTACGCCTGCTGGAGGCGGCGCGCGGCGCTCTGCGCTGGCTCAGCCGTCCCAACGGGCGACTGCGTGCGCGGCGAAACGCTGCTCATCATTATGATCTCGATGCCGGTTTCTACACGAGATTCCTTGATTCCGGGCTGCAATATTCCTGTGCCTATTTCGATTGTGACAACCAAAGCCTCGAGGATGCTCAGCTCTCGAAAAAACGGCATATCGCCGCAAAACTCCTGATCGAGCCTGGCCAGGGCGTGCTCGATATCGGCTGCGGCTTTGGTGGCATGGCGATTTATCTGGCGCGCTTTTGCGGAGCGAGTGTGACTGGGCTCACCCTTTCACAGACCCAGCTCGGCGTTGCGCGTTCCGGCGCCGCCGCCCTGGGCCTCAGGGGTGCGACCGATTTCCGGTTTTGCGATTACCGCGAGTTCGAGGGGCAGCGATTTGACCGCATTGTCTCCGTCGGCATGTTCGAGCATGTCGGGCTTGCCCACTATGACGTGTTTTTCCGCAAGGTCGCCGAGCTGCTGAACGGGGATGGGATCGCGCTTCTTCATACCATCGGCCGGACGGATGGACCATGGCCGACCAATCCGTGGGTTGCGAAATACATTTTCCCTGGCGGCTATATGCCAGCCTTGTCCGACATTATGCCGGCGGTCGAGCGCAGCGGTCTTTTCGTCACCGACATTGAAATCCTGAGGCTTCATTACGCCGAGACGCTCAAAGCGTGGCGCGCGCGCTTTACGGCGCGGCGCGAGGAGGTCAAGGCGGAGCGGGGAGAACGCTTCTGCCGCATGTGGGAACTCTATCTTGCGGGTTCCGAATGTGCGTTCCGGCGCGAGAACTTTGTCGTCTTCCAGATCCAACTCTCCAAGAAGCTTGAAACCGTCCCCCTCACGCGGGACTATATTGGTCATATCGAGGCATCCCTGCGTCAGCGGGACTCTGCTGCGGTTGGGCTGCGGCTGGCGGGCGAATAGACGCGGAGCTTATACAAACGCCGCGGCGGTTCTGACGTCCATCGTTCGGTTTGCTGCGTGATCATCGCCCAAAGTCTGCATTTTTGTAACGCTCTTCCTGCGCTTTTGCAGAATAAGGAGCACAGGCATGGGGTTTGTTGCGGGCGGACTTGAAGCGGCGTCCTTCAATCAAACGCTGCCTTTCGGAGACGTGGATCTCTTCGGCACGGACCTCGCGCTGCGTGAGGCAATGTCGCGTGCCGGGGTGGACCTTGAGACGGCTCGCCTGTCCGTCTTTGGCAAGGATTTCGGATCCGCCGAGACCATCCGTCTGGGCCGGCTCGCCAACGAAAATCCGCCCCGCCTGCGAATTGTCGACCCGGCCGGCAACCGTGCCGATGAGGTGGAATTCCATCCTGCTTACCACGAGTTGATGCGAAAAAGCATGGCCGCGGGCCTGCATTGCTCGGCTTTCGATCCGAGCGAGCCAGGCCGCAGCAAAATCAGCGAACGGGGCGCCCGTCTCTACATGGCGACCCAAATCGAGGCCGGGCATATCTGTCCGATCACCATGACCAACGCCAGCATGGCCACGCTGGCCGCGTCGCAGCAGGTCCATGCCGCTTGGCTGCCGCATTTACTTGCGCGCGAGTACGATGGCGGGATGAAGCCCTGGTTCAATAAAAAGGCGGTCACGCTCGGCATGGGCATGACGGAACGCCAGGGTGGCACGGATGTGCGCGCCAATATCAGCACGGCGCGGGTGCTGGATGGGCAGCACTATGAACTGAGTGGCCATAAGTGGTTTTTATCGGCGCCGATGTCGGATGCCTTCGTCGTTCTCGCACAGGCCGATGGCGGTCTCACCGCCTTCCTGCTCCCGAGATTTCGCCCGGACGGGAGCATGAATGCGTTGAGGTTCCAACGCTTGAAGGACAAGCTCGGGAACCGCTCGAATGCCTCATCCGAAGTTGAATTTGACAACGCCTATGCCGAGCGTTTGGGGCCGGAGGGAGAAGGGGTGCGCACCATCCTTGCGATGGTGCAGTGGACGCGCCTCGATTGCGCCATCGCAAGCGCTGGCCAAATCCGCTACGGCTTGGCGATGGCGATGCACCATGCAAGACATCGCGCGGTGTTCGGTCGCCTCCTTGAGAGTCAGCCTGCCATGCGGGCGGTGCTCGCCGATCTTGCCTTGGAGTGCGAGGCGAACACCGCGCTCGTGTTTCGCCTTGCCCGCGCCTTTGACCGGGCCCAAGACGACCCCTTGGAAGCTGCCTATGCCCGGCTGATGACGCCAGCGATTAAATATTTCGTGACGAAATTGGCGCCGTCGTTCATCTACGAGACGCTCGAATGCCTTGGCGGCAATGGCTATGTCGAGGATTTGCCGATGGCGCGCCTCTATCGCGAGGCGCCTCTCAACGCGATTTGGGAAGGCTCGGGGACTGTCGTCGCCCTCGATGTCCTGCGAGTGCTGCGCCGCGATCGCGAGAAGGCGCAGGTTGTGATCAACGACCTTGGCCGGGCATGCGGTGCTCCGGGAAAAGCCGCGGCCGCTGCCATCAAGCAAATCCTGGATGGTCAGGATTGGGAGAGTTATGCCCGCAATGTCACGGAGACCCTCGCCCGGCTCGGCGCGCTGGCTGCCCTGCATGAAGTGCATGGCTCTCTCGCGGAAGCCTATGCCGCGACGCGGCTGCTCGGCGCGCCGCATGCCACTTTCGGCGCCTGCGATCTGCAAGCTGTGCAAAGCCTGGTTCTCTCCCGCGTCCTGCCGTCCTGATTTGGGCAAGTGCGCGCCGCGCAGGCTTCGCACAGGTTTCGATGGTTAGGTACGAGCGATGAGACCGCTGCTTGCGACCATGATCGGCCCGGTGAGCCGCTTCGCTTTTCACAGCTAGAACAGCACCTTTAAGGACAGGCATGACCGAAACTCCACGCCGGCCAATGGTCTTCATCGCCACCCCCTGCTTTGGGGGGCTTGTCTCGCAGCATTACATGCAATCCGTCATCAGCCTCATTCAATTCGGATCGCGAGCTCATTTCGACGCCGCACTTGCACTGCTCGGGCATGACTCGCTCATAACGCGCAGCCGCAACACTCTCGTCAGCCAATTCCTCAACACGCCCGAGGCGACGCATCTCTTGTTTGTCGACGCGGACATTAAATTCGAGGCAGAGCAAGTTCAAGAGATGCTCCGCTTCGATCGGGATTTCGTCGCGGGGATCTATCCTTTGAAAGTGATCGATTGGAGCCAACCGGCGATCGCCCGCGCGGCGATGGCGCGGGAGCCGTTCCAAGCCGCGCCGCTGCTTTACGTTGGCACGCTCTGCACGGGAAACGAGCGCGAGCGCGAGGGACGCTTTGCGACCGCCATCTATTGCGGCGGCGGCTTCATGCTCTTGAAGCGGCAAGTCATCGAACGCATGATCGCGGCCTATCCGGAAAGCCGCTACCAAAGCGTGCATGCCTATTCCAACGCCAAGAACCTTGAAAGCTACGCGCTTTTCGATTGCATGATCGACAAGGAAACCAGCGCTTATGTCAGCGAGGACTTTGGCTTTTGTCAAAAGTGGCGGGACATCGGCGGCAAAATTTGGCTCGACACGGAAGGCAAGCTTACCCACATCGGCAGCTATAATTTTCAGGGCGATCCACAGCTGCGCTACATGGACGAGAATTCCCTCGACCGGACTTCCCGTCTGGGCGTATAGTGTCGTGAATTGCGGTTTCGAGCACAGCCGCTTTCATACGGCGTACTGACCTCGTGACCGTGCCCCGGCCAAGCCGGTCCAGGAGGAACGCCCATGGCAAATTCTGGCCTCGCCGATTTCCATCTGTCTTCGGCCCACTATCCGATCGTGCGCAAGATTGGCCCCTCAGACCTGAGGGACGCTTTGGCCAAGGGGCTCGCCGATTTCTTGGCGATGCCTTCGCATCTTGTTTTTTTGGGTCTGATCTATCCGCTCATCGGCATTTGGCTGGTTGTCGGCAATTCTCCGCAGCTGATCTTCCCGCTCGTTTCCGGATTCGCTCTCATTGGACCCTTTGCGGCGATCGGCTTGTATGAGATCAGCCGGCGCCGAGAATGCGGCCTCAACACCTCGCGAGAGTACGGCATTGACCCCTCGTGGAAATACGCGTTTGGCGTGATACGGTCGCACGCAATTTTCCCAATCCTCTCCCTCGGCATGTTGCTGCTGGTGATCTTCACCTCTTGGATGATTTCAGCCCAATCTCTTTATACGTCGCTTTTTGGCTCTGCACCGCCGGCGTCCTTTATTCGATTTATCGGCGATGTTCTCACGACACCGCAGGGATGGAAATTGATCGGCTTTGGCACCGCAATCGGTTTCGTCTTTGCCGTGGTCGCCTTCAGCATTAGCGTCGTTTCTTTCCCGATGCTTCTTGACCGCGACGTGGATGTTCCGGTTGCCATTCAAACCTCCATCAAGACCGTGCTGGTGAATCCGCTTACAATGGCACTTTGGGGATTGATCGTTGCCGCGTCCCTGGCGGCGGGTTTTTTGTGCCTGTTCGCCGGACTCGCGGTGGCGGTGCCCATTCTCGCCCACGCGACGTGGCATCTCTATCGCAAGGTCGTGGAGCCGCCGGCGATCGGGTGAGACGCAGGTTGCTTGTGAGGCGCATTCAATTCCGGCCTGCATGGCCGACTTGTCAAGACGCGTGAAACGAGAGCCGCGCAGCAGCCATCGAGCCGCGGCCTCTCAGCAGCAGAGCTCAGCCAACATTGCCGTGAACACTGCGAACACAGCATCTTCGATTGAGCGGTTCGACTTGGTTGATATCGGGCTGGCGCTGCTGGGGTTCGCCTCCGGCACTATGGATGTCTTGGCTTTTTTCAATCTTGGCGAGGTGTTTCCCTCCGCGATGACAGGCAACACCGCGTTGCTCGGCCTCGCGGTTGGGCAAGGAGACCTCATCGGAGCATCGCGGCCCTTCGCTGCTTTTGCTGGCTTTTTGGCTGGCGCGGCGGCCGCCAAGACGAGTGCTGATCTGTGGCTCGATGGGCTCCCGCCAGCACGCAGAAGTTCTTTGCTTCTCACCTTGGAAGCCTGCCTTCTCGCCATCTTTGCTCTGGGTTGGTTGTTGATCGGCCATCCGCTCACGACGGTCAGCTTATATGGCCTCATCATTGTCGCTTCTTCGGCGATGGGGATCCAGAGCATAGTGGCGTGGTTGGCCGGCAGGCCTGGTGTCACGACCGTCGTGTTCACAAGCACGCTGGCTTCCATCGTGACCTCGGCAACCGAAGCGGTGCTTCATTCGCCCCACAGGCTGCCCTTCGCTACAAAGCGGCAAATATGGATGTTTGTTATTTATGGCGCTGGCGCAGCCGTTGGCGGTCTGCTCGCTTCACACAAGGCTCCGGTCGCCGCCTTGTTGCCACTTCTCGCCGTGGCTGGGGCGACTGGCTTCCACTGGCGTGCAACAAAGCAGAATGGGAGCAGAACATGAAATTCGTTGCCTGAATGCAGGTGTCGGGTCCCGCTTCCGCTGCCGAGCCTGGTCATGTGGAGGGTGTCGCCTAAATCGCCGATCGACAAAAATTCAAATGATTCTTTCGTTTCTGCCTTGCCCATTCCGCGTAGCAATCCAACGCGGCACAAAACTCAATGGCGCTCTCCTCCTGAAAGCGATCGCCCGTTTCGCAAAGGGGGCGTGCGCGGCAGCGAGTGGATTCCTCGGCAATCATCGCCAATACTTCGGCAATTGCTCTGGTCCGGCGGTCCCGGCGCGATGAATGGATCATGGCGTTGCCTCGTTTATTTGATATTGTCTATTGGTGCAGAAGTAGCAGACCGCCATCCCCAGGTCGGTGCGACGCCGCACCGGATGAACCTCGTGAAGCCGCTGCGTGAACTGTTTCCAGACGTCGCCGCGACATTGCGAAGAAAGCCGGATGGGGTGGAAAATGACCTATTGTGTTGGGAGTTGGACGGGTCCGGTGACATCAGCGGCGTTAGGATTCCGGACTGTCCGTCGCCTATGGCGCAAGCGAAAGCGCTGGATTGGCCGAGGCTGGTGGGCCGGGAGGGACTCGAACCCCCAACCAGACCGTTATGAGCGGTTAGCCAAAAACGAAATTGCCCAAAAATCAACGAAACGCGCCGGAGTCCAAGAGAGTTTGTCCGACTTCTGTTCACGCCAATCGGTGGGAAACGGTGGACGCGCGCCGCGGCGGCGGCCGGTTCAAGAGGCGCTTGACGGCATGCGGCAGGCACTGGGCGGTTGTTTCAAGCTTTGGTAGCGCGCGTTCGCAAAGCGCTCGAAGAGGAGCGACAGAAAGAATTGCAATTGTTCGCCGCATAAGGCGGCTCATGAACGCG
>DATJBL010000095.1:0-16126 GCA_035515355.1 Methylocella sp.
CTCAGCGGCAAAAAATAATTCGAAAAATCGAGACCACCGCCGATGGCGCCAATGAGGGGCATGATGAGGTCATTGACAAGAGAATCGACGATCTTGCCAAACGCCACACCGATGACGACGCCAACCGCGAGGTCGATGACATTGCCCTTGAGCGCGAATTCCTTGAACTCCTTGAGCATAGCGTGCACTCCCTGCCCTGGGGAAGATGCGCATCGAAGAGACGCGGAAATCCGCTGCGAGGAAAAAGGATTTGCAAGCCCGCCCTTTGCGCTCTTCACCTCTCAGATCATATTCCCATTCTGCCGAAAAACTCACAGGGGCTCGCGTAAAAAAGTCCCGAACGCACGGGGCCCGTCACCGGCCTCCATTTTCGTCGTCACCGCCAGGGTTTGCGCATCGATGACCCACACTTCATTCGAGAACCAGTTGACGACATAGACGCTATTGCCATCGGCGCTCGTTTCGATTCCCTCGGGATAATCGCCGACGGAAATCCGCTTCACGGGTTTCAACGTCGCAAGATCGAAGACCGAGACGGTTCCGCCATATTGGTCCGTCGAGAAGCCGCGACCCTTGGCGAGGGCGACGGCATAGGGCCGCTTGCCGACCGCCACGGTACCAAGGATTTTGGCCGCCTTGAGGTCGATCACAGAAATGTCGTTGCTCTCGACATTCGCCGCATAGGCGCGCTCGCCTTGCGGATCGATGGTCACGCCGAATGGATGCGAACCGACCTTGACCGTGCCGGTGCGGGCGAAGGTCTTTGCATCGATGATGGAAACTTGGTCATCGTCGCGATCGGCTGTCACGATCAGCGTCCCGTCAGCCGTCAAGGCGACGCCCGATGGGGAGGCGCCAACCTCGACACTCGCGACGATGGTTTTTGCCGCAAGATCAATTTTGTAAAGACGCGGCTGATAAAAACCGGCCACATAAATGAAGCCGCCGGTGGGGTCGGCGGCAATGCCGAGCGGCGTATCAGGCATTGCAATCTTGGCGACGATCTTGCGCAAGGCCGTATCGATCACCGAGACATATTTGCCCTCCGGACTCGTGACGTAAGCCGTGCGCCCGTCCCGCGCCATGGCAATTCCCGCAGGCTTGCCGGAAACCGGAATCCGCGCGACGACATGTTTCAAGCCGAGATCGAGCACGCTGACTTCGTCGCCGGTTTGATCCGTGATGAAGGCTTCGCCGCCCCAACTCGCGGGAGCCTCGCAAAGAACAGCGCAAGCGAAAACAGCGGCAAACAGGGCGCCTGCTTTGACGCCCCTAGCTTGAGGAATGCTCATCACTGGCCGACCGCTCACTTGGCTGCCTCAACCTTTTTCTTCAAAGCGTCGAGGCCCTTGCGATAGATGGCGGTGACAGCCTTGATCGCAGCCTCATCGTTCAATTCCGGCGGCGGATCATTGTTCGGATAGCCGCGATAAAAGGCCCCGCGCCATTCGACCGTGCTTTTCCCGCCCTCGGCCGGAAGAACCGCGAGGGTCGAGGAATAATTGTTGACCGGGAGTACCTTCACGTCGACTTTATCGATGCGATAGGAATAGGTCATTGCGTCCGCGTCATATTTATAGAGGCTTTCGTCGATCGTCGCGCCATTGTCGAGAGTGAGCTGACGCGTGGCGGTATCCGGCTCATTGCCGCCCTCGCCCGTCGTCTTGACGACCCCAGGCAGCCAGCTCATGTCGTGAAAATCCTTGATCGCGTCCCAGACCTTTGCGGGAGGCGCATCGATCGTCACCGACTCCGTAACTTTCTGCCGCGACGGGCCATGCGCCCATCCTGCCTGGGGCAACGCCAGGGTGACGAATGCCGCCGCAATGAGCAGACACTTTCCGAGAGTTCCAGCCATTCCTATATTTCCTTTGTTTTGCCACACGTCATGAAGACCGGCCGCCAGTCCACTTTCGGATTTCCGTACCGCCGTGACGGGCGAAAATTCGAGAGGGAGCGTGCCACGGGCACGGTTTTACACCTCGCGGCTGTTGCCCTTAAGATCGCCGCGATCGTTCCGTACCAGAATCGCTGTTTGCCGCTTTATCCCAGAGGTTTCGATGCGCACCGATATCGCAGAACCCGTTCGCCTGAAAGACTATAGGGTTCCCGATTATCTGATCGACAAGGTCGATCTCGATGTCAAGCTGCACCCGTCCGCGACATGCGTTCTGGCCCGGCTCGCCATCCGGCCCAATCCAGAAGGTCGCCCCGGTGCCGCCCTTGTCCTCGACGGCGATGGGCTGACGGCGAAGAGGATCGCGCTCGACGGCGAGAACCTCGATATCCACGATGCGAAGACGTGGAATGGTTTCGTATCGTGCAATGAGTTCACCCTGTATGAGCCGCCGCAACGGCCTTTCGTTCTCGAAATCGAAACCGAAATCGACGCCGCAGCCAATACACGCCTGATGGGACTTTATCGCTCCGGTTCCGCCTATTGCACCCAGTGCGAGGCGGAAGGGTTTCGACGTATCACCTATTTTCTCGACCGTCCTGATGTTCTGAGCGTCTATACGGTCAGGCTTGAGGCGGAGTTCTCCGAGGCGCCTCTGCTGCTCTCCAACGGCAACAAGATCGCGAGCGGAAAGATCGAAGGAACCTCGCGCCATTTCGCGGTGTGGCACGATCCCTATCCAAAGCCCTGCTATTTGTTCGCCCTCGTCGGCGGGGATCTTGGTTCGATTTTCGACGAGTTTACGACGCGATCCGGCCGCAAAGTTCAGCTTGGCGTCCATGTCGAGCACGGCAAGGAGCCCTATGCCGCCTATGCGATGGATGCGCTTAAGCGCGCCATGGCCTGGGACGAGAAGGTCTATGGCCGTGAGTATGATCTCGACGTTTTCAACATCGTCGCCGTCTCCGACTTCAACATGGGGGCGATGGAGAATAAGGGGCTGAACATTTTCAACGACAAATATGTGCTCGCCTCGCCTGCGACCGCGACGGACGCGGATTACGCGAACATCGAGGCTGTGATCGCGCATGAATATTTTCACAATTGGACCGGCAACCGGATCACCTGCCGCGACTGGTTTCAGCTCTGTCTCAAGGAAGGCTTGACCGTCTTTCGCGATCATGCGTTTTCTGCCGACATGCGTTCCGCCCCGGTGCGCCGGATTGGCGACGTGCGCACCTTGCGCGCCCAGCAATTCGCCGAGGATGCGGGCCCTCTCGCGCATAATGTCCGGCCGGACACCTATCGGGAAATCAATAATTTCTACACAGCGACGATCTACGAAAAGGGCGCCGAAATCATCCGCATGCTGAACGTGCTCATCGGTGACGAGGCTTTCCACAAGGGGATGGATCTCTATTTCGATCGCTATGATGGGACCGCGGCGACGATCGAGGATTTCATCGCCTGCTTCGCCGAGACGTCGGGGCGCGACTTGACCGAATTCTCGCGCTGGTATCATCAATCCGGCACCCCGCTCGTCGAGGTGACCGGAAGCTACGACGAAGCTTCGAAGAGCTTTACCCTCGACTTCGCGCAATCCTGCAAGCCAACCCCCGGCCAGGACAAGAAAGAGCCTTTCATCATACCGATCGCGCTCGGTCTCGTGATCGCTGGCCAGGGGGATGTGGAACTGCGTACGGGCAATCAGGACGGTGCGAGCGCGGCTGAGCTCTCTCGTGGCGTCATCGAGCTCTCGACCGGGCATCGGCGTGTCACCTTTTACGACGTGCCAAGCTGGCCGGTTCCGTCCTTGCTGAGGGGCTTCTCGGCACCGGTGCGCCTCGCTTACCCGGCAAGCGAGGCCGATCTCATCACCCTCATTGCGCATGACAGCGACGGTTTCAACCGCTGGCAGGCAGCTTCAACCTATGCCACCCGCCTGCTGCAGCGCTCGGTCGCGCGCATCCGCGCAGGGGACGCCCCGGAGGGGAACAAGGATTTCAGCAACGCCCTTCGCATCCTCATCGAAAAAAGCGCCGATCCGGCCTTCACCGCGCAAGCGATCACCTTGCCGAGTGAGTCCGACATCGCGCGGGAGATCGGCGAGGATGTCGATCCGGACGCGATCCATGCCGCGCGCGAGGCCCTACGCAAGGCGATCGGCCTCGATCTTAAGGAAACATTGCGCGTCCTCTACGAGAGGCTCGCCGATGCTGGGCCTTATTCTCCCGATGCGGTGGCCGCCGGGCGGCGGTCCCTGCGCAATGCCGCGCTTGATCTCTTCGCGGCAGGAGACACGATCGAAGGCGCGCGGCTCGCCGCCCGCCAGCGCGAGACCGCCGCCACCATGACGGACGAGATCGCTGCGCTGAGCGTGCTCGCCCATGTCCCAGGAATGGAACGCGAAGCCGCGCTCGATGCCTTCTATCACGCGCATGAAGGCGAGCCGCTCGTGATCGACAAGTGGTTTGCCTTGCAGGCAATGATCCCAGAGAAGAGAACGCTCGACAGGGTCAAAGGCCTCATGAAGCACAAGGCTTTCTCGTTCAACAATCCCAACAGGATGCGCTCGCTCGCCGGTTCCTTCGCGCTCAATCAAACTCAGTTCAATGCAAAGGATGGCAGCGGCTACGACTTCATCGCTGACATCGTTCTTGACCTCGATACGAGAAACCCGCAGGTCGCGGCACGCCTCCTTTCGGCCTTCAAAAGCTGGCGCTCCCTTGAGGAAGTCCGCCGCAACTGCGCCGAACGCGCGCTCCGCCACGTCGCCGGTGCGGCTTCTCTTTCGCCCGATGTGAAGGATATCGTCGAACGATCGCTCGCCTGATCCGCCACCATCAAGCCTGGGGATGACTCATGACCGAGGCGCTCTGGACCGCCGTCGACCACTATATCAACGCCAAGCTGGTGCCGTCCGACGCCGCGCTCGACGCTGCCATCGAGGCCAGCAATGCCGCCGGTTTGCCGCCGATCAATGTCACGCCAAGCCAGGGAAAGCTGCTCTATCTCATTGCGCGAATTCAGGGTGCGCGCAGAATTTTGGAGGTTGGCACGCTCGGCGGCTACAGCACCATCTGGCTGGCCCGGGCTCTCCCCGAAGCCGGCCGCCTCATCACGATCGAGGCCGAGCCGAGGCACGCCGAGGTCGCGCAGGCCAACATTGCACGCGCGGGCTTGAGCGGCGTTGTCGACCTGCGCGTCGGTCGTGCCCTCGAGGCGCTGCCACGGATTGCTGCGGAGGACGGCGGGGCTTTTGATCTCACTTTCATCGATGCCGACAAGCAGAGTATCCCGGAATATTTCAGCTTTGCGCTCAAATTGTCCCGGCGCGGCAGCGTTATTATCGTCGATAATGTGGTGCGTGACGGCAAGGTGATCGAAGCTGAAAGCCGCGATCCCGACATCCAGGGGATACGCCGTTTCAACGAGATGCTTGTCGAGGAGCCGCGCGTCAGCGCCACCGCCCTCCAGACCGTCGGCGCCAAAGGCTATGACGGCGTCACCATCGCACTTGTGACCGGCGAGGTTTAGACGCGGCCTTGGCCGATGATGAAGACTCTGTCTGGGCTCTTACGAAGCCGCAAAGAGAGGCGAAACTCCCTCTGTATCAATGTAGACAATCCCGTCTTCGATCTTGACGGGATATTCGGCCAGCGCACTCTCTTTTGGATGGATCGGCTCGCCGGTATTCAAGTCCCAAGTCCACGAGTGACTGGGGCAGGTCAGCACCGTGCCGTCGAATTCGGCTTCGGCGAGCGGCATATTGGTGTGCGGACAGACCCCCTGAAAAGCTTTGATCGCGCCATTTTCGGGCCAAGCCAGAATGATGACATGGGCATCGGCGATGACGATCCGCATTCCGCCCTCGGCGATGGTTTCTTCCTTGCAGACTCTGGTGAACATCCTCAATCCCATTCACGCCGCAACCGACGTCTTTCTAAATCGCAAAAGCCGCCTCCGGTGTCTGCCACAAGCGGGCCCGTGCCTTCGAAGAGGAACCAAGAACCCTGGAAATCGGTCAGGGCACAGGCGGTAACGTAGCAACCTTCATACCATCAGCTCTTGCGTCCAACCCGAGCTGTGAGACACGTCAGAGGGCCTCCGCTTCGGCCTTGGCAGAGCAGCCATCTTCAGCATGACGATCAAATCTGCATTCACGTTTAATTAATCTCTGGACAAAACAAAAAAGTGAGACTCTCATAGGCTCGATTCGGAGAGGTGCGGCACATCGCTCCGGTCAGTTTCGAGGGGGCCTGACATGGCGCGCGCTCAAAGGGCGCATGCTTCTGCGCGCGCAGGGGCATTGCTGGAACTTGGCTGTGCGGCGACGCAGCCCGCGATTCTGCGTTTAATCCATCTCGAAATCTGGGTCCGGCGCGCAGTGCCCGCGATGGTGGCGCTCTTCGCCGGAGCGCTGGTGGCAGTCTCGTTCACGATCACACGCGACGCCTATGATAGCGCCATCGCCGATGCCTTCACCGATCTCGAATTGGCCGATGGCGCCGTAAGCAGCAACCTCAACGCCACCTTCCGGGAGCAGCCCAAGGGTGACCTCGCAATGGCACTTGCTCAGGCGGTGCCGTCTCGCGCGCTGGCGCGCAAGCAGCAGGTGATCGTGACCGACGCCGCGGGTACGATTGTCGCGGCCGCGCCTCCCCTGTCCAGCTCCAGCGGCACGCTCAATGATGTCTTGGGGCCGGCACAACCCTTGACGGTTTTCGCCGAGAAAGCCGGTGTCCTGCGTATCGACCTCGCGGACGGATCGGATGCCTTGGCGAGTGTGCACACGCTTGCCGCGCCATTCGGCCAAGTCGCGATCATCTATCCCATGGATGCGGTCCTCGCGGATTGGGAAGCGGCGAGCTTCCGCACCGCCGTGCTGGTCATCTGCACGGTTGTCGTCCTCATTGCACTCGCAATCGCTTATTTCTGGCAGGCCTCGCGCGCCCGCGCGGCCAATCAGCTCTGCGAAAGGATGCAGTCCAGGGTCGACACGGCACTCGGCCGCGGACGCTGCGGCCTTTGGGACTGGGATCTCGCGCGCGGGCGCATTTACTGGTCGGACTCGATGTATGAGATCCTCGGCATGGCACCAGCCGGCCAATTTATGTCCTTCGGTGACATCAATGCGCTCGTTCATCCGCAAGACGGCGACCTCGCCGCGATGGCCGAGATGCTGGCGAGTTCGAAAGCCGATTCGATCGACCACGTTTTCCGGATGCAGAACGTGAAAGGTGATTGGATCTGGTTGCGAGCCCGCGCCGAGCTTGTCCAAGATCCAGCGGGCACGCCGCCGCACCTCGTCGGCATCGCCGTCGATATCACCGAACAAAAAGCCCTCGCCGAGCGCACCGCCACGGCGGATTTGCGCCTTCGTGATGCCATTGAGGCCGTTTCGGAAGCCTTTGTTCTTTGGGACTCCGATAACCGGCTCGTCATGTGCAATTCAAAGTTCCAGAAATTCCACCATCTCTCTCACGACGCGGTCGCCGCCGGAACGCCCTATGCGCAAGTGATGGCCAAAGGCACCCCGCCCATCATTCAGACCCAAATCGCGCTCGGCGAGCGGCAACTCGCGGGGGCGCGCACCTATGAGGCCCGCCTTGGCGATGGCCGCTGGCTGCAAATCAACGAGCGGCGTACCAAGGACGGCGGCTATGTTTCGGTCGGCACCGACATCACGGCGCTGAAACGCCATGAAGAGCAATTGATGGATTCCGAGCGCAGACTGATGGCCACCGTCGCCGATCTGCGCAAATCGCGCTTGACGTTGGAATTGCAGGCGCAGCAGCTCGCCGATCTTGCCGAGAAATATTTCGAGCAAAAGGATGAAGCCGTCTCCGCGAACCGGGCCAAATCCGAGTTCCTCGCGAATATGAGCCACGAGCTTCGCACGCCCCTTAACCACATCATCGGCTTTGCCGACATGATGCAGCAAGAAACCTTCGGCCCGCTGGGCTCGCCGAAATATGTTGATTACTGCAGGGACATCAAGCAGAGCGGCGAACGGCTGCGCGATGTGATCTCCGACGTTCTCGACATGGCTCGCCTCGAGTCCGGCAGGTTCCAGATTCAGAAGACCGACTTTGACGTCGATGCCTCGGTGAGTGCCGCGGTCCAGGAGATCGAAGCGATCGCCGCCGAAAAGGAAATCACGGTGACAGCCGAAACCTTGCCCGGCAAGAAAATCTATGCGGACCGCAAGGCGATTGGAAAGATTCTTGCGATCCTTTTGCGCAACGCAGTGAAATATACCCCCAATCACGGCCGCGTCAGCGTCCGAACACGGATGGTTCAAGGGGCTTTGAATCTTTATGTGGAAGATACTGGCATCGGCATCCCGCCCGCCCCTCTCGCGAGGCTTGGCCGGCCATTTGAGCAATTGGGCGGGGCACTGGACAATGGCATGAGGGGATCGGGCCTCGGCCTTGCGATCGCACGCTCGCTCGTCGATTTGCACGGCGGTTCGATCCGCATTCGTTCGTCCGTCGGCAATGGAACGATCGTCCTCGTCCATCTGCCCGAGCCGCGCGACGTTCCGCGCCAAAAGCTGCTTTTGGCGGCGAGCACCTTGCGGCGCCCCGCGCGGCCGCCGCAAAAATTGCGCGCTTCATCGCGGTGACAGGATCTTGTCGAAGACGCCGCGGACCTCCCTGCGGATATCCCCGAGGCAGCTTTCGAGCGCGCCGAGGCTCGGCTGCCCGGCTACTCTCGCAAGACGCCGCTTGACCGCTTCGTTCGCCTGACGCGGATCAGAGCCAGGATCGAGAGTCAGTCGCAAAATTTGCATCACGCCCGTGCAAAGCCCGTAGGCGTCCATCAAAGTTCGCGCATCCTTGGCGTCGAGCACGCCGCAGCTTGCCGCCGCCGCGAGCACGGCAAGCGGCGAAACAGAAACGAGGCTCTCATTGGCATGGGCATGGCGAAGCAAAAGATATTGTCCCAAGAATTCGATATCGATCAGCCCTCCTGCGGCGAGCTTGAGGTCCCAAGGCTCGCCATCTCCCTTCGCCTGCGCAATCAAGCGCCGCATCTCGGACACGTCTTGCGCGAGTTGATCGCCGCGCGGGCGCGTCAGAATGGCCTTTATGGCAGCTGTAGTTCGCGAGGCAAGTTGCGCGTCGCCGGCAATGGCCCGTGCGCGGGTCAGGGCCATATGTTCCCAGGTCTCCGCTTCCCTGGATTGATAGTCGACGAAATGCGAGTATTGGGTCGCGACCGGCCCTTTGCGGCCGGAAGGGCGCAATCGCATATCGACATCGTAAAGCCGCCCCCGCCGCGTCGCGACCGTTAGAGCAGAGATAAGACGCTGCGCCAGGCGGGTGTAATATTGCACGGCGTGGAGAGGCCGCGAGCCCGCGGATTCCGGCTGCGAGGGATCAAAATCATAGATAAGAATGAGATCAAGATCCGAGGCCGCCGTCATTTCGCGCGAGCCGAGCTTGCCCAGCGCCAAAACGGCCAGCCGGCCTCCCGGAATCCGTCCATGCTCCCTGCTGAAGACGCGCTCGACTTGGGTGAGGGCGGTTTCGACAATGCTTGCCGCGAGCCCCGAATAAGCAAGCGCCGCATCGGCAGGCTCGATCATCCCAGACCATAGCCGAAGACCGATTGGAAACAATTCCTCCTGGGCGAAATCACGCAGCGCATCAAGGAATTCCTCCATGTCGAATTTCTGTTGCAGCAGATGTCCCGCACGCTGCCGGAACGCGTCTTCATCAAGAGGGGCCTTGAGGACATTCGGATCGATTGCGGCATCGAGCACATGCGGACGGCTGATGATGGTGCGCGCCAGTCGTGGCGCGCCGCCTAGAATTTCGCCGAACAATTCGCAGATCGGAGGATTGGCTTTGAGGACCAAAAAAAGCTCGGCGGCCGCGGGCATGCCTGCGAGCGCGGAATCAAATCCGGCGAGCGCCGCGTCGGGATCGCCCGACCGCGCGAAGGCCTGCAAAAGCAACGGCACCAATTCCGTTAAGATTTCCCTTGCGCGGGAGCTGCGCACGGCGGGACGGCGGCCGAAATGCCAGCCCCGGATCGTCTCGGCAGCGAGCGACCCATTCTTGAAACCCAAACGCTGCAAGGTTTCGAGTGTTTCCGGATCGTCGGCGGCGCCTGTGAAGACCAGACTGCCTGCCGCCACATCGAGTCTTGGGGAGTGTTCGAAGAGCCGCCCGTAATGATGCGTGACAAGCCGCAGGCGATGCGTGACTTCGCTGCAAAAGCGGCTTTTCCGGGTATGGCCGCAAAAGCGCGCGAAGCGCGTGAGACCGTCTTGGTCCTTCGGCAAACGCTGCGTTTGCTCGTCGGCGATCATCTGAAGCCGGTGTTCGATCTCACGCAGGAAGAGGTAGGACGCGCGCAAATCCGTGACCGCGTCACTCGTCACCCAGCCTTCCTTTCCCAGTTCCTCCAGCATGTCGAGGGTGCGCCGGCCCCGCAGGCTCGGCCTCTTGCCACCAAAGATCAATTGCTGGGTCTGCACGAAAAATTCAATTTCCCGAATGCCGCCGCGTCCCAGTTTCATATCGTGACCGGCGACCGTGATCTCCTCATGGCCGCGGACCGCGTGAATCTGGCGCTTCATCGCGGCAATATCCGCAATGGCGGCGTAGTCGAAATATTTTCTCCAGATGAACGGCTTGAGATTGGCGAGAAAGGTCTCACCGAGTGCGATGTCGCCAGCGGCCGGCCGCGCCTTGATCAGGGCGGCGCGCTCCCAATTCTGGCCGAGACTTTCGTAATAGGAATAGGCGGCGGGAAGGGCAATCGCCACCGCTGTCGAGCCGGGGTCAGGGCGAAGCCGCAAATCGACACGCTCGACATAGCCGTCCACAGTCCGTTCCTGGAGCAGCCGGACAAGATCCTTCGTAAGGCGGGCGAAAAGCGTCGCGGGGTCTACGACGCCGGTGATTGCCGCGCAATCCGGATCGAAGAAGACCACAATATCGACATCGCTGGAATAATTGAGTTCGCGTGCGCCGAGCTTGCCAAGCGCAAGAATTACGAGGCCGCAGCCGGTTTCGAGGCCAGGATTTTCAGTAAGCCGCAGCCGGCCTAATCGGGCCGCCCCTCGCAGGACATGGCGCAATGCCGCCGAAATGAAGGCGTCCGCGGCTCGCGACAATGCCTCGGTCGCCGCGATCACATCGAAGGCGCCGCCAAGATCGGCAAGCGCGACGAGAAGGGAAGTCTCCTGCTTTGCGAGCCGCAGTGCGCGCATGACCGCGGCATCCGTTTCGGCCGCGTCGCAAGCCTGTCCGAGAGCGGCAAGACAGGCTCCAAGGCACACCTCGGGGTCTGTCTCAAGACATCGTTTGAGCCGGGAGGCATCTTGCGTCGAAAGACGCCAAAGGAATGGTGAATGGTCGGCAATCGCCAGCAGCAAAGCACGTACGCCTGGAAGATCGGCGAGGTCCAGCAATTGCCGGCCTGCCGACGTTCCCAGAAGGTCTGAAAGGCGGGACTCGGCGCGGCGCCGGTCGCAGAGCTGCGGCGCCGTCCGAATGCGCCGCCAGAGCGGCAGTTCCCCAGCGCCTGCGGGTGGCAGATCGATCATGCGGCCTTATCCGGCTTCGGCTCGGTCAGTGGAGCTTCCGGTTCGCGGCGAAGAGGCACCGCCGGAAGCCGAATGACGACCCGAAGGCCCGGCTTGTTATCTTCAAGCCGCAGACTGCCATGATGGAGACGCGCCACCGCGGTGGCGAGCGAAAGGCCAAGGCCAGAGCCTGGCCGCGAACGCGCATTTTCGAGCCGGACAAATCGATCAAGCACGCGCAAACGATCCTCCTCGGCGATCCCCGGACCGTGATCGGCGACAGCGAACTCGATGTTGCGGTCATTCCGCCGCGCCGAGATTTCGATCGTGCCGCCCGCAGTTTGCCGCCCCCCCGAAGCGCCGCTCTCCCGTGTCGCTTCCAGACCGCCGTACTTCAAAGCATTGTCAACGAGATTGGCAAGGGCCTGGCCGATAAGCTCCCGGCTTCCGTGCAGAAGAAGCCCGCTCCCGGCCGAAATACGGAGCGCGACTCCGCGCTCCTCGGCGACAGGTTCGTAAAGTTCGCCAACATCGCGGGCCACAGAGCCGGCGTCGAAATCGGTCATGCCCTCGCGCCCGGCACCCGCTTCGGCCCGGGCGATGCTCAAAAGAGCATCGAAGATCTGGATCAAGCGCTCGGATTCCTCAAGCGCCTTTTCGAGCGCGCCACGGAAATCCTCCGGACCCTTGGCGGTGCGGAGAGCTTGCTCGACGCCGGCCCGAAGACGCGTCAGGGGTGTCTTGAGATCATGCGCGATGTTGTCGGACACGTCCTTGAGCCCCGCCATCAATATCGAAATCCGATCCAGCATGGCGTTGAAATTTTGCACGAGACGGTCAAGTTCATCGCCGGTGCCGGCCAGAGGCAACCGCCTGGAAAGATCACCGGCGACGATGGCCCGGGCATTGGCGTTGATCGCATCGACGCGGTTTAGAACGCGCCTTGCCACCCATAGCCCGCCAAGCGTTCCGACCACCACTAGCCAGAACAGCGAACCGAGCAAGGCGTCGGTGAGAATTGCCCGCAAGCTTTCGCTTTCCTCGAGGTCATGCCCAACAAGAAGACGAAAGCCGCCATCGAGCACAAAAACGCGGGCGAGCGCCCGGTGATTGCCGCGGGGATCGCCAGGCAGCTGATAGGCCATCTCGACAAGACCTGGATGCGCCAAAATGTCGGGCGGCAGATTTGCGACATTACCGGCGATCGGTTCTCCCGCGGGCGTTGTGACGAGGTAAAGCCCCGCCCCGGGGCGGTGGGTCCGCCTTTGGATGATGTTGACGAGGCGGCGTATGCCGCCCTGGGCATATTGTTCGGAAAGCCCGGCGATATTGGTCTCGATGGTCTGGGTAATCTGGTCTTCGATCACATGCTTCATGTTCCAGCCGATGGTGCCGAGAACAAGCCCGGCGCCGATCGCCGAAATCACGAGATAGGCGAGCGATATCTTAAAGGCCGTGGTGCGGAAGAGCTTACCGAGAGCCATCACGTATCATATATCCGGCGCCGCGAATCGTCTGAAGAAGGGGAGGGTCAAAGCCCTTGTCGATTTTAGCGCGCAGCCGCGAAATATGGACGTCAATGACATTGGTTTGTGGATCGAAGTGATAATCCCAAACATTTTCGAGCAGCATCGTGCGCGTGACGACTTGACCCGCATGTTTCATCAAATATTCGAGCAGGCGAAATTCCCGCGGCTGCAGCGGAATGTCCTTGCCGTCACGGGTGAGCTTATGGGCGAGACGGTCAAGTTCGAGGCCGTCCACCCGGTAGAGAGTCTCCTCGCCAGCGCCCGCCCGGTTGCGCCGCGCGAGCACCTCGACGCGCGCCAATAGCTCGGAGAAGGCGTAGGGCTTTGCAAGATAATCGTCGCCCCCGGCGCGCAATCCCTTCACACGATCATCAACCTGTCCGAGCGCCGATAAAATCAGCACGGGGGTTGAGACTTTCTGGGCGCGCAAGCTGCCGATGAGAGAGAGGCCATCGAGCTTCGGCAGCATCCGATCGACAACGAGAACGTCATAGGTTTCATCATGGGCGCGGGCATAGCCCTCAAGCCCATCGCCGACGTGATCGGCAACGTGACCTGCCTCTCGAAATGCCTTGGCCATGTAATTGGCGGCTTCGAAATCATCTTCGACAATGAGGATTCGCATGGCAGGAATATAGCTCAATCTCCCCGCAAAGCAGCAGGCCGGAAGTTTCCTTCCGGCCTGTCGCCTCCTGAAGCCGGCCCCACGACGGGGGGTACATGGTGCCGGCCTGATTAAAGCCTCGGGGGGACGTTTGAGGCTCAGGAAGCCGGATTCACAGCGATGGCGACGAAGTGGGTGCCGTCGCTGCCTTTAACCCTCAAAAGCACGGCCTTGCGGTTTTCCTTTTTGGCGTCGGCGAGCGCCGCTTTAATGTCGGCCGGCTGGTTGACCGCATGCCCGCCCGCTTCAAGAATGATGTCGCCGACCTGCAAGCCTTTCTGCGCGGCCACACCCTCGGGATCAATATCGGCCACCACAACGCCATGGCTTCCCGCTCCCTTCACGCTGCTTGCTGGAGCAAGCGTGAGGCCGAGGCCGCCGAAGGTGTCGCTGTCCTGGCCCATGCCAGGATGGACGGCGGCTTCCTTCTCTTCCGGCAGGGTGCCAAGCTTGACGGAGGTGGTTTTCTCCGATCCGTCGTGCCAATACATCAAATCGACCTTTTTGCCGGGGCCAAGTGCCGCCACTCTGCGGGCAAGGTCGCGCGGGCCATCGATCCGTTCGCCATCAACGCCAAGGATCACATCGCCCGATTTGATTCCGGCCGTGGTGGCGGGGGAATCTGGCTGGGCTTCTGCGACAAGAGCACCCTTCGTGGACTTAAGGCCAAGGCTATCAGCAATATCCGCCGTAACCGGCTGAATCTGGACGCCAATCCAGCCGCGTGCCACGACGCCCTTGTCCTTCAGCGCGGCGATCACGTTTTGCGCGGTATCGGCAGGAATGGCAAAACCGATGCCGACGCTTCCTCCCGAAGGCGAAAAAATCGCCGTATTGACGCCGACGACCTGACCCTGACCATTGAAGCTCGGGCCACCGGAATTGCCCCGGTTCACCGGCGCGTCGATCTGCAGAAAATCATCGTAAGGCCCGGCGCCGATGTCGCGTCCGCGGGCGGAAACGATACCAGCAGTCACCGTTCCCCCCAGTCCGAAGGGATTGCCAACCGCGATCACCCATTCGCCGACCCGCGGCATGGTTTTCGCGAATTCCACATATTGATAAGGGCCGCCCTCCTTGATCTTCAAAAGGGCAAGATCGGTTTTCTTGTCGGTTCCGACGATATTTGCCGGCACGGTCTTGCCATCGTCCAAGGTCACGGTCACTTCGGTGGCATTGTCGACGACATGATTATTCGTGACAACAAAGCCGTCGGGGGAGATGATGAATCCCGAGCCTTGCGCCTGGGTGACATGCGGCTTGGCGTGATGACCTTCCTCGCCAAAATGCTTGAAGAAGCGCTCGAGGGGATCGCCGGGCGCGATGTGCGGCATCTCGAGCTCGTCTTCGGAATCGGCCGTCTCGGTGGTCTTGACCTTGACGGAGACGACCGCGCCGCGAACGTGATCGACGACATCGGCAAAGGAATTTGGTGAAATGGTTTGAGATGCTTCGGCCGGGCTGGTGGCCGCCCACGCCTGCTCCATGTAGCCGATATTCATGCCGGCCAGGGCCAGGGCAGCAACAGTGCCCAGAAGTACGGAACGGACGCCCTGGCGCCTGCGCGGGAGGGGCAGAGGCGCACCCGTAAATTCGGGCGGGGAAGACTGCATATTTGCCATTAGGTTCTCCGTTGAAAATTCGGGACGATACAGCGTCGGTGGTCAGAACATGGAGATCCCCCAATTACGTCGCCATGTCGGCCGAATGAAAACTTCGTAACATTGACGCGGGCGCAAACGGCAATGCCGGCGAGGGCTGCACGCTGCACTAAATGGGCTTGAAACCGCTTTCTGGCCCCGTGGTTCCAGCGTCATTTTGCCTTTTAAGATAGGATCACTCGGCAGAGAATCCACAGGCAGGACGAGCGGGCGTGCCGCAATTGAACCATCAGTCCTGCGGCACGAGCGGACGCTGGCGTCCCTGCGGGGCCGGGCTGAAGCCGGGCGGCGGTCCAACTTCAATCGGTCCGCCCATTGGCGGCGGCTCCGCTGTTTGCTGATCCTGAGGGGCCTCATCCATCGGCGGCTCGGCAGCTGGAGCGCGCGCTTTGCTTGGATGTACGTTGGCCTTGGGCTTCGCGGGTTCTTGAATAGGTCTCAAAGGGTCATCCGGTGCCACCGGCGGCACCTCCTCCGAACTGCCAACCTCCGGGCTCGCCTCGGACTGGCCATAGCTGCCCGTGCAGTCCGTCAACCAGATATCATAGATCGGATGCTCGATGCCGTGCAGTCCGGGGCTCGCCGCAAACATCCATCCCGAAAAAATCCGCTTGTATTTCTTTTCCGCATCAACTTCGTCCACCTCGACGAAGCTCACCGTTTGCGGTGCCTCGGTCGCGGGACGCGTATAACAAGCGCGTTCTGTGATCTGGAGGGAACCAAATTGCACGGTCTCTCCCGCCGCCGCCTCGAAAGCGATGGTCCGCCCGGTGATCTTGTCCAGCCCAGAAAAGACAGCGACCGGATGCTTGATCTTGTCAGCGAGCGCCG
>DATJBL010000096.1:0-6193 GCA_035515355.1 Methylocella sp.
TGGAAGCAGACCTTGAGGTCACGGACATCGAGAAGAGGGGTGTCAGACACGAAGGACATCCATCAGCGGGCGAAGCCGGGGAGTCGGCAGGAAAACGGTAATCCCCATTCGATCGTTGCAACCACGTGGCAGCGGCCAATCCCACGGCAGCGCAAGGTGCGATCAAAATCGTCCCGGTGGATCCGACCTGAAACAGAGCTGGCGCCGGACAAAACTTTCTTCAAGTGCAACGACTCTCTTAGGCTTGGCTTTGGCGGCGCGGGCGATAGCGTAGGAATGGGATAGTGTTCTTGACGATCTTGTCAATCACAGCGTGATCCAAGGCAAAGAAAGGGTGACGCAAATCCTCGAGAAGCTTGTGCCAGGGAGAACCGCCTTTGCTTCGACAAGCAAACCCTGGCGGACCTTGGGATCGGCATGCCGAGCAATACCGGAAGGAGTTCCAGTGCGGGACAGAACAAGTCTCCTGGCGGGAGCCCCAACGCACAGCAGAATATGCCGTCACCCGGCACTTCCGATACGCAAGGTGGTTCAAGCTCCGGCTACGGCGGCAAAGCAAAATAGCAGCGGCGTCCCGTGCCTCCTATCCGCTCTCCGCGATGCGGAGAGCGGGATTGATCGATTACCGATGCCGGTAATCTGCCAAGCTTCTCACCTTTCGCTCGCCTCTCGTGCTCTCATTGCAAAGTTTTGCGCGGGTCAAAGGCGTCGCGCACGGCCTCGCCAATAAAGACAAGCAAAGATAGCATGATCGCAATGACGAGAAAGCCGGTGAGGCCGAGCCACGGCGCGGCCAAATTCGATTTTCCCTGCAACAAAAGTTCGCCGAGCGACGGCGAGCCTGGCGGCAGGCCAAAGCCGAGGAAATCGAGCGCCGTCAACGTCGTGATCGAGCTATTGAGGACGAAGGGGAGAAAAGTCAGGGTGGCCACCATCGCATTCGGCAACACATGCCTAACAATGATCGCTGCGTTCGAGAGGCCAAGCGCGCGGGCCGCGTTGACATATTCGAAATTGCGGGCGCGCAGGAATTCCGCGCGCACGACATGCACGAGCGACACCCATGAAAAAAGCAGAAGAATGCCAAGCAGCACAAAGAAGCTCGGCGTGATGATCGAGGACACAATGATCAGCAAATAAAGATGTGGCAGCGATGACCATATTTCAATGAAGCGCTGGAAGATGAGATCCGTCCAGCCGCCGAAATAGCCTTGGACCGCACCGGCCGCGACACCGATGATCGAGGAGATCCCCGCAAGCGTCAGCCCGAAAAGGATGGACAGGCGAAAGCCATAGAGCAGGCGGGCAAGAACATCGCGCCCTTGATCGTCGGTCCCAAGCCAGTTCCATTCAAGATTCCGGCAAGTGCCATCGGGTTTTTTGTAGATGCGCAGCACCGCGGCGCGACATTGCGCTTCGCTCAGCATCCAGGTCGGCGGCGAGGGCGCCGGCAGGGGTAATTGACGATTGATCGTGCGATAGGAATAGCGGATCGGCGGCCATAGCATGAAGCCATGGTCCTCGATCTCCTTGGCGATCACCTTGTCCCGATAATCCGTTTGCGCGAGAAAGCCGCCGAACTTCTCTTCTGGATAATCATGCAGGATCGGCAGCAAGATCTCGCCCTTGTAGACGACCAGCAGCGGCCTGTCGTTGGCAATGACTTCCGAGAAAAGCGACACTAGGAAAAAGACAAGAAAAATCCAGAAAGACCAGTAGCCGCGCTTGTTGGCTTTGAAATTCGCAAGGCGGCGCTGATTGATGGGGCTCAGCCGAAACCGCCGCCCGCTCAGAGCCCCCGGCCCGAGGCGGCTCGCGGCAACGCTGCCGGGCAGCAAGGCGCGCATCGCTAGACCTCCCTCGTTTCGAAATCGATTCGCGGGTCGATCCACATATAAGTAAGGTCGGAAAGGAGATTCACGAAAAGACCAAGCAAGGCAAAAATATAAAGGTCGGCGAAGACAACCGGATAATCGCGATTGACGATCGACTCGAAGGAGAGAAGTCCAAGCCCATCGAGCGAAAAAATGGTTTCGATCAAGAGCGAGGCGCCAAAGAAGGCGGCGATGAAGGCGCCAGGAAAGCCGGAGACAACGATCATCATGGCGTTGCGAAAGACATGCCCATAGAGCACGCGCCGCTCGCTCAAGCCTTTCATCCGCGCCGTCTGCACATATTGCTTGGCGATCTCGTCAAGGAAGGAATTCTTGGTGAGGAACGTCGAGGTCGCGAAAGCGCCAAGCGTCATCGACACCACCGGCAGGGTGATATGCCAGAGATAGTCGGTGATCTTGCCCGTGAGAGAGAACTGCGCCCAGTTTTCGGAGGTGAGGCCGCGCAGCGGAAAAATCTGCCAAAAGGAGCCGCCGCAGAAAAGCACGATGAGAAGGATCGCGAACAGAAAGCTCGGGATCGCATAACCGGTGATGACGACGGCCGAGGACCAAACATCGAAGCGGGAGCCGTCGCTGACTGCCTTTTTGATGCCGAGCGGGATCGAGATCGCATAGGAAAAAAACGTCATCCAAAGACCGAGCGAGATGGAAACCGGCAGCTTTTCCTCGATGAGCTGGAGAACCGGAACGTCGCGAAAATAGGATCGCCCGAAATCAAAGGTCGCATAGTTCTTGAGCATCAGGAAAAAGCGCTCATAGGCGGGCTTGTCGAAGCCGAATTGCTTTTCGAGTTCAGCAATGAATTTCGGATCGAGCCCTTGGGCGCCACGATATTTCGAGGAGAGGTCGGCCCCGCCGGTATTGCCGACTTCGCCGCCGCCGCCGAAATGGGCGGTCGCGCCCGTATCAAGCCCTTGCAATTGCGCCAGAATGCGCTCGACCGGCCCGCCTGGCGCAAATTGCACAATGGCAAAGTTGATGAGCAAAATCCCGAAGAGCGTTGGGATCATAAACAGGAGGCGGCGCGCAATATAGGCAAACATCTTATGTCTTTCAGCGCCCACCAAGATGGATGCGCTTCGCCTTTTCTTCGTCGTACCACCAGTTCGAGAGGACGCCCATGTCGTATCTCGGGCCGCGTTCGGGACGGCCGAAGACATCCCAATAGGCAACGAGATGATTGGGCTTGTTCCACATTGGAACCCAATAATGGCCGGAGCGCAGGATGCGGTCAATTGCGCGGCAAATATAGGTCAATTGCTCGCGGCTGTCGGCCACCAGAGCTTTCTCGATCAACTCATCGACCGCTGCGTTGGCGATGCCAGAGACATTCCGTGACCCCGGCAGATTTGCGGCCTCCGAGCCGAAGGTCGATCGCATGCCCTCGCCCGGCGTGAGGCCAAGCCCGAAACGTGAAGTCACGACGTCATAGTCGAAATCATCAAGGCGCCGCTTGTACTGTGCCGCATCGACAACGCGGTACCGGGCTTCAATGCCGAGAAGCCTCAGATTTTTGATGAAGGGTGCCGTATGGGGCTCGAGCGCATTGTCGAAATCCAAAAACTCGATTTCGAAAGGCTTGCCATCGGGCAATGTCAAGGCCGTGCCAGAGCGCTTGCATCCCGCCTCGGAGAAGAGCTGCGCCGCTTGGTGCAAAAGCGTGCGGTCCTGCCCCGAACCATCTGAAACCGGAGGAACATCGACCGAGTCGAACACACTTGGATCGAGCTCTTTGCGATAGGGCTCGAGCAGAGCGAGTTCCTCAGGCGCCGGGCTGCCTTCCGCCGCCATCGGGGAATTCTGGAAATAGGATGTGGTGCGCACATAGACGCCATACATGATATTGGCGTTCGTCCATTCGAAATCGAAGGCGAGACCGACCGCCTCCCTGATCCTCTTGTCTTTGAACTTGTCGCGCCGGATGTTCAAGAACCAGCCTTGAGTTCCCATTGGAGATTCATCGGGAAGCGTTGCGCGGATGACCTTTCCATCCTTGACGGCGGCGAAATCATAGCCGGTCGCCCATACCGACGAAGTGAACTCTTCGCGGAAGGTGAAGACGCCTGCTTTGAACGCTTCGAACGCGACTTTCCGGTCGCCAAAATATTCAAACCGGATGCGGCCGAAATTCGCTTGGCCGACATTGACGGCAAGATCCCTCCCCCAATAATCCGGAACGCGATTGAAGGAAATGTAATGGCCGGTCTCGAAGGCGCCAACCTTATAGGCGCTTGAGCCGAGGGGCGGCTCAAGCGTCGTCTCGTCGAAAGGATGGCTTTTGTAATAGGCGGCGGAGAAGATCGGTTGCCCGGCGATGATCAACGCTGCTTCCCGGCTATGGTGCAGTTTGAGGCGCACCATGACGATGTCGTCGGCCTCGGCTTCGGCGGCGTCGAGATCGCGCAAGGTTTGGCGGATCGTAGGATGGCCTTTGCTTTTCAGAAGATTGAGGGAAAAGGCGACATCGCGGGCGGTCAGGGGCGATCCATCGTGAAATCTTGCCTCCTTGCGAAGAAGAAAGCGGTAGGTGTTCTTGTCTGCCGAAATCCGCACGGCGCGTGCGACAAGGCCATAGAGCGAATCCGGCTCGTCGCCACTGCCGGTCATCAGGGAATCAAAGATAAGACCCATCCCGGCGGCGCCGTCACCTTTCAAAATATAAATGTTCAGCGTGTTGAAGGTCGTGAAATTCTGATTGCCGGAGGTTGAACTGACCTGCAGGGCGATTTCGCCGCCCTTTGGCGCATTGGAGTTCACATAGGGAAAATGGCTGAACCCTTCGGGCATCGCGAGGTCGCCGAAGATCGACAGGCCATGGGTTTCGGTCTCTTGCGCGGCTCCCTCGGCCGGCATGAGATAGCGAGGCAAGACGAGGCCGGCGAGGCCAAAACGCAGCACCGTGCGCCGAGTGAGGCGAGTTGAAACCTTTGCAAGGGATGGCATTGTCAAGTCTTGTCCTTCAAGCTCTAAGTTTTGTCTCTCAAGCCTGATGTGCTGGGCCGTATAAGGCTATAGAGACCATGAGCTATTCAAATTGAGGTGATCATCGTCAAGGTTCACCTTTGCATATAGTCATGAAAAAGCCGGGCAGGAAACCCGGCTTTTGTAAAAACGTGTCGGAAACACGTCATTTTCGTGTATGAGAAACGAGCTTTGGCTGATGGGCGGCTTTAACCTTGACGGGATGCTCCTTCAAGCCAGGAAGAGGGGCCTCCGTGCTGGCGCTGCGTGCCGAGGCGGCGGAGCCGTCTGCCGGAAGCGGTCCGGGATGATCGGCAGGGGCGGGTTCCGTCGGCCGTGCAGGAGTGGCCCCCGCGCTGGCAGAGGGTGCTGATCCGGTTTGGGCGCTGGCCGGAAGCGGCTCGGGATTGTTTGATAGGGTATGCAGATAGTCTATGATGTCGGCCCGTTTCTTTGGGTCGGCTTCTCCGGCATAGGTCATTTTCGTGCCTGGCGCGTAGCTTTTCGGGTCCGCGAGAAACTGATCAAGATCGGCGTAGGTCCATTTGCCGCCCTTCGCCTTGATCGAGTCGGAATAAGCAAAACCTTCAACCGAGCCTTTCGTTCGATCGACGACGCCGTAGAGCGGCGGACCTATTTTGGCGCCGGCTCCCTCCTCGAAGTTGTGACAAGATTGGCAGGGCTTTGTGTCCGCCTCTCCTTTTTTCACATCCGCGGCGGACAAGCGCTGTCCAATCGGCGCTGCGGAGGGCGTCGGTGCGCCGCTTGCGCCGGCAGCGGTCTCCTGCCCTGCGGGCAGCCGATAGCCTGCCTTGACGAGCCTGCCATGCGAGAAAATCGCGCCGGAAATTATGTTGAGCCACATTACGAAGAGCAGGGTGCCAAGGCCGGCTCCAGCGATTTTGTTCAATTCGAAACTATTCAAGTCATGGCCTCCATCTCTCACGAATCGACGCCGTCGCGCGCGAGGCTGGGGTGGGCCCCTTGTCCCGGTATGACGTCAGTCGATTTGTCCGCAAGCAATGATTTGGTGCGATGCAGTTTGTGCGCCACAGAAAACCGATAAAACACGAATGAAAAGAGGCGCTTTATCGCGCGACGCATTGCCGCGCGCGGAGACGCACATGATTGGCGGCGGCTGTTACAGAATGGAACAGATGAGAGGCGCTAGCCGGTGATACGGCCGTTCACGTTGCCGTGACACCAACCCCCGTGTCTTGGCTGCTTGTCCCGTCGACAAGCGCGCAAAACTTGGCAAGACAGCTTTCTTGATCAAACATTTCAGCGAGCTTGCGGCCATCTCCGAGCGCTGGATGCTTGCCCCCGGCCGCCAAGAT
>DATJBL010000097.1:0-36119 GCA_035515355.1 Methylocella sp.
AGCGCCAGCATTTTGCGGCGCTCCAGCGACATCGATTCCGGCATGACGAGAATGAGCCGGTAGCCGCGCGCCGCGGCGACGAAGGCGAGCGCAATGCCGGTGTTACCCGACGTCGGCTCGATCAAAACGGTGCGGCCGGGAGCGATGCGACCCTCACGTTCGAGCGTCTCGATCATCGCGACGCCGATGCGATCCTTGACGCAGGCGATCGGATTGAAGAATTCGAGCTTGGCGAGAAGATTGGCCTTGACACCCTTTTCCTTGGCGATTTTTTTGAGCCGCACGATCGGCGTGTCACCGATCGTCTCGGTGATTGAATCATAAATGCGTCCGCGACCGGGGACATGCGCCGCCTCAGGGGTTGCGATCGGCTTTGCGGCTGTTTGGGCCATGATTCTTCCTCAAGCTGATTGGTTCAAGATAATCGACCCGCGGCCGCGCCCCTCACCGCTGCCGCCGAAGTCAAGAGCACGAAACTCGCCTGCCGCAAGCTTCATCGAACATGCCGATGAAACCGGGCAGGGATAACCATATGCGGAAAACATGCAGCGCGCCGCATGACACGGCTCCCGCCAAGTTCATGAAGGGTCACACTCTTGCGCATAGGTCTGGTCGTTTGCGAGAGCGCAAGGACATCAGCACAGAAGGGTCAGCCGCGTGGCTGTGGAACGATCCGCAGATAGGGACGCAGCGCTTTCCAGCCTTCAGGAAACTTCTTCTTCGCATCTTCGTCAGAGACCGCAGGAACGATAATCACGTCTTCGCCCTGTTTCCAATTGACTGGCGTTGCCACCTGATGCTTCGAAGTGAGCTGCAGGGAATCGATCACACGAAGCACTTCGTCGAAATTACGCCCCGTGCTCGCGGGATAAGTCAAGGTGAGTTTGATTTTCTTGTCGGGTCCAATCACGAAAACCGATCGCACGGTCAGGGTGTCACTCGCATTGGGATGAATCATGCCGTAAAGATTGGCGACCTTGCGCTCAGGGTCAGCGATCAAGGGAAAGTTGAGGGCGTAGCCCTGCGTATCCTTGATGTCAGCAGCCCACTTCTCATGACTATCAATGGGGTCGACGCTGAGGCCAAGCACTTTGACATTGCGTTTGTCGAACTCTGGCTTCAGTTTCGCAGTATAGCCGAGTTCCGTCGTGCAGACGGGCGTGAAATTCTTCGGATGGGAAAAGAGAACCCCCCAGGAATTCCCGAGCCATTCATGGAAACGGATACGGCCTTCGGTCGTATCGGCTTCGAAATCGGGGGCGGTGTCACCTAGTTGAAGTGCCATTTGGACATCCTCCAAAACGATTGCTGGGCTTGTCGTCTTCCGGACATGATCGTCGACGATGTCCGTTTGCCGGACTTGCCTCTCGTGGTCTTTGACCGAACGCTTACTCGGAAAGTATAGGTCTTCTTGCTTACAAGCAAAAGATACGCCGCCGGGTACCCTTGCCGGAACCTCTATCAATATATTCTATCAGTTTAGTAGAGCAAGGGAAATCGGAGTGCAGGGCCGTTAGGCTTTGGTGATTGATTTCGTTGAGCTATCTCGCACCAGGGCGTAGCGAAAATCGCAAGAACCCGCGCCTTCCATAATGGTCTTGGTGCGCGTCAAACGGATCTCTGGGTCGAATCCCGCGCAAAAGGCACCGTCCCGATTGCAGGAAAGAACGCGGCCGAGGTCCGCCATGCCCAGCTCCCGGTACATTTCGGCGTAACGGCAGCGCGTGACGTCGAATTCCAGGCGGTCTTTCTCTTTCACTTTGAGATCGATCGTGAGGGCGCCATCTTGCTGCCAAAGCGCCAAGATTTCCGCATAAGCTAGAAGATCTGATGGGCTTTCAGAAGCCACTCCCTCTGACGGGTTGCGGGAGGCGAAGGCCTTTCCCGCTTCGGTCGCAAGGCGGATGACCGCTTTCGAAAGAATTTCAACCGTCCGCGTGCGGCTGGTCTCTTCGCTGAGAACATCGAAAACTGCCTTAGCGAATTGCGCCTCGATCCGGCGCCGCTCCAAGAGGCTATCGGCCATTAAGCGCCTTCTCCCCGTCAAGCGGCGTTGTCGCGCTTTGCTTTGTTCATCGCGGCGCAACCGTCGAGGGGTTGAAATAAGCCCCCACACCTTCGAAGCCAACGATCTCGACCTTGGTTGCGTCGGGTGCCGGCATATCGAAGAATTTTTCCTCCTTAAATCGCTTAAAGATCGCGAAGTTGAGATCACTCTTCACGCGAACGCTGGCTTCCACATCGCCAACAAAGGCCCGCAATTCGAAATTGAGAGCGCTGGCGGACATGCCGGTAAAGAGGATTTGCGGAGCCGGGATGGTCAAAACGAGGGGATTTGCCTTGGCGATCGCAACCAAAACCTCGCGGACCCTTTCCGGGTCCGCAGATGCCGCGACCGTGAGCGGGATCACAACCCGGCCAGTCCGGTCGTTGCGCACGAGATTCGTCACAACGCCAGTGACGAGGCTCGAATTCGGTATGATCACCTGGGAGCGATCGAATGTCTCGATTTCGGTCGAGCGAACATTGATCCGGCGCACGAAGCCCTGGTCGCCGCCGACCACGATCCAATCACCGACCCGGACCGCACGCTCCCATAGAAGGATCAGCCCCGACACGAAATTGTTCACGATCGATTGGAGGCCGAAGCCGATACCAACCGAGAGGGCGCCCGCGACAATGGCGAGCTTCTCAAAATTCAGCCCGAGATAGCCGAGCGCGAGGCCGGCGGCGACGAGAAAAGCAAGATAGCCAAGACTGGTTCGGATGGAATTACGCAAGCCGATATCGAGATTCGTATGCGGAAACAGCTTGGAATCCATCCATTGCAGGACCGCATGAAACATCCCGAACGCCAACGCAAATAGGCCGATGGAGATGAAGATGCTGAAGGGCGAGATCGTGACGTCGCCAACCTTGAAGCCAAAAAAGGCGGCGGCAAAGTCGATCGGAACATCGCTCCGCTCGAGTCCCCAGGGCGCGAGGACAAGACCCGCCGCGACGACGAAAAGCACCAGCCGAACGATGCCGGAAAGAAGGACGCCCGTCAGCTCAAGCGAGTTGCGATTGAAGCCGATGCTGCCGATGAGCCGGCGCCCAAGCTTTGTTGTTGGCGCAAGACCCGCGCTGATTGCCTCCTCTGTAAGGGTGACCGACATGAACAGTAAGGAGGCGACGGCGCAAACCTGGAAAAATTGTTCAAGGAGGAAGCTGCCAAGCGCGGCATAGCCGATCATAACCGAAACCGCGATCACGAAGACGACTGCCCAGGAGAACACCCGCAAGAGGTCGAGCCAGCCCCTCTCCTTGGCGACCTCCGGGCCGAAACAGTCGTCGCTAGCCGCGATGCTGCCAAAGCGCCACAACTCGACCCCGAGCATGACCGCCCCCGCAAAGGCGGCAAGACCGCGCATGGTGACGGCAACGGGCAAAGAGGCGCCAACGATGTCGTTGAGAGTTTCGAAAAGACGGATCACCGAAACGATGCAAGCCAGCATGATGGCCGCGCGGACGAGTCCTTCCGCTGTCTGGTCGTTGAGCTTCGGGAGGCGCCAATTGGGGCGTGTCGGGGCAAAGAGGCCGCGCGCAACTCCGGCCGCCGCGGCAATGCGGATCACCGTCTCGCTGCAGGCCTGCATGAGCGGCTGCAGGCCCGCATTATTGAGATCGAATTCTTGGAACACGAGGCCGATGACGAGGATCATCGCGACGGCGGGAATGGTGATGACAAGCATGATCCACCAGGCGCCGAGAATCTTGTGAAGACGGCTTGGCTTTTGCGCCTCCAAATTGCGGGCAAGGACGCGACCCGCCAGCCAGGAGAGTGGCAGATAGAGCACGGCGATAAGGCCGAGGGCACCCCAGAACACCGGCAGCCGCGCGCCATCGAGCCGGGTGTTAATACCGCTGATCCATTGGCTGAAGAGCGCTTTGATGACGGCCGTGTCGGCGGGCGCTTCGCGCCAGACCTCGGTCCAGAGGGCCGGGTTGCCGATGCTCGCGGCCCGCGCGAATAATGAGCGCGTAAATAAAGCGCGGCGCCGCGCGGTGATATGAGCGCCCATTTGATCGGCCTGCACCGCCAGCAGGCGAGCGCGTTTCAAAAGCTCGTCGGTGTCATTGTAGAGTTTTTGCTGGTCGGCGCGCTCGTCGGTAACGGTGGGGTTTTCGGGCGGCGCCGAGTCATCCGGTTTTGGACCAAGCTGGTCGAGACGCGTTTTGACCGCTTCAAGGCGGGGCGTCAGACGATCGAGCGCATCCCCGAGAGCGGCCGAAATAGGATCGATCTGCTGCCGGAGATCCTGGAGTTCGGCATCGGTCAGAGCGTGATTTTCGAAGCTGGCTTCGATTTTCTTGAGGGACGCCCCAAGCTTGTCGAGCAGCGGACCGATTTGGACTTTTTCTGGTGGCGGCGTCGGGGCCGGCGGACCCATTGGCTGTCGCGCAAGGCTGCTCGATGGGGGCTCGGCTTGGGCCGGAGCTTGCGGCTCCGCCGGCGGCTGTTTCTCCATCGGGCCCTGTTGTTGTCCCTGCGCCGCCTGCTCCTTTTGGACGGGCGTCGGTTTGGCGTGAGCCTGACCAGGCAAGGACCCCGCCGCAACAAACCAGGCAAGACAGATCAAGCAGGCAAGAAATTTCAGCAAGGCTTCTCCCGGAGTCTAGTGACGCGGCCAGAAAGCTGACGGAACCAAAGACGGATGAGCCAGGGGGCCAACCCAGGACATGAGCGGCGAGATCCGGCCGGCAGAAGCGGCTCCCGCTTGAATCACGCCTCCGAGGACACCCCGTGGCTTCGCCTGCCCATTCCGCTGGTTTCACCCAGCGGGTAGCTGTGCGATCGGCCCTTGTAGTCTTCGATCCGATAGGCTTCTCCGGCCAATCGTGTGATGTAATTTGGGCCAATCGGTGACTTCCCATGGCCGCCGGGAATTTCCAGCATGTAATGAGGCTGGCAGAGGCCGGAGACGCGGCCGCGGAGCTGCCGCATTAATTCGCGGCCGCGCTCAATGGGCACGCGGAAATGCCGGGTTCCTGGTGCCGGATCAAGCTGATGCAAATAATAGGGCTTGATGCGAGCCTCGACGAAAGCGCGCATGAGCCGCGTCAGGGTTTCGAGGTCGTCGTTTACGCCAGCGAGAAGCACGCTCTGGCTTAGCATTGGAATGCCCGCGTCGATCAGTCTGGCGCAGCCTGCCCTGGCCGGCTCGGAGAATTCGCGAGGGTGATTGGCATGCAGGGCCACGTAAACCGTCTTGCCCGAAGAGCGCAAAAGCCCGGCAAGTTCTGCCGTGATCTTCGAGGGATCGGCAATGGGGACACGGGTATGCAGGCGCAGGATTTTCACATGGTCGATGGTCCTGAGCCTCGTCATGATGTCCGCCAGCCGGCGCGTCGACAAGGTCAGCGGATCGCCTCCGGTGAGGATCACCTCCCAAATCTCCGGCTGGCGCGCGATATAGCCGATGGCCCTTGTGAGCGCCTGCGGCGAAAGATGCGTAGGACTGTTCGGCCCGACCACCGCCCGGCGGAAACAGAACCGGCAATAGACCGGACAGACGTGTAGCAATTTCAAAAGCGCGCGATCTGGGTAGCGGTGCACGATGCCTTCAACCGGGCTGAACAGGAGATCGCCGGTCGGATCGGTCATTTCGTCTGGTTGTCCAGCGAGCTCGGCCAGATCGGGAACGAACTGGCGCGCGATTGGATCGCGTGGATCGTCGCGGTCGATCAGCGCCGTGATTGTGCTGGTCACGCCAATCGCATAAGTTGCACCAATTCGGTCGACTGCGTCCTTTTTGGCTTCCGGCAGGAGACCGGCCTCAACAAGTTCCGCCGCGCTACGTAAGGTTGCCGGAGGTTTCCTCATCTTTCGTCAAGGCCTTGGTAAGCGGGTGTCCATATCACCTGCTCAATATGCGAGGCGCCGGTTGCAAGCATCACCAGCCTGTCAAAACCGAGCGCAATGCCGCTGGCTGGCGGCATGATTGCCAGAGCTTGCAAAAATTCCTCGTCAATGGGGTAGGCCTCGCCGTAGATCTTGAGGCGCTCCGCCATTGCCCTCTCGAAGCGCTGCCGCTGCTCGGTTGGGTCAGTCAGCTCCCCAAATCCATTGGCAAGCTCGACGCCGCAGGCATAGAGTTCGAAGCGCTCCGCAAAGCGGGGATCTTCCTGCAATCTTGCGAGCGCCGCCTCGCTCGCAGGGTAGTCCATGAGAATGGTGGGGCGGCCATGGCCGAGTTGCGGCTCGATCTTTGCGGTAAGGATCTTGCTGAAAATATCCCGCCAGCTGTCATCCGCGGCGATCCTGATCCCATGGCCGCTGGCGCCCGCCGCAAGCGCCGTCTCGCCGGATTGTGGCTCCTTAAGCGTGGCGAGAAGATCGATGCCGGCATAGCGGTCGAACGCCTCGGCTACGGTTAGAATTTCTGGCTCTTCGAACGGATCGGCAATGTGGCCGTCAAAGCGCAAATCCCGGCTGCCCGCGGCAGTTACTGTGCGCGCGAGGAGGCCCATGCAATCCTCGATCAATCTTTGGTATGGTTCTCGGGCCCGGTACCATTCCAGCATCGTGAATTCGGGATGGTGAAGCCTTCCACGTTCGCGGTTGCGGAATACATGCGCTAGGGTAAAGATGCGCTCTTCGCCGGCGGCGAGCAGTTTCTTGGCTGCAAATTCCGGCGAGCTATGGAGGTAAAGCGTTGATTCTGCTCCAGTGTCGTCCAGCATTTGGGTGCGGAAAGCGCTGATGTGGGCTTCATTGCCGGGCGAAAGCTGAAGAGTTGCCGTATCAACCTCGATAAAGGATTGCCCCGAAAAAAAAGCGCGCGCCGCGGAAACCATCCTGGCGCGGCTCAGAAGAAACGGCCGCCGGTCGTGGTGAACGTGCGGGTGCCACCATGGCGATCTCTCTGCGGAAGGCTTGCTCATGATGTCATTTCGCTCGAAACGCTGGCGAAGGGATTGTTCTCTTTGTTCTTTAGCGCATTTTCCCCGGCAATCCTTCGCCGAAAATGCTCTGGCGAAAAGCCCGAACATAGGTATTGTCCGGGCCGACATGGGTGCGCTAGCGCCGCTACCTAGCTTAAGGCCCGGCGCACGTAAAGCATAGTTTCGAATAAGGGAAAGCCAGTGAAAGTCATCGCTAGTTCAATTCGCAAGGGCAATATTATCGAGCGGGAGGACGGTCAGCTTTATGTGGTTTTGACCGCCGAAAGCTTTCATCCCGGCAAGGGCACGCCAACCACTCAAATCGATATGAGACGTCTGTCCGATGGCGTCAAAACGACCGATCGCTATAAGACGACCGAACAGGTCGAGCGCGCCTACGTTGAGGATTCGAATTTCAGCTATTTGTTTCAAGATTCCGGCGGCTATCATTTCATGAACACGGACACCTATGAGCAAATCGCCGTGCCTGCGGAGGTGATTGGAGATCAGGCCCTTTATTTGCAAGAAGGCATGAACTGCGTGCTGTCCATCTTCAATGGAACCGCCGTCGCGGTTCAACTTCCCGCACGGGTCACACTTGAAGTCGTCGAAACAGAGCCCGCCATGAAGGGGCAGACAGCGTCGTCGTCCTATAAGCCGGCCAAACTTTCGAATGGAGCGCGGGTGATGGTGCCGCCGCATATTTCCCCGGGGGTGCGCATCATCGTTCAGACGGAAGACGGCTCCTATGTCGAGCGGGCCAAAGACTGATGGAGGGAGGGATAGCGGCCCAACCGGCCGCCTTTGATCGCCGATATCTTATTTAGGTCATGAACTCTAATGGAATTGTTGGTTTAATGTTTAAAATTGGAAAAGCCGTCGTGTGGGGTCCCCACGTTGCATTGCACCTAAAAATTTGTTAAGTTTATAGCAGCGTTGCAATTGTTAACGATTTGTTTAGCCAAAGCCCTGACCCGAGCTAGGCACCAATGAGAGAATACGTTTAAGAGGTGCTATTATGTTTGATAGCGAGATGTCCGTGGCCTTGGGGCAGTCCAAGATTGCTCCCTATTCAATCGGTGGGAAAACAAAAAGAATTTTTGATTTAATATCGGCATCAATTACACTTGTCGTATTTTCTCCGTTATTTCTATTTGTTGTCGTTTTGCTTAGATTGACGGATCCCGGGCCGGTCATTTTCCGCCATATCCGCGTTGGCCAGGGCGGCCGCCGTTTTGCTTGCCTGAAATTCCGGTCAATGGTGGCTGATTCAGAGAAGGTTCTCAAGACTCTGTTAGAGTCCGATCCTGCGGCCCGGATGGAATGGGAGCGCACGCAAAAACTTGCCAACGACCCGCGAATCACGCCGGTTGGGAAGTTTTTGCGTCAATCGAGCCTTGATGAGCTACCTCAGCTCTTCAATGTCATCCGGGGCGATATGAGCCTCGTGGGGCCTCGTCCGATCGTGCCGGCCGAGGTGACGCGCTACGGCGACAAGCTCGGTCTTTATCTCCAGGCTCGGCCCGGCATTACGGGAATCTGGCAGGTCAGCGGCCGGAACGACTGCGGATACGACCGACGCATCGAAATGGACGCGAATTATGTGCGTAATTGGCGTTTCTCAACCGACCTTCTCATATTGCTGCGCACACTGGGAGCGGTGATCGCGCGAAAGGGAAGCTACTAGCAGCCGGCGGTTTTTCGCAGCGCCGCGCCACCGGCCGGCGTAGTCGGCTAGGGTGCAGGCGTCCGCTGCCTGCGCCATTCAAAGCAAGACCCGGGGAGCAAGGGCCGCGCCATCGGGAAACGGATGACGCGAGCGCGGCGCCCCGGTTCTTCTGAACGGTTCCGGTCCCGGTCCCAGATAATCTTCAGGCTCGGCAAATCCGAAAACAACCCTCTCCCAGCGGATTGCCCTATCGTTTTCCCCAATAAAGCCTTATCTTTAAAATCATTGCTTTTGCCTTGAAGAAGCAAGAGTCTTGCTCCGCTTCTCGACCCGCCCGTTCACGATGAAATTTGCGTGAGCTGAAGCGATTTTTTCGAGTCAGAAATTTTGGAGCAATCCACATGACGTAAAAATAAAAACGTTTTTCGAAAGCATACTGTTTTAGTCCCTGACTTTTAAGGGTCATTTCGGGAAGTGGGAGTTTTACCTGGATGCGCGTGGCAATCGTCCATTACTGGCTCGTTTCCATGCGAGGCGGCGAAAAAGTCGTCGAGGCGCTGTGCCGACTGTTTCCGCAGGCCGATATTTTCACTCATGTCTACGATCCCGAAAAAGTCTCCGAAACGATCCGCAGGCAGAAGGTTATTACGACCTTTATCAATAGGCTTCCGCGCGCGAAACGGTATTATAAACATTACCTCCCTTTGATGCCGCTGGCGCTCGAACAGATCGATCTGCGCGGTTACGACCTCATCATCAGCAGCGAATCAGGACCTGCCAAGGGGATCATACCTCCGCCGGGCGCGGCGCATGTTTGTTATTGTCACTCCCCTATGCGCTACATCTGGAACATGTATCACGACTATCGAGAGCGCACGGGCTGGTTGCAGCGCTTCGCGATGCCGCTGATCTGCCATTATCTTCGCATTTGGGACGCTACCTCGTCGATGCGGGTCGATCGTTTCGTCGCCAATTCGGCGACCGTTGCCGCGCGCATTGAGAAATACTATCGGCGGGAAGCTGCAGTGATCCGCCCCCCAGTGAATGTGGACTTGTTCGAGAGCGTTCCTTTGGCTGAAGTTGAAGATTATTATCTCATGGCTGGCGAACTTGTTGCCTACAAAAGACCAGAACTTGCCGTCGAGGCTTTCAATGCGCTCGGTCGCCGCCTTATCGTCATCGGAGGGGGCGAAATGCTTGCCGACCTCCGCAAGCGCGCGGGTCCCACTGTGACGGTCATGGGACAGCAGCCGTTTAGTGTCTTGCGCCATCATTATGCGCGCTGTCGTGCCTTGGTCTTTCCTGGGGAAGAGGATTTTGGAATCGTACCCGTTGAAGTGATGGCGAGCAGCAGGCCGGTGATTGCCTATGGCCGCGGCGGGGTCACGGAATCCGTCATCGCCGGAGTGTCCGGATTGTTTTTCAAGGAGCAGACCGTCGACGCCATCGAGAGGGCCGTGCAGGATTTCGAACGGAGATATTTCGACCCGGCCGCAATCAAGGCGCAGGCTAACAAATTCACCGCCGACAGATTTATGGCCGAATTTGCCGCCGTCGTCGAGTCAGTGCTTGGACGCAAGCTCGATCCGCGGGCGTTGCCACAGTCAAAGACGGATTTTCGCTCGGCGGTTGGATGAAGCGGGGGGCTGCTTCAAGGCGCGGCTTCTTGTTTAGATCTATTCAAATATGACTATACTATCTTAGAATTGTTATAATTTAAATCTATATGTTTTCTATTGACGCTTATCCTGGCCATCTTTATTTTAACTATCGAGGATGTCCGGTCCAGGACGTCATGTCAGGATGCACTCTCGTCCCATGATCAAGCGGCCCGCCCCAGCAGTGCGACGGTAGCGCGCTGGATTGCTTGACAGTTACCCTCATTGTTTGGCTTGAATCCTGGCCGCAGGAGGCATTCATGCGCCTATACTGTCTTTTAGTCTTCGGCGCCACGATGCTTCTTTCAGATCAAATGGCAAAGGCTGAAGACTCTTCTTCTGGCGGCAGGTCCTCCGGGGGGCCGTCTGACACGATCGAGCTTCCAGAGGTTGAGGTTGAAGCAAACTCCGCTACTCCCAATGCCATGCAGGTGCTTGAGGAGCAGATGAACGCGATGGATCAATCCCGCGATAACTTTCTGCTGCCGAAGTTTGGCGCCACCTCCACCAGCATGGACTACGAGGCCATCGAGATCCTTCCGCAAGGTCTGTATACGCCGATCGACAAAGTGCTTCTTCAGCTGCCCGGTGTTTCTTACGATTCAGCCGTCAGCAATCCCGATTATCATGTCCGCAATGAATATGCGAACGTCCAATATAGGATCAACGGCATTTTGCTCCCCGAGGGCGTCTCTGGCCTCGGTCCAGTCTTGGAGACCAATTTCATCGGCAATTTGAACCTGCTCGACGGAGCGCTGCCCGCGCAATATGGGCTGCGCACCGCCGGCGTTGTCGATCTCACAACGCGGAGCGAGTTTGTGCCTGGCGGGACCTTGAGCCTGTACGGCGGCAGCTTTGGGACGATCTCGCCGCGCTTCGATTACGGTGGCAGCAGTGGAAACACACAGTATTTCTTCACGGGCTCTTTTATGCAGAACAATGAAGGCCTCGAGAATGCAACGCCGACCGTCGACCCGATCCATGACCGCACGGAGCAAGGGAAATTCTTCGGTTACCTGTCGACGATGCTCGGAGATTCGACGCGGCTAACCTATATGACAGGCACCGCCATCAGTCAGTTCCAAATTCCGAACGTCATCGGCCAGCAGCCGTTGGGAGATTTCGGAGGCACCTGGTTCAATTCGACAAATCTCAACGAAAATGAATACGATAGCTATGTCTTCAATATTTTGGCGCTGCAGACCAAGGGCGCGAATTATGACATGCAGCTTTCGTTTTTCAATCGTTACGCCAGCGTGCATTTCATTCCCGATATCTACGGCGATTTGGTTTTTAACGACATCGCGTCAGACGTTACGCGTCAAAGTCTCCTCAACGGAATTCAGTTCGATGGAGCCTACCGGCTGAACGATGCGCATACGCTGCGGGCGGGTTTCGCGGTGAGCGGCGAGGAGACGCAGGTCAACAACACGGCGACCGTCCTGCCGCTGGGCCCAGACGGCACCCCGTTGCCCTCGCCATTTGCGTTGACGGACTATAATTCCAAGATCGGCTGGAACCTTGGCGGCTATATCCAAGACGAGTGGGAAATAGCCGATAATCTCACGCTCAATACGGGTCTGCGCTTTGATCAATTGTACCAGTTTGTTACCGCAAACCAGTTCAGCCCACGCGTGGCTCTCGTCTACAAGCCTTTCGAAGGCACAAGCATCCATGCCGGCTATGCGCGCTACTTCACCCCGCCCATGCAAGCGCAGGCCACGCCAACCAACCTCGCCTTGTTTAACAACACGACCCAGCAGCCGGTGATCAACGTCGACGATCCCGTGCTACCGGAACGATCGCATTATTTCGATGTTGGGGTGGATCAAAAGCTTCTTCCCGGCCTTACAGTCGGCGCCGATGCCTATTTGAAGCTCGCGACCGATCTTCTGGACGATGGGCAGTTCGGACAGGCGGTGGTTCTGACCCAATTCAACTATGCCAATGGATATAGCGAGGGGTTGGAATTCAAGGCCAAGTATCAAAATGACGGGTTCACGGCCTATGCGAATTTTTCGACGAATCGGACGAAGGCCATCAATGTGGTCTCAAACCAATATCTCTTCACTGATCCCGTCGAGTTCGCCTACATCGCCAATAATTATCACTTCATCGATGATGCCCAGCTGATCACCGCTTCGGCGGGAGCGTCCTACAAATGGGATAATACGCTCGTAAGCCTCGATGGCATTTTCGGCAGCGGTCTGCGCGCGGGCTTCGCCAACCTCGAACATCAGCAGCCCTATACGCAATTCAATTTCGCGATCTCCCGTGACTTCAACGTTTGGTCGGACGCCATATGGCCCAGCGCCAAGCCGCTCAATTTGCGGTTCACCGTCGTCAATCTCCTCGATACGCTTTACCAGCTTCGCAGCGGCACTGGCATCGGGGAATTTGCGCCGCAATACGGGCCGCGCCGCGGTTTCTATGTCACTCTTTCACAGAAGCTATGAATCATAATTATGGCGTACTTCCGCGACCCAAGATATGGAATGAGTTCGGTGTTTGCACGTTCGCAAATGTGTTTGGATCGATGCTCATTTACTTCAGTCGTCAATTAGCCAAGCTCTGACAGAAATATTTTTGTGGATTTCGCTGGCAATACGGCAAACAGAGAGCGAGCTTTTTTATCATCGTGCGATTTCGAGGAAAGGTGCAAAACATTGGGCTAACGATACTGGCGCCCCCGTGCAATGCACCCATTCGCGTCTGTCGTGATTCTTAGGTTTGATGCGTCTTAGCGAAATGGCTTTTTGACCATAATTTCGTCGAGGTCCGCCCTAGTTCGGCGTCAGCCGGGAAAAATGAGGAGTGAGAATAATGGCACCGAAGGAGGGCCACACGGCGATGCGGAATGGGCCACAGGGTTCCGCTTCGGCAATTTTGGCGGCTTGGGCCTTTTGCGCGATTTTTTACACGACTTTGGCTGTCGGCCCCGTCATTGCGCAACCGGCGCCGCTGGCCCAGGCTCCCGCAGGCGCGGAGCCCTCTGAGGGGATGGCTGCACCGGCAGCGCCCCTCCTGGCAGCGCCTCCGGGGGAGCCAGTCGCTCCCACCCCGCAATCCGCCCAGCCCCCGAGCCAAACGGCAGAGCCCGTTGCTGCGCCGCCCGCCGGAGCCTCTAGCCCGCCGCTGCGCATCATGGATGCCGCTCTGCCGCGTGATCTTTCCCCTTGGGGCATGTTTCTCAACGCCGTCGTCCCCGTGAAGATCGTGATGGTGGGCCTTGCCTTTGCCTCGCTCGCGACCTGGACGGTTTGGCTCGCCAAAACGATCGAGCTCTGGAATGCCAAGCGTCTGGCGCGGCGCAACCTCGAAACGCTCGCCAAGGCAACGAGCTTGCGAGCTGCCGAAAGGGAGTTCGCGCAAACCCGGTCTCCCGTAGCGCGTTTTGCCGCCGCGGCCATGGGGGAAGCCGATCGTTCGGACGGTCTTGCTCCCGAAGGCGTCAAGGACCGCGCCGCCACTCTCCTCTCCCGCATCGAAGCAAAAGCGGGCCGGGCGGTCATGCGAGGCACCGGAATTCTGGCGACGATCGGCGCGACGGCCCCTTTCGTCGGCTTGTTCGGTACCGTCTGGGGAATCATGGACAGTTTCATCGGGATCTCGAAGACCAACACAACCAATCTCGCGGTCGTGGCCCCCGGCATCGCCGAAGCTCTTCTCGCGACGGCCATGGGGCTGTTCGCCGCCATTCCGGCGGTCGTCATGTATAATGCTTTCGCGCGCGCCATCACCGGCTATCGCGCGCAGCTCGGCGATGCCGCGGCAGAGGTTCTCCGCCATCTTTCGCGCGACCTCGATCGCGAGTCTCTCCCCCAAGAGCCAGAGGCCGCGATCGTCCGGCTGCAGCAATCGGCGGAGTAGGCGGCCATGGCCATTCGTCTGTCCCTCGAGGAGGATGCCGTCGAGGAAACCCATGAGATCAATGTGACGCCGTTCATCGACGTCATTTTGGTGTTGTTGATCATTTTCATGGTGGCGGCACCGCTTTCCACGGTAGACGTCAATGTCGATCTCCCGGCCTCGACGGCGCAGCCCGCGCCTCGCCCCGATAAGCCATTGTTTCTGACGCTCAAGACCGATCTTTCCCTGGTGCTGGGGGAAGCTCCTTTGCGGCGGGAAGATCTTGGCGCCGCGCTTGATCAGGTGGCATCGGGCGATAAGGAGCAGCGCGTCTTTGTGCGGGCTGACCGCGCCGTCTCCTATGGCGACGTCATGGAACTCATGAACCTCTTACGCGGCGCGGGCTATTTGAAGATCGGCCTTGTTGGCATGGAGGCGGCACCCGCGGCGAACGCGCCCGCGCCGGCAAAGGCGGAACCCGCACCTTCCCTGAGTGGGAGCAGCCCGTCAGAGGGAAAGCCGTGACATCCGCAAGCCCCGTCGCCGAGACGGTCGCCAAGACGGTATTGTCTTCGGACGATGAGCCGTTTCTGCGGCGGTGGATCTTTGCCGCCGCCGCGATCCTTCTTATCCACGCGGCGGTCATATTTTGGCTCATCCACGTCCGCGAGCGGAACGCAGCTGGTGAGCCTCCGGCGGCGATCATGATCGAGCTCGCGCCGATGGATGTCGCACCGCCGAGCGATACGTTGCCGGAAGCGACGCCAGGACCCCAAATGACGGAGGCTCAGCCCGAGACGGCTGAGCAACAGCAGACGATCCAGGTTCCGGAGCTTCCCCCGGTTGCCAAGCCGAACGTTGTTCTGACGGCGCCGAAGCCGAAGCCCAAACCGAAGAAGATCGTGAAGGAGGAACCAAAAGCCGTGGTGAAGCCGGTGCATCAGCCGCCCGCGCCGCGCACCAGCGCGCCGCCGCGCGCGGCGGCGGCCTCCGAGACGGCATCCTCGCGTGCACCGAATGCGGCGGCGGCGGCGGCCTGGCGCAGCTCCTGGGCGGCTACCTTGAGCTGGGCCAAGCATTATCCGGAAGCGGCGCGGGCGCGGGGCGAGCAAGGGACCGTGCGTCTTGCCCTTGTCATCGATCGCGGCGGGCATGTCGTGTCCGCCCGGATCATCGGGAGCTCGGGTTCGTCCACACTCGACCAAGCCGCCCTTGACATGGCGCGGCATGCGAGCGGCCAGCCCTTGCCGGCCGACATGGGTTCGAGCGTCAGTCTCACCGTCCCCATCCGATATAGCATTAGGTGAGCTACGAAGAGCTGACGTCAGACCGTGACCTGGGCGCCGAGTTCGACGACGCGATCAGACGGAATTGAGAAGAAGTCAGTCGCATTCGTGGCTTGTCTCGATAGGGCGATATAGAGCCGGTCCTGCCAAACCGGCATGTCCGAATTGGGAGCAGGCTTGATCGTCCAGCGGCCGAGAAAGAATGAGGTCGTCATAATATCAAATTTTAAACCCGCCTTGCGCAGGGAGGCGAGCGCCGCCGGAACACGCGGACTTTGCATATAACCATAATGCAGGATCACGCGGGTGAAATCCTCGGAAAGCTTTTCGATTTGAAAGCGCTTGCTAGCGGGAACCCGTGGCGTATCTTCGGTCAATACCGACAAAATCCAAACCCGCTCGTGGAGGACTTTGTTGTGTTTGAGATTATGCATGAGCGCGGAAGGCGCTATCTCGGGGGAACTTGTCAGGAAAACAGCCGTGCCTGCCACCCGCATTGGCTTCGATGTCTCCAGCATTCGGATGAGATCGGGCGTCGGGATTGAATCGCGGCGGAATTTTTGCGTAAGCAGCCTTGTGCCGCGAACCCAGGTCCACATGACCACCATTGAGCAGCCGCCAATCATGAGTGGCACCCAGCCGCCTTCCACGATCTTCATGAGATTGGCGGCGAGGAAAGCGCAATCAATGGCAAGAAAGCCGGAAACGAACGTTCCTGCTAGCCAAACCGGCCACCGCCAGCATTTCCACACGACGACGAAAGCGAGTGCGGTGGTCGCAACCATAGTGCCGGTCACTGCAATGCCATAGGCCGACGCCAGCGAACTCGAACTCTTGAAGACAAGCACCAGCGCTAGAACGCCAATCAAGAGCAGGCGATTGATGCGCGGCAGAAAGATCTGGCCTTCCTGCGTCTCCGAGGTGTGCAAAATGAGCATCCGCGGCAGCAGCCCGAGCTGGATCGCCTGGCGCACGAGTGAGAACGCACCCGTAATGACGGCTTGACTCGCGATGACGGTCGCGATTGTGGAAAGGATCACGAGGGGCAGAAGCGCCCAATGCGGCGCGAGGAGGAAAAACGGATTTTCCACGAATTCCGGATTGGCGAGAACCAACGCGCCTTGGCCGAGGTAGTTCAAGCTGAGAGCTGGAAGCACGAACAGGATCCAAACACTCTGGATGGGCGCGCGGCCGAAATGGCCCATATCAGCGTAAAGCGCCTCGGCACCTGTCACTGCCAGGAATACAGAGCCGAGGACGACGATCCCAAGAAGGCCGTGGCTGAACAGAAATTTGAGACCAAGGATGGGATTAAAGGCAAGGAGCACGCGCGGCGCATCGCCGATATGCATAGCCCCCAAGATCCCGATCGTCAGAAAAAACATCGCCATGATGGGGCCGAAGAAGGCAGCGACCCGTGCAGTTCCGCGTCTTTGTGCCCAAAAGAGTGATATCAGGACGATGATGGTGAGGATTAGGATGTAGGGCGAAAAAATTGGCGTGACGAGCTCGAGTCCCTCGAGGGCTGAAAGCACCGATATTGCCGGTGTGATGATTGCGTCGCCGGAAAACAGCGCTGCCCCGGCGACGCCGAGGAAGAAGACCGGTGCCATGGCGTGGCCAAGTGCCGACTGGGCGAGCGCCATCAGCGACAGAATGCCCCCCTCACCCTTGTTATCGGCGTGCATGAGGAACAGCACGTATTTCGCCGTCACGGTAAAGAACAGCGCCCACACCAGCAGGGAGACTGTGCCAATGATCCCGGCATCGGTCAGGCCCGCAGCTTTAACATGGGCGAGCGATTCCCGCAGCGCGTAGAGGGGGCTCGTGCCAATGTCACCGAACACGACCCCAAGTGACCCGAGAGCCATGCCGGCGAAGGCAATTTTTCGGGATCCGAGCTGTTCGTCTCCCTCAGGATGCGCTGCTGCCGGGGAGCCCTCTTTTTGCGCGAGTTGTTGATTCATTCGAATGTCCTTCGCGGCTGCTTCCGGCACCGGCACGCCCCAGCGAAACTAGCTTGGTGCGGGGCAATGTAGTCTCTTGCCAGCGAAGAAAGAAGAGGGGCCCCTCTATCTGACATAGCCGATGTGCTCCAGTCAGCAATCCTGCATCAGCGTTCGAACCGTGGCGCTTTTGCGCGAGCGGGTGAGAACCTCGCGGTTTCGAAAAAGGGAAGGCGCGTGCAGCAAAGATACTGTTCTCGCTTGTGCACAACTTGCGGCGGGAAGGGGACCGGGATTGGCCGTTGGGGAGACGGGAACAGTTAGAGCATCCGTTCAAACGTCCTTTGCACTTGGTTAACAATACTTCCAACGGACCGTTTTGATTGAGTGGATTCCAAAATTCACTCGCAAAAGGTCAAACCATAAGGGAGAGCCGGTAGGATCGTATAATTGAGCTCAATGCTTACCCATTTGGAGCATTGACAGTCGAGCTTTGTCGATAAAATACTGGCGAAAACCTCCATCTGAAGTTGTCCATCTTCGGTGTCCCTGGTTTATCTTGAAGTAGCTTGCGAATGACTCGGCGCTGTCATCGTTGGAGCCGATGCCATCCCTGGCGGCATTGTGTCCCAAAGGCGACACCGGTGTGTAAAAAAAGCGTGGAGCGCTCAAAAGACTCAATTTTAGCCATTTATTGGCGAGATGGTGATATCGGGGAGATGGTGATTTCTTCCACTTGTGCGGAATGAAAATTTCGTGAGAAGGCTAGCAATGATAAGATTGATGTTCTTTGCCACCCTGATGGCGATCGCCGCTCCGGCATTGGCTGACCCGGCGCCGATGGAACTGCCGGACTTCTCCATCGAGAAGTCATGCTCATTGTTCGCGGGCCACCCGCGGCCTCTGGCTCTCTGTCAGGATGTTGAATCCCACTATCGCGCCGAAGTCACAGGTTCATGGGCCCGCACACCAGAATCAGAGCGTGAGGCGTGCGTGAAGCTTGCCGGCCAATCCGAGCGCGGAAAATACGAGGTGCTCGCACGCTGCCTGCGGACCGCTATCTCCGAGGCTGCTTGGAAAGATGCCGTCGGAACCATCAAGCAATAGCGAGCGAACCTGCACTGGCTTTTGCCGAGGATCGTCGCCTGGGTAAGGCGTTGGCGGGCAAGGCGCAACAGCCTTAGCCTTCCAGCCGGCGATTGCGCTGGTTATCGCCGGGAACGCGGGCGCAGATTTTCGGGGTCAAATAGAGTTAACTAAATACTAAATAGAGTAATCTTCGTCGAACGACCGCGTATTGTGCAGCCTTATGAAAACCTTGTCCTCGGGTTTTAGGCCAAGGTCCCTGTAAGCATGCGCGGGAAGAGCCGCATCGACAACCGCCTCATCATCAATGCGCGCGAGTTCGATGTTGACCAGGGATCCAGCAAATCCAATATGGTTGATTTTGGCCGCGATGCCGTAGCCATCTGGATTTTCACGCCGGATCTCAATGTCGTGAGGGCGAACGAACGTCACGCCCGCATCGGAAGAAGCTGCCTCGTGCGCCGCATCGCCGGTGGTTTCCTTGCGCGCATGAAAGAGATTGTAGCTGCCCAAAAACTTGAAGACGAATGGATTGGCGGGGTTCTCGTAGATCGTCTCCGGCGCCGCGAATTGTTCGATTCGCCCCTCATTCATGACGGCAACCCTGTCGGAGACCTCGAGTGCTTCTTCCTGGTCGTGGGTGACGAGGATGGTTGTCACTTGGATCTTGCTGTGCAATTTGCGGAGCCACCGCCGCAGCTCGCGGCGGACTGTTGCGTCGAGGGCACCAAACGGTTCGTCGAGTAACAGCACGCGCGGCTCCACAGCAAGCGCGCGGGCGAGCGCTACTCGCTGTCTCTGACCGCCGGAGAGCTGGGATGGATAGCGCCGTGCAAAGTTTTGCAGTTGGACAAGTTGCAGAAGCTCGCCAACCTTAGCGCGGATGTCTGCTTCGCCTGGCCGTTGCCGCCATGGCTTCGCCCGCAGACCGAAAGCGACGTTTTCAAAGACGCTCATGTGCTTGAAAAGGGCGTAATGCTGGAAGACAAATCCTATGCGCCGTTTTCCGACCCCCTCGGTGGAAACGTCGCGGCCGTCGAAGAGGATCGGCCCGCTGCCGGGATCGGCGGCTTCCATGCCCGCGATCACCCGCAAAAGTGTCGTTTTCCCAGAGCCGCTCGGCCCAAGCAAGGAGACGAGTTCGCCCGACTGGACCTTGAAATTAATATCTCTGAGCGCTTTGAATTGATTGAAGCTTTTGCTGATCCCGCAAACCTCGATGCTCATGGTGTTCCCTCTCCTTCGACCACGGAGATCGCATCCCTGCCAGTTTTGCGCTCGACCAGCGCCTGCACGATGAGCGTGACAACCGCCAGAAGGGCAAGCAATGATGCGACGCTAAAGGCTGCTTGATTGTTGTATTCGTTCCACAATTTCTCGATGCGCAGGGGCATCGTATCGTTGGCGTCGGTGTGTCCCGAGACGACGGAGACCGCCCCGAATTCGCCAAATACCCGTGCGGTGCAGAGAATGACGCCGTAAAGTAACGCCCATCTCACATTCGGCAAGGTGACCGTCCGGAAGGTGCGCCAGCCTGAGGCCCCAAGCGAGAGGGCGGCCACTTCTTCGTCGGACCCCTGGGTTTCCATGAGCGGGATCAACGAACGGGCGACAAAAGGAAAAGTGACGAAGATCGAAGCGAGCGCGATCGCCAGGGGGGTGAAGATGATCCCGGTGAAACTCTGGGTGAATTCGAGTGGCCACCAGCCTTGCGCAAAGCCGCGCCAGTGGAGCGAAAGCGGATCTGGCCAAGTCCAATTCGAAGCCCAAGAACCAAAAATGCCGCTTCGGCCAAACAGCAGAACGAAAACGAGGCCCGCGATCACAGGCGAGACGGAGAAGGGGAGGTCAATCAAAGTGATCAAGAGAGAGCGGCCCTTGAAGCGGAATTTTGCGATCGACCACGCGGCCGCGAGCCCAAACGCAATATTGAGAGGAACGATGATGGCGGCGATGCCCATGCTCAGCCGGATCGAACTCCAATTTTTTTCAACCTGACTGCGTCGCGCGGCGAGTTTGCGCCGCTCGGCCGGGTTTAACGGGGTGCCGACCGCCGGCGGGCTTGCGGCGTAAAAGACGCTGACATAGGCATCGAATCCTTTGGAAAGAGCCTGGGCGAATACGTTCACCACCGGGACGATGATGAAGATCGTGAGAAAGACGACCGTCGTCGCGATCGCCATGCGACGGACCAGCGGATGGCTCGGCGGCGCTGGCTTGCTCGCACTCCCGGCGACCGGATGTTGCAACGGCGCTCCTGCCATCAGCCAGTCCTCATTCCGATAATCCATCCTTTGGCGCTCTTGGAACTCCGCCCCGTCTAAGCCGCTCGTTCCCGGCGGCGGGCCCACCATTCAATTCCATTGATGCCGAGAAGGACAAGAAGCGAGAAGAACAGCAGCACAACACCGATGGCGGTGGCTTGCGCGGTGCGGAAGTCGTCGAGCTTGGTGACGATCTGCAAAGGCGCGATCTGCGACTTGCCGGGAATATTTCCGGCGATGAAGATCACGGAGCCATATTCGCCGATCCCGCGGGCAAAGGCCAAAGCCGAACCGCTGATCCAGGCCGGAAAGATTTCCGGAAAAATCACACGCCGGAAGATCGTCCACTGATTGGCGCCGAGGCTCAACGCGGCGTGCTCATTTTCCGTGTCCCACTCCCGCAGCACCGGCTGAACCGTGCGCACGACGAACGGAAGCCCAACAAAAATAAGAACAAGCACGATGCCCGAATTCGTGTTCGAATAGGGGAAATTCAACCACGATAAGGCATCGGCGGACATCATCTCGCCAATTCCGGCAATCCTGGCGAGCAGGTTTACGAAGCCCGCGAGATGATGGCCGAAGCCGCCGATCCAGCCATCCGCTAAGTAAAGAGAACTGAATGTCAGGCCGGCGACCGCGGTCGGCAGTGCGAAAGGCAGGTCGATCAGCGCGTCGAAGAAGCGGCGTCCCGGAAAAGGCTCGCGCACCAGCACCCAGGCAATAATTAGCCCGAAGACAGCATTGACCGCCGCTGCGATCGCCGAGGCGGTGAAGGTGAGCTTATAGGAAGCGACGACGATCGGATCGGTGACGGTTTGCCAAAACTCGCCCCAGCTCAGCTGCATCGTTTTGAAAACCATGCCAGCGAGCGGAAGGAGAACCAGCACGGACAGATAAAACACGGTGTAACCTAGGGTCAGCGGCAGACCTGGAAGAAGGCGCGACGGACGGGGGGGCGGGCGAAGCAGTTGGGCCGCCGGCGGTCCTGGAGGAAGGCGGTCTACCTCAGTCATTTGGCGGGCCTGTAGAGCTGGTCGAAGAGGGCGCCGTCGGAAAAGAATGCCTGCTGCGCCTTCTCCCATCCGCCAAAGGTTTCGTCGATGGTGAAAAGCGGGATGGGGGGCAGCTCGGCGCTGTATTTCTTTAGGGTCTCGACATCGCGCGGCCTGTAGTGAAGCTGCGCTGCCGCCTCCTGCGCCTCGGGCGTGTAAAGAAATTTCAGATAGGATTCCGCCGCCGCACGAGTGCCTTTTTTGTCGACAACCGCGTCGACGACCGCCACGGGTGGTTCAGCAAGAATGCTGGTTGAAGGGTAGACGATCTCGAACTTGTCCTTGCCGAATTCGTCGAGTGCGAGCCAAAGTTCATTTTCCCAGTTCAACAGAACGTCGCCCAGCTGCTTTTGGGCGAAAGTGACGGTCGCCCCCCGGGCGCCCGTATCGAGAATGGGGACGTTGTTGTTGTAAAACTTTTCGATCACCGCGCGGGCCTCGGCATTTTGATAAATGGGGAATTCCCTCGCTTGACGCGCTGCGGCCTGCGCTTCCTCCAGCCCCCTCAGAGTTGAGAGATCATGAGTTGTCGCGTGGGCTGTTGCGCCCCAAAGTGCGAGGAATGCCCAGCGTGCCGCAGCGCCCGTCTTGGGATTGGGGACGATCACCTGCACGTCGGGCCGGGTCAAGTCCTTCCAATCCTTGATGTTCTTTGGGTTTCCCTTGCGGACGAGAAAACCGACCGTGGAGGTGTAAGGGGAAGAATTGTAAGGTAGTTGTTCCTGCCAGCCGGGTTTGATCAAGCCCGCGTGCTCGATCACGCTGATATCCGAGCCGGCGCCCAAGGTTACGACATCAGCTTTCAGTCCATCGATGACCGCACGGGCTTGCTTGCTCGATCCGCCATGGGATTGCTCTATGGCCACGCTGACGCCGGTGCGGGCTTTGTAGCTTTCCGCGAACAAAGCGTTGATGTCGGTATAAAGCTCCCGGGTGGGGTCATAGGAGACGTTAAGAAGCTTGACCTCCTCGCTCCTCGCGGGAAAGGAGGGAACGGCAGCAGATAGGCCAAAGCACGAGAAAGCCACACTCGTCATAAAGGTCCGAACGCCCACACTGGTGAAATGGCCGGCGATCGAACGAAACCTCGCGGTTCTCATGCAGCCTATCCGTTCCAGTTTTTCTCAAGGCGGTGCCCCTTATGGCTGTATCTACTAGTTCTATGGAATAAAGGTTTGTCAATAGGCGCCATGACCTAGCCGGCACGTTCCGGTTTTGGCTCCGCTTTCGCTCTCGATTCAAACGAGCGCGCGATGCGGCGCGCGCGCTCCAGTCGGCTCTTCCGAAGCGGCCAACGCCAAGCGGAAGCGACTGTGATGGGAAGAGATTGGCGGTCCGCTTTTGCTTCTTGCCCGGCGAAGCAGCCTCCTCGAGTTATGAGGCCGCGCTTTCGCCCTAACGGCCACCCCTCCCGACGCCGGTGTAGGCGAAGCCATGCTTGGCCATATCCGCCGGATCGTAAATGTTGCGGAGGTCGACCATGACCGGCGCCAGAAGCGCGGCTTTAACACGGTCGAGATCAAGCGCGCGAAACGCGTCCCATTCGGTCACGATGACGAGGGCGTCGGCTTTTTCACAGCAGGAATAGGGATCGTAGAAAAAAGTGAGGTCATCGAGAACGAGGCGCGCCTGATCCATCCCTTCGGGATCGAAGGCATGGATCCGGGCACCGTTGTCCTGAAGGGCGGTGATGATCGAAATCGCCGGCGAATCACGCATGTCGTCGGTGTTCGGTTTGAAGGTGAGGCCGAGCACAGCAATCGTCTTGCCGCGCACCGACCCCCCACAAGCGGCCAAAACCTTGCGCGCCATCGCGCGCTTGCGCTGATCATTGACCGCCGCGACTTCCTCGACGATGCGGACGGGCGTGCCATGATCCTGAGCGGTCTTGATCAGCGCCTGGGTGTCCTTCGGAAAGCAGGAGCCCCCGTAGCCCGGTCCCGCATGCAAGAATTTGGGGCCGATCCGCTTGTCAAGGCCAATGCCGCGTGCCACGTCCTGCACATTCGCCCCCGCCTTCTCGCAGAGGTCGGCGATTTCATTGATGAAAGTGATTTTTGTCGCGAGGAAAGCATTGGCCGCGTATTTCGTCAGTTCGGATGTCCGGCGGGTCGTAAAAAGAAAAGGCGCCTGATTTAGGTAAAGAGGCCGGTAGATTTCCCTCATGACAGCTTCCGCGCGCTGATCCTCGACACCGATCACAATGCGGTCCGGCCGCTTAAAATCGTCGATGGCGGCCCCCTCTCGCAGAAATTCGGGGTTGGACACGACCGTGAAATCGGCGTCTGGCCGGGTTTCGCGAATGATGCGCTCGACCTCATCGCCAGTGCCAACAGGCACCGTCGATTTGGTTACGACCACGGTAAACCCGTCAAGACTCGCGGCAATCGCGCGGGCCGCTTGGTAAACAAAGGAAAGATCCGCATGACCATCGCCGCGGCGTGACGGTGTGCCGACCGCAATGAAGACCGCCTCGCAACCCGCGACCGCGCCAGCAAGATCGGTCGAAAAGGAGAGCCTATGCTGGCGGACATTGTTCCCGACGAGATCCTGCAAGCCGGGTTCGAAGATCGGCATCTTGCCGACCTTCAGAGCCTCGATTTTCTGGGCATCCGTGTCGATGCAGACGACGGTATGCCCAAAATCCGCGAGACAGGCGCCCGACACAAGCCCAACATAGCCGGAGCCAATCATTGCAATATGCATAAATATCCCCCAAGAACACCCAGCGAATGAAGTTGCGCGCAGCCAATAGCATGATTGCAAACGAGCTGGCACCCCCCGCCCTGGCCTCGGCGGCCAGGTGTTTTTCAACAGTGAAGCCGGTGTCTCTCAGCCGCAAAATGGGTCGTTGCGCAGGAAGGTGCTGCAAATCGTCGCACTCAGGGGATTTGTCCGTCGAGTTCGCCGGACCGTACCGCTATTCTGCCCGGGGCCGCGCCGCCGCCGCGCCCCGAAGCAGTTCGAAGGCCCCACGCGACTACAGCGAGGATGATGTCAGGGGATGAGCACCGATCTAACGCCCGATTTATGCATCCTTGGCGGCGGCGCCGGTGGTGTTTCACTTGCGCTCGGCGCGGCGGCTTGCGACCTCTCCGTCGTGCTCATCGAAAAAGCCTCGCTGGGCGGCCGCAGGCTGACGCATAGTGTTCCGCGCAACGCCTTGCTTGCAGCCATAGGCAAGGTCACAGATTTGGGCGTGGGAGCGAAAGAGACAGAAATCGATTTCGCGCGTATCCGCGACCATATTGCTTCCGTGGTTGCGGCGATTGGGCCAAATTATACCCAGTCGCGCCTTGAGGCATTGAATATCAGGGTGATTCGCGCGGCGGGACGTTTCACTGGTCCCGACACGTGTGAAGCGCGCGGGTTGAAAATCAAGGCACGGCGTTTCGTTGTCGCCACCGGAGCCGTCGAGAAAAGCCCGCCGATCCCTGGGCTCGATCTCGTGCGGCCGTTCGACTGCGCCGCGCTTTGCGCGCTCTCTCAACCACCCCGCTGTTTCATTATCATCGGGGCGGATCCCGAAGGGCTCGTGCTCGCCCAAGCGATGCGCCGCATCGGGAGCGTTGTGATTGTAATTTTGGAAAGTAAGCTTTTTTCCTCCGAAGATGAAGAACTTGCCGCGCCTGTGCGCGCCGCCTTCGCCCGCGATGGCATCGTCATTCATGAAGGGACAAGGATCACCCGGATCGAGCCGCGTGGCGAGGGCGTTTGCGTCTTTGTCGCCGCCGCCGGGCACGAAAAGCCGATCACGGGTTCGCATATCTGGGTCGCGGCCGGTTGCGCCCCTGTCGTTGAAGGGCTTGGGCTTGCCGAGGCGAAGGTGCGCTACGACGAACAGGGAATCAAGACGCGCGCTGGTTTTGCCACCAGCAACCGGCGCATCCACGCCCTCGGCACGGTCGTCAGGGGTGCACAGTATGATGGCGCGGCGGAGCAGCACGCCTCGGTTGTCCTGGGCGCCATTCTCGGCTTGCCCGGCGTGAGAATACGGACCCAACCGGCCACCCGGGTCATTTTGACCTGCCCTCCGATCGCCGTTACAGGTTTATCGGAAACGCGGGCCCGTGCGGAGTATCGCCGTATTCATGTGCTCCGTTGGCCGTTCGCGGAGACCGAGCGCGCTCAGATCGAACAACGGCCCGCCGGGCACGTCAAACTTCTCGCCAGCCGGCGAGGGACCCTCCTCGGCGCCGGAATTGTCGGGCCTGGGGCGGAGGAGTTGATCAATCTCTGCGCGCTCGCCATATCGAAGGGCGTGACCGCGAGGGATATCGCCTCTATGATGGTTTCCTATCCAGCTCTCGGTGACGCGGCACGGCGCGCGGCGATAATGTTTCCAGCCAACCGGCTTGGCTATTCACTGACGCAACAAATGCTGCGATTCCTGCGTTGGTTGCGAGAGGGGTTGCCATGAGTGATCTCGTGATGCCTCCGGGCAGTGGCCTCGCATCGTCAAGCGAACGTCTTGCGCGGAAAAATCTCCGGCCGATCCGCTTTGGTTTGGCGACACGGGTGCTCGTCCTTGTCACCATTTTCGTCATTATTGCGGCCGCGATGATCTATATTCCGGCCATTGATACGGCTCGCTATAACTGGCTGCGAAACCGGCTCAGTGCTGCTTACACGGCTGCGCTCGTGCTCGATGCTGCACCGCAGGCCATGGTGCCGCCGGACTTGAAGCAGCAACTGCTGGAGAGTGTCGGCGCTCGCGTCATCGTTCTCAGCAAGCATGGCACGAAGCGAATTCTCGCTTCCTCCGAGCTGCCGCGCAAAGTCGATGAACTTTATGATCTGCGCGAGCCTGCCTTCTTGCCTTCGCCCGCGGCAATCGCCAGTCTGACGGCGCCGCCGGGACGCTTCATCACGGTTATTGGCGAAGCACCCATGGGGGGCGAGTCCATCGCGATCACGATGGACGAGGGACCGCTGACGAGAGCCCTGCGGGTCTACTCCTTCCGGCTGCTAGGGTTCACTCTCATTATGTCGGCCATTGTGGCAAGCCTTGCCACAATGGCAATTCACATCATGGTGCTCCGCCCTGTCCGGCGGCTGACCACCAGCATCATCAATTTCGGTGCCGACCCGCAAAAGGTCGCCCGCGTCGTCACTCCATCCTGCGGCAGCCACGAAATCGCCCATGCGGAGGAGGAGCTTGCCATTATGCAGGACGCTTTGGTGCGCGAGTTGAATGAGAAGAAGCACCTTGCAGCGCTTGGCCTCGCGGTGGCGAAGATCAACCACGACCTGCGCAATATGCTTGCCTCGGCGCAATTGCTTTCGGACCGTCTTGCCGATGTTGTGATCGACCCGGTGGCGCAAGCGATTGCCCCCAAACTCGTTGCCACGCTCGACCGAGCAATCCGTTTCTGTCAAGCGACTTTGACCTATGGCCGTGCCGTTGATGATCCCCCGAAGCCCGAGCGCTTTTTTTTGCGCGTGCTTGTGACCGAGGTCATGGAAATGGCAGCGCTCGAAGCATCAAGCGAGATCGAATTCGTCAATGCGGTTTCTCCTGAGTTCGAGATCGTGGCGGACCGGGAGCAATTGTTTCGTGTGCTCATGAACCTCATTCGCAATGGGGTCGAAGCTCTTGAAACTGCCAAGCTGGGGGCGGGAAGGCCTGCGCGGATTGAAGTTGCGAGCCGGCTTGAAGATCACGCTGTGATCGAAGTCAGCGATACGGGGCCAGGCGTGCCAGCAAAGGCGCGGGCGCAGCTTTTTACCCCGTTCAATACCAGCCGGGCGGGCGGCTCAGGCCTTGGCCTTGTGATTGCGGCTGATCTCGTGCGTGGCCATGGCGGCGCCATCATGCTTGCCTCAAGCGAGGAGGGGCAGACCGGGGCGAATTTTCGGATAACCTTGCCGCAATAGCCCGGGGCGGGAGCGCGGATGAATAAAACCTAGGCACTGCGGATTTTCGGGTTGCCAGGGCGGCGGCGAGCAGTTAAGCCTCGCGCTGATTTTGGCATAGTGACACACTTGCGTGGGACCCTTTGGCATTTTTGCCTGCCGGGCCTCGGCAAGGAGTGTTGCCGCAGAGGCGCCCGTAGCTCAGCTGGATAGAGCACTAGACTACGAATCTAGGGGTCAGGAGTTCGAATCTCTTCGGGCGCGCCACACAAGCTCTTAGCAATATTGAGAAAATTCTATTAACGGATTCAAGTGAGAGTGACTGGAAATGAGATTGTCGCCACCATGTCGCCACGCCCGTTAGTCGGCGAATCCGTACGGAAAATGCTTGAGCTCCGGCCCAACAAGCCGCTAACCGCGCCTCAGGATCTCACCGAGCTTTAGTGCGGCTTCGAATGACGTCGCTCGAATATAGCTGGCATCGGTTATGCGCCGGTCGTGGTGCTGCAAGATGCCAGAGGCGAGATGCGGCTTGTTGCCGGCCTTCCACGCCGCTGTTGTGGCGGCGGCATATCGAAAGCCATGCGGAGAGATGGCAGTGCCGAGGGTGGCTTCCGTGACCGACGGCATGACCTTGGAAATGCTGGATTGGGTCAGACGGTTGCCGTATCGCGAAATCCAAAGCGGCCCCGAAAGATCGGCCGATTCGATAACCCTGTCCGGAATCGAGGCGACGTTCACACTCGCCAAGGCGGCCGCCCCACTCTGAGGTGCAGCGCTCGCGGCATCTGATTTGTCGGCAGGAATGATATCGCGCGTCGTGATTTGGCCGGCGCCCGCTCGCGGATTGGGGCGGCTGAGAAGGAGAGGCCTTGCTTCGAAGAGATAGCGTTCCAGGGAAGGATTTAAAAATTCGGGAAGCATCCGCATGTCGGGGCGTCCACTTTTCGTTTCACTGCCTTGCAGGTCGATCCACCAGCATGAGTCTAAAAATCGGAAGGATTTCCTGAGCGTCAGACCAGCGAGATTCTTGGCGCGGATCGGGCAGGAAGCCAGCAGGGCGACCATCAAGCCATTGCGGATCTTGAGTGCCGTCTCGAGATCCATCGGTCCTTCGCGCGCGCTATATTTTTGAACGAGGGCAAGTCCAGCGATCACGAGATCGGAAGCATCGACGATAGGCCGCTGCTTAACGGGACCCCCTTCTGCTTTAAGGTCGCCGGCGATGAGGGAAAGCCATTTGAAGTCCGCCGATGGTGCCAAGTGACGCGCGATCTGCTTGAGTTTGTAGATCGTCATGACGAGCGTGGTCGCCGACCATGCGCCCCGCATCGAAGAGACGAATGCGCCGACGTTTTCTGGGATCACGAGGGAAGCGCAGGATGCATCCGGAAGGAATCGGTCGCGGTCCTTCAAAAAGGTCAGAAAATATCCATAGCGCTTGCGGAGGTCGTCGCGGGTGCTGGAAACCAGAGGAGAGGCGGAGCCGCCGCGCCGCAAGCGGACGGCGGGGCGGCAGGCCGCCTCCCAGGCCAAACGGTCCGATTTTGGCCAATCACTGAAGGGGAGGGATTTCAGCATCCTGGGAACTCCGCCGCGCGAGATCGGCGGTCGATTTCGCCGCGGAGGATCTTTCCGTAGTACCGGTTCGCTTCGAGGGTTTCGAGGCCGATGTAAAAATCCTGCGTCGTCTTGATGCTTTTGTGGCCGAGGACTCGGCGCACCAATTCGTAGTTCCCTGGGTCATTGCGCAGGAGAATCGCCGCCGTCGCATGCCGGAATTGGTGGCAGGTGATGCGAATTCCGATGTGTTCCTCCATCGTCCGGGCGATTCGGACACCAAAGCTATTAATAGCGCGCATCGTTTTGCGGACACCCGGAAAGAGCTGCTTGCTGGCCGTCGAATCGGCGAGATGCGGTCGAAACTCGCGAATGTAAATGTCGATCAGTTTCGTCAGTTTGGCATCAAAGGGAAATTCCAAGTCGACCTTGTTTTTAACCTCGTGCGCGGGGATCGAAAGCAGATAATTGCCATCAAGTCCGGCGGGCTCCGTCAAATGCGTGTCGATGCGGATGCCGGCAAGATTGCTGATGCGGACCGGCGCAAAGGTCAGGACCGCGATCCCGATCGCGATCTGAGCCGAGAGGGAGGCCCGCTGCGGCGCATGGGGGAGCGTCTTCCTCGCCTCGCCTAACAGGCGCTCGGGCAGCTCAACCACCTTATCCCAGACTTTTCCGCTCAGGATGGCATGAACGACGCGTTTGTTCTTCGGCGTCAGGCCAGTCTCGCGATGCTCCTCCAGGGCAGCCCGAAGATCGTCAAGCCGGGCAAGTTCCAGGGCATTCAAAGCGCCCGAGTCGCGGGCGACGGAAAGCAAGCGCCAACCGAGATCGATAACATAGGTTTTTGGACGTTCATCCTGCCAGTAATCGTCGACGACCTTTTCGACGAGATCGGGATCGAGCAAGGCCCGAAACGACGTCAGTGAGTCGATCGGAACCCCAAGCGCGACGGCGCGGCGTGCAAAAGCTTGGAGTTCGGCAAAGCGCGTCTCGACCGTCGAGAGTTTGGAAAGGCGGCGGCGGGTCCCGTCAGGCTTCCTTCGAATCGTTTGCAGGGATTTGAGATATTGATCAATTTCAGCGCGCAGCTTTTGGGGAAATTCATCCCAGGATAAGGGCGGTGTGCCGCCGAGCGGCGCCGGCGCCAATTTGGTCCGCGGCCATATGGCGTGATCATCGACACAGGCATTCCAGGCGCGGACAACGCTCCGTTGGATCCGCGGCGAGGCATCCTGCATCAGAACGCCGCCTCTGTAACTCATGTACCTCGTAACAAAGGCGTCATCGACAGCGTCCGGCGGCAGCCCCTGCCCGGTGGCAAAGCGCATGAGACCAGTGAGATGGTAGCGGCTCATCTCATGTCCGACGAGTTTGCGCAGCTCCGCCCATTCCGGCGCGAGCGGCGTACCGCGCGCCGGGATCGTCTTATCGCCGGAGAGGTGGCGCAAGGCGGCCTTCAGGTTGGAGATATGGTTTTTCAAGGTCTTTTCGGCCATTCCGGCCCGCGCGTGATGCAGCTGGTTCATACGATGGGCAAGGGCCTGCCCGCGGGCGACCAGACTTTCGGGCGGCAGGCCGAGGGCTGCGGCAACGGCTCGGATCGAGCAGCACCAGTGGCTAATCTTGGATTTCGGAACGTCCGACGCCTGGAGCAAGCGGATCGCGTCCGCAAGAGAGGGCTCGGCGAGAGAGGGCTGGGCAGACATACGAAGCGCCTTCGTTGGCTGGAAGTTGATGGGGATGGATTGAGGTATATATCCATGAATATTAGGAAACTGTCAATGTAGTATCATCGCCTGATATTATCTGTAAGCATCCTAATTAAATAATATATAAGTATACTATCATGTATAGCGCTTGACGAGGATGGGTCATTATTTCCAACCCTAGGCCAGCACCCAACAACTTACTTCTCCGACGTCGAGCGGCGCGTCTGGCGCTCGATAAAGCGTGTGAGTTCACGGGCGCTGTAACGCACCGCGCGGCCGATATGAATGAAGGCGGGGCCTTCGCCGATGACTCGCCACTTGGCGAGCGTGTTCGTCTTGACCTGGAGGACGGCCGCCGCCTGGATAGGGGTGAGGAGGGTTTCAATCTGTTGCGCCACGACATATCTCCCAATCGATGAGCGTGGCTTTATTTGACTATGAACGAGTAGAGGCGGTCACACGACAAGACCAAGTCCTTTTGAATCTCGGACTCGTCGCGTGGGCTTTGCTTCTGGATCAAATCTAGAGGTCGGAACGCGCTTTCACACGCAAACGTAAGGCGGAATTGGGCGCCCGGACGGAGCGGTAATATCGGTTTCCGAATCAAGAGAGGTTTCGGCGGACTGTAAAAGCTTGCAATTATTTTGTTCGGCCTGGACTGCACAGGCCGAAAGCGTCCGCTTGCGTCAGGAGCGTCCCATGGCCCCGTGTCCCTCCTGGAAGGGCTACCTTAGCTGTCCCTGGTTTCGTGTCCGATCGCCCTCTACTCGGCTGCGTCAACGTCGGAGCGCATTTCGTTCCATCGGATCAATAAGAAGACCGGGAACAGGCTGAAGCAGCAGCTCGTTGACGCAGAGACCGGCGAGGCGGTCGAGAAGGAGGACATTGGCCGGGGCTACGAGATCGGCAAGGGACAGTACCTCGAGGTCGAGGACGCGGAGATCGACAAGATCCGGATCGACAGCTCACATACCATCTCGATCAACACCTTCGTCCGGCGATCCGTTCAGGGCCAGTAGCCACAATCGGGATGCGTTCCAAGAGCGTGCTCGGGGAATGACAGTCAGTACCCCATGCGTCCATACATTCTTGCGGCAATAGAGGTAAGCACCGCGGTTACAGCCCACAGAACACCGAAATCAACCAACAATCCATAATCCGACGTGCCGTTCACCAGCATCAAGGCTCGGAGTGCGTCGATCTCATAGGTTAGCGGGTTCGCATGGGACACCGCGCGCAACCAAGCCGGCATAAGTGACAGCGGATAGATGGCATTACTGGCGAAAAAGATCGGCATGGTAAGCACCTGCCCGATTCCCATGAATCGCTCACGCGTCCTCACGATGCACGCAATGATCAGGGAAAGCGTCGAGAACAGCGCCGAGCCGAGCACGATGACGGCAACGACACCAATGATACTCAGGGCGTTGAAACTGATGTCGACGCCAAGGAACAACGCAAGCAGGTAGACAATGACTGCCTGCGATAAGGCCCGCACGCTGGCCGACAGCGCCTTACCAAGCACCAGGGCCGAACGCGGCGCCGGACTGACAAGATAGCGCTGGAGGACTCCGAGGTCGCGCTCCCAGATCGCAGAGATGCCATAGAATATCGCCACGAACAGCGCGCTTTGCGCAAGGACGCCGGCAGCAAGGAAGTCGAGGTAGGGAATGTCTCCCGGTGCGACGCCGTGGACCCGCGCCATGACCTCGCCAAAGAGCATCAGCCACAGTACCGGCTGCACTGCGCGAGTGAACAGCTCGAAGGGGTCGTGATAGAGCTTTTGGACCTCGGCCGCCGCCACCGCGAAGGTCTGGGTGGCATAGTCGCGGAGCGCTTGACAAACAGACCTGTCAACCATGCTCACGGGCTGCCCGGCGTGCCCGCCTGACTTCGCCATAGCTTCCCTCGGCTTCAGATTCACTTGTCGCGCCGACCAGACGGATGAAGACATCATCGAGTGTCGCATCGGGTCCCAGACGTGCTTTCAATTCAGCGGGAGTGCCGACAGCAACAATCCAACCGCCATCCATGAGCGCAATGCGATCGCAGAAGTCGTCGATTTCGTCCATGTGATGCGATGTCACTATCATAGTTCGGTGGAACCGGTTCCTTAGATCGAGCACACGTTCCCACACCGCTTCCCGAGCACTGGGGTCGAGGCCCACCGTGGGCTCGTCGAGGAACAGCACAGTCGGGCGATGCAGCAGGCTCTGGGCAATTTCGAGCCGCCGAATCATCCCGCCGGAATAGTGCCTGACCAGATGATGTGCCGCCTCTGAAAGCCCCGTTCTTTCGAGAGCTCTGGTGATGCGTTCTGCACGTACTCCCCAGGGAACGCCGTAGAGCCGGGCGGATAGAAGCAAGTTTTCGTAACCCGTCAGCGAACCATCCGCCGACAGGAGTTGCGGAACGTAGCCAATGTGGCGGCGCACTTCGGCAGACTGGCGAACGATATCGCACCCCGCAACCGTGGCCGATCCCGAACTAGGTGGAAGCAACGTCGTCAGCATTTTGATGAGCGTGCTCTTGCCCGCACCGTTGGGGCCGATCAGGCCGAAAATCTCGCCTTGATTGATCGTCAGGGTCACTCGATCGACGGCGATCAGATCCCCAAATTTTCGAGTGAGTGCGGAAGTCCTAACCGCGACTTCGTGAATTGAATTGTTCGCTTTATTGTCCGGCATGGCTGGGAACTGGCGGTGGCGCAGATTTCGGATGCCCCACTATTATGGGAGCAATGGGAACATAGGCGGCCGGAAGGTTGAGTGCTGCTTTGACTTCGGGCGTTCCAAGCCAAGCCTTTGCAAACCCAACCCACCACGTTCCTGACCCAGCAGCACGCGCTGCCAGCATCAGGTTTTGGGCCGCCAAAGAGCCGTCGTCAACAGCCCACGGACTGTCCGTCATCGTCGAGATCACAATGAGTGCAGGCGCATGATAGAAAATACCAGAATCCTGATTGCTCAGCAGGTCCTCGAAATGGTGGGACACCAGTCCCGCTGGTGAGGTTCTGAGCAAATGCGCTTTCGCTTCACGCGATATTCGAGCAAGCAACGCTTTGTCTTGCACAACGACGAACGACCAAGGTTGCCGATTCACGGCGCTGGGCGCTTGAACCGCGGCGCCATCCACCGACTCAGCAGTGAATTCGTGCACGGTACGCCGCGTGTAAATAGCCTCCATGATATCCATTGTGCTCTTCCCATTGCTGAGTGCCTTGACCGTTTGTGGGCCATAGCAGTCCGAATAGCAGCGGGTGCAATCGGAGCCTTGACCGTGATCAACCAGTTGCTCCCAACGATCCGGCACTTATTGCACATACCGAATAGTCAAGCTTTTTTGTTCCAGCGCAGACGGCTTAAGGGCCGGCCTAATGTCCGGTCGGGGGTCACAGCCTGCGAAAGGCTCGCGACGAACATATTTTGTCCGGAATGCCCTCGACAGCTGCTGGAAGCGATCCATGCCGGCACTTATGTTCAGCGCCATGAGCGGAAGTGCACAGTTTCATTCGATCGCGTCCTGGGGGAGCCTGCAACGGGGAAAATATGCACGACGAACGTCGGCCCTGACAGGCGATTCGGGAATCTCAACTCGATTTGAATCACTATCGCGCCGATCAAATTCGCAGGGAATTTGAAACAAGAGTTTTGCCGAGCGACCAAGCTGCACCCGGCACGTGGTGACTCGCCGCAATCACGGCCTCGACCGAATTGATGATCCATTCGCAATCGGCATCGGAAATGATCAGCGGCGGCAGAAACTTGACCGCGTGGCTGTTGGTGCCGGCGACCTGGCACAGGATCTTGTGATCGGCAAAAAGCGGTATCGTAATAACCTGACCAAACAAGCCCTCGCGGACCGCCTCTATTAGATCCCACTCCGTCCTAAGCTTGAAGGATCGCGGGCGCGCAAAGTCGATGGCGATCATCATGCCCTTGCCGCGAACCTCATGCACGAGTTCGTAGCGCGGAATCATCTCCGAAAATGCGTGCATGAGACGGTCCCCAGTCTTGGCGGCCCTCTCAACAAGCCTTTCGGAGGCGAGCACCTCAAGAGTCGCAATTCCAGCAGCCATCGCGAGGTTGTTTTCCGCGAATGTGGATACCGCCACCATCGCGCGATCCATGCTGTCGTACACTTTGTCAAAGATGCGCTTTCGCAGCAGGACAGCACTGACGGGTACGTAGCCGCCAGACAAAGCCTTGGCGATGAGAACGATGTCAGGCTCGACGTTCCAGTGCTCGACCGCAAGGAATCGGCCCGTGCGCCCGAGACCGGTCTGAATCTCGTCCGCGATGAAGAGCGCGCCATAGCGGCGGCAAAGCTCGGCAGCGCCTTGGGGATAGCCGACGGCCGGAATATTGACACCCTTGCCCTGTATCGGCTCGACAATGAAGGCCGCAACGTTGCCCACAATCAGCTCATTTTCGAGAGCAGAAAGATCGTTGAACGGGATGCGTATGCAATCCGGCAGGAACGGTGCGAAGCCGCTGCGGAATGATTCGCCACCGTTGATGGACAAAGCACCGTACGAAACACCATGAAAGGCATGATCGCAATAGACGATGCCCGGACGGCCGGTCGAGGCTCGCGCAAATTTCATGGCGGCTTCGACCGCCTCGCCTCCTGAATTCGCAAAAAAAGCTTTGTCGAGATAGGGAACCTCTTTGAGCAGGCGGTCAGCCAATATTGCGGCGAGCCTTGGCGCATCCATTTGGATCAGGTTTGGCAGATCACTATCGAGCACGCTCCTAAGCGCGGCCCGGACTGCCGGATGATTTTGGCCGATGGCAAAGACACCAAAACCGCTCAGGAGATCGAGGTATCGCGTCCCATTGCGATCAAAGAGATACTGCCCTTCACTGCGACAAAAACCGACGTCATAGCCGACCGTTTTGAGCATCCGCACCAGCTGCTCATTGCCGTGGCGGCCGTATAGCTCATAGCAATCCCTTTCGCGGCGCGCGAACAATGCGGTCATGTCCAGGCTGTGCGCTCTGCCTGCCATGCCCGCCGGCAGCGACGTCACATCAACAGGAGGGCCTGCGATCTGTTGCCTCGTTCGTTGGCGGTGCAAGGTGAGAGGGCTGGCGAGGACAAACTCTTAGCTCCTTCACCTTGCGAAAGTCACAGGGGCGGCTAGCCTCTTAGCTCCGCTAGCCGGTTTGGGGCGGCCGTTCAACAATTCAAATGGGTCGAGAGATTATGGATCGCCGTAGTCTGATGCTCATGACCATCGAAGTCCTAG
>DATJBL010000098.1:0-4107 GCA_035515355.1 Methylocella sp.
TTAACAACGTCGATCCCCAGGCCTGGCTCGCCGATGTGCTCGCTCGCATCAATGACCACAACATCCACAAGCTTGATCAGTTGCTGCCCTGGAACTGGAACACGGCGCCTGCCACATTGGCGGCATGAGCCCAGCAAGGACAAACGCTGCGTCCGACAGCGTCAACGAGGTCGCCACCGTCCGTATCGAGCTGTGCCATAGCGATCCGCTGATCTGGCGCCAAGTCGAGGTGCCGACCTCTGTCACCCTCAAGGTCCTGCACGACATCATCCAGGCAGCCATTGGGTGGTTCGACTGTCACCTCTGGGAGTTCACCATCGGGCGGCGCAGGTACAGCCTGCCGATGGACAAGGACTGGGGAACCGAGACTCGCATCGATGCAGGCAAGGTTCGCCTGCGTGACGTGCTGACGCCGCACAAGACTGTCATCGACTACACTTACGATTTTGGTGATGGCTGGGAGCATCGGCTCACCGTGACCGACATCCGCCCCGGTGAGCCGGGAGGCTCTTATCCGCGTTATGTTGGTGGTGAACAGAATGGGCCGCCCGAGGATTGCGGCGGCATTCCAGGCTTCCATGCAATGCTCGAAGCCCTCGCCGATCCCAGGCACCCAGATCATACTGACGCCAAGGAGTGGTCCGACGACTACGATCCCAATTCCTTCGATGACTTGCCAATCAAATATGCACTCAGCCGGATCGCAAACCGCCGCAATGCTGCCAAGGCTCGTCTCGCCAAGAAGAAACAGGTCGGACCAGCCACCTGATCAATTCGCCGCGGCCTTCACCGGATGGATACGCTGCTGCCGCAGGCTTGTCCGAAAAGAATTGCAGTCCCTGTCGACAGACGACAACATCGAATTGCTCTCTCTCGCGGAGAGGCAGGCTGCTGGCGTTGCCTTCGCGCCAGTCGATGCCCGGCGCTACCGCACGCGCAACGGCGAGCATTTCAGGACTGAGATCGATGCCGACGAAGTATCCGGCACCGCCAAGCCGCTCTTCGGCGACGCGCGCTACTATTCCTGTTCCGCAAGCGATATCGAGCACGCGATCGCCTCGTCGGCATGAGTGCGGCGGGCAGAACCGAGCAAAGAGGAACGTACATTCCATCGCGATCGAGCATTAACGTCTATAACTAATTTAACGCTCAATCGTGCTGCGGCGAGAAATGCTTTTGTAACTCTCCAAGAGATACGCTGTTAGGCATGCGTCACGTTCTTTTCTTAGTACTTCTAATCTGCGGGTTGTGGGCCTTCGACAAAGTAGCGTTCGACGGTCGAAACGGCACAGCCGTTTGGTCGGAGGCCAACTACAAAGCTAAAATGTTTCAATATGAAGTCGACTACTGGCTGAAGCGGAACCTCGGCCGCTGAGAGCCGTTACTTCGGCGGCAGCGGCCATCCGAGACGACCCCACCACGACCGGATTTCAGTCGCATCAAAGCATTGTCCTGTATTCAAGCATTCGATCTCGGAGGGAGCTAGAAGCGACGACGGCGTGCACGCCGATAATTTGTATGCAAGTTCAAGCGCCTCAAAGAAGGAGTTGGCGCAGCCGAGAGGGCCAGAGGAGCTTCGCGCGAGGTAAATGCGAGGTTCCGGTTCCAATGACGATCCGCCTTACGGAGGGGCGCTTAAGCACTTGGGCTTCCTCTACATCATTTTAACCGAGTAGGGGGGAACTTATTTTCCGTTATCGCCCAACGGCGAGCCGTCGATCCCTATCATACTTGCGCCTTGGCGCACGGATCGACGAACGGTTCTGCGGTTTTCGGTACGCATGCTCGCTAGGTCGACTGAAGCTGTGACGTATCGGACGGACCGGCTGTCTCGTCCGGCTTAGTGGTACGGCGAACTTGCCAGAATCGTAGCACCCTTTGGGCGCTGCTTTGCGTTAGTTTGAAGTAGTCCTTACGTGCCTGATCAAGATCTTGGTCAGACGCCGCATGGCACTTGCTTAGGAGCATGAGAACTGTCGGCCATTCGAGCCTCGCGGCCTTGCAGGGAATGAGAATTGCCTCGCGATGTTCGCCCTGCAGAAGATCCGCTACCAACTCGAACGGCGCGGCGCATAGCAGTGACAGTGCTGCAATTGTCTCCGGGTGCTTGTTGGCTCTGATGCAGTCAACTAAAGCCCTCTCATTGAGCTGACTCTTTTTGTGCATCGATTGCATCAGCCAGCGGGCTTGCGCCTCGGCGTGCTCGCGATGAGCATCGGCCTCCTGGTCAAGGGCTTCAGAAATCGTTGCAAGAACACGCTGAATGTGGTCGCGGCCTTCCGGGCCCGCCAGCGCCAGGAGGCGCGAACGTACCGCCTCGCTTGCGCGGAGCAGCAGTTGACGAAAAAGGGTCAGCGGTACGTCGAGCCGGGTCCCAACTTTTTCCGCCAGCTGCCCGTCGCTCTCGGAAAGCCTCACTAGGGCGGCAAAGCCGTGTTCGGAAAAGCGCGCACCTTGGTTGCCGGCGAGGCGATGCGTGACCCGTTGGTCGCCTCGGTTCAACAGGACATCGGTCACCAACGGCTCCAGCTGGTTCCGCCCAGAGATCGCCAGCAAATGCGCCTGTGATTTAGTGCTGGCAATTTCAATGAGATCGTTTGAACCAAGGCGCAACGACTGGGCCAATATCGGCTCGGCGACCGCAATGTCGTCGTGCCGCGCAAGGCTCCGTACGACCTCAATCGGTGCGTTCCTGACCGGAGCTAGGCGTCCGCTGAGCTCCGCCAGCGCCTTCCCTTCGATCCTCTTGATTAGGTGACCGATTACCTCATCGAAGACATCGACCTGCTTGTTTGTCAGCCGGTCAGCGTCCACCAGAAAGAGATCGGTGATGCGTCGCAGGCTATCAACCCGCTTATCCTTTGAGCCGCTTTGGATCGCTTCTTCCAATTCGGCGATTAGTGAACTGCCTACGTTCATTGCGGAGCGCCTCACGGCATTTGGCGGGGCGACAAGGTTGCTTTGTGAATCTCAACCTAACATTATGAAAATTAACTTATGCAACGGTTAAAAAACTCCGTGGAAGCGCCTTTACGGCCGGTTTAGGAACAGGGGAGCATACTCAATCGAGCCAGGAGATCAGGCATGGCAATGGATGAAAGGCGATCGAACGTTGAACGGCGTTCGGGCAAAGATCGACGGAACGGTGTGGATACGCGCACTGATGAAGAAAAAAGAGCAGTGGGCGAAAGGCGATCGTCAATCGATCGCAGATCGGGATCAGATCGACGATCCAGCGTAACCAGGGCGTCTACGGCGAGCCGTGGCCCAGGCGACGCTTAACTCGGCACTACAGCGTCGGCCTTCGGTCCGGCGCTTTTGCTTGCATTGTGCCGGTTGGCTTCAATCTGGCGGAGCGAGGTCATTACCGCCGATTCTCACAATTGAGTTCGTTTCGTAATGCGAGCGCCCCGGCCGCGCGCTCGTGAGGCCCGCGAGGCCGTCGCGACGCAGAAGTGTGGCAATTGTCCCGGTCACGAGGACAGCCGGCCACGCATTTCCAAAGTTGGCCGCTAGCCGGACATTTTCGCGCAGACGGACTCACCGAGGCCACCGGCCTATTCGGGAAGCTGTGACCGGCTTCGTAACTGGGTGCTTCCAGTGTGCTAGTCTGTGCAGCTATCATGCCCTGTCCCAAGCGTAGGGCGAGGCAATGAGACGGCGCTCCAGAACAGGCGGCGAACCAATTAAAGCGCGACGCCGCAAGACGCCAGCGCTAAAGCGTCGCAATGGGTCGAAGACACAACGACGCAGGTCCTCCGCTGCCGGACCGGGGACTAAGATCGCGCGTCTCACCCGCGAACTGAACGAGGCGCTGGAACGGCAGAGGGCGACGGCGGAGGTTCTCAGCGCGATCAGCCGATCCAAGTTCGAACTGCAGTCGATTCTTCAGAGCGTTGTGGACACCGCGTCCCACCTTTGTCGCGCGGACGCGTCTGTGATCTTCCGATTGGACGGTGGAGTCTACCGCTTTGCGGCCGGCTACAGCCTCGATCCGGCCTACATAGAACACGAGCGCCGAACTCCTATCTCTCCGGGGCCGGGGACGGTCATCGGCCGTGCCGCCATGACCCGGCAAGTCGTTCGAATCGAAGATGCGTGGACCGA
>DATJBL010000099.1:0-18199 GCA_035515355.1 Methylocella sp.
CGTTTGGCGGGGTTCGCCGGTTCGCCTCCGGCTGCCGGTCCTTATTTGAGCGGTTAACCGGCCTCTTGTCCGGATCCCCGCCAACCGACACACGACCACAGGCACGTGCGAAATTGGGCAAAACTGAAAATATGCGATTCGGCCTGCATTACAAGAAAAAATTTCAAAAAAATGCGGCCGTGGCGCAAACGAATGGCTAAATCTTACTTGAAAGCAAGCTTGCGGGGTGCCTTGTCATCACCTGCGCTGCAGGCTGCCACTCGCCCAAAGAGAACAAGAACGACGGACCCGCTTGCCGCTTGGATAAAAGGCCGGTAACCCGGTGCCTGGCGCCGGGCAAGACGGCGCGTGATCTCCTTTCCGGACGCCCATGATCGACCTTAATCGCCGTACACTGATCAAACATGCCATCCTCTCAAGCGCCGCTCTGCCCTTCATGGTTCGGTCCTTACGGGCCCAGCCCGGAAAGCCTCCGCAAACACCGCCGAAATTCGAGTTCGAGGATGTCGTGCGCCGCGCCCGCGAGCTTTCGGCGGCGCCTTTCGATACAGCGGCGCCGGCGCTTCCCGATGCGTTGAACAAACTCGACTTTGATGCCTGGCGAGACATCCGGTTTCGCCCCGACAAAGCGTTTCTTGGCACCAATGGAAGCCAGTTCCGGCTGCAATTGTTTCATCTCGGCCACCTCTACCGGCGCCCCGTGATGATCAATCTCATCAGGGACGGGATCGCGGCCCCCATTCCTTATTCCGCCGCTCTCTTCGACTATGGCCGCACGAAGATCGATAAGCCTTTGCCGATCAATCTCGGCTTCGCTGGCTTCCGTCTGCATTACCCTTTGAACAGCCCAAAAGTCTTTGACGAGGTCATTGCCTTTCTCGGCGCCAGCTACTTCCGCTTTCTCGGCCGCGATCAGCGCTATGGCATGTCGGCGCGGGCGCTCGCGGTCGAGGCCGGCACGACCAATGAGGAATTTCCCTTTTTTCGTGAGTTCTGGATCGAGACGCCGGAACCCGGCGCCGATCAGGCAACAATCTATGCTCTGCTCGACGGCCCCTCGGCAACCGGCGCTTATCGCTTCGATCTTTATCCCGGCGTCGACACCGCCATCGAAATCTCGGTGCAGCTTTTTCCGCGCAGGCCGAATGTGAAATTCGGGCTCGCGCCATTAACCTCCATGTTCTTTATTGGCAAGGTTGACCACCGATTCAACGATGACTTTCGCCCGGAACTGCATGATTCGGATGGGCTCTTGATCCACTCGGGAACCGGCGAATGGATTTGGCGCCCTCTGCGTAATCCAGTGAAGCCGGAGGTTTCCGCCTTCCTCGATAGGGATCTGCGTGGCTTCGGCTTGCTGCAGCGGGACCGCGACTTCAACCACTATCAGGATCTCGATCTCGCCTATGAGATGCGCCCGAGCCTGTGGGTCGAGCCGCGGGGTAGCTGGGGCGAGGGCCGGGTCGAACTCGTCGAATTGCCGACCGGGCACGAGACAAACGACAACATTGTGGCGTCCTTCGTGCCGAAGGATTCGCCCGAGGTGGGCAAACCTTTCAGCTATGCCTACCGCATCGTTGCTGGCCTCGAGCTTCCCCAGCTCTCGCCCAACGGCCGCGCGCTCAACACCTACCAGACGATTGCCGCCGCGCTTGGCTCGGCCGATCCGCCGGTGCCCGGCTCGCGCCGATTCATCATCGATTTCACCGGCGGCGACCTCGCGTATTATCTCGCCGACCCGCAATTGGTCGAAGTCGTCCCTTCCACAAGTCAAGGCGCGATCACGCGGTCCTTCATCGTCCCGAATGCCCACACGAAAGGGTTTCGCGCGATCATCGACGTGCAGCTCGAACCCGGCCAATCGACCGATTTGCGCGCCTTTCTGCGGACCGGCACGCGGGCGCTCACAGAAACCTGGACGTTCCCTTGGCGCCCGGATTAAGCCGGGAACCGCACATCGCATCCGGAAACGGTCTCCATTTTTTGTCCGCCGCCTCCAACCTTACCAAAATGTTCCATGTGAAACTTTTTGGTAAGGTCGAGGCCGTGATGCGCGGGCGATCAAACGCGGCCGCGCGGCGCGAAAACTCCCGGAGCTTTCCAAATGGAACTCAATCCAATGTGCGAAATGCCAAGCCGCTGATCCGGAAGCGCGGCAGATTGTCGGCATCTTGAATTGAGCCTCCCTAAGGTCGAGGCCAAAAACCTTAAAAGCTCTCGGACAGCGGCCCTTTCTTCAACCTTGTCAGATCAAAGCCGTCGATGTCTTGCAGCAATTCGATAAAGGCGGTGGCGCCATAATCGGCGCAAGCCTCGCCCTTTTCCGCATCTCCTGCCGCCGCATCGCCCATGGCGCCCGAGACGGAGAGATCCTGGCTCATCCAGCCAAATCCGGTGGGACGGCCGGCGCGCAGCCAGTTGAATTCGCGGTCCATCGCCACGCTCGCGGGAATGAAATCCCCCGCGTCTTCCTCGCGCACGAGGTCCGGCCGAAAACTTTCCATCAGCGAGGTCTCGATCTCGCCCGCGTGGATTCCATGCGCGTGCTCCTGCGCAGAAAAAAGCCCATCGGGCGCGCCGAAGCGCCGCCAGGAGGCGAGCACGACGAGCACCCCCAGCCTTGCCCGAAGGTCATGGGCAATAAGATTAAGGAGCGGGCTGTTGCCGCCATGCGAATTCAATAGAACCAGCTTGCGGCAGCCCGCGCGGAAGACACATTCGCAAAGCTCTGTCCATGCCCGCAGCAGCGTTTCGGCTGGAAGGCTCAGCGTGCCGGGAAAATCGAGGTGCTCGACCGAATAGCCACAATTTTGCACCGGGAGAAACAAGACGGAGAGTTCATCCGGAAGGCGCTCAACGACTTTCGCGATATAGCCTTCCATGATGAAAGTGTCGGTGCCGAGCGGTAGATGCGGGCCATGCTGCTCAGTCGCGGCGAACGGCAGAACCGCGATGGTGCTCGCCATGTCGCGGGCCTCGAAATCGGTCCAGGCCATCTCGGCCCAAAATCTTGTTTCCGGCATGGAAGAATCCTTGGGGCGCGCGCAGCTGGTCTTACCTGTTGGATTGTTCACCGGCCGGGCAAGGGCTAACAATGTAACCGCGCTTCATGGGGGGAGCAATCATGCCGAAAGCGCCGCGCATGTTTCTTGCCTTTTTGCCTCGCCGGTATCTCCTGGCGCTTTTGAGTGCGGTGGGGTTGTGGCTGGGGTCAGGAACACTCTGCCTGGCACTGGCGCAAGCTCCCTACGACGACGTGACGACCGCCGAGGGCTGGGCCTGGTCCCAGATTAAGCAGGGGAACGTGGCCGACTTCAATCAACATTGCGGGGCATCCCAGCTCGATCCCAAAGATAAGAATTCCTTCCGTTGGCTTGACGTCTGCCGCGAACTCTCTTCCCAATTTCTCGTGAATTTGCTGACGCAGGCACCATTTCTGGACCAAGTGCCATTCGAGGGCGTTCAGTTCACCGGCGCTCGGATTGTAGGGTATGTTGACCTCGAAAATGCGAAGCTCATTCGGCCAATCTGGATCGTCGGCAGCCGGATTGAAGGCCAAATCAACCTTCGTCGAGCGAAGACGAACAGCCTGATCGGTTTCTCTGGCTCACTGATGAAGGATGCCTTTAATGCCGATGGTCTACATTCGGAGAGCGATCTGTTCCTACGTGACGGTACGGTTTTCGAGAACGAGGTGAGACTATCCGCCGCAAAGATCGGTGGCGACATCGACATGGACGGCGCCAGTTTCGACGGCACCCTCGCCACCGACGCCTTACAGGTCGGCGGCAATCTGTTCATGAGGTCCGACGCCCAGAACAGGGCTAGCTTCAAGGATGTCATTCTGAACAGCGCGAACATCAAGGGGCAGATCTCAATGGTCGGCGCCAGTGTCGGCGGCACGCTCAACGCCGATTCCCTGCAGGTCGGCGGCAATCTGTTCATGAGGTCTGACGACAAGAACAAGGCTAGCTTCAAGGATGTCATTCTGAACAGCGCGAACATCAAGGGGCAGATCTCAATGGCCGGCGCCGATATCAACGGCACACTCAACGCCGATTCCTTGCAGGTCGGCGGCTCTCTGCTCATGGGTTACGAAGGACAGAACAAGTCCAGCTTCAAAGACGTGATTCTGCGTGGCGCGAACATCACAGGACAGATCTCGATGGTCGGCGCCATTATCAACGGCACACTCAACGCCGATTCCCTACAGGTCGCCGGCTCTCTCCTCATGCAATCCGACGCCCAGAACAAGGCCAGCTTCAAGGACGCCATTCTGAAAAGCGCGAACATCAAGGGACATGTCTCGATGATCGGCGCCAGTTTCGGCGGCACGCTCACCGCCGACTCCCTCCAGGTGGGTGGCTCTCTGTTCATGCGATCTGAAGGGCAGAACAAGTCCAGCTTCAAGGACGTCACTTTGAACAGCGCGAACATCAAGGGACATATCGACATGGACGGAGCCGATTTCGGCGGCACGCTCAACGCCGATTCCCTGCAGGTCGGCGGCTCTCTGCTCATGAGGTCCGACGACAAGAACAGGGCTAGCTTCAAGGATGTCATTCTGAACAGCGCGAACATCAAGGGGCAGATCTCAATGGTCGGTGCCGATATAAACGGCACACTCAACGCCGATTCCTTGGAGGTGGGCAAAGATTTGTTTATGCACAATTCGTCTTGTACCCAACCGGTCGTCATGTTCTTCACACATGTCGGCGGCAGTCTGGATCTGCGCGGCGCGACTTTGGCAAGCCTTGATCTCTCGGGCGCGTCTATTGCCGGCGACTTGAGGCTCGGCGCATTAGGCTGGTACGCCCGTTGGCAAGGAAAAAACGGAGAACCAGGTGACCTGAACCTCCATAACGCGCACATCGGCAATCTGATGGATGCGACGAATGCGTGGCCGAAGCAGGGGCACCTCCATCTCGACGGGTTCAGTTTTGCCCATCTCGGTGGATTTCAAGGAACCGCGGAAGAAGCGCGCGATCGGGGCATGGGTTGGTGGGACAATTGGGCGAGGCTCGACTCCGAGTACAGTCCATCTCCATACCAGCAACTCGCTGCTGGACTCATCAGCGCCGGAGATCCGGATGCCGCCGATGACATCCGCTTTTATGGGCGCGCGCGGGAACGTGAGAGCGAAAAAGGATGGGGAAACTACATTTGGTCCGGCGCCCTTCAATATGTGGCAGGCTTCGGCATCGGCACCTATCCCTTCCGGGTTCTCTATTGGGTGCTTGGCATCTCGCTTCTCGGCGCTCTCTATTTAAGAGAAAGCGTAAAAGGAGTTCGAGACGGAGGGCATGGGTTCGTGTGGTGTATCGGCGCAAGCCTCTCCCGTTTGTTGCCAGTGATCGAGATCAACAAAGAATTCACCGAGTTCTTCAATGATCCCGAACGCAAACGCCTGACTGGCTGGCAGAGCTTCGTCTTTTCCATGGTTGGCATCATTGGCTTTGTGCTTGCTGCGATTTTGGGCGCCGCTGTCGCCGGCCTGACCCACAGCTCTTTATAGGGGCGCTTGTAAAAGCTGCGTAGCCTACCTCACATCTTGAGCGTCCCGATATAGGCGACGAGGTCGGCGATCTCCTCGCGCGTGAGACTCATGTCCGGCATTTTCGGATGCGGATCCATCAGGAAGGCGGTCAGCGCTTGCGGGGACTTGATCTTCGCCGCCCCGCGTGAAGCGCATTAAGAAGATAAGCTGCCCTTCCAGGCTCGGATTGTTCCAAGGGCGGGCAAGGGGTAACAATGTAGCCGCACTTCCAAGGGGAGCAATCATGCCGAAAACACCGCGCATGTGTCTTGCCCTTTTGCCTCGCCGGTATCCGCTGGCGCTTTGGGCTGGGTCCTGGTTTTGGCTGGGGTTTGGCTCGCTCGACCTTGTGCGGGCACAGGTGCCTTATGACAATGTGAAGACCGCCGAGGGCTGGGCCCGGTCTCAAATCAAGCAGGGAAAGGTGGCCGATCTTAACCACTTCTGCAAGACAGATCGCCCCCTCGATCCCAACAAAGAGGGCGACGAGCGCTGGCAGGCTGACTGCCGCAAGATCTCCGCCCATTTCTTTCGAGACGTGTTGACGGGGGCGGCGGGGCTGGATGCGGGGTCGTCCGCGGGCGTTCGGATCGTCGGCGCCCGGATTCCGGATGATATTGATCTTGCAAATATGAAGCTTAGTCGATCAATCGAAATTGTCGACAGCCGGATTGAAAGCGCGCTTTACCTGCTCCGCACCCACACAGATAGTCTGATCTCGCTCAAGGGGTCCCTAATGCTTGGTGACTTTGCGGCTTACGGTCTGCATTCCGAGAGCGATCTATTGCTAGATGGCGTGGTCTTCAAGAGCACGGTGAGCTTAGCCAGCGCCCGAATCGATGGCGATGTTGACCTGACCGGCGCCAGTGTTGGCGGCACACTGGACGCCAACTCCCTGCAGGTCGGGGACAATCTATTCATGGGATCCGATAAGAATCACAAGGCCAGATTCGAGTCCGTGAATCTGAGCGGGGCGGCGGTCAAGGGCGAAATCTCCATGGTCGGCGCCAGTTTTGGCAGCAGACTGGACGCTGACTCACTTCAGGTCGGTAAAATGCTGATTATGAGATCTGAAGGCCAGCGCAAAACCAATTTCAATGATGTAAATTTGCGGGGCGCGAAGATCACCGAACAGGTTTCCCTGAACGGCGCCAGCGTCGGAGGCGAGTTCTACGCCAACGCCATGCATGTCGGTGGCTCTCTCTTGATGACATCCGACTCGCAAAACAAAGCAAGTTTCAAAACGATCGATCTTTCAGGTGCGGTCATTGGCAAACAAATCTCCATGAGGGGGATCAGTGTTAGCAACAATGTGGATGCGGACTCCCTGGAAGTCGACGGGATGCTGCTCATGGATTCCGAAGACCAAAACAAGGCCAGTTTCCAGGATGTGAATCTGCGTGGCGCGAAGATCAAGGGACAGATTTCCATGGTCGGCGCGAGTTTCGGTGGCAAACTCAATGCCGACTCCGTGCAACTCAGTGGTAATCTATTCATGCAATCCGAAGGACAGAACAAGTCCAACTTCAAGGACGTAGTTTTGCGTGGCGCGAATATTACGGGACTGATCGACATGGACGGAGCCTGTTTCGACGGTACCCTCTACGCCGACTCCCTGCAGGCAGGCACAGATTTGTACATGCGCAATTCCTATTATGCCAAACCGGTCATCATGGTCTTCACCAATGTCGGAGGGAATCTGGATCTGCGCGGCGCAACTTTGGCCGGTCTTGATCTTTCGGGCGCATCCATTGCCAGAGACTTGCGGCTGGGCGGACAAGGCTGGCATGCCATTTGGACAGGAAAAAACGAGGAACCTAGCGCTCTGAACCTGCATAACTCGCGCATCGGCAATCTGATCGATACGAAGGATGCTTGGCCGAAACATGGGTACCTCCATCTCGATGGATTCAGTTTTGCCCATCTCGGCGGAGTTGAAGGAACCACAGAGGCAGCGCGCGCAAGAGGGATGAAATGGTGGGACAATTGGGCAAGGCTCGATCCCGATTACAGCCCCGTGCCCTACAAGCAACTCGCTGCCGCATTCACGAGCGCGGGTGACGGCGATGCCGCCAACGAGATCCGCTATTATGGCCGCGTGCGGGGACGCGAGAAAGAAACGGGCTTTAGTTATATTTGGTCCGGCGCCCTTCAATATGTGGTGGGCTTCGGCATCGGCACATACACGTTCCGGGTTCTTTGGTGGGTGCTCGGCATTTCCCTCGTCGGTGCGCTCTATCTGAGGACGAGAGTGCAAGGGGTGCGTGACGAGAACCATGGATTGATCTGGTGCTTTGGCGCCAGTCTCGCCCGGCTCCTGCCGGCAATTGAGATCGATAGGGACTTCAAGGATTTTTTCGACAATCCCAATCGCGCTATGCTCACCAACTTCCAGAGTTTTGTGTTTGCCACGATGGGCATCTTGGGCTGGGTGCTCGCCGCGATTCTCGTGGCCGCTGTTGCTGGGATAACCCGAAATTCCTGATACGCGCGTTCAGGCCCAGAGGTTGGATGTGACCCATGCCGCGCCGAAACCGGCATCAGCACATTTCACCTCCTGAGCGTCCCGATATAGGCGACGAGGTCGGCGATCTCCTCCCGCGTGAGGCTCATGTCCGGCATTTTCGGATGCGGATCCATCAGGAAGGCGGTCAGCGCTTGCGGGGACTTGATCTTATGGGCGACGGAGGCAAAACTCGGTGCGTCCGAATTGGCATGCGTCTGATCGGGCGAAACGAGATGGCAGGCGGCGCACCAGCGCTTGGCAATGACCTCGCCCTTCGCCGCATCGGCAGCGAAAGCACCGGACGAAAATGCCATCAACGCTAGAAACGCGATCGTGGCGCTGGAGAGAATGCGCCTCTGTGAGAACCTTACCACCATTGTTTGACTCCGGTTGCGCCACGCACGGGAATCTCTCATGAGATCCATTGCATTCATGAAACGGGCGCCGCAGAGCGTCCGCGCGATCAAGGTTACTCATCTCACGCGGGCAGGGCAATCGCGCGCAGGGCTTCGTGAAAAACATTCTTGCAATTGAGGTGCGTCAACTCTTTGGCGTGTAAAAGCCTGAATATATCTGCGCGTTGATTCCGGCCGGCCCAAAAGGAACGCTATTGACATCACACAAGCTAATCCATTTGGTGGTTAGGGTCCGCATCGACTGGGACTGGTTCGCCCATCGGAATTCAGCCCTCAACGAAAAGGAAAACCAATGAACATTCGCGCCTTTCTATGCGCGGCGTCCCTCGCCGTGTTGGCTGCAACTACCCAAACAGCCGTTGCGCAGCAAGGAGTCAAGATCGGCAGGTTACGCTGCAACGTGTCCGGCGGTCTTGGGCTGATCGTCACATCGACGAAGGAGATGGCCTGCGTTTACACCTCGCTTCATGGATACCGTGAGCGATATTTCGGCACGATCCGCAAATTCGGCCTCGATATCGGCGCGACCGATCGAGGTGTTCTCGCCTGGGTCGTGTTCGCCCCATCGGAAGGACCACCGCGCGGGGCGCTCGCGGGCGAATATGGCGGCGTCGACGCCTCGGCAACCATTGGGGTCGGGCTTGGCGCGAATGTGCTCGTCGGCGGCTCAAACCGCTCCATTGCTTTGCAGCCCTTGTCGGTTCAGGCGCAGACCGGCCTTGCGCTGTCGGGTGGCGTTGCGGCCCTGGCGCTTCGCCCGGCCCCCTGACCAGGCAGGCGGTTCGACGTCGCCGGTCAAAAATTGGGCCGAGAGCACTCGGCCCAAACCTTATTTTTCTTCGAACGATTCAATCCCTCCGTAATGCATCCGGGAATGCGCAAAGCGGGGCGCCGCGTAAACTTGCGAGCCTGCGCAACCGCCCCAAAGGAGACTTAGCGCGAAGAGACTTAGCGTGAAGGGAGGCGTTTCACCGGGGAACGACAAGACTACCAATAGTTTGGCGGATGAATTCCGACCGGCGGGACAAGGCTGACCAAAAGTACTATGGCCGACCCGACCAAGGCGCTGCTCGATAAAACCCACAGCGCGACACCATAAATATCCGGCCGCGTGCCAGGGGGAGGGAGACTATAATAGATCGTTCCGAGGCAAAAACCGCAGAGCCAAAAAGCTAAAAGCGCGGTCATGGCTTTTCTCCATTGCGGGAGCATACACCAAACAGTATTCATTTGCAACTATTCACGTTGTCGCTCGACTAAGCTAGCGCCTTCACTTTTCTCGTTGCAGTACAACACAAGATTCGAATGTTCTGAGGGTGCGCCGCAGGAAGCAAGAGAAGGGGCAGCTGTTGCTGGTCAGCGGCCATTTTGGCAAAACATTGCCTCCAGCCAGAGTGCCGACAAATTGGACCGGCCCGCCATATTTCCCCCAACTGTTTGTATCATGCGTGCGCCCGGCCGGATCGAACATTCGCCGATCGAGGATTCGCCTTGCAGATCTTTGCTCTTCTCCTTGCTCTTCTTTTCGCTCCTCTTGCTGCCGCCCCTGTTGCAGCCCTCGACAAGGTGACTTTCGCAACGAACTGGCTGGCAGAAGCCGAGCATGGCGGCTTCTATCAAGCCAAGGCCGATGGAACATATGAGAAATACGGGCTCGACGTCACGATCCTGCAAGGCGGTCCCAACGCCAACAACAGGATCTTGCTCGCGGCTGGGAAGGTCGAATTCGATCTCGGCGCCAATCTGATCCAAGCCTTCGACTCGGTGACGGAAAACATTCCCATCGTCGCGGTCGCCGCCCTCTTTCAAAAGGACCCCTTTATCCTGATGTCGCACCCGGGCGTCGGCCTCGACCACGTCGAGGATCTGCCAAGGGCCACCGCCTATATCGGCAAGGATGGTTTCGTCTCCGTCTACCAATGGCTGAAGCTCGCCTATGGCTTCAGAGATGAAAATGTGAAGCCCTATACGTTCAACTCGGCGCCTTTCATCGCCGACAAGAATTCAATCGAGCAAGGCTATGCGACATCGGAGCCCTTCGAGATCGAGCGGCAAGGCAAGTTCAAGCCGAATGTGTTTATCATGGCCGATTATGGTTATGACTCTTACTCGACCACGATCGAGACGACGCGCGAGCTGATCGAAAAAGATCCCGATCTCGTCCAGCGGTTCGTCGATGCCTCAATCATCGGCTGGTACAACTATATTTACGGCGACAATCGCGCCGCAAATGAGCTCATCAAACGTGACAACCCCGATATCAGCGACGATCAGCTTGCCTATTCAGTCGCCAAGATGAAGGACTATGGCATTGTCGACTCGGGCGACTCCCTCACGCTTGGCATCGGGGCCATGCGCGATGTCCGGATCAAAAGTTTCTTCTCCAAGATGGTAGCGGCAGGCCTCTTCAAGCCCTACCTCGATTATAAGCGCGCCTACACTTTGCAATTCATCGGCCATGGGGTTGGACTGGAGTTGCGGCCGCATCAATAGAGGGCGCCGCGCCGGTACGGGCTAGGCATAAGGTGACGGACGCTTATGATGCGGCGTATCATGATCAAGCCCCAGACAAAGCCGCTCGTCTCTTTGCAAGACGCCAGCAAAACATATGCGTCCGGCACGGTCGCCCTCGCGGGCCTTAATCTTGACGTGTGCGAAGGCGAATTTCTCAGTCTGCTCGGACCTTCGGGCTGCGGCAAATCGACGATTTTGCGGCTGATCGCCGGGCTCGATCAAGTTTCTTCCGGCACGCTCACGCGCGGTTTCGAGTCCGGCCGCGCCAGCGTTGGCTTCGTCTTCCAGGAGCCGACCTTGATGCCCTGGGCGAACGTCTTCGACAATGTGTTCCTGCCGCTTCGCTTGCAAGGACGCTCGCGCCGGCAGGCGGCGCTGTCCGTCGGCGAGGCGCTGGCGCTGGTCGGTCTTGCCGCCGAGGCCGCGGCTTTCCCGCGCGAACTTTCGGGAGGCATGCGCATGCGTGTTTCGATTGCGCGCGCGCTCGTCTTGCACCCGAAGCTGCTGCTGATGGACGAGCCCTTCGCCGCGCTTGACGAGATCACACGGTTCAAGCTGAACGATGATCTGCTGCGGCTACAAGTCGAGCTCGGGACGACAATCATTTTTGTCACACACTCCGTTTACGAGAGTGTCTATCTTTCAAGCCGGATCGCGGTGATGGCGGCGCGCCCTGGCCGGGTTGTCAAGGAGGTCCCGATTGACGCCGCACCGCGCGGCAAGGATTTCCGCATGAGCAGCGCTTATGCGCAGGCCTGCGCGCAAGTCTCGCGCACCTTGCAAGACGAAATGCGACAAGCAGCCAGCGAGGTTTAGCGTGAAGTCTTTGGACATGCATTGGTGCCCGCCGGAATGGTTCGCGCGTTATGGGCCGCCGGTACTGGTCTTCATCACCACGCTCACCGCGTGGGAATCCTATGTGCGGTTGGGCGATGTGCCGCCCTATATCCTGCCTTCGCCCTCACTCGTCCTCGAAACACTTGTGACCGATCGCGGCATTTTGCTTCCGGCGCTGCTGGTGACGCTCAAGACGACATTTGGAGCGCTCGCAGCGGCCGTCGCGGGAGGGACTGGGCTTGCCGTTTTGTTCGCGCAATGGAAATGGGTGGAGCGCTCTTTCCTGCCTTTTGCGATCGTGCTGCAGGTGACGCCAGTCATCGCCATCGCGCCCTTGCTTTTGGTCTATCTCGAAGCGCCAACGGCGGTGCTTGTCTGCTCTTTCCTCGTCGCGTTTTTTCCGATTTTGGCAAATACCGCGCTCGGGCTGGCCTCGGCCGACCATAACCTCATCGATCTTTTCAAGCTCTATCGCGCGACACGCTGGCAAACGCTGGTTTATCTCCGGCTGCCCGCCGCTTTGCCCTATTTTCTCGGCGGCCTGCGGATCGGCGGCGGCCTCGCGCTGATCGGCGCGATCGTCGCCGAGCTGGCGGCGGGCAATGCGGGCAAGGGAGCGGGCCTTGCCTTCCGCATCGCGGAGGCAGGCTACCGCCTGAACATTCCGCGCATGTTCGCGGCGCTTGCTTTGATCTCGGCCACCGGCATCGCGATCTACGCTCTCTTTGCTGCCCTCTCGCGCGCCCTGCTCGGCCGCTGGCACGAGAGTGCGGCCGGTCCCGAGCGGTGAAGGGTTTCCGTTGCGGCCGGTTTGAGTGTCTGCAAAGCGTGGATATTCACTCAAGCTGTCTGAATGACGCCAGTGTGCCAATTGTGACTTCTCGCCAGCCAAGAAATCGTCAGCGATCCAATAAATTCGACCGTCGCGGCCTGCGTCACGAGTTCTGCGTCAATCCGGAGATGGCGATGAGCAGGATCGCTCCCAACGCCAGGCCGACGACGCCAAGGGCGGAGAACACAAAGACTTGCCAACCCTTGAGGTTCTTGCGTTCGGGGTCGTTGAAGAAGTCGGTGAGTTCCTTGTTGATCGTGATCACGGGCAAAAGCTGCGCCAGGCTGGCGCAAAAACACCAGATTGCTCCACGATTTTTCGCCGCCGGAACGGTCCACCAAAGTAGCGCCACGCCGGCCAGCCAGAAGGCGAGCACCCAGGGTATAACTTTGAAAGTATGTGAGCCCACGCCATAGCCGGCCACGGAGCCAAGCACGGTCTGAAGAATGCAGGAGCCCCGCTGGCCCTCCTTGCACGCCATCTCGCGTTCGCGCTCGCGGCGGAGATAGCGGATATCGTCGGCGGCGTCACGGTCGCCCGAGTTCGTGAAGGCGGCGGCGAGTTGGGCATAGGTCGCCGGACTGTAGCTGGGATCGCGCCTTGCCCAATTGTCCCACCATTTCGCTTCCTGATCGTGCATCTGTGGCCCGGTGTCTCCATCGATTCCGCCAAGGCGACCGAAAGTGAGGCCTTCGAGAAGGAGCTGACCCTGCGTAGGCCAGTCGTTCCTCACATCCATCAGACCGCCAACATGCGCGTTACGCAGGTTCAAAGCGCCCGGTTTGCAGTCATTTCCCTTGCAGACGGCGGATTCATGCGCGCCCCCAAGTTTCAGGTCGGCGGCAATCGACGCACCCGATAGATCAAGTCCGGCCAGACCAGCACCGCGCAGGTCAAGACTGCCGCCGATATGGGCGAGGCCCATTTCGACCTGACGGGTGAAACGGCTATCGGGCATGTTCATATTGCCGCCGGCCTGCAAGAAGGAGGCGTCCAGCGCACCCTCGAAGACGGCGTCCGGTATCAAGATATTTCCCTCCACCTTGGAGCCCGTCAGAAATACCTGCATGAATTTGACCTGGCTCGCCCTGTACTCTGGCAAAGATCCGACGCGACGAACCAAGTCCTTTAACCTCTCGGCGGTCAACGATCCCATTTCTAGATTGCCGCCTACCTTCAACAGGCCGGCGAACAACGGCCCGTCGAAACTGGCGCCGATCATTGAGACATTTCCCGAGACCGTTGCGCCATTGATATCCACGGCTTTGAAACTGGGCTCGCGCCAGTTGTCGGATTGCATGAACAGATTGCCGTCTACATGGAGGGTTTCGCCATGTAGCGCGCCCTCGAAATCGGCGCCCCTCATGTCGAGCTTTCCCTTGATTTTCGCGCCGGTGAGATTCACGTCCTCGAAGGTAGTCCTATTGTCCTCGTCGGATTGCATCGAGAGATCGCCGCCGACCTCTATGGAGAATGCGTTCAGCGCGCCATCGAAACGGGCGCCGGTCATGCGAACTTCTTGATTGACCCTCGCACCGCTCAGATTCACGTCCTTGAAACTCGTCGTGCTTTGAGCCGAGGAATTTATGAGCAGAGCGCCACCGACCTGCAACAGGCTGGCGTCCAGCCCCTCGTCGAAACGGGCGCCGGTCATGACGATTTGTCCAGCGATCCTCGCGCTGCTCAGATTCACGCTCTTAAAGGTGGTCGTGTTTTGAGCCAAGGATCCCATGGACAGTGAACCGCCGACCTGCAACAAGCTGGCGTCCAGCGGGCCGTCGAAATTGGCGCCGATCATGGATACCGATCCCGCAATCCTCGCGCCGGCTAGAAACATCCCCTTCTTAAAACTTGTCTTGTTCGGCGGCAGGGAAGCCATCAACAGATTGCCGCCGACCTCCAGGGCGGCGGCGTTCAGCACCTCATCGAAGCTCGCGCCGGGCATCAAGAGCTGTCCGTTGACCTTCGCGCCGCTCAGACTCGTCGCATTCATAAATCTGGCAGCGCTCAAGACGAGTTGTCCCGCGATCCGCGCGCTGCCGAGACTCACCTTGTTCTGGAAAACGGCGCCATTGCGTAGATTCAAATCGCTTTCGGAGCGCAGACTGTCTGCCAAAAATTCACCGCTCATCAGCGAGTCGTCGAGCTCAAGCAGACTATTGGTCTGCGCGCGGGTCAGATCGATTTTGCCTTCAATGCGACTACCGTCGATCAGAATTGCCCGAATGAGGCTGCCATCCGTAAGATCGACATTCCCGACAATCCGGGCGCCTCCAATGCCGACGCCCCCCAAAGGCATCGCCTCCCGCCACGGGGCTCGCGTCAATAAATCTTGCAGGAAGCGGGCGGAAAGTTTGCGGCAGCCGTCTTGCCAGCGCGGGTCGTTCTCATCCCTGGGATCGAGCCTCGGCGTGCCACAGCGAGTGTTGAAATCGGCCGCTTCGCCCCGCTTGATCTGCGACCAAGCCCAGCCCTCGGCGGTTCCGGGGTCGTCATAGAGCCCGCCCGCCACAGCTGCGTCGAGTGAGCCGACTGACAGCGCCAGAGTACCCAATAGCGCCAAAGTAAGCGAATACGAGCGAAGTAATAAAGCGCCACCTATTCCACGCACTATCCGCATAAGTTGTTCTTCCTGACGGAACGTGGACTGATTGTGAGCCTAAACCCACTCAATGGACTTAGTCAAAGTAGCGCCGCTTGCCCGATCCATCCGCGCGGCTTATATTCATCGGCTCGCCATGGGGTGCTGCCGGAAGCGGCGGCTGAGATCATACCCATAGAACCTGAATCTGGGTAATGCCAGCGAAGGGACAAGGCAGCCAAGGACGAGCCTCATTCTCGCCGCTTCGCATCCGCCTCCCGCCTCGCTGACCGATACTCCGAGCGGAGGACGCGATGAATATTCAGGAAAAGCCGCAGAACATCGTTCCGCAAAGCGTGACCTGCGGACCCTTGCCTGGCTCGAAAAAAGTCTATCATCATCCGCAAGGAAGGCCCGACATCGCCGTGCCCTTCCGGGAAATCGCGCTTGATCCTTCCGCGAATGAGCCGCCGGTGCGCGTCTATGATCCCTCCGGCCCCTACACGCAGGACGGCGTTTTGGTCGATCTTTCGAAAGGGCTTGCCCCCATTCGAGAGCCATGGCTTGCCTGTCGGCCCCAGCTCGAAACCTATCAAGGCCGCGCGGTCCGGCCGGAAGATAATGGCGGCGTTACGCCAGGGCGCCTGGTGCCGCCCTGCCCCGCGAATAGATCTCCCCGCAAGAGTTCCGGCCCTGCGCCCGTCACGCAATATGAATTTGCCCGCGCCGGGATCATCACGGAAGAAATGATCTTCGCCGCCGCGCGGGAAAATCTCGGCCGCGAGCAAATGCTCGAAGGCGCCGAGGCGCGGCTCACGGACGGCGAGAGTTTTGGCGCCGCGATCCCCGCTTTCGTCACCCCGGAGTTCGTGCGTGACGAGATCGCGCGCGGCCGCGCGATCATTCCCGCCAACATCAATCATCCAGAACTTGAGCCGATGATCATCGGCCGCAATTTTCTCGTCAAGGTCAATGCCAATATCGGCAATTCGGCAGTGACCTCCTCGGTTGCCGAGGAAGTCGAGAAAATGGTCTGGGCAATCCGCTGGGGCGCCGACACGGTCATGGATCTCTCGACCGGACGCAACATCCACAATATCCGCGATTGGATCTTGCGCAATTCGCCGGTGCCGATCGGCACGGTTCCGATCTATCAGGCGCTCGAAAAGGTCGATGGCGATCCTATCAAACTCACCTGGGAGGTCTTCCGCGACACGCTGATCGAGCAGGCCGAGCAGGGTGTCGATTATTTCACGATCCATGCCGGCGTGCGCCTCGCCTATGTGCCGCTAACCGCCAAGCGCACCACAGGGATTGTCTCGCGCGGCGGCTCGATCATGGCGCGCTGGTGCCTTGCCCATCACAAGGAGAGTTTTCTTTACGAGCGCTTCGATGAGATTTGCGACATCATGCGCGCTTATGATGTCTCCTTCTCGCTCGGCGATGGCTTGCGGCCGGGTTCGATTGCCGATGCCAATGACCGCGCCCAATTCGCCGAGCTTGAAACGCTGGGCGAACTGACAAAGATCGCTTGGGCCAAAGGCTGCCAGGTCATGATCGAAGGCCCCGGCCATATCCCGATGCACAAGATCAAGATCAATATGGAGAAGCAACTCGAGGAATGCGGCGAGGCGCCTTTCTATACGCTCGGGCCGCTGACGACCGATATTGCGCCCGGCTATGATCATATCACATCAGGCATCGGCGCCGCGATGATCGGCTGGTTCGGCTGCGCCATGCTTTGCTATGTGACACCGAAGGAACACCTCGGCCTGCCGGACCGCGACGATGTGAAGACCGGCGTCATCACCTATCGGATCGCAGCGCATGCGGGGGATCTCGCGAAAGGTCATCCGGCGGCGCAGATCAGGGATGATGCGATGTCGCGCGCGCGTTTCGATTTCCGCTGGCAGGATCAGTTCAATCTCGGGCTCGATCCCGAGACGGCGCGGCTGTTCCACGACGAGACGCTTCCCAAGGAGGCGCATAAGACCGCGCATTTCTGCTCGATGTGCGGGCCGCAATTCTGCTCGATGAAGATCACCCAGGATCTGCGCGAGGAAGCCGCCGCGATCGCCGAGCGCGAAAAAGGCATGGCGGAAAAGAGCGCCGAGTTTCTGGAGAAGGGCGGCAAGCTTTACGTGTGAAGGGGCAACAGCTCAAAGATTGGGCATGTAACTTGCTTGGCTCCAAAGGCGTTTTAAATCAAAGTTCGTAGCAAGAGCTTCGATCGAACGCCGTCTCCGGCGTCGCCAAAGAGGGCCCCGATCCTATCTGTCGATCTCGCCGAATTGCGCGCTCGATATTCAAGGAGTGCGCGGTTTGCTCCAATTGATGGCGGCTTCACGACATTGAGGATCACATATGACAGCCATTACCGACACGCCTTTTGCCAAATTGGAGGCCGAAGGCCGGCTCCTTAAGCCGAGCCTGAAAGGGGACACGCATGTCGAGGGCCGATTCGGCTTTCGCGGCGATATTGCCTACGATGATCCAGAAACCGTCCTGAAGGATGTTTTCACCGTCTCCGAAAGCGGCAAGCCGGCGATCGGCTTTCTGGCCGGATCCATCCAGGAATATGAGACCTTGCCGAAGCTCGTCGAGACCTTCGGCGATGCGCTCGATGGTGAAGGAAAATATCTCATCTATGTCGCCAATATTCCGCTCGGCTGCCGTTGGTACATGCCGATGGGCGCCGCTAAGTTCTTCGTCGTCGCGATCGACGATGAGAGCGTCTACAATTGCCTTATCGACATTTTTTATGTCGACAAGGTCAAACTCAAGAAATTCGACACCTCGGCCAAATTGGACGCCCTCGCCGATGTCGGGCTGAAATATAGTTCGGTTTCGGACTATCAGGCGATTTCCTACGAGGAAGGCTTGAAGCGCAAAAGCGCCGCCTGAGTGAAACGCTTCCCAACGCACCTATAAAGCCGCGCATGACGGCTCGATGCGCGGCCGCAATTTTGCTCGACGA
>DATJBL010000100.1:0-2737 GCA_035515355.1 Methylocella sp.
GCTTCTGCTCGACGAGCACATCTCGCCGGATGTCGCAGATGGCGTGCACCGTCGCTACCGATCGTTGATGGTTCTTCATATGGCGGAATGGGAGGGCGGCGAATTCATGGGACAGGAAGACTTCGCCACTCTGCGAGAAGCTAGCAGACAAGGGCTGACGCTCGTTACCTATGACCGCCAGACTATCCCGCCGTTGCTCAAGACTTGGGCGGAACAGGAGTGCAGGCACGGTGGCGTGATTTTTGTGGACCAGAAGACGATCTCTCCCGAAGACATCGGTGGTTTGGTGCGGGCGTTGAGCGACCTCTTTAAGCAAACTGGGAAGTGGGACTGGACCGACCGAGTCTGCTTCTTGCGGCGTGAGGCGGTTTACTGAACCAGCACTTTTTCTTCCCTGAGTTCCGCTCACCTGTCGCCTGGGCGCGCAGCTTCTTGACCGCGCCCACCAGGGCCTGCTCCATGTACTTCAAGGTCTACACACCGGCAGTTGCTCTGAGCGGATGGCCACGGAGAGTCTCATTGTGCGCGGCACGGTGGCGCAGGCGAGCGCAGCGTTTGAAAAAGAAGGAGAATCCTCACGCCGTGCGTTGGGGGCTGGGCAGCCTGAAGGGCGGTAGGGCCCTGGCAGCAAAACTGACCGCTGAGCCTATCTGTCCGTCAATTCGCCCCGTTCGTTGATGATCACGTGCCGGACAGGACGCAAGGGAACAGTCAGGCGATAGCGGGCATAACGGCGTTCGCCTTCGCGCAGGAGTGCACCTTTCTCGACTAAGTCTGCGAGGTCGCGCGTAGTTGTTGCCGGCGATGCTCCAGCTATGGTGCTATATTTTCCAGCCGAGAGACCGCCCTTGAAGCCCTCCGGGCCTTCCCGGAACATCCGCAGCAGCACCTTTTCCTGGCGAGCGTTGAGTTGGCCCTTCAGCCGATCGAGCAATTTCGTCTTGTCGATCAGGAACTCTACCAGCGCGATGGTTCGGCGTTGCGCTTCGATGGCAATGCCGGCAAACCACATTAGCCACCGTGTGATTTCGTTGCCTTTGTTTGCCGCTTCCAACGCTTCGTAATAACTTTTGCGCCGCGCAAGAATCGTAGCCGCCAGAGCCGTCAGCGTAGGCTGACCGAGGCTTTGCCCCAGAGCCTTCTCAGCGATGGCTCGCCCGATACGTCCATTGCCATCCTCAAATGGATGGATGCTCTCAAAATACAGGTGAGCGATCCCGGCTCTCGTTAGTGCCGGTAGCGGCTCTTCACGGCCTGGCGCAGTTAGACTGAACCAGGAAACAAATCGCTTCATCTCCGAGGGCACGCGCGATGACGGAGGCGCTTCGAAATGAACCTTTGGTTCATGAATGGAGCCGGAAACGACTTGCATCGGCTCCGTGCCCGTTCGATAGTGTCCAACATCTCTCAAATTCCGGCTGCCCTTCATCACCATGCGATGCCAGCAAAACAGCATTTCTTCCGAGAGCGGCTTACCAAAAGACTGGTACAAGTTCACCATCATTTCGGCGATTCCTCGTTCAGCAGGGCGGACCCGCCGTTCATCTGTGGCAAGACCTAGTTGCTTGCGAAGAGAGGACTGCAGGCTCGCGCGATCCAGTATTTCCCCTTCGATTTCAGAAGTCGTGATCGCTTCCGTGCTCATCACTTCAATCGTGAGTTGGTCGCGCTCGTCCTTGCCAAGATGCCGAACGGTGCCGACGAACACGCCACCGCTGACGAGAAATTGCTTCTCCGCAGCCTCTAGGCGCGTGCGCTGCCAACGAAAATTGGGCCAATCCGGCCTTTGCCAGTTCCAAATCATGAGCGATAGCCTATCTTTCTATCGCTCACATTATGCCATATTGTGAGCGATAGTGGCTGACCCTATGCGTCGCCGGTTCCACTGCGACGGCGGGCTTGCGGCTCGCGCTGTAAGAAGCATCCATGCTAAGTAACTACTTTTCTTGTCGCTTTGCTTCGTTTCTGCGGCAACGACAATCTCGGCGCAATCGGCAGACCTTCCCCCTGCGGACGTCACGGCAGTAGACAGTGGACAGTAACGACCTGGAGAGCGTGTACTCTAACCAGGTCGTTGCGGTTATCCCCTTAGATCTGGACAGAATGGTATAGCCGTCGGACTGAATGATTGTGGCGGGCAGCGCTCGAGCCCGCAGATGACCCGTAGCGTAAAAGTCGCGCCGTTGGCAGAAGTGCTTTTATGCCTGGCGGCAGAATGTCGTCATGGCCCGCAGCGTCTGCGTCACGGAAGAACAGCTCGCCGCTTTGCAAAAGGGGAGACATAGTGGGGCATTAGTAAAGACGGTCCAACGTAGACATTCCAAAGGTGCATCGTGGCCATGGATCATTCTCTCGGGTTCGACGGTCTCGCGGCAGTACGGCGTCGGGAGCGGCAACACGTCAAAATGTGCAATCGGGTTGCACAACTCGAGCCAAAATATGGACCATGAAAAATGGGTCACATCATGGTATGATTTGTACCATGACAACGACCATGGATCGGGCTGGCCGCCTCGTCATACCCAGCGACATCCGACGGGAAGCCGCGCTCGAGCCCGGAACACCGCTGGAGGTTCGCTGGCGTGATGGCGTGATTGAAATCGAGCCGCAGCCGCTCCCGGTCAAGATCGAGCGCCAAGGACGGCTCCTCGTGGCGAAACCGGCAAGGAAAGTGGCGCCGCTTCGCGCCGCCACGGTCGAGCGAACGCGACGGCAGTTGGCGCTTCGACAGCCGCCG
>DATJBL010000101.1:0-50137 GCA_035515355.1 Methylocella sp.
ATCGGCAGTGGCGGACCGCATATTTCCAATTAATGAGCGCTAATGCATTGATTTTATTGGTGCGGTTGCAGGAGTCGAACCCGCGACCTACTGATTACAAATCAGGTTGGAGTCTCCCGATTGATCGTGGCTCTTGGCGTATGGTTCATTGCACCAATTATTTGAACTCCAATTGCGTCTACCGCTTGATGGAGTGGTGAGGCCGCCAGATGAGCATAACGTGCCGTCGTGTTCGGTTGCGAATGACCGAGCAGGGCGCCGATCATTGGAAGGCTGAGTCCGCTTGCGGCTCCAACGCTCGCAAAGCTGTGCCGGAGATCATGAAGCCGGACATCTTTGAGTTTAGCCGCCTTGCAAATATGCTCCCATGGCTTGCGAATTGATCTCAAAGGATCAAGCGATCGGTTCCCCGGGAAGACGTACGGATTATCCGTTACGTGTTCGATGTTAGACAGAACACCCATCGCCGACTCTGACAGGTACACCGCTTTCGCACCGGTTTTGCTATCTGGAAGCAATAATAGGCGTCGCTCGAAATCGACATGGGACCAGAGCAAATTCAATATCTCTCCAACCCGGCATCCGGTGAGTAGGAGCAACCAAATAGCCGCAATAGCGTGCCGATTCTCTGAACGAGGTCCAATTTTTTTCTGTCCCCCGCGCTTTCGCTTTTGCGCTAAAGCGGTTTCATGAGTGTTGAGCTCAAGTACGAGCGTCCCTTCCTGAGCTGCGTTTAGCGCAGCACCCAAACGTGCAAGCTCGTCGGTTGACAAGAACCGCTCTACCTTGTTTTCCGCAAAACGCTTCGCTCCGCGACACGGATTAGAGTTTGCCGGGCGGTATTTCCAATCTTCCGCCAATTCGAACATCTTCGACAAGAGCGCGTGTACCCGATTGGCGACGATTTCGCCGCCCCGAACAATGCGCCGTCCTCGGCGTCTTGTCTTTTCGTCCTTCGCCGTCTTGCCTGCAGCTACTTCGCGCATTGTTCGTGAGATATCTTCGCGCACGATTTCGGATACCTTCACCGAACCAATCAGGGGAACGATATGATTCTCCAGATTACGTCGATCTCGAGCGAGCCCAGACGGCTTCTTGTGAGGTTGAGTAATTGCTCAGCCGCCCGGTTGGAGGGTGCGGGTTCAGGCAAGGTTTGGGAGCGGCATTCCGGCCAGTGTGAGGCGAATGGCTTCGAGCACGCCGATGGCGCGGCGGCGGGCTGTCTCGATGACGGAGCGGATATCGGCATAAAGCTTCGCGCCCCATTCGGTGCGAAAACCGTTGGTGATCTTCCGGAATACCGCGCAAGGACGTAACGCCCGCTCGGAGCCGTTGTTGGTCGCCGGGATGTCGCGATTGGTGACGAAGACGAACAAATGCCGCCGGATCTTCTTGACGATGCGCTGGAGCTTGACGCCGGCCGCGTGCGCCGGCGTGCGAGCCATGAGTTCGTCGAGGCGAGCCTCAAGACGTGCGGCATAAGCCTTCAGGGTCGCGTCCGTGAGACGTTCTCGCCGTCGTCCGATGCGGCAGGCGCGGCCCAGCAGGTGACGCAGCTCGGGGGCGAAGATGGTGTCGCCCGCGTCGATGGCATATTGCACATCACGAATGAAATGGGAGAGGCAGACCTGATTTTCCTTTTCCGCCCAACCGAACTGGCCGCCGTAGCGGTCGGAGACCCAGAAATCAGGGCGGAAATCGCCGAGGAAAGTCGAAACCACGCTTTTGCCGCGCGAGGGATCAGCGACAAAGACGGCGCTGTCCTTGTGGTGGAAGACCCATAGCCACCAGTTCCGTTTGCCGACCCGCACGCCGGTCTCGTCCGATTCCAGCGCGGTTCCAGACAGGAGCCGCGCCCGGATTAGGCTTGTTTGCATGGCGAAGGGATGGCGGACCGCCTCCAGCATGTTGACCAGCGCGCCTTCGCTGATGTCGAGCCCGAGAATATCGGACAAAAGCTTTACCAGACGCTCGAATGAGATGCCTTGCGTGAAGCGCAGAGAGACGACGAATGCGCGCAGGTTCGGCCCGAAGGGCGAGCCTCGCTCCAGCGCTTGCGGCGGGGAGGCCTTGAACCTTTTCGCACAGCATGGGCAGGTCCCGCCAAACAGCGTCACGCGCGTGATATCGGGCTTGATCTCAGGGATCTCGACGTGATCGTAGGCCTCGCAGGCGATCTGCGGCGCGCTGGAGACGTTGGCGCCGCAATGCTGGCAAGAGGTCGCCATCATGTCGCGCCGGGCTGTGGGATTTGGATGCAGCGGCCGATGTGCGCCAGCGTGCGGCTTGCCTTTGGGCTTGCTCGCCGCATCATCCGACGCCTTACGCCCCTGCGATGGCGGCGTGCTCGAATTGTTCGGCGTCTTGGGTGGCAGGCCATGTTTCGCTTCAAGTTCGGCGACGCGTGTCCGAAGCGCGGTGTTTTCCGCAACCAGAGCGTCGATCCGCGCTATCAGCGCGACAATCAATGCGTCTTTCTCAGGCGAATCAAGGGACGGCGAATCAGGCGGCGGAGTCATCCATAGGTTGACTCACATTGCCCGCCGCAAAGCCAGTCCGTTTAAACGCCCCGAGTCAATTCACCGCTCCCCAATCCCATCCGGAAGGGAGGGGGTGAGCAGTTACGGGCAACGACGGTAGCCAAAGTAAACGCTAACATCAGAATAAAGAAACCTGCCGTATAGATCACACCCGAGAAAGCTATCCGACGGCGTAGCGACATAGTTTCAACGTCTCCCTTCAAGCCGGCCCGCGATATAACTCAACGATAGCATATCCTCTTCGCTCCAACCGCTAAGGCTGTGGTCTTAAGATAGCTTCAAAACCTTGGGCAGATTTATCGAGTCAGTCGCTGTAAATTGCCGTCAACGGGGAACCCGGTCAAAAAGGAGGAGCAAAGTGGCGAAGTTGATCAAGGAAGGGCAAGCTTCCAAAGAGGTGCTGGCCGTTTATGCGGACATCAAGGCGAGCCGTAAAACGGATTGGGTCAATAATTTCTGGAAGGCGCTAGCCAGTCATCCGCCGACCTTGAGGCGCATATGGGAGAACGTCAAAGAGGTCATGGCACCCGGCGCCTTGGATCCGCTGACCAAGGAATTGGTCTACCTCGCGGTCAGTGTCACGAACAATTGCGGCTATTGCATTGCGTCCCACACCGCTGCGGCGAAAACCAAAGGGATGACGGAGGAACAATTGGCGGAATTGCTCGCCGTCATAGGCCTTGCAAACGAAAACAACCGTCTAGCGAACGGATATGGCGTACCAATTGACGAGAGGTTTTTGCCGTCCGCTGAGCATGGCTAACGTCTTCTCCAGTCACATGTAATGGAGGCGAGGCGCCAAGCAGCAAATCAATGCGTAAGCATAAACCTTATGCTGTAGCTTTCATTCTACTTCCCCTCGATCTGCAACGATCCCGAAGGCAACAGTGACGCGAGAGTGCATAGCAGATCAAGGCGAAGCTGCTGCCTTCAATTTCGACAACGCCCGGATCTTTACGCGGACGCTTGCTGGCTTAGCTGCCGCCTTGACCAACCCGCCGGTCGACGGATTGCGGACAAGAGTTCCGGCTTTTCGAGCCGGGACTTTGCGAAGAGTCACTTTCAGGAGTCCCGGTAAAGTGAACTCACCCACGCCACGTGGATGCACCGATCCCAAAAACACGTTTTCCAGCGTAGCGAAAACCCCGGCAGCGGTCTTGCGGGGGATATCATTCTGCTCAGCAATAAAATTGATTAGCGCGAATTTTGTCAGGCTTTCCTTTACGGGACGAAGAGGTGTCGCTTCGGTCTTGCGCACCCTTTTCGTCGCCGCAGGCTTGCTGATTTTTGCCTTCGCCATGAAACCTCTCCTTAAATTGCGTAGCGGAGCCGCGCTTCTTGCGGCGTCGTACGCTTCAAAAAACAGGGAATAATAGGGATGATGATGCGGAGCAGCACCGGCTCATGACTCATCACGCCGACTGTGCCTGGACTGTCGCCGTCTCAATTGCGTGAAGATAGGAGTCGAGCAGTATGTCGCGCTCGTCTCGCTCGTTCTGGTCCTGTTTTCTAAGCCGGATTACCTCCTTCAAGATCTTAACATCGAAGCCCTCGCCCTTGGCCTCAGCAAAGATCTCCTTCTTCTCCTCGTTAATTGCCTTGAGTTGCTCGTCCATGCGCTCGATGCGCTCGACGAATGTACGAAGCCGATCACCGGCAATCCCGTCTGGTCCACTCATTGTCCGCTCCTGCCAAGCCAGCAAACATCCCAACAGAGAGACCAGGTTTCCTTGGAAATTGGAGGTGATTCGTAGCTCGGCCAAGCGTGACGCTAGGCAGATGGAGTTAATGAATTGTTGCTCGCGCTCAAAATTGTTATCCATTTGCGCCCTGCACCGTCTCGGTTGTGCGGAGAAGGAAACCTTGGCATCGAGTCTCTCGACAGTGGCAATCTCAATCTCAACAACTTGGTCATTCGGTGCGAGTCGCCGGTCATCGAGCGAGAGCAGCCATAAAATCATGGATCGCATGAAGGTCGATATGGCGGGAGATCACGTGGATTGAGTTGTAAGACCGCCGCTCCTTCAGTTCCAGCCACTCCCTGCCGCAGCATCGTGCGCCCGGTCCAGCGGACCTTGCCGCGACCTTGCCAAGTGAAACAGCAACAGCACTTTGAATAAAATGCGCGGCGGGAAGTTGCGTTTGCTGACACTCCAAAAGGGCCAGCGCGACAATTGCTGGCCTCCCTATCTGGCAGCTTGTTGCGAGCGGTCCGGCACGAAACGGCTGCAACGAGACCTCCTTGGTTCGACGAAAGGAACTGCGACTTATGCCCGAGATCTGCCTTTATGAACACGCCCCTTCGAAGACGGTCGTTCCTTACGTTCGTCCCTTTTCGGCCTTCCTCCATGATTCGGCTGGCTCTTGGCGGCAGCGTCAATAGCGCGCTTGAACGGCGCCCGGCTGCCCTTGCCCCATTTTTCTTTGTCGGTCTCGTTCTTGGTTGAACTCATGATTGTGCCTTTCGAGAGCCCATTGTTAAAAATCCTATGACCGAGAGCAGGTGGCGGAAAGTGAGCCCATCCACTTTTTGCCTATTGGCAGGTCACATCGATTACGAAAGCCAACAATTTCGAATCTGTTCAGAAATGTTGACAAAATCGGCGTAAGCCATTGGGAGATAGTACCAATGTTTACACCTGAGATCGAACTAACCATTTGAAACGTTTGAGTTAATACGCGACTGAAAATCGCAGTGTCGGTGGTTCGATTCCGCCCCTGGGCACCACATCATAATCCAAAGACATTCGCGGCGTCTGAAATGTTATTGAAATCAATAAGTTAGCTAATTCTGACAACGTCCCTTTTGGCGCGTTGACATCCTAGCGAGCACTCAGAGATGCTCGGTGGAACGCTTCCGGGCGTCTTCCCAGACATTGTCCCTGTCCTCGTCGAAGACGAGGGTCGGATCCGCCTCGGCGGTCCCCCAGGCATGCTCTTTGATCTCATGCTCGAGCTGGTCCGGTCCCCAGCCGGCGCAGCCGAAGGCGACGAGGACCTTTGCTGGCCCTCTCTTGTCGCCGATGTCCCGCAAGATCGCGACGCTCGACGTCACTGAAAGGCGATCCGTTAAGGTGGTAGTCTCCGGCCGACGGTAATCGGCACTGTGGACCACGAAGCCGAGTTCCGGCTGGACCGGGCCGCCCGAGAAGATGCGCACGCTGCCCGTAACGTTACCCTCCTTTTGGCCGAGCGCCTTGAAAACGCTGGCGAGCGGTTGCTCTCCGATCGGCTTGTTGATGACGATCCCGAAGGCGCCGCCTGGGCCGTGCTGAACGATCAAGATGACCGTGCGCTTGAAACTCGGGTCTCCCATCGAGGGCGCGGCGACCAGCAATTGGCCGGCGAGCGAAGGTCGCGCCGGCGCTTCGTCCGACCCAGGCAATGCCGCCCTAAGGAGGGTCGTCTGCAGAGCGAACGCCGCGACGATCAAGCAAAGGCGTCGAAACCCGATCACGGACATGGCTCACCTGTGCGTCTGCGGAGCGGATCAAGGATAGCACGCGCACGACGTTCTCCAAACGAGCGTTGTTTCGGAGACCGGCCGGTGCTGATCGATCGGTTGTGGTCCAAATTTTCAAAATCGGTACGAAGCATTGCTCGGTTCGCGTGCCGCGGTGATGTTCGCCGAGGAATTCCCGCGCCGCCCGATGCGAAGCCTGATAGCCATCGAGCGTGATCTTATGCGGCAGCTGGCCCTGGCTCTTGAACGCACGGCGGAAGAACGCTTTGGCCGCCGCGACATCACGCTTGGCGCGGAGCAGGAAATCAACAGTCTTTCCCTCCTTGTCAACGGCGCGATCGACGTCTCCGCCGCGGTTTTCAAATGTCGTGCGGCGCCATGTGTTACCCCTCAAACCGGTCACTGCGCCCGCCTCGCCCGAAGTGCCTGCGCCCTGTCGCTCCGTTTGTGCGGCCCCGCACAGCCAGATGTTGCTCTTGGCCCCAAACTCCTCACATCGCCGCTCCCGATCGAGCAGCGAAGGAGAGGAGAGATTCTTATGATCAATTTTCGCAACGTGGTCGTGGTCAGCCTCTTTGCGACCGTGCTCGGCATAAAACTAGCTTGGGCGGTTGTTGCTGAAAACTTCTGGCAGCAGCTGGTGAGGCTTTCGCGGCTGCCGCTCAGCAAATCAATTGCTGCACGGGCCAGAACGTTATCGAATTTTTCACCAAATACTCAAGACAATCATTCCTAGCATAGCGCAAATTGTGATGCTCTGTAGCCCCTCGCTACCCATCACGCGCAGCCCCTGGTCTGGTCCTTCTTCCTCCCACCTCTTCCAGATCAGGGGCCTTTTGCTTCGCATCCTCACGGCTGTGCCGTGCTTCGCGCCCTGACCGCCATCGCCTTCTCAATCCGACGCCGCAATTCGCGCCGCGCGCCATTGCCAGCACCCTATTAAACGAATACGGCCAATGGAACGCTGACACAATCGCGGCGCCATTGGCGCATGTCGAAAACGATGCTGTACGGCGCAACGATCATCGTGCGGACTATTGGAGTGAGCGAGTTTCCATGATGGCCTATTGGGCAGAGCGGGCTTTGAGAGGATCCCCATTTGATCGATTTACCATGGGCTTCGAACCGCCGAGTCAAGTCTCGCCGCATCCCTAGAACACATAGCTTGTTCACTTCGCTTGCGGCCGGGGTGGAGGATCGATTTGCACGGTGGCCGTCATTCCAGCCACCAGACGCACGCCTTGTGGTACCTGATCGAGGTGAATGCGCACCGGCACGCGCTGGGCAAGGCGTACCCAGGTGAAGATCGGGTTGACCGTGGCAAGCCCTTGCTGGTTGGCTTGCGCGTTGGGGATGTTGATGCCGCGGGCAATACTATCGACGTGGCCACGAACGATCTCGCTGTAGCCCATCAGTTTGACCTCGGCGGGGTCGCCTTCGCGGATCGAGCCGAGATTGATTTCCTCGAAATAGCCGTCAACCCAGAAGGAATCGGCATTAACGAGGGAGATTATATTCTCCCCGACATTCGCGTAGTCGCCGAGCTGCGCTAGGAGATGAGTTACCCAGCCATTGACAGGGGAGCGGACCTGAGTACGCTCCAGGTTCACCCGCGCCTGGTCCAGGTTTGCCAAGGCTTGCTGATACTGCGCTTGGGTGGCAACCGCCGTGGTTGCATAGGTCTGCTGCTCCTCTATCGTGACCGCCAACTGGTTGAGCTTCTGCCGGCGCTGGGACTGAATCTCTGCGTTCCGCGCATTGGCCTCGGCCTGCTTCACCGCGGCCTCGGTACGACCGACGGTGATCTTGTAGTCCCTCGGGTCGATCACCATCAACAAGTCGCCCTTGTGCACGAACTGGTTTTCGGCGATCGGGAGCTCGACGATTCGCCCAGCGACCTCCGGTGCCATTGTGACGATATAGACGCGCACGGTACCGTCGCGCGTCCATGGCGCCCCCGTATAGGCTTCCCACATCGCCCAAGCGAGCGGCACGGCGAGCGCGACCGTCGCCAGAGTGACCAACACTGGAATGGTCCGCAGGCGGGGCTTCGCCCTCTCGCGGGAAGGCCGCTCGGGGGACCACAAGGCGTCGCGTTCACTTGCCGTCTTGCCGCTCTTCGCTTTGGTTTGAGTCTCGGTCATGGCCAGCTTAGTGCGCAACGATGAGCGTCATCGACGCGAGCACAATCATATAAAGGGCAAACACGAACAAGGCCGGATGCCAGACATGACGCAACAAGCCGAAGCGGCTCGCAACCCGGCGCAGAGTGATCGTGATGAACCAAGCCGCAACCATCATCAATGACATCGGCGCAACATAGACGCCGAACAGGTCGATCTCGGTGAACCTCACCCGGGCGCTCCTGCGTCGAAGTAGGAGGCGTGCTGGATAAGCGCCTCCGAGATCGCAAGGATACTCCCGCGCCCCTGGCAAGCAAGGGACGCCTCTGAGCCGCCCTCGGGGATAGAGGCGAGGCAGTCGTCGAGCCGCGCAAGCCGGGCGGCCGCGATCGCGTTCTCTCCGTGCGCCAGGGCCACAAGCGCCGTGTCGAGGTCCGCGCCTAAACCGAGCCGGGGGGCGATGTGGCGAAGTTGGATGATTTCCGTACCCACCGATAGCGCCGCCACGAGCTGCGAGCGCTGCAACGGCTCGGCCTCGTCCGGCAACGCCTCGAGCCGGCCGTATAAATGGCTCTCCCAATCGCCGACCGCCGGTGGGACGCGGACCGTTGTAAGGCGGCGCAGATCCCGCAAGGTGAGTGCCAGGAGCCGGCGAGCCCGAAACGCGGGCGACAGCGGCGGCAACAGGCGAAACGAAAGAGCCGCGGCGCTGAGACCCGTTAAGATGGCCAGCGCGCTGTTATAAAATTGCTCGGTGTCGTAGCTCTGCTCGTTCGCGGGGGCGAGCAGCGGCACGAAATAGAAGACCATAGCGGAAAACATCGCCGTCCGCCATGGTTGGGCCATGAGAGCCCCGGCGGGTATGAGGTAAAGACCCAAGACGAGGCTGAAGGCCTCGAAGGTCTCAAGCCCGGGCAGCAGCGCAAATGCGATGATCGCCGTGAAGACAGTTCCAAGGGCGGCGCCGGCCGCAAACCCGATGGCCGCCGCGTAGGCCCGGTCGCCTTGCGGCGCTAACAGGAGAACCCCGATCGCAGTGAAGGTAATGGCCAAGGCGCCATTCGGCCATTCGGTCATGATCCAGAAGATCTCGACTATGCCGATTGCGACGAACGCGCGCCCCGCATTGACGAGAGAAGGCAGCCAATCGGGCACGCGCAGCCGAAAGCCACGATCGGGAGCAAGAGGCCGGACCGGGCTGTCGACAAGGAGCGCCAGCCCGTTCAGGGCATCCGAAATTCCGGCGAGCAACTTAGCCGTCCGGTTGGCAAGCAGCCGCAGCGACGGTTCACTCGCCGGCAGTGCAATCAGGGTCCGCGCCGCCATCTCACAGCTCTGGCATACGCGGGCGGGGTCGGCGATCCAGTCCGCGGGCACGCCGCGCTCCGCCGAGCGCAGCTCCTGCGGAATGCTTCGCAGGACGGCGTCGGCCTCGCGCCGAGCCTCGTCGTCGGGCAGCCCCGCCAGCATCACCGCCACCGTGCGCCAGCTGGTGAGAGCCGCGAATAGGCCGTCCACGGCCATCTGCAACACTGGCGAATGATAGCGGATTTGGGAGGATTCTCCTTTCGCTTGATCGATGACCGGGTCGAGCGCGATGACCCGCCGGACCAGCTCGCGCCGCACGGGTTGCGTCTCCGGCAGTTCCGGTCCGGCCAGGGCCAGCATGTCGGTAAACCGGCCGGTGATTTCGGCTGGCAGGGCCGCGAATAAGCCGGCGAGCCGGCGCTGGGCCCCGCCGAAATCTGTCCCGGCGAGAACGATGCCGGCGCATACGATACCGATCCAGGTCTCGCTGGCGCGGGTGACGGCGAGCAGGAAGACCGCGTCTGCGTTTGGGCCGCCCGTCGCGCCGAGTTCGTCGGCCGCGATGATCGCGGCCGTGTAGCCGGCCAGCGCCGCCGCGTAGGAGGCAAAGTTATGCAGAAGCGTGGCGACAAGAGCGCATGCAGCGGCCCACAGCGCCAGAGCAACGAGAAACGGGGCGCGGGCCTGCGGGAACCATGCCGTTAGAACCACGATCGCCGCTGCGCCCACCAAGGTGCCGATCAACCGGTACCATCCCTTGCGCAGCGAAGCACCAAGCTGGGGCTGACAGACAAACGCGGCTGTAGTGCCGGCCCAAAAGGCATTGTCGAGCTCGAGCCAGAACGCAACGTAGAGGGAAAGACAAACGGAAGCCCAGAGCCGCAAACCAAAGAGCAGCGGCGGACCAACGGCCCTAAGCGCATTCGTGAACGCGGCGCTCCATCGAGTCAGTACCTTTCTCGCGCACGGCCAGCCCTGTTCGTCGAAAGCATCCGTCATAAATCCGCGACCCCCTTTTCCGGTCTGAGCCGGGCCGCTGCGGGGTTTGCACACCTTCGGAACATGGCACGCGCTCTGAAGCCCGTCGATGTGGTTACGATCGGGGTCGGCCTCACCGGCGCTCTTGCAGCACTCGAGCTTGCGAAGCGGGGACTGAAAGTGGTCGGGCTCGAACGGGGCGCTCCAAGCTACACCGTACCGGATTTCCAATCACCCACGATTCACGACGAGCTGCGTTTTTCCCCATTCCACCCTTGCCTGGACTGGCATCTCTGAATGCCCAAATCCAAGGCCGTCCTATACGCCTGTCACTTTGAAGAGGCGTGGAAGTGGCTTGCCTGAGGATGGAGCAACGTCCATCATCCGGCCCAACCCCGACGTTCCGGCTGTGGTCTCTAATGCTGTGCGGCGCCAGGGGTCGCGCGACTTGGCTTGAGATTTGCTTGCTTCGGTTAGCTTGGTTTCCTCCCAAGTTCGGACGCCTTCCCCTGATCCGGCCAGGTCAACGGATCAGGGGTTTTTCCGCGCCTCGAAGCTGCCACAGCTTCCCCCCAACGTCGGGAACGCTTTGAACCGACAAGCCCTTGGAACCGACAAGCGATGTGAGCGCGCGGGGCCGATGTCTCGCTGGGCTTGATCCTCGCAAACCTCACCCTCCTCTGTTTCATGTCTGGAGCCCCTTGGGCTAGCCGCGTCAAAGCTGAAACCCGCTCGTGACCAAACCGTTATCCTCCCGGCAAATGCAGAATTAGGAGGATGCTGTGGGTAATCTTCTCTATTGGGCCGTGGTGTTTCTGATCGTCGCCGTATTGGCTGCGATTTTTGGATTCGGTGGCGTCGCCGGTACGGCGATGGCCGGAGCTAAAATACTGTTTTGGGTAGCCATCGCGCTATTCGTCATCGCGCTAATTGGTGATGTCCTTAGACGGCGCGTCTAGCAAAGCGACAATTTGCGTAGGTTTATGGCACGTGCGCCACAGACAGCGGCTGCGCCTGCGGGTAATTGGCGTGGCAGCCTTGACTCCAGAGTGTTCCCACTCGCGGGCTGAGGCGCAGCCCCTGATCTGAAGCCCCGGATCAGGGGCTTTTTACATCCCAAAGGAGCCGTGCTGGCTTTATTCCCCGCGATCTGGGCAAGCCCTTCTTCGTGATGCCCCTGGCCGCGGACCACGCGGAATCGGCGAGGATGAACCCGGCATGATTTTCCAGCCGCAATATTCTCCCAGCGCTTGAATGATTTGATCGGCCTGCGAACGTGAAACCCGACTCAACAAAACGTCTCTCGTTACACAACACAAGCCTCGATAAGAGCCCAGCAAACTGAAGGCAAAGGCGCCCAGTGACACACGGGTTCCAACCCCTACTTCACCGAGACGAGAAAACCCTGCTTAAGAGATACCTTGAGGATAACTATCCTTGTTAGTTCGATGCCTCGTCCCGCTCTCCAAGCGCAACGATTGTCCTGCGTTAGCTCCGCAATTGACAGATCCAACGGCCGTGTTTAGATCCCCAAAACGCCTTTCTACCCGGTTCGAAGGCTGTGGTGAGCGCAAGGGTGATCAAACGGTCGCAAATCCACGGCCCCTTGTGCAGTGGGCCAATTCCTTCCATCAGCCTTTCACGATTTGACGGTCCGTAGAATTGACCGCAGATGATCGCGCCATTTCGCTTCTTCCTTTTTGGCATGAATAGGCCGGAGCAGCAGACCAAACGCCCCAGGAACAAACATGGCTGAGAAAAGCAGCATGCTGGCAATGGCGGCGACCTTGCTTGCGCTCTGGGGCTGCAGCTCCGTCGGGCCCGATTTCGAGCCGCCTGACCCCATGCTGCCGGGGACGTCTTTTTTTGGCAAGGCGGAGCCCGCTGTCGTCAATGCCGCACCGGTGCCAGATCATGGCGAGTTTCCGCCGCCCGATCCCAGATGGTGGACGTCATTCCATGATCCAATCCTGACCTCGCTCGCCGAGCGCGTCGCAGCCGCCAATCTCGATGTGCGCACAGCCACCCTGAGATTGGCCGAAAGCCGCTTCGCGCGTGGCGTGACGGCCTCGGCGCAATTCCCAACCGTCAATGGCGATGCATCCTATCAACGCGAATTATTCAGTCAAAACGGGGTCTTGACCCTCATCAAGCCCTTCGTGCCAGCGACAACGCCATTTATAATACCGCCGATCAGCATCTGGCAAATTGGGCTCGATGCATCCTGGGAAATCGACATTTGGGGCCACGTCCGGCGGCAAGTCGAAGCCGCGGACGCGCAAGCCGAAGCCTCTGAATATCAGCGCCGCGACACGCTCGTCTCGACGCTGGCCGAACTTGCGCGCGATTATATCGAGCTGCGCGGCGTACAGGCCCAAATCACTATTTCGAATGCGAATCTAGCCAGCTCCAGCGAGATTCTCCGATTGACGAAGACCCTTGCTAAAGAAGGTTTGGCATCGGAGGTTGACGTAGAAAATGCCTCGAAGCAACTGGACGCGGTGCGTGCAACCTTGCCCACTCTCCAGGACCAGGAAACGGCGCAGATCGATGCGCTGAGCCTTCTCCTTGATGAACCACCGGGATCGCTCCGCAGCGAATTGATGCGGGTAAAACCGGTGCCGCCGGCGCCTCCGCGCGTGCCCCTTGGCGTTCCCTCCGAACTTGCTCGCCGTCGACCCGATATTCGTCAGGCAGAAGCGCAGCTCCATGCGGCGACGGCGACCATCGGTGTCGCCGTCGCCGATTTCTATCCGAGCGTCAAACTCAATGGAAATATCGAACTCAACGCGGCTGACCTCAGGGAGCTTTGGAAAGGCAGCTCGCTGCAGTATGTGCTTGGGCCGTCGGTCTCACTGCCGATATTCGAAGCCGGCCGCCTCAAGTCGACCCTGGAATTGCGCGAAGCGCAACAACAGGAGGCGGCCATCGCCTATCACAAGACCGTGCTTCAGGCTTGGCACGAAGTTGTCAATGCGCTGGTGGCCTATCGTACCGAACAAGAGCGGCGCGCCCGCCTGCAGGGCGAGGTCAATCATGCCCGCCGCACCTTGGCGCTCTCGCAGGTAAGCTATAAGAATGGCCTCGCCGATTTCATCGATGTGCTCGACGCCGAACGGACCATGTTGCAGGCGGAACTGCAATACGCGCAAAGCACGACAACCGTATCAGCCAATCTCGTGCAGCTTTACAAGGCCCTCGGCGGGGGCTGGGAGGCAGCCATTCCGGAGGAGCCACAAACGAGCATTGCAGCCTTTCAGCCAGCGCGGTAATGATTGGTTCGAACACGACTCCGACGCTTCGTAGATATGAACAGGGTGCCGGATGCGCCGCGAGCTTGCCTTTCATTTGCCGGTTCTGGCTCTCGGCCTTTCCGCCTTTCTCCTCGCCGCCTGCAGCGGCAAGCCCGAAAAGACTTCAACGGCCACCGCGGCGTCCCCTGTTCAGGTGGCGACCGTGGCGGAGGTTGAATGGCCCCAGGTCGTGAGAGTTCCTGGCACGGTCAGCGCAGTTGACACGGCCGTGCTCGCGTCGCGTGCCGGCGGTTGGGTGACCCAGGTTGATGTCGAGTCCGGCGCCCATGTGGCGCAGGGGGCGCTACTTGCCGAAGTTGGGGCCTCGACCGCCCGCGGCCAGATTGCCGAAGCACAATCCCGGCTCACGACTGCGGAAGCCACCTTGAAGGAAGCCGCCGACGACGAACGCCGCTACAGTGCCGTCTATCTCGCCCATGCCATCTCGGCGCAGAAAAATGACGCTGCATCGCAACGCTTCATCGCCGCCAAGGCCGAGGCCGCTGCAGCGACCTCGGCCCTCGCGGTCGCCAGGAGCAATCTAGATTATGCCGAGATCCGCGCCCCTTTCGACGGCATCATCGCCGAAAAAAACGTCCGAGCTGGCGATTTCGCGGCGCCTGGAGCGCCGCTTTTCGTGGTCGCGAGCGACCAGCCTGAAATCCGGGCCCATGTCGGCCCCGCCACCTTCGGTGCGCTCAAGGTCGGAGATCAGGTAGACGTCGGGATTAACGGCAAGTCACTTGCAGCAGTCCTAACCCGGGCCGTCGCAGCCGCCGATCCCAGGACCCACACGCATTTGGTCGAGCTTCATCTCCAAGGCGATACTGCGGCCCCCTATGGCGCCTATGCCGAGCTACGCCTTCCCTTGGGCCGTTTCCCAACGCTTACTGTGCCGGCGACCGCCCTCACACAGCGCGCCGGTCTGCTCGGCGTCTTCGTCGTGGACAAGGCGGATCGCGCCCATTTCCGCCTTGTTCGCATTGGCGAGAGCCGCGAGGGGCGAGTGCCGATCGAGGCAGGTTTGGCCGCAGGCGAAACGGTCGTCGTCGCACCGGCCGCCGACCTCATCAACAACAGTCCCGTTGCGCCGCAAGCTGCCAGCCTGGGGTCTGAAGGCGTAGAACACACCCGTGACTGATCCGCACCCCCGGCCGAAGCTGAATATCGCCGGCAGGTTTGCCCATGCTTTTTTGCATTCCAAGCTGACGCCGCTCATCATCCTTGCCGCCAGCCTGTTCGGGCTCCTCGCGGTCCTGCTGACCCCGCGCACCTACAATCCCGATATCGTCGTACCGGTGGTCAATATCACCGTCGAGCGGCCGGGCAGCAATGCGCAGGAGATGTTGAACCAAGTGGTGCGCCCGCTCGAGGCGCTTATGGCCTCCCTTTCCGGGGTCGAGCACACTTACGGTGTGGCGCAAGACGACACCGGCCTGGTCACTGTGCGTTTTCAAGTGGGCCAGGACGAGGAAAGGAGCCTCGTTAAGGTCTATAACCAGGTGAACAGCAACCTCGACCGCATTCCGCCTGGCACGGCCTCACCGCTGATTCAACTCCTCAGCCTCTACGATGTGCCAATTCTGACCTTGACGCTAAGTTCGAAGGAGGCCACCCCCGAGGCGCTGCGCGAAGTTGCGCTGCATGTTCTGGAAGAGCTCCGGAACGTGCCTGGCGTCGGCAAGACCTCGGTCCAAGGTGCAGCCGCGCGGGCGGTCCGGGTATGGCTGGATCCGGCGCGGCTCGCAGGCTATGGCTTGAGCCCCGAGGCGGTCGCAACGTCAATCCGCGCCGGCAATGTGGACCTCGCGGCTGGAAGCGTGGTGAGTCAAGGCCGCGAGCAGCCGATCCGAGTCGCCGCTTCACTTACCGATGCCGACCAGGTTGGCAATGTGGTCGTCGACGCACGGAACGGCCGCCCTGTTTTCTTGCGGGATGTCGCAACGGTGACGACGGCGCCCGCCGCCAGCGATGTCCGCTCCTTCTTCGCCCTTGGTCCAGCCGGGGTGGAAGCATCGCAGCGCGCCGGTGTCGGGGAGTCGGCGGTAACCATAGCCATCGCCCGGCAGAAGGGCACCAACGGTGTCGAGGTCGCGAACGCGGTGCTGGCCAAGCTTCAGACCCTGGAGCGCGAGGCGCTGCCGCAGGGCGTGTCCCTGACCGTGACCCGGGACGATGGCGCCACGGCGAACGATGCAGTCAATACCCTGATTGAGCATCTTACCATCTCCATTGCCGCGGTCGTCACCATTCTCCTCATCTTTCTTGGCTGGCGCGAGGCATCGGTGGTCGCGCTCTCAATCCCACTCATTCTCTTCATCGTCCTCGGCGTTGGCTGGGTCGCGGGCCAAAGCATCAACCGGATCACGCTCTTTGCCCTTATTCTTTCGCTCGGCCTGCTGGTCGACGACAGCATTGTTGTAATTGAGAATATCCACCGCCACCTCCACTACGAACCACAGAAGAATTTGAGCCGCCTTATCGTGGCCGCCGCAAACGAGATCGGCAAACCGACGATCATCGCGACCTTCACGGTGATTCTGGCCCTCATCCCGATGGCTTTTGTGACAGGGATGATGGGCCCCTTCATGCTGCCAATTCCGTTCAACGCGCCGATCGCCATGTTGGCCTCGCTCTTCATTGCCTATACGGTCGTGCCCTATGTCGCCTACCGCTGGCTGCGGCGGAAGGCGCTTCGGGTGATGGCCGAGGCCGCAGGGGCGACGCTCGAGGAACCCGGCGACAAGCCGCGGGACTGGCTTCACAGAGGCTATCTCAAACTGTTCCAGCCGCTGCTGCAAAGCGCGCCTTCAAGACGGCTCTTCATGGGCAGCGTCGTCTTGCTGCTCTTCGCCGTCATGCTCCAACCGATGTGGCAGTTCGTGCGGCCCTCCGGCGTCAACGGTCCGCTTTCGCTTTTCGGCGTCGGCCTAAAGATGCTCCCGGACGATAACGTCAACACGCTCTTGATCGAAATCGACACGCCGGCCGGCACCGCGCTCGAAGGAACAGGCCGCGTCGCGGATGGGGTCGCGGAGGTGCTTGGCCGCAACCGCTTCGTCACGAATTATCAGACTTTTCTTGGCGAGGCCGCGCCCGAGGATTTCGCTGCTCTTGTGCGGGGCGATGCTTTTCGCACAGGCGCGAATTTCGCTCAGATCCGCGTCAATCTGATCAACAAGCGCGACCGCACCACCGGCTCGCATGAGATCGTGCAACAGCTTTTTGAGGCGCTCGCGCCGGTCCGCGCCAGCTTCCCGGATACCAGGATCAAGCTTCTGGAAACGCCGCCCGGGCCACCGGTGCGCTCGCAGATGATGTCGGCGCTCTATGGGCCGAGCTATGAGGTCTTGCGCGGGTTCGCCGAGAAGATTCGCCAGAAGTTCTATCCTGGCGTCTATGGGATGATCAACGTAGATGACTCGGTGCCACAACGTGTGACCGAGCATCGGGTGGTCGTGAACCCGCGCGCCGCCGCGATGGCTGGCTTCGCGCCGGGCGAGGTGGCGGCCGCACTTCGCGCCTATTTTGCCGGCGATAAGGTCGGCGCTGTTCATGTGTCGCAAGCCCGCGAGCCGGAGCCCATTATCCTGCGTCTGCCACGGCCGATCCGGACGGGCGAAACCGCCCTCGATGGCATATATCTGCCGAACCGGGAGGGACGACTCGTTGCGCTGGGCTCGATCGCCGATACCGAGGGTGTCGCGGCCGATCAGCCGATCTTTACCCGCGACCAGCATCCAGTGGTCTATGTCACCGGCCATATGCTCCAGTCGAGCCCGGTTTATGGTGTCGTGACCTTGACCAAGCTTCTTTCGGGTTCGGTCGTCGGCGATGGCCAGCATCTCAAGGTCGGAAACTACGGCTTTACTCCGGCCCAGCCGGACGACGTTGGCTACTATAACCTCTTCTGGCTCGGCGAGATGCGTCTTACCCTCGACGTCTTTCGAGACCTCGGCGTCGCCTTTATCGTGGCGCTGCTTTTGATCTATCTCCTTCTCGTCGGCTATTACCGCTCCTTCTTCATGCCGGTGGTCGTGATGGGCGCCATTCCTCTGACCCTGATCGGTGTCTTTCCCGGACATTGGACGGTGCAGCAACCCTTCACCGCGACGTCGATGATCGGGGTGATTGCGCTCGCTGGCATCGTCGTTCGCAATTCGCTTCTTCTCATCGACTTCATCATAGTACGCCGCGCTGAGGGCCTCTCGCTTGAGGAGGCGGTACTGGAGGCCGGAGCTGTGCGCCTTCGCCCGATCCTCCTGACCGCGCTCGCCATTATCCTCGGCTCGGCAGTGATGATCTCGGACCCTGTTTTTGGCGGGCTTGCGGTCTCCTTGATCTTCGGTGCCTTCGCCTCGACCACGCTTACGCTCTTCGTTATCCCCTTGATCTATTATTGCTGGCAGGATTGGCGCCGCCGCCGCTACTCGCGGCGACCATCAGCGCCAGCATGATGCACACGCCTTCCGCCTCGTGATCGCGAGCTTGTGCCTCGAAGCCGATCCGGCGGCCAGAAGTCTCTATCCAATCCGGAGAAGGCCGAATAACGGGGTTTTGATCATGCTCAAGACGGACGCAAAACAGCCCGCGGCGGCGAAAAGGCCCGCCACCACCGAGGCTGGCAAGGGTGTCATGGCGAATCCGTTGATTGCTAATGTCGAGGCGATCAGAACATCGACAGCCGACGAAACGGCGAGCCAGAGGCTCGGGCTCGCGGCGGCAACAGTCGATCCGAATGGCCGCCGGTCCCGAATCGCATAGAGTGACGCCTGGCCGCCAAACACGAGGGTCACGAAAGCAAGAGTTTGCAAGGCGGAAATTCCAAATCCCAACTCGATCTTGCCGACGGCCAGAACGCCGCTGCAAAAACCGAGGAAGCAGATCCCGACGATCACCCCGGCAACCGTCAAATTGCCGATTCGCCAAGTATTTGGAAGCGCCGAAGGCCATACATTGTCGGTGGTCAACGACATTGCAAGGAAATCCCCGGTGATCATCACGATGACCATCAGCAGCGGGGTCAGGATCGCGTGCCCTGTCATGACCACCCCGAATATGAGAAAGAGCACGGTCACGATCTTTTTAATAACCGAGTTGAGAGTATAGGTCAGAATGCGCTGAAAAATGATCCGGCCTTCCTTCACCGCGGCCTCGATACCAGCCAGTCCGGGTTCGGTCAGGACCATGCCGGCCGCCGACTTGGCGACATCGGTCGCGGTTGACACGGCGATCCCGATCTGAGCCTGGCGCAGCGCCGGCGCGTCATTGATGCCGTCGCCGCACATGCCGACGGTGTGGTCGGCCGCCTGCAAGGCTTTGACAAGCTTATATTTGTCCTCCGGCAAGACGCCAGCGAAGACCGCGAACTCTTCTCGTCGAACCGCGGCGGGAATTGGACCTTGCGGACAGATTGCACCATCGAGCCCCACCGCATGAGCGACGACGGCGGCGGTTGCTGGCGCGTCACCTGTCACCATCACGATGCGCACCCCCAGCTTGTGCAATTTCGTGATGAGCGCGGCGGCATCTGTGCGGGGCGGGTCACTCAGTGCAATCAGACCCGCCAAACTCAGATCTTCGGCCGGCCCCGCCGCCAGAGCCAGCACTCGGAAACCTTGATCTTCCAATTCGTTTGCCGCCGCCGCGGCGGCCGGTGCCGGCTCGGCGAGGGCGGCAACCGTGGCGAAGGCGCCCTTCACAATGCGATGGATTCCGCCGCTCTGGTCGACCGCCTTGGCTTCGGACATTTTCGTCGCCGGATCGAATGGCACGAAGTGGAGCAATTCTGGCAGACCGGCGGCTTTTTCCTGCGATGCCGCAAAGCGGATCGCCGCATCAATCGGGTCTTGGCCGCCCTCCGAACTCGCCAGCGCAGCGAGCGTTAGTACGCGCGCCCGGTCAAAACCTGGCATGGGCCAAACAGCCGTCAATGCGAGCTTATTGCGTGTTAACGTACCTGTCTTATCTGACAAAAGCACATCCATGCTCGCGGCCTCGTCCACGGCCGAAAGCCGCGTCGGCAGCACGCCGCGCTTCGCCAAGTCGCGCGCGCCGAGCGCCGAGGCAAGCGTGAACGTGGCTGGCAAAGCCACCGGGATCGATGCGAGAACCGCCGTTAGCGCGAGGGAGGCGATTTCGCCAAGCGGCAGATTGAGGAAACCAGCATAAGCTGCGAGCGCGCCGACCGCGGCTCCATTAAACGCCGCAAGATTGCGTACCACTCGTAGAACGGTCTTTTGCTGAGCACTGGTGACATGGGCGGTGCGGACGATTTCCGCTGTGCGTCCGAACTTCGTGCGGGCTCCCGTCGCCGTGACCTTTGCCACGGCCTCTCCCCGCCGCACCAATGCCCCGGCATAGGTTTCCGTGCCGGTGCCGGCTTCGACCGGGATCGATTCGCCTGTGAGCATGGATTGGTCGAGCAGGACTTCCCCCTCAAGGAGGCGGACATCGGCGGCAACGACGCCACCCGCCGAAAGCTTCAGGACATCGTCTAGCACCAGGTCGGCTGCGGGCAGGGTCAGCCAGCGCGCGTCGCGCCGCACCTGCGCATTGAGCGCCAGCCGCGATTTCAACGCGGCAAGGGCTGTCTTTGCACGTCCCTCCTGAATAAGCCCGAGGAGAGCGTTGAAGACGAGCAAGCAAGCGATGATCGCGGCCTCGAGATATTTGGCGAGCACCAGCTCGAGGAGGATCGCGGCTTCGAGCATCCATGGCACCGGAGCCCAGAACTTTTCCAGTGCCACCCGCAACGGATTTGGCTCAGTATCCGGCAATGCATTCGGACCAAACAATTGCTGCCGTCGGCGGGCTTCCTCGCTGCTGAGGCCATTTTGTGGAATATTAGAAATGGGGGATATCGCGGAGGAGGAAGCGACGCTCATGGCTTTTTCCACGGGCTTGTGGACGAAGCGGCCGCAACCGTTGCGCGCCGCCAAATGGAGCGAATTCAGGACGCACCAGGCACGTCAAAGCGTATGCCCTGGGCGAGCGGCAATTCATCCGAATAGTTAATCGTGTTGGTGGCGCGGCGCATATAGGACTTCCAGGCATCGCTACCCGCTTCACGGCCTCCTCCGGTGTCCTTTTCTCCGCCGAAAGCGCCTCCAATCTCCGCGCCCGTCGGGCCCATATTGACGTTCACGATTCCGCAATCACTCCCCGTGCTTGACATAAACCGTTCAGCCTCCCGCAGGTCGTGGGTAAAGATCGAGGAGGCGAGCCCCTGCGGCACGCCGTTCAGCTGCGAGATCCCTTCCTCGAATTCGCGATAGCGCATGACGTAGAGGATCGGCGCGAAGGTCTCACGACGGACAACCTCCGTTTGTCGCATCATCTCGGCGATCGCCGGACGAACATAATAGGCGTCGGGCCAAAGCCCTGCATGAACACGCTCACCACCCGTGATCATTCCGCCGTCTTCCCGCGCCTGTGCCAAACTGGCCTGCATTGCCTCGAAAGATTGCTTATCGATGAGTGGACCCGCCAATGTTCCAGCTTCTAGCGGATTGCCGACCGTGATGTCCCCATAGGCCTGTTTCAAACGAGGCAAGAGATCATCATAGACGTCCTCGTGAACGAACAGCCGTCGGAGTGTGGTGCATCGCTGGCCAGCGGTGCCTACGGCAGCAAATAGCGTCGCCCGAATCGCGAGATCGAGGTCAGCCGAGGGCGTGATGATCATGCCGTTGTTGCCGCTGAGCTCGAGAATGGCCCGTCCAAATCGCGAAGCGATCTTTGACGCCACCGCACGACCCATGCGCGTCGAGCCGGTCGCGCTCACGAGCGCCACAAGATGATTCCCGGCGAGTTCCTCGCCGAGTTCTGAGCCGCCAATGAGCACGGCTGACAGCCCGGCCGGTGTCTCATTCAGGCTCGCCGCCACCTGATCGAGCAGCGATTGGCATGCGAGCGCGGTGAGCGGCGTCTTTTCAGAAGGCTTCCATACCAAGGTATCGCCGCAGACGAGCGCAATCGCGGCATTCCACGACCATACAGCGGCAGGAAAATTGAAAGCAGTGATGACCCCGGCAACGCCCAACGGATGCCACGTCTCCAGCATTTTGTGCCCCGGCCGCTCAGTCGCGATGGTGAGCCCATAAAGCTGACGCGACAAGCCGGCCGCGAAGTCACAAATGTCGATCATCTCCTGCACCTCGCCCAATCCCTCTTGCAGGATTTTGCCGGTTTCAATGGAAATGAGATGGCCAAGAGCGGGCTTATGTTGACGGAGTGCCTCGCCAAAGCGGCGGACGAGTTCGCCACGTCTTGGAGCTGGCATAATGCGCCAGGCGAGAAAGGCCGACTGCGCTTTGCTGATGATGTCAGCGGCGTCACCGCGCGACGTCGTCGATACGCGGGCGATCTCAGCCCCATTGAGAGGGGAGCGCACGATGAGGTCGCCGTGTGTGAAGGCGGGCTCCAGCACACCGAACTGCCGCAGAAGACTGGCGGTCGCTGTGCGGCTTGGTGCTGTCGAGGAATCAACAGCGCTCATGACAAGGCTCGCTCGCGGTCGCGACAACCGGAATGGCCGTGGGTACCCAGCTTCTCTGGCAGCTTTCCATCTGCAGGTTCACTGCGCCTCAAAGCAAAGAGGAATTTGCCGGCGCATTTCGCGCTTCCAATGCCATGGCAATGAGCGTCGCACCGCCGAATACCATATCGATGCCAACGAGGAGGCCGAGCGCCCAAGCCAGCGTTCCCGGCAAGCCGGAAATAATGATACCGGCGAGGATCAGATCGATGATACCGTTGACCATCATCCACTCCCATTTGCCCGACAGTTCACGGCGGTGAGCGATGGCGAGGATGATGACAAAAATCCCATCGACAATGAAAAAGAAGATCAGAACATAGGTGAGAGTCGCGAGCCCCTGAAGCGGATTCCATAGCAGTATGCCTCCGGCAATCAAGGCGGCAAATGCCGAAAGCAGTGACCATCCAAATCCCGGAGCCTCTCGCGCTTGGTATGTCGCGACAAAGCCCAGGACACCGGCGATGACGAACAGCCATCCTAAAAAGACCGTCGTGGCGAGTCCCGCAATGGGCGGAACGAGGATGGCGCCAAGCCCTAGCAGGCTTAAAATAATCCCTTCCGCGAGAAATACTTTCCAATGCTCCTGCATTGCTTTTGCAAGAGCATTCTCAGCACCGGAGTCGGCCCATGGCTGTAACGTCGGCATGCGCACCCAACCTCGTTGTCTAGCACTAGCCTTAGCATAACAGGCCTGGTCGTGGCTAGCTCCAGCAATTCGGGAACTCGGAACATCCTCAAGGGTTCCAAATCAGTAGCTTTGCGGAGTGGCCCTTCATGCCTGCGTTCAACATCGTCATTTCTTCCGGGGCGCGGCTGCTGCTCGGACTGATCTTTCTTTCGCTTGGCATTGAAGCCGTCATGTCGTGCGCGGGCGCCGGCCCGCTCTCGGAGTCTATCGCGAACCCGCTTTCTTCGAGCGCGAAGAACGTGACCGAAGGCGTGAAGCCAAAGGTGTCTTATTGGCACCTCTGGACAGACACAAAGGGCGTCAGCCGGCAGGCGCGCTGCACGATGACGAAATTCGAGATGAAGGGAATCGGAGCCGGTGTTTCGCCGCAATGGCAGGGCGAGAAAACGCATGATGGAGCAACAATATTTGTCACCGAGCTGCCGGTTGGATGGACAGGCGATTGGCACGAAAATCCGAAGCCCCAGTGGATTATTCCCCTCTCCGGACGATGGTTTGTCGAATCGATGGATGGGCAGCGGGTGGAAATGGGGCCGGGCGAAGTTTCCTTCGGCGGAGATCAGAACTCACAGGAGACCCAAGGCCGCAAGGGACATCGTTCGGGAGCCGTGGGAGATGAGCCTGCCGTGCTGATGATCGTCCAACTCGATGTTCCGCCGCAGGCGGCAACTCCTTGTGTGTTTCACTAAATTGGCGGGGTCGATGTCAGCCGAAGCCTTCTGCGCGAGATCTTCTCGACAAGGCGAGGCTAGGGTTTCGCGACGTGCCAGTTGTTTCCATTATAACCATTGCCATCTGTCTGGCGTGGTTCCGTATCTTTACTCCAGGTGTAAAGGGGCCTGCCCTTGTAGGTCCATTGCCTTGACCCGTCTGTCCGGATAATGATCCCCCAATTCCCAATTGGCTGGGCATCCCAACCCGCCGAGAACGGTGGCCACTGTTGTGCACATGCCTTGTCGCAGGAAGATTTTCCCCGCTGGCCTAGCGTAATCTTATCACCGTCATGAACGTAGAGCGTCTTGCCGTCGGGCGTCTGCAAAACATTTCCACTTGGTGTCGAACCGACCCTTGCAGGCTGGGCCAAGGCGGCGATTGGCACGAGTGAAATGCTCAGGGCAGCCAAGAAAAACCAATGCTTCACAGTGTTTCCCCGCGTGATGCTGGAGCGCAACGAGGCTCTCAGGATTTATTTCACGCGAACGCTAAATTGCGGATTTGGTGCCCGAAAAGAATCATTTTTATCCTCGCCTCGTGCCGCCAGCGTCTCGGCCCGCCCGACACCCACGCCCAGCTTCTCTCAGCCCTTGACGTCGGTCTCGGGGCGGTCATCACCTTCTGAGGGCTCGGTGTGCCAATGGCCTTCCTTGTCCTCGTAGGAAATGTCCGTCGTCTCGCCTGGGACGGCTTGTTCGCGTGCGGCACGATCCGCTGCTTCGCGGGCCGCCTCATGCGAAGGGAAGGTCTCCGAGAACACCCCGGCGGCCCGGTAGGCCCAACCGCCGTCATGCTCGACAACATCATAGATAAGCTTTGTCATTTGCCGCTCCTAAAGCTGAGGCAGACATCATCACCGTGCTCATAAGCTCCAGCGCCATTCACGGACTTCCGGCATGTCGTCGCCGTGCTCGCTGATGTAAAGTCTATGGCGCTCCATGGCCGTCCAATAACGGTCTCTCGCCTTTTCTACTTGATCGCTGAAACGTGGGATACGCTGAATTGCGTCGAGCGCAAGCTGATAGCGATCAAGGTTGTTCAAGACGACCATGTCGAAGGGGGTTGTGGTGGTGCCTTCCTCTTTGTAGCCGCGCACATGGATATTGTCATGATTATGCCGCCGGTACGTCAGTTTGTGAATGAGCGCCGGATAGCCATGGAAGGCGAAAATGACGGGTTTACTGGTCGTGAAGAGCTCATCAAAATCTTGGTGCTCGAGGCCATGGGGATGCTCGGACTGAGGCTGCAGGACCATCAAATCGACCACGTTGACGACGCGGATGCGGATATCGGGGACATAGCTGCGCAACAGAGTTACGGCGGCAAGCGTCTCGAGCGTCGGCACGTCGCCCGCGCAGGCCATGACGACGTCAGGATCGCCGGCATCGTTGCTCGCCCACGGCCAGATACCGGCGCCGACGGTGCAATGGCGAACCGCCGTATCAATGTTAAGCCACTGCCACGACGGCTGTTTGCCTGCGATGACCACGTTGATGTAGTTGCGGCTGCGCAGGCAGTGATCCATGACCGAAAGAAGACAGTTCGCGTCCGGCGGCAAATAGATGCGAGCGCTGTCGGCCTTCTTATTCGCGACATGATCGATAAAGCCGGGGTCTTGATGAGAAAAGCCATTATGATCCTGCCGCCAGACATGCGATGTGAGCAAGAAGTTCAAAGATGCGATCGGTTTGCGCCAGGGGATCGTCCGGCTCACCTTCAACCATTTCGCATGCTGATTGACCATCGAGTCGATGATATGGATGAACGCTTCGTAGCAGGAGAACAGGCCATGCCGCCCCGTGAGGAGGTATCCTTCAAGCCAGCCCTCGCACAGATGCTCGCTTAGAACCTCCATGACACGGCCGTCGGGATCGAGATTTATGTCAACCGCCTCGACTTCAGCCATCCATTCCTTGCCGGAGACTTCGTAAACAGCGTCCAATCTGTTGGAGGCGGTTTCGTCCGGGCCGAAGAGCCGGAAATTCCGGCTATCAAGATTGAGCTTCATCACATCGCGCAGAAAAGCTCCGACGACTCGCGTCGCTTCCGCCTGCACACAGCCGGGCTTAGGTATGGCCATGGCATAATCATGAAAGTGGGGCATAGAGAGAGGCTGCAACAATTCGCCGCCGTTGGCGTGCGGATTGGAGCCCATACGCCGATGTCCCGTCGGCGCGAGCGCGGCGAACTCCTCGCGAAACTTGCCGCGTTCATCGAACAATTCCTCCGGCCTGTAGCTCTTCATCCACTCTTCGAGCTGCTTCAGATGTTCGGGGTTCCCAAAATCCGTGAGCGGAACCTGGTGAGCGCGCCATGTGCCCTCGACCGGCTTGCCGTCGACAAATTTCGGCCCCGTCCATCCCTTGGGCGTCCGGAAAACGATCATCGGCCAGCGCGGACGTTCCAAGACTTTCGTTCCGCCGGTAGACCGCGCTGCGTTTTGAATCTCGTGAATGTGTGTCAGAATCGAATCGAGTGTTCTAGCGAGAGCTTGATGCACGATGGCGGGATCATCGCCCTCGACGAAATAAGGGTCATAGCCATAGCCGCGCATGAGGTCCGTCAGTTCCTCGCGGCTGATACGGGCGAGCACCGTCGGATTGGCAATCTTGAAACCGTTGAGATGAAGGATCGGAAGGACGGCGCCGTCGCGAGCAGGATTTAGGAATTTGTTGGAATGCCAGCTCGCTGCCAACGCTCCCGTTTCCGCCTCGCCATCACCGACGATGCAGGCGACGATGAGGTCCGGATTGTCAAAAGCGGCGCCATAGGCGTGCGTGAGGGAATATCCCAACTCGCCGCCTTCGTGAATGGATCCCGGCGTTTCCGGGGACACGTGACTTGGAATTCCGTAGGGCCAGGAGAATTGCCGGAACAATCGGTGCAACCCGTTGCGGCTCCGTTCAATCGCCGGATAGCGCTCCGTGTAGGATCCTTCGAGATAGGCCTGTGCCACGACGCCGGGACCCCCATGACCCGGACCGATGACATAGATCATGTTCAGATCGTTCTCTTTGATCAGCCGATTGAGATGGACATAGATGAAGTTCAGTCCCGGGGTGGTGCCCCAATGCCCCAGCAAACGGGGCTTGATGTCACCTAGCTTCAAGGGAGATTCGAGCAAAGGATTGTCTTGCAGATAGATCTGCCCGACCGATAGGTAATTCGCCGCACGCCAATAGGCGTTCATTTTCTGGATGAGATCGGGTGACAACGGCTCAGGCATCGGGCTCTCCGAATTGAATGCTGCTCTGTGCCTCTCGGCACGCAGGTGAATGCGCCAAAGGTGTCAGGCGAAGGATCGTGTCTACGCGTTGTGTGGCGGCCATCGCCTTCGGCCAATCAGACGAAAACTCTTTAATAGCTATTCTGGAGCATTTCATGTCGAAGCGGCGCAGCAACATCTGCCGGTAGTGTTGAAGCTCCACCAAATCGCATGCGGCGTCTTGGCTTGTTCTTTTGGCAACTCCTATTTGCAAGCGGCGTTTAAAACTCTTGGCTCAATAGGAACTCCGGCAATGCCCAATAACCGAGAACTAGAGATCAAAATGCGCCTCGATCCGGCCGATGTTGAGAAGTTTGCTTCCTCCGCCGCTCTCAAGGGGCTGAAGGCGGATCAAAAGCATTTTTGGACGGTCTATTTGGATGACCGGAAGCACGACCTTGCCCGCAATGGATTCGAGTTGCGCGTCAGAGGCGATGGATCCCGTTGGATTCAGACACTGAAATCGCGGGACGGGCTTGATCGCGGCGAATGGGAAGCCGAACTCCCGAGTGAGGAGCCATCGCTCGATGAGATTGGCGGGACTCCGGCCGCGAAGTTTATCAAGCAAGGCACGGAGCTTTTGCCCGTGTTCCATCTTCAAATCGACAGGCGGAGCTGGACCGTTCCCCGCGATGGCGCTTCGCTCGAGGTGGCACTCGATACGGGCATCCTGACGGCGGGAGGCCGCATACAGCAAATCAGCGAGGCCGAGCTGGAACTCAAGGCGGGAGCCCCGCAGCGTTTGTTCGAATTGGCGGAGGACATCGCTCGCCAATTTGATGCGCCCTTATCTTTTATAAGCAAGGGCGCGCGTGGGTACGATTTAGCAAGCGGGAAGGATTCTAAGTCTCTCGACCTATCTCTCACAGCCACCTGCTCGGCCAGAAGTGCCTTTCAGAAAATCGCGAACGCGTGTTTGCGACTGTTCTCTCAATATGAGGAATCCCTTCGTGCCGGCGGCGACGTAGAGGCGCTCCATCAGGCTCGCATCGCCATCCGGTGTTTGCGAGCTGCTTTTTCCATGTTCAAGACCATTGTGAGAGGAAAGGACGCCGATGAAGCCAGGAATGAACTAAAATGGATTTCCGATCTTCTCGGCAAGGCACGCGATTTGGATGTTTTCGTCGAGGTGGAATTGACAAGGGTCCAACGGCAACATCCGGCCGTGCCCGGCCTTGATGCGCTGGTCGAGAAAGTGAGCTCATTGCGGGCGGCCGCCCATGATCAGCTCAAGGAGGCACTCCACTCATTGCAATTCCGTCACCTGCTGCTGTTGCTGGCCTCATGCATTCAAGCCGGCGAATGGACTCACAAGACTGCCGCCCAACGCGAAGAGCAATTCCTTGAATTTGCGAAGGCTGAACTCGCCCGCAGGTTCAAGTCCGTGACAAAGGGGAAAAAGGCGGTGCGGGGAGATGACGCTCTCAAGAGACATCGGTTGCGCATCAAAGCGAAAAAGCTTCGATACATGGCGGCCTTTCTCAACCCGCTCGGGCCCAGCAAAGCCTATACGCGAACCACGCATAGGCTTAAGCTGTTGCAGGACCACTTGGGAGTGTTGAATGACGCGATCGCTGGGGAGCGTCTGCTAGGTCGAGTCGTTCGTGAAACCCAAGATCCTACAATCAGCTTCGCTGCGGGCCTCGTCCTCCACCACAACATGCTTCCACGAAAAATCGCAAAGGAGGCCGTCAAGATTCACAAGAAGCTTCGGCGGTCGGGCAGCTTTCAGCCCTGCTTCAAGGCAGCACCCCGGTATCGCTCTTGCTGACCTCTTGACCGAACCGTGATCATATCGGGGAACCAGCGTTCCGGATACGAGTTCATGGCGTAGGTCGTTGTCGGGCGGACGAGGCCGATACGCATGCTCGTCCGTAATTTCGATAAGACAAACAAAGAATGGCAGGTCTTTGGTGCTCTTGCTCGGATAGGCCTGCGATGCTGGCGGGTGGCGTTGATCGCAAGTTTCTGTCCAGACAGAACGAGGAACGCCCATGCTGAATGCCATGATCATTCGCACGGTCGAGTTCTGTATCCGTCACTACGGGGGCGTCATTCTCGTTGCACTTGCCCTTGCTGGGCTCTCGGGAGCCTATGCGATCCGCCATTTTTCGATCGACACAAATGTTAACGATCTGATCTCACGGGACCTTCCTTGGCGTCAACGAGAGCTCGAGTATCAGGCCGCATTTCCGCAGGGCCGGGATTTGATTCTCGTCGTCATTGAGACGCCTACCGCGGAGCAAACGAGCGCAGCCTCCCGTGTCCTCGCAGAGGCTTTATCAAAGAGGCCTGAGCTTTTCCGTTCCGTTCAAGAAGAAGGAGGCGGCCCGTTTTTCCTGCGGAGCCGCTTCCTTTTCCTGCCCATTGACCAAGTCGCACAGAACACGACTCAACTCGCGAACGCGGAGCCGATGATTCGGGCTTTGGCAAGGGATCCGAGCCTGCGGGGGCTCGCCAACACACTCACGTTCAACCTTCGGGGATTGCGAGCTGGAGCTTATTCTCTCGATGACTTGAGCCGAACCCTGAACATGGCAGCGGCCACATTGGAGAGCGTGGCAGCGTCGCGGCCTGTGGAGTTTTCGTGGGATGAGCTGTTGCAAGGCAAAGCCGAGCCTGCCGGTTTGCGCCGCCTCATCGCGGTGGTACCCGTTTTGTCCACGGAAGAGCTCGAGCCCGGCCGGAGAGCAAGCGATGCAATCACACAAGAGGCCGCCCGCCTGAATCTCTCTTCGAGCTTTCAAGCAAAGGTTCGTTTGACCGGCCCTGTCCCGATATCGGATGACGAGTTCGCTAGCGTCAAGGAGGGTATCGCTTTCAATAGCACCATCACGGCGCTGATTGTGCTCGTGATTCTTTGGTTGGCGTTACGATCCTTGCGGCTTGTTTTCGCGGTCATCGTTACGCTAGCGGCTGGCCTTGTTGTCACTGCGGGTTTGGGATTTCTCATCGCCGGTGCTTTGAACCCCATCTCCGTCGCCTTCGCGGTGCTTTTCGTCGGATTGGGTGCTGATTTTGCAGTGCAGTTTAATCTGCGTTATCGGGCGCAGCGGCATGAATCGCATGGATTGCACCGGGCGCTGCACGAGGCCGCCGATCGGGTTGGCATGCCGCTCACATTGGCCGCCGCCGCGGCGGCTGCCGGCTTTCTATCCTTCGTGCCGACGGCATACACGGGGATCGCCCAGCTCGGAAAGATTGCCGGATGTGGAATGCTCATTGCCTATCTTGCGAGTTTCACGCTGCTGCCCGCGCTTCTTATGGCTGTCAATCCACCAGACGAGCCAAAACTCATAGGACAGCCTGCCCTTGCGCCAGCAGATCATTTTCTCAGGCGGCACCGCGTCGCGGTCCTCGTGTCAACCACACTCCTCGCGCTTGCCGGATCATTTGCGCTGGACAAGCTGCAATTTGACTTCAATCCGGTGCATCTTCAGAGCGAACATTTACAGGCGGTTGCGACCTTTCTGGAATTGAGCCACGACCCAGCGATCGATGCCAATTCCGCACAAGTGCTGGCGCGCTCGCATGACGAGGCTCAAGCCATTGCTGCCAAATTGATAAAACTGCCCGAAGTCGATCAGACACGGACAATTGAAAATTTCATTCCAACCGAGCAAAGCCAAAAGCTCACACTCATTCGGCATGCAGAACGAGTCCTTGGTTCAATATTGGATTCGGCGCCGGAGGCCGCGCCAACCGATGAGGAAAATGTTGCGGCGCTTCGGAGGGCCGCGAACGAACTGAACGCCGCGGCGGGCAAGAGCAATGGCCAGGGTGCGCAAGCGGCAAGGCATCTGGCGGGCGATCTCATAGAGCTTGCGAACGCGGCCGCTGCAGATCGCGAAAGAGCCACCCACGCATTTATCAATCCGCTCAGGATGGATCTCGATGATCTGCAGCAAGCGTTGAAGGCAAAGCCAGTCAATCGGAACTCTTTACCGTTGGATCTCGTCCGCGACTGGGTCGCCCCGGACGGGCGCGAGCGTGTCGATGTCCTGCCAAAAGGCAATCCCAACGACGATGAGACAATTCGCAATTTTGCGCGCGCTGTTCTGGCCGCAGAACCAGCAGCGACGGGGCAAGCCATTGAAATCTTGAAATGGGCGGAGACCATGATCCGAGCCCTTATCGAAGCCGCGATCATTGCCTTTTTCACAATCGCGGTCCTGCTTTGGATCCCTTTGCGGCGGATTGGGGATGTGTTGCTGACGCTCGTGCCGTTGTTGGTCGCGGCCTTGGTGACACTCGAAATCTGTGCCTTGACCGGCTTCAAGCTCAACTACGCCAATATCATCGCCTTCCCTGTCCTCCTTGGTGTCGGCGTCGCTTTCAAAATCTACTACATCATGGCATGGAGACGGGGTCAGACCGATTTCCTGCAATCCGCGCTGACACGTGCAGTGTTTTTCAGTGCCCTATTGACGGGCACGGCCTTCGGCAGCCTGTGGCTTTCCAGCAATCCTGGGATGTCAAGCATGGGCAAGCTTCTGGCGCTTTCCCTCGCCTGCACGCTTGCATCGGCTGTGTTGTTCCAGCCGGCGCTCATGGGTGAACCTCGTGCTAAAGAAAAGTCGCCGCGCGTCTGAGATTTACAACGTCTGACACATGTCTTCGGCCAGGTCATCGAGCCAAAATCAGGCCCGGCGCTCCGCGTTGCGCTTGCGGGTTGCGGCCGCCTTCTTAGCGGAGGCCGACCGGCTCGCGGCAGACCGCGAGGCAGAGGCCTTGCCCCCGATCTTGCCACCCCTATGCGCTGCAGGATGGCCGGTGGATTTGCCGCGCCCGGAACCGCCCGCCCTTTTGCCGCCCCCATCGTCCTTATTGACTGTGGCCCAGGCACGCCGCTCGGCTTCCTTTTCTGGCACGCCGCGTTCTTCGTAGCCCTCTGCGATGTGATCGGCCTTGCGCTCCTGCTTATCCGTATATTTCGTCTTTTCGCCACGTGGCATGATGCTCTCTCCTCGTTTCATAATGAAACCTAGAGCAGTTATGAGAGTTCCAACTGCCTACGCTTAAATGTCGGAGCTGGGGCGAAATGGGGCTCTATGTTGTCAGACCCAACCGGTCCTCATTTTGCTGTATTTTATTCTTCCTCTATCTCTATGGCTGGCGGCGGGATTTGCCGATTGGGCTCCGCACGTCACGCATCGAGACAACAACCGGCGCAAGGAACCGTTGATCGATCTCATGATGATTAGCGAGGCCTGCGGAATACCTTGATCATAAACATCATGATCGTTGCTTTTTTTATCCACGAAACAATCGCGCTCTGGGACGTGAGCCGTGCCACGACGGCGCAAATAGCGGCGCCGGCGCGCAGGCGGCGCGCCAATGCTGGCCGCTTGGTTTCGGCGAAGGCTGGCAGGGCCCGCTTTGGCCAGGGACCCCTGTGCTGAATGTCCACATGCGGCGACGGCGGGAGAATCTCCGATGATAGCGCTGATGGAAGCGCACGGAGATGAGTTGGCTTGTTCAAACCCGTCTCGTGAACGACCTATTCTCGGATCCCGGGCTTTTTATCGATTTCCGGTTTGGCCGGCGCGCGATGTTGTTCGACGCAGGAGACATATCCCCGTTGTCGCCCCGCGAGCGGCTCCGTGTGAGCGATGTATTCGTCACCCATCGGCACATGGATCATTTCGCCGGCTTCAACCAGCTGTTGCGGGCGCGACTTCATCAGCCCGGCACCTTACGGGTTATCGGACCGCCGGGGCTCGTGAATGGCATAAGGGCGAGTTTTGAGGCTTATACATGGAACCTCCTCGACCAAAGATCGGTCGATTTTTCAGTTCTCGCCGCCGAGTTCGACAAGAACCAGCTTGGTGGTTGGACGATCTTTCCGGCACGCGAAGCGTTTCGGCCGCACCATATCGCTACGGAGAAGCTCCCAGCAGGGATCGTTATGCACGATCAGGACGTGATGATCGAAGCGCAGACACTTGATCACGGCGTGCCATGCCTCGCCTTTGCACTGCAAGAGAAAATGCGCGTGAATGTCTGGACGGCGGGTCTCGCGCATCTTGGTCTTGGTGTTGGCACCTGGTTGAACGAAGCGAAGCGGGCCGTTCGCCGTGGTGAAGACGACGCCACGCCGATCGCGACCGGACCTGGCCAGCATGTGCAACTGGGGATTTTGAAAGAACATGCGCTGAAGACCTCCGCTGGGCAACGCGTCGTCTATGTGACAGACGTCGCCTTCACACCCGCGAATATCGAAAGCATTGTCGCGTTCGCAGCCGGCGCCGATCATCTCTTCATTGAGGCGGCGTTTCTCGACGCAGATGCCGACATCGCGGCGGCACGCCGCCATCTTACCGCCCGGCAGGCGGGCGAACTCGCGCGCCGGGCGGGAGTCCGGCGACTCTCGACATTTCACTACTCACGCCGTTACCTTGACCGTCCGGATCATTTACGCCGCGAGGCCGAAGAGGCCTTTCGAGCTGCTGGGACCGGCACGAAGACCTCGCCTATCCCACAGAACGAGAAGAGTAAGTAGCCGCTAGCTTGGAATAGGCTTGGTTCATCGGCAATTTCCTGTCGGAGCCTATTGGGGGCGCCTCAAGGATGGCCCTGCGAGTGCCGCAAAGCGGGCGGCCAGCGGCCACGCTCGGCAGGCTGGACTGCCGTATGATCTTCTTATTTCTTTTTTGAGCCGACGCCTGCCTTCTTCTGAATCGACGCGAATGTCGAAACCGCTACGGCTTCCTTCGGTTTCACCTTCTTCGGCTTCTTGGATTCACGATTACCGTGCTTGTCACCTCTGGCCATGTTTTCCTCGCCGATGAACGGGTTGCAACAAATCCGATGCCGACAACTGATGATAATTCTGGCGCCCCGGCGCACGTGCATAGGCGGCACTGGCCGCATCCTGGATGCGGGCGCGATTAACGTCGAACACATGCAGCAAAGAGGCTTCATCGCGCCCCGCGTAGGGGCTTATCTTTATGAGCGCTTCCTCATCCAAATAAAAGGAGACTTCGAATGTGGAATCATGGCCCCAGAAGGAGACGCAGTGCCGTACCGGATTGTAACTACGACTTTCGTTCGGAAAATGGAGCGTCATCGCTGTTCCCACGAAATTGTCCGGCGACATTATAGCAGGGAATGCCTCGCTTCGGCGAGGGGTCGAACGTAGTGGTGCCGGAATTAAACCAACTTAGCAACAACAGATATAAGAACAAAATCCACGAATATTAGATACGGGCCGGGATTTGTTTGGTGATCATTGTTTGCGCTCCGGCCGAAAACGCCCGCCGCACTCGAGAAGAGCATCCCATTCGTCGATAAGGTCTAGCTGTGCCATTCCAAGTTTGATGCTGCATTCTTATTGCGAGCCTCAAAGAGGACCGCGTTTCTGCGCACTAAGCCATCATGTACCCGTGGGCGTGCTCTCGACCTCATCGCACTCGCACGATATAGAATCCTCCGCGGGCAGCAGCCGATCGCTAACGCGTCAGGCTGCTCGAACTTAAGCGCTGGGAGGTCCTCACCTGCGGCATGGCGAGCTATCCTCCGAGGTGAGGAGCGCCGCAGCTCCATCCGCAGCTGCCCTAAGCAGGACCCTATGACTCCGCTTCGTGTTCTCATTATCGGTGATAATCCCGCAGACCGGACGACGGTGCGGAGCGCATTGACAGACGGCGGCTTCACCGTCAGCGAGGCGTATAGCGGAGTCGAAGGCATAGAATGCGCCCGGCAGACCAATCCCGGCTGCATTGTGCTTGACTACCGGCTGCCGGATATGGAGGGGCTCGCGGTTTTGGAGCAGCTCATTCCCGATCCGGCCGCGCCGGAGGCAGCCGTCATCGTGCTAACAGAAACAGCCGATGATGAGATCGCAACGCTCGTGACGACCAAAGGCGCGCAGGATTATCTCACAAAGTCCCAATTGGAGCTTTATGATTTGAGACGCGTGATCCGCAACGCGGTCGACCGGCTCAAGCTGATCGCCCAGCGCAAGCGGGCGGAGCAGGCATTGGCGGCGAGCGAGGCCCGATACCGCTCGATCATCGAAGACCAGCCCGAGATGGTTAGCCGGTTCCTCGCCGATGGGACCGTAACGTTCGCCAATGCGGCCTATGTCCGCGCATTCGGCCGCGCCCCAGCCGAACTTGAAGGTTCATCCCTTTACGACTTTATGCCGGAGATTGAACGCGCTTTCGTTCGCAACACGATCGCAAGCTTGACGCCTCGCAATCCCGTTGTCACCCACCGGCACCGCGTCTTCTCCGCCGATGGCTCGATCCGCTGGCACGAATGGACCAATCGTCTTTTGCCGGGCACCAATGGTAAGATGGCTGAGTATCAATCCACCGGCCGCGATGTCACGGAACGCAAGCGCGCCGAGGATGCGCTGCGCGCAAGTCAAGAGCGCACGGCAGCCATCCTCAAGGCCGCGATGGACGCGATCATCACGGTGGATGAGGAACAGCGCATCATCCTGTTCAACCCAGCCGCGGCGCGCCTCCTCCTCTGTCGCCCAGAAGAGGCCATTGGGCAGCCGCTTGAGCGCTTCGTCCCGGAGCTTTTCGAGCATGCCCATGCGCGTGTAATGAGCAACCTTGGAGAGGTGAGCGCGCTTCGGGCCGACGGCCGGAAGATCCCGATCGAGGCCTCGATCTCCAGCGCGGTTGTCGAGGGCCGCAAGCTATTTACGGTGATTCTCCGAGACATCACTGAGAGGAAGAGAGCCGAAGAGGCGCGCCGCGAGAGCGAGGCCCGGTTCCGGGGCACGTTTGAGAATGCCGCTGTGGGCATGGCGCATGTTGCTCTCGATGGCAAGTGGCTCGCGGTCAATGAACGCCTCTGCGCAATCACTGGCTACACTCGCGAAGAGCTCCTCGCGAGAACCTTTCAGGACATCACCCATGCCGAGGATCTCGGGCCTGATCTCGACAATATGCGTAAACTCCTGGCCGGCGAGATCCCGAATTACGCGATGGATAAGCGCTACATTCGCAAGGACGGCCAAATCGTTTGGATCGCGCTCACGGTTGGTGTGCAGCGCGATCCTTCGGGAGCGCCGCAATATTTGATTTCGGTCATCCGCAACATCAACAGCCGGAGACTAGCGGAGGAGGCTCTCCGCGCAAGTGAAGAACGGCTCGGCCTTTTTATCGAGCATGCTCCGGCAGCGATTGCGATGTTTGACCGCAACATGCACTACCTCGCGGCGAGCCGGCGCTGGCGGGAAGACTACCAGCTTGCCGAAAATCTGCGCGGCCGCAGCCATTATGACGTCCTCCCCGAAATACCCGACGCATGGAAAGCCGCCCACCAACGTTGCCTTGCCGGAGCTGTGGAAAGTTCGGAGGGCGAGCGCTTCGAGCGTTCCGATGGATCGGTCCAATGGATCAAATGGGACGCTCGCCCGTGGCGCGATTCCGCAGGTGCGATCGGCGGAATTCTCATTGCGGCCGAGGATATTACCGAACGCAATCGGGCTGAAGAAGCCTTGCGGGTGAGCAAGGAGCGGCTGGCGCAGGCCGTGGCTATTGCTGAAATCGGCATTGCGGATAGCAGCCATGCCTCCAGCCTGATCAATTTGTCACCCTTGCTGCGCGAAATGTTCGGATTTGACAAGGATGAACCGGTCACGCCTGAAAAAGTCCTCGGCCGCATCTTACCGGAAGACCGGATCTCTTTTGCTGAGCGCTTCACGCGCGAGCGCGATCCTGCCGGGGATGGAGCGGCCACGGGAGAGTTCCGCATCTTGCACCCAAGCCGGGGCACTCGCTTGTTGAGCATGCGCGCGCAAGCCTACTTTGAAGGAGAAGGCGCGGCACGGCATTGGATCCGAAGCATCGGCGCGGTCCGCGACGTCACCCAGCGCAAGCAGGCGGAGCAAGCCCTGAGCGATGCGACGAGCCGGCTCCGTCTCGCTCTTCAAGCCGGGCACATGGGCATTTGGGAGTGGAACCTCGTGACCGATGACATCATCTTGGATGCCGCAGAATATGAGGTGCTCGGTTACGAGGAGGGTAGTCCCGGCGCCCCGAAGTCGGGCAGTCAGTTTTTTGAGCTCGTTCATCCGGACGACCGTGAGGGCCTCATTCGAAACATCGAAACGTTGAAGCAATCGCGAGAGACCTATGAGGCCGAATTCCGGATCATCCGGCCCGATGGCGCGGTGCGTTGGCTTGTCGGACGAGGTGAAATGACTTATCGCCCCGACGGCAGAGCCGTGCGGCTCAGGGGAATCAATTTCGATATCACCGAACGCAAGGAGGCCGAGGAACATCAGCGCTTTCTTATGGGCGAATTATCCCATCGGTCGAAGAATTTGCTGAGCATCGTCCAGGCTATGGCCTCACAAACCATGCGTTCAGCGGAATCCCTTGCCACCTTCCAGGAGCGTTTCGCCCAACGCCTGCAAGGGCTCGCGGCCTCTCACGACGTGCTCTTCGAGCAGAATTGGATCGGCGCGCCGCTCGTCACTCTCATCCGTCAGCACCTCGCCCCTTTCATAGAAGCCGAAGCGTCGCGCCTGCGACTCAACGGGCCGGCGGTTTCGGTCAGCCCAGAAGCAGCTCAGGCCCTCGGGCTCGCCTTTCATGAACTTGCGACAAATTCCGTCAAATACGGTGCCTTGTCACGGCCAAGCGGTCAGGTGACGGTAACCTGGGTTTTTGAAGGGGGCGCACCGGAAGAGCGACGGCTGCGCATCAATTGGCAAGAGCAAGGCGGTCCGCTGGTGGCACCGCCAAGCCGGAAAGGTTTTGGACATGCGGTGATCGACCGAATGGTCGCGCATTCGCTCGACGGCGGGGTCATGCTGGATTTCGCGCCGGAGGGATTCAGCTGGAGTGTCTCCTTTCCCACGACCCACCTTGTGAAAGGGGGTGCAGAGCCAGGCCGTGCGCATGATTTGTGAAAGGATGGCATCTACGCGGCACGAATACTGCCAGGATTCGGAGGAGGCTCCGGCCCAATAAGCAACGCTACCGCCGCGATCAGCACGTGGGGTGCCGCAGGCTTCTGCACAATCTGAGTTAGGAAGGGGCACTCGATCAGTTCCGAACAGGCCGTGTAAAACAGGAAAGGGATTCTTTTTTCCGCCAGCCTCCTGGCAATCGGCAGCGATGTCACGTCGCCGAGCCGCACGTCGAGAATAGCGGCTGAAAGCCATTCTTTTTCTAGTGGCTGCATTGCTCCCGCAACGGTCGCAAATGGGCCGACAACGACGCCGCCGGCCTCCTTGATTGCATCTTCGATCTCGAATGCAATCAGGGCTTCGTCCTCGACGATCAAAATGCGTTGGTCCGAGAGAATCTGCAAATGAGGGGCCTTGCCGTCAGGAGTGGTTTGCCCAACGGTCGAGCGGCACCAAAGTTCCTGCTCAAAGGCATTCTCCACAGGCTGGTTTTGCACCGCTTCCAACCGGCATTTCTATCTTGATTTGATCGCCTGATCTGGCTAGCGTCGGCGTCTATAGGCTTTAGCCCGCGCACAACCAGTTGGGATCGAAATACCGGTCGGCTTCGCCGTCATAGGGAAGGCGCGTGATGTCCCAATGCTGGACGAGATGCGCATAAGCCTTCCATACCGGCGGGCCGCCTCCGATGAAGACAACGCGGTCGCGATAGCGATCGAGGATCGCGTTCATATCATCCCCCGCGTGGATTTCCACCAATGTTCGCTCATAGCGAGCCCAATCTGGAAAAGAACCGATGGTGCGTGGTCCGGCGATCACGACATGACCGCGCGTCAAGGCGAAGAACCGCCGGACGTCTTCCCTATAGACGGGGTCGCGATTGCCCTCCCAAGGAAGGACTCCGTTGAGGCCGAGCTGCCCGCGTTTTCCTATCGCGCAAATGACGCGGACATCGCTCATCAAAGTGTCCTCCGGAAATCTGGAACATGATCTGCGAAAAAGCTGTTGGATGATCTTAAAGCGCTCGCGGCCACGGCGTTGGGTCCGCCCTGGCGGAATCGTGCGCGCCTTTCATCGGTCCAGTTGAAAATGGTGAAATTCGCCTTCAAGTTCAAGCGCCTCTGCGGCGCGTTGTAATCGCCGGGCGGAGAAACAAAGGCAAAGAGAACGGCCCCAATCATGGAAGAGACCGCGGGATCAATCAGCCAGCATAGCCGAAAGCCAGATATTTGCCGGATCGAACCCAAAACAAGGCCGAACCACCGCTCGCGAAGCTAGCGGCGGAGGCGGCCGATTGCCAGCGCTGCCCTCTTTACCGCAACGCGACCCAAACTGTTTTTGGCGAAGGCCCCATCAACGCGACGCTCATGATGGTCGGCGAGCAACCCGGCGATCAGGAAGACCGCGAGGGCCGGCCCTTCGTTGGACCGGCCGGACGCATTCTGGATCTAGCTTTGGAAGAGGTCGGGCTCAACCGGCGTTCAATCTACGTCACCAATGCCGTCAAACATTTCAAGCATGAGCAGCGGGGCAAGCGGCGCATTCATAAGCATCCAAACCGGGAAGAAGTGAAACAATGCCGCTGGTGGCTTGATCAAGAACTGGAGCTGGTGAAGCCGAAACTCGTCGTCGCGCTCGGCGCGGTAGCCGCAAGTGCTCTCTCGGGCCGCACGGTTGTTCTGATGCGTCAGCGTGGCCGTCTTTTGCATTGGGCAGGTGGCTGCCGAGGCCTCGCAACCATTCATCCATCGGCGGTTCTGCGCATGCCCGATGAGGCTTCACGGCACAGCGCGCTAGCTGGTCTCGTGAGCGATTTCCGGGAGGCACGCCGTCTCCTTAACGAAGCGTGCTAAATCTCTTCCAATTAAAAGATCGCCGGGAGAATCATATCGATGGATAGCGTGAAGCTCGCATGGCCCGGCCCCCATAAACCATAAGGCGGTTATTGAGTCACGCTCGATGGCAAAGCTTCGCCAGCGGCAAACCAGTCATCGAACTCACGCTTGAATGCCGTCACTGCCTCGGCGCTTTCGGTCACATTCAAATCATCCGTGCGGAGCAACCGGCCGTCGATTTGATAGCTGTTGAGGTGCATCACGGTGTTGCCCTCACGCTTGATCCGCATCGCAACACCGGACTTCCCGGCAAGGTCCTTGAAGGGCTTGTCGGGTTCTTGATCGGCAACCCCGGCACCATCAAGATAGATGCGCACTTTGACGCCGCGATCTGCAGCACGAGTAAGAGCCTGGATGACCGTCCAATCCTTCAGCTCGAAAGCCGCCAAGTCGATCTCGTGCCCTGCGTGGTCGATCAAAGCTACGTCCGAATATTCCAGCTTCTCTTCTGCCACGTAGTAAAAAGCGGGCGCAGAATCCGCTGTGCACGGCGTGAGCGAGGCGAGAAATAGGCTAGCAGCAAGGCAGTCGCGCATGATTATCGGCTTTTACGCTCGAGTTGCCCCAGCACTTCGGAATTCCATTTATTTTATCTCAACTGCCTGGCATGACTGGCGTCCCGGAAGGGATTCGAACCCCTGACCTACGGTTTAGGAAACCGTTGCTCTATCCTGCTGAGCTACCGGGACAATCCCCATTCTTGGCGAGACAACCCCTCGCAAAGCTGACGCCTGCGAGGAGAAGACCGGCGGCTCGCTCCAGGCAAGCCGACATCGCCGGTTCGTCCTACGGCTGAAGCGCCGTGACTCGCTGCCCGAATTTATAATTTTCCGGCGCTGCACCGGCAAGGGCTAAGAGCGGCCTAACGTCTTGTTTCAAGATAGAGACAGATTGCCTGGGTTCGGTTCCGCACATCCAGTTTGCCGAATAGATTGCGCAAATGGAATTTGACCGTATTAACCGAAACGCCGAATTCCCGAGCCAATTGAGCGTTGCTGCGGCCGGACTCCAGGGCGGCGAGAAGATCGCGTTCCCGATGCGTCAGGCTCGTCAAGGGATTCGTCCGCACCTTATGAATGTCCACGAAGGGAAAAACCATATCCCCGGCAGCAACCGCTGCGAATACCTCCAGCAGACGTTCGGGAGGAGAAACCTTGGTCACAAAACCCGCACCCCCGAGCCGCAACGTTTCCGCTGGGACCCGGCTATCCCTAGTGCCACTATAAACCACAATCTTCGGCGCGTTCGGACGCTTTGCCAATGCCTGAAGAATGTCGGGCGCCCGCATCGTCGGTAATTCCCAGCCGATGACCCCTAGGCTCACCGGGAGGTGCGCGACCGAGTTCAAAAATTGCCCACCGTCACTCGCGATCAGCAGAAGATTGAAGCGCCTATCCCGTGTCAGAAGCGCTTCCAATGCGCTCAAAACCATTGGATTTTTATCGGCAATGGCAACATTGACGGGAAAGATTGGCTGCGATCGCTCACAAGGCTCCGCGCCACTCGCAACCTGTGCGTCGACGCGAGCCAGCTGCCCTGGCTCGGCATTGCCGGCACTGTCGTTGGAGTTCAGTGGCAAACCAAGGAACTGGGAAGTCCGTTCGCGGCTTGGATGTCCGGGAGACAGAGTCGGCAAGCCGCCAAACATTTGAACATGTTTAGCTCCGATCCTGGTCGACGACTCCTGGCTCAAAGGTTTCCTCCCCGTGGATCTTCTTACCTGCGCATCAAACCATTCCAGCCCATCAGCATATTACTCTTGCAAAGACGCCCCCGCAATTCCGCCGCAATTCCGCGGGCCACCTCCCAAGGTACCGCGAGGTAAAATCGCGCCAGGGAGGGGCAGGAGACGCCTAACACTCCGCCTTCGCATCAGCCAATAAGCTGCAGATATGTATGAAAAAGAAAGTCATTGATCCGCGTCGCCTGTTGTTTCAGACTCTGCCGCATTAGATCAAAGCGTTGAAGCTTCCTGCAGTGGCGGGCAGTGGCGGGATTGTGAGCTGACGCCCCAGCGTGCCTCTTAAATACGCGAACATCTCATCGGCATAAACCACACCGCCGATCCGTCCCGCGCACCATACCTCGTCGCCGCCACACCGCCCCTCCCCCGGGGCATGCCCACTCCGGGGAGCGGAGGCGATCAGCGTAATAGTGCTTGGACGCAATTCGCGAACTCACTCAGGCACGCGCATTGTCAGCTCAGTCGGCAAGAACCCAACGGCCGAAGAAATAAAGGCCCGCAACGGCGGCAATTGACAAAACGGCACCAAGCGGCGTTGCCATGAAGCTCGCGATTTCAAGGATCTCACCCATACCATTCCTCCTAGAGAATATTGTTATACGCTTTCAGTCGTTATGTTTCCTCAAAACCCGGAATCCCTGCACCCCAAATGCATAGCAGCAGAGCACAGTGTCGTTGAAAGTCTCCTCGCCACGAGCACTCAGCTTCTGTGCAGGAGCGACACTTATCCTCTTTATTGGGGGATCACTTTCCACGCCCGAGATTGGGTCTGGCTAAGCCCAGAGCGCATCGGGCTTTTCCATCTCGATCTTATAAAATCAATTGTTCGTCTGGGTCAAGCGAGACTTCGCCAAACGCGGGAAGCCGACACCCGGCCAACCGTTCCGCGCAATCCGTTTTGACGATCCAAGCTAGGCGGAAACAGGACAATAGGATCGATCAGTTCATTGCCTCGGAATGTCCACTTGTCCGCCGGCTTGGCCTGCGCGCCCCGCTCCCGACCAAGGCGACCCTTGAGCCTGCGCTCTTCGGCGAGCGGCCGGCGGCGCGCGCCCACCGGCCTTGTTTCATCCATCCCCTCGCTCGCTTCGCCCTGCGAGGCGCCGCCGCGGCAGGAAACCTAAAGTTAGCGCCCTTGGCGGTTACGCCGCTCATTCATGAAGCGCTCGAATTCCTCGCGGTCCCGCGCATGACGAAGATTTTCCATATATTCCGCAAATTCCTGTTCAGCCGCGACCAGCCGCTGGCGCTCCTCCTCGAGCCGTGCGAGTTCGGCAGACCGCCACTCGTCAAATGCGCGATTGCCCGTTGTGCCGGGGCTGCGCCACTGGCTCGCCACAGAGCCCCATCGGCAGGCGCCCCAGTTCGCGTTCCATTTTTCCCGGCTGAAAGAAACAATGTCGCCAGGATAGCCGGTTTTCCTTTGCCAGAATTTCCAGCCAATGACCGCAAGACCTATCGGCCAAAACACGATGAAGCCCAAAACCATCGCCAGAATTTCGATGGGCTTCCAAGGCTCGCCGGCCGCACACCCGCGCCAATGCGCTCCACCCGAGGGGCGGCCCGGGGATGATTGATAGGACATTCCAGTATCGGTATTCATCTCATGCTCCTCTCGGATGCCGGCCGCGCCTTCGCCACGCTGCTGCGGGCAAGACGAAGCGGCCTTGGTGGCGCCTCAGATATATGATCGCTTTTTCCGTTGTCGATGTTGGACGAGCGGGATTGTGGCGGGGAGCCAAAACGCTGCAAGCCTGATTCGGCGCTCACTGCCTCCCTACGGCCCGGCATGATCGGTTGCGGGCACGGCCACGTTTCCCATATAAAGATTCCGTGAAAGGTAATTCGATGCTGCAAATCACCATCTATACAACCGCAACTTGCCCCTATTGCCGCCGGGCCAAGGACTTGCTGCGCAAAAAGAACCTCCCCTTCACCGAGATCGCGGTGGATGGCGACCCGGAGGCGCGCCAGGAAATGGCAGCGAAGGCGCAAGGCCGCATGACCGTTCCGCAGATCTTCTTCGACGGAGTTCATGTCGCCGATTGCGACGAGCTGCACGAACTTGCCCGCAACGGCAAGCTTGATCTGCTTCTGGCCGGCGAAACCCAATGATCAAATTCGCCCTGCGTTGTGTGCATGGCCATGAATTCGAGAGCTGGTTCCAAAGCGGCGAAGCCTTCGAAATGCAGTCCAAGGCGGGCCGCGTCCTTTGCCCCTTCTGCCAGGCGCCAGATGTGACGAAAGCCATCATGGCTCCAGCGGTCACGGGCAAGCGTGCGCCGGTCGAGACGAAGCCTCGGGCGCAACCGCAGACGCCGTCCAATTCCAACGTGGCGCTTCTTGATCCGCGCGACCTCGAAGCGCGCGCCCTGCTCGGCGCTTTCCGCAGACATATCTTCAAGGAAGCGGAGGATGTCGGGACGCGCTTTGCTGAGGAAGCCCGAAAAATTCATGAGGGCCTCGTCGAGGAGCGTCCGATTCACGGTCAAGCGAACGTCGAGGAAGCGCGCGCCTTGATCGAGGAAGGGATCGATATCATGCCGATCCCGCCTCTGCCCGACGAGTTCAATTAGCCCGCCAGTCCGGAGCGAAAGGGCCCGCTTTTCATTTGAGCGATGGCCGGGTGCCGCTACGGAGGAAGGTCAATGGACATCGCCGGCTCGCGCGGCGTAACGCCTGTCCGCCGCGAGCGGGATCCTACCACCAGCCTGTTGCCGTCTCGGTGTAGACATAGGTGATGTGAATAGAGCCGATCTTATCGACCTGCGACCAAACCGAACGGACCTCGCCGAGATCGATCACGAGCGTGTCGTCGTCGATCCACTGAAATTTTGGATAGTCGTACTGAGCATCATCGTACTCCGCCAATGTCGTGGTTTTTTCAGCGCCATGACGTTGCAAGACGATCGAATAATCGACAAACGTTCCAATCTGCGTGCAAGCCTTGATATATTCCTCGACAACATCACCCCGTGTATTCGTTGCACTATTGTCTGTTACCGGTCCCTCGTCACACCCTGACCCAGTGGGTTCCATTGCGTCCATCATAAGAAAGAAGAGAACCTCTTTTGACTCCCAAGCGATCACACTCAGAGCAACGAATAGGGCCGACAACAGAACAAGCCTGACGCGTTTCATTTGGTTTTCCAATCGCCTCTCCGGGCTCCTTGTGGACTCCGCCGGAATTCGTCCCGGCGGATCTTCCTTCGGCCAGCGTTGAGGCGTCGCCCCCTCCCGCCGCCTCCCCCGACGTCCACTGGCCGCTCGTGCGGCCGTTTCCGGCGGGCACGCGCGGCTGATTTTCGTCATATTTGCTGACGTCAAACTGAACAGGCCTTAGCCCCAGCTCCCGCGCGAGCGCGCGAGGGGTGACCCCCGCCTCGATCAGTTCCGCCGCGAGTGCCAGGCGATTGGCGCCTGCCTCATCGAGCTTGCGCAGGCCACTTTGCGCGAGATGAATCGCGGCAAGGCATTTGTCGCCGCTGCGCCAATGTTTTGACGCGCGGCGAAGGGTGCCCAGCATCGCACCCGGACATTGCCTCCATGGGCGATCGCGAGCAGGGTCAGGACCCGCTCTTCTTCGCCTTCGAGATGAAGACCGCCGCCGTCCATCTTCGCGAGCAAGGTTCCGGCGCCAAGGACTAGCCCGCGCTCCGTCAGGGTCATCTCATGGTGGAAGCCGCGTCCCGCCGCATCCTCATCAGGACTTCTCGATCCATCCTTGTCACCCTGCATTGAAATCGCCCTCGAAGCTAAATCAAAGCAGATTGTAATGTATATCTCGAGCACGATAAAGTAATGTAACTATATACTGATTGTACCCAGCGTATACCGGTCAGACGTGCGATCGGCCCCTGGCCGCATTCTTGCTTCAGGAGGGCGCCGGATCCGGAAGAGAGGCACCCAGCTTTTTGGGAATTTCCGCGCGGATTTCGGCTATAAGGGGCGATCCGGATCATCCGGCGGGTCCCTGCAGCTTGAAGGTTTGGCAAATGGCCAACGAGACACAGCGCGCGGCCATTATAGGGGTCGTCACCGCGTCTGACCGCGCCAGCGCCGGCGTTTATGAGGATCAAAGCGGCCCGGCCATCGCCGCCTATTTGACGAAGATCCTGAAAACCCCTTTTCATATCATCCGGAAAATCATTCCGGACGGGTTTGAGACCGTGCGCGACACCTTGATCGAGCTCGCGGATAAAGAACACTGCGATTTGATCCTGACCACCGGCGGGACCGGACCTTCGCCGCGCGACCTCACGCCAGAGGCGACGCTCGCCGCGGCACCCCGCCTGCTGCCCGGCTTTGGTGAGCTCATGCGGCAGGAAAGCTTGAAGGAGGTTCCGACCGCGATCCTGTCGCGTCAGATCGCCGCGCATCGCGGGCCGTGCCTCGTGATAAACCTGCCGGGGAAACCGGCCTCGATTGAAACCTGCCTCAAAGCGGTGTTTCCGGCCGTCCCTTACTGCCTTGATCTCATCGGCGCCGCCTACCTCGAAACCAACGCGGCGATCCTCAAATCTTTCCGGCCCAAGCAACAATAAATAAATGAGCCGTAGCGCACAGAACCGGGCACAGGAAGACCGCGATGCAGCCGCCCGCGTCGCCGAGCTCGCCGAGGGCTACGTGCCGCTGCCCGGCATTCCGGACGAATTCATCGGCACCGACCGCCGCCCTCGGGCGCATTGGCTGCGGTTTCTCGAAAAGCTCATGGAGTTTAGCGTCGCGGACATGAACCGCCGCTTCGCGACGGCGGACCGGCATATCCGCGACACGGGCGTCTCCTATCGCGCCTATGGAGATACGAGCGAGCGCGCCTGGCCGCTCTCGCATGTGCCGCTTCTCATCGAAGCCAGCGAATGGCGCGAGATCGCGCAGGGGGTCGAGCAGCGCGCCCGGCTCCTCGAGCTGGTGCTGGCCGATATTTACGGCGAGGGACGGCTGATCGCCTCCGGCGAGTTGCCTGCCGCCGCCGTCACCGGCAGTTCCGAATTTCTGCACCCCTTGCATGGGATAAGGCCGCCGGGCGGCAAGTTCCTTCATATTTACGCCGCCGACATCGGGCGCGGGCCCGACGGGCGCTGGTGGGTGCTTGGCGACCGTTCGCAAGCGCCGTCCGGCGCCGGCTATGCGCTTGCCAACCGGCTGGTCCTGGCGCGGGCGTTCCCCGCCCTTTATCGCGACATGAACGTCGAGCGGCTGGCATCCTTCTTCGAGGCCTTCCGGATCGGCCTTACCTCCATGGCGCAACGCTCAAATCCGCGCATCTGCCTTCTGACGCCCGGCCCTTTCAACGAAACCTATTTCGAACAGGCCTATCTCGCGCGCTACCTTGGCCTTCTTCTCGTCGAAGGCGGCGATCTCACCATGCGCGATGGAAAGGTGCATGTCCGCACCATCGCCGGGCTCAAGCGCGCCGATGTGATCTGGCGGCGCATCGATAGCGATTACGCCGATCCGCTCGAGCTCAACGCAAGGTCGCGGCTCGGCGTGCCGGGCCTCATCGACGCCTTGCGGGAAGAAGGGGTCGTCATCGCCAATGCACTCGGCTCCGGCGTCCTCGAAGCCCCAGCCTTGATGAGTTTCATCCCGAAGCTTTGCCGCAAATTGCTCGGGGAAGACCTCCACCTGCCAAATATCGCGACCTGGTGGTGCGGCCAGGACAAGGCGCGCCAATCCGTCATCGCGGACATGGATGAGCTGGCGATCGCCGGGGCTTTTGGCAGTGCCGTCCCTGGTTTTGCTTCCAGTCAGCCCCTCATCGGCGCCGCCCTCTTGGAAGAAGAAAAGGACCAGCTTACCGCCTCCATGGCCGAGCGCGGCGTCGACTTCGTCGGGCAGGAGGTCGTCAACCTATCCACGACCCCAGTCTGGCACGAGGGCCGGCTTGAGCCGCGGCCTTTCGTTTTGCGCGTCTATGCGGCGCATACGCCATCCGGGTGGAAAATCATGCCCGGCGGCTTCTGCCGCATCTCGGGCCGCGCGGATGCACGTGCCGTCTCGATGGGGGAAGGCGTTCAATCGGCCGATGTCTGGGTGCTCGCGGACAAGCCGGTCGAAATGATCAGTCTGCTGCCAACCGACGAGACCGTCCGGATCCGCCGCATTATGGGCACCTTGCCGAGCCGCGCCGCCGATAATCTCTTCTGGCTCGGCCGCTATCTCGAACGTTCGGAAGCGACTTTGCGGCTGATCCGCGCGCTCGCCGGCCGGATGATCGAGACCGGCGCTGGAACCGGCACGCCGCAATCGACGGTTTCCAAGCTCACGAGCGTGCTTGTCGCCTGGCATGCGGCACCGCGTGCCACTCTCTCCAACCCCATGGCGCTTGTCGCGAGCGCCTTGCATAGCCATGAGGAATATAGTTCGGCCCCTTCGCTCGTGCGCGACGCGCGACGCGCCGCCTCCTTCATTCGCGAACGGCTCTCCACCGACACTTGGCGTCTCATCGGCGAACTCGACCGCGCGCTCGCGATCGATGTGGTCGGGCCCCTCGCCGAGGCCGAGGCTTTCGAGCGTGCCGACGCGGCTTTGCGGACGATCGCGGCGATCTCGGGCCTTGCACAAGAAAACATGATTCGCGGCGCCGGCTGGCGCATCTTCGACGCGGGCCGGCGCATCGAACGAGGCATCAATACTTGCCGCTTTGCTCGGCATTTCGCGATTGGCGACGCGCCCGCCGATGATCTCGACGTCTTGCTCGATCTCGTGGATTCCCAAATCACCTATCGTTCGCGCTACCTCATGGGCGTCGCACTCAACCCGGTCCGCGACATGGTCGTGCTTGATCCTTACAATCCGCGCTCGGTAGCCTTCCAGGTCGAGCGGCTTAACGAGCACCTCGAAACCCTGCCTTTGCTCAGCGACGATGGCATGCTTGAGACACCGCGCCGCCTGATCCTGCAACTTGCGGCCGAAGTCGCGACAGCAACCGCGCCAAGTCTCGCGAATGAAAAAATCCTTGGCTTCGAGCAGAGCCTTCTTGGTCTCGCCGACGCGATCGCCGCACGCTATTTCCTGCAAGGCCCGCATGTTGCGAGGGCCGACAAATCGAGTGGCCTTGCGTGATCTACGATATTCGTCACCTCACCCTTTACGAATATGGATCGAGCGTCACCTTCTCGCATTGCGCGCTGCGTCTTCTGCCGATCGATGGGCCGGGACAAGAGGTGCTTTCGAGCGAACTTCAGATTACGCCAACGCCCGCGCAAACGATTGAGCGCTTGTGCTTTTTTGGCAACCGCCTCACCTTCCTCACGATCGAGACCGCGCATCGCAAACTCGTGGTCGAGGTCAATACGAGCGTCGAGATCGACCGGCGCAACCCGCCGGACGAGGCCAAGACACCCGCCTTCGAGGATGTGCGGGAGGATGCTTTCGCGAGTGACTCGCTTGAAAAGGATTCCCCTGCGCATTTTTTATATCCAAGCCGCCTTGTTCCCCGCTTCGAGCCCGCGGCCATCTACGCGCGGGAGAGTTTTCCGGCCGGGCGTCCGCTGCTTGCGGGCGCCAAGGAATTGATGGAGCGGATCAGGGCCGATTTCAAATATGATACCAAGGCGACTGTCGTCTCGACACCGATTTCGGAGGCGTTTGAAAAGCGGCATGGCGTCTGCCAGGATTTCGCCCATATCATGATCGCAGGCTTGCGTGGCATCGGCCTGCCGGCCGCCTATGTTTCGGGCTATATCCGCACCATTCCACCACCAGGGAAAAAGCGCCTCGAGGGCGCCGATGCAATGCACGCCTGGGTCTCGGTCTGGTGCGGCGAGCCGCATGGCTGGATCGGGCTTGACCCGACCAATGCGATGATGATCGGCAATGATCATATCGTGCTCGCGAAAGGCCGCGACTACGCCGATATTTCTCCTGTCGCCGGAATTATTCTTGGCTCCCGCGAGCAGGACGTCGATGTGCAGGTCGATGTCGTGCCGAGGGTGTGAGGGTACATGGGCTTGATCATCCGCATCACGGCCCACCGAGCCGCTGCTCGAGAAAAATATCGGCGGGTCTGTCGGTAAAGATGAGCCACCCGATCCCGATGAGGAGGAAGGGCAGAACCCATTTCCCCGCCTTTTCGACAAGGGAGCGCATTGCGGGATTACGAACGAGGGAATTGGCGAGCAGGCCCATCAGGATCGCCGCCGTGACGGCAGCGGCGAAAGAGATAAGAACGAATATCGGCTTCAAATCGGCAAAGAGCGGCGTCATGATGCTGACGCTGTCGCTGCTATTGGCCAATAGGATCAATGCAAATCCCAGATAAGTTGCGAAACCGGCTGGCGAAACCAAAGGTCCGGCCAGCCTGGTGTTAGTCTCTCTGCTCCAGCCTATCATCAGCTGTATGATCTGATAGGCGCCTAAAGTCAGAGGAATAAGGCCCAAGTAGCGGATGTCCACGGCCGGAAGCGTATCGGCGGCGCGCGCCAATGCGAGACTGACGAGGAGCACCGCCAAACAGACGAATACAAATGTCAGTCTGACGAAAAAGGGCCGGTAGCCGGGTTTCGCCCCATAGGCTGAAAGAATAATGAGATTATCCAAATTGGTCGAGACATAGGAGAGCGCGGTCACGCCCGCAATGCCTACCCCTTCAATCAGCATCTGTGCGGAAATTGGAACGCTCACACCTTCCCTCCAGCATGCTCATTCCTGAAATTTTGAGTCTCTGATGTCAAGAAAGCGGGAATGCCACGCCTCGCTCT
>DATJBL010000102.1:0-3550 GCA_035515355.1 Methylocella sp.
GCGCGGTTTCTGTCGTCCTGAAAGTGTTCGATCGCGCGGGTTGGCGAGGATGAGACCGACTTCAGAATTTTGAGAACGAAGCCGGTGAGGGAGAAAATATTGCGGGGCGCGTTGTCGCAGCGGTTCGTGTAGCGTCTTCTCCGAGAATGACGTCCTTGCTTCTGGGCATGATCTCGATGCCCCAATGATCGCGGTTGAGGCGAAGCAGCGCCTGTGGCGAGACGGCGGGACTTAGGCTGGTGATCAGATAGACGGTTTCTTCCTGCGGCTCTCGCCATTTGCCGTTTACTTTTTGCCGTCGCCAACGCTTGACGCGGCAGATTTGGCGGACTGTCGGCCACTCGCGCTCGATCCCTGCGGCCTTTGCGGGCAGCACGTCGCTTGTGCGGCGTTCGATGCGCCCATGCGCCTTCTCGACGCCGTTATCCCAGCGGGACAGGGGGAAAACCGGCGCGTTGAAGGCCGTTTCGATATCGTCTTTCAGGCTCTTCTGGTTGTCCTTGACCGGAAAAACATAGTCGCCGCCGCGTTCGATGATTTTCGCGGTGATCGATTTTTGACAGAAGATCGCGTCGCCGGTGACGATCTTGCCTTTCAGGTCGAGCCGCTCCAAGAGCCGCAGGGCGTCGGGAATCTCGAAGCCTTTGCCCGCGTGAGGCCTCGTGTCCGAAAACCGTCTGCAGGCCGCCGCAGAACGCCGAAAGCACATGTTCGGCTTTGCCTTCGCCGTCCTTGCTTGCCCGCATCGTCTTTCCGTCGATGGCGATATGACGCGCTTTTCCATTGGTCTCGAGACACAGAGCGCCAAGGACATCGGCCAGCGCTCGCGCGTCGATCACGCGCAAGGTTTCGGGCAGCGTCGCATGACAAGGCGTCGTTCCACGAACGAAGCCGAGGTGCGCCTTCTGACGCCGGGTCAGACTGCGTCCGAGAAGAAACGCCGCCTTCATGCCACGTCGTCCGCACAGCAGCGACACGACGATCAGGCCGAGGATCGACCACAACATGTAATCTTGCCCTTGCCTGCCACGCGGGTCAGGAACCTGCCGCAAAATCATCTTCAATTGCATCGAATAAGGCCTCCCCGAATCAGGAAGCCTCAATCGAATCAAAATATTCTTGTCTCTTCAACCAGTTCAAGACATTCAGCAAATCGCCCTGTTATTCGCGGGTCCAGACTTAGGGCGAGTAAGATGCGGAAGCTGATCGGCGATCCTATGTCGCTGGCCGGGCTGAAGGCCTTTCCCGGCGCGTCTTTTGTGTTGCCGCTGCTGATTCCCCGGTGTTCTGAATTATCACACCATTCATCTTGTGTGACCCCCTTCGCCCCGTCCGGGATATGGTTTGGCACGGCTGGAAAGGGCCTGCAATCGCCGCCTGCAGGACCGCCAGTCATCTTGGAGGCCTTCGTAAGCCTTGTTGAGTTGTCCGCGATGACTGCGCGCCCGGCGGGAGCAACACGATGTGATTTTGTCCCGCCGCCGGTCTCCATGTCTTTCGCAGTAAAGGGGTTGGATGCGGAGTCCGACAAAGCGGTGCGCGGGAGTCGGGGCGCTCCGGGGGGAAGTCCCCTTGCAGCGAAGCCGTCGAGCGCGCTCAGCCTCGGCTCGGGAGGATCGAAGTGGAAATTCATCGTCAAAGGGGCGCGTGGGCATTTCGAGATTCATGGATTTGGCCGATCTGAACAGCGGTCGCCAGGCCAATGAATGTCTAACCCGTGGCCTCCTTCTTTCTAGGCTTGTGCATAAGGCCCGTCGCAAGGCGGCCGCCGGCGCTGTTCTGAGTGGCGCACTCCCGCGTTTTGAGATAAAGATTGAGCTCTGCAATAAAGATGGAGTTCTGCGCCTATGGCGTCCGAACGGCTTCGGGGATCTCTATGGAACTTCAATTTGTGAGGCTTGTACGATGGGCCGTCGCAGGAGCCGCGCTGACCTGCGCCGTGCCGAGCGCCATAACTTCTGCCTCCGCAGGGGGGGACGATCTCGACCTTTCGTGCAGTGGGAATAGCTATACGAAAGACGGGCCGTTTCCGACTCTCGAGACCTTCTCGCTCAAGATCAGCGGATCGAAACCCGTCGCGGTCATGATCGGCCAGATTGGCTCGAACTCCGACAAGCTCAGCAAAGCCCGGATCATGGCAAGTAATATCTACCAATTGAAGTTCGTAACTAACAAATTTACGGGCGAATATTTTCGCTTCACTGGCAATTTGTTCCTCATGCCGAAAGATGCGCGCGTGATCAGCCTCCTCTGCAAGCCATCTTAATCGGATTCGAGTTTTGGCGGCGACCGTTGCAGGTTCCGTGCATTGGTCTGCGAAAATGCCGACTCCACCGCTCGAATCGGAGCGTCACGCTCGCGACGAAGAGTTACGGGCGGGGAGAGGTAGGTTGGGTCTCCAAATTCCGCCAGTAAACAGCCTTGAACTCTGCAAATGCTTAATTTAAAGATTTGTTATTTAAAGATTTGTGAGAAATTTTGGCAAGCCAATTGAAAAATCTGACATCAGAATCTTGCGGAACGCTTGTCGGAGGCCTCTTGCCATCGGCATGTGGCTTCGGAGCAGCTGTCGAGCTTCACACAACGTTCATGTGCGATAACGCTAGTGGGCGGCTTTCAGGGCGTCGCGGAGTTTTTGAGGGCGCCGCCAAAGGGAAGATCAACCGCCGGCTTGCCGGCATGAGTTTGCATGTTCCAAGGCAAGAAGAGGATTGGGGGATGAGGTTCTGCGATAAGTGAATATTTGCTTAATGGCTATTGCAAAATAACTGCAAATTAAAAAATATCAAGCTCTAGCTTAAATGGGTCATGTCGAATATGACTAGGCGTCATTATTGGCATCGTTGCATTGCAAAATCCCTTCTCTTGGAAGCGGATGAATCGGTCGGATTGCGTTGAGTTCCCGGTGCGGGTGGCATGATCCTGTCATGGTAGTGGGAATCGAAAAGTCAATTTAGGATCGGAAATGGCTATCTTGGACATAAGTTCGGACGTCGGCGGCCTTGACGCCGCAGAAGAGTGCACTCTTGCTTCTTTCACCGGGCGGCTGATCGAAATTGCTGCCGACTCCGGGGCGCACGGGTTTGGGTCCTCTCTGACCGCCGTGCTCAACGCCATGCGCCTGCCGGCAGTCGCGCTTGACCGGAACGGATGCGTCGCGGATGTGAACGCGGCGGCCGACGGCGTTTTCGACACCAATATCAATATTAAGGATAGGCGGCTGTTTGTTCGTGATCCGGACTGCCGGACGCTGCTCAAAGAAGCCATCGAGCAATTAAAAGATCCGCCGAAGCCTAACCCCTTGGCGTTGGAGCCAATCATTGTACCCCGCACCGATAAGCTACCGGTTATCGTGCGCATTTGGCCCTTTGAGACCGCCACACAGTCGCCGACTCAAGAAGTGCGCGCGCTCTTGACACTCAATGCCTTGGGACCAAGGCCGGGACCGCCAGCAGCGATCCTCGCCAAGACGTTCCGCCTAACGCCCTCGGAGGCAAAGCTCGCCTGCATCATCGCGCGCGGCGCTCCTCCGGATATCGCGGCTCGGGAA
>DATJBL010000103.1:0-8848 GCA_035515355.1 Methylocella sp.
GCAAGAGAGCGCGCCGACCGCCTTAACCATGCCCGCGACGACCGCGCGGCCACCGTGGAGATGGAACTCAGCATAGTCCTCACCCGTAAAGCTCTTGGGAGCCGGGAAGAAAATCGCAAGGCCCCGGTCGATGGCCTCACCGGAGGCCGGATCGCGAAAGGTTACAAGCGACGCCGCGCGCGGCTCGGGAAGTTTACCGGCGATTTTTTGGACGATCCCGCAGGCGCCCGGTCCCGAAAGCCGTAGAACTGCTATAGCAGAGCGCCCCGCGCCAGAAGCGATGGCGAAGATGGTGTCGTTTTCGAAACGGGTTATTGCAGCCAATCGTCCCAACTCTTCCGCGAAGACCTTCTGAGCGCCCGCTGTCAACGTTGAAACTCGGTCTTGATAGGAGGAAGCAGCTGCTGCGGCCATAGCATTACATTCATTGCAGCAGCAAAAAAGCGTATCTGAATTTTGAACTCAAGGATCAAAAGACCGCGGGGACGGAGCGTCTTTGGCGTGTCTTGACTTCAAAATTCAGATACGCATGGATTCAGCCGCCCGATGAATGGGCTTTTCCGCGCATGATGCGCGCTCTCGTGTTTGCGGCGCCGGCCTTCGTCTTTGCAAGTCTTAATCGTCGATGAATTGTATCATTTTGACACAATTTCGGACCGCAGTTCGACATTGAGGAAAGATCGTCTGACGGCGAGCTCCAACAAAATATTTTCATGCGTCCCGGCGCCCGCCGCGATCGAAATGTAGGAGAGAACAGAGAGATCATAGAGCCATAGCCCGCCGCCGATAGCGGCTACGGATAGCATCGGATTTCATTTTTCATCTCATCGCGGCGAGTTTGGCGAGCCGTTCGAACCCCTCGAGCATGTAAAGCACCGCCCGCGCGAGCCAAAGCTCATCGCCTGCGAAGCTCATCCTTCGAACTCACTTTTTAACTCACATCCTTGACCGGACCGAAGCCGTCTCCTGGATCGTGGCCACCAATGAGATGAAAGGCGCGGCCCGATGCTGCTCGCGCGAATGAGCTGCTTCGGGGGGTTAAAGGCAAGCGCCTAGCATATCGGTAACTGAAAAACCAAAAACCCTTAAAAAGACCTACCGAAAACCCTTAAAAACACCTGCCGAGCTTTCCTACTCTGGCAGCGTCGTAACGAGCGTGAATACGCTTCTTTAGGTCCAGCTCTTGACTAAGATCACCTGAACAACGACAGTCAAAATAAGAATAATACCGACAATAACTGCGCTCGGATGCGGTCTAGCTACCGGCTCTGTATATACCTTTTTGTATTCTGTTTTAGCCTTGCGAATGGCATTAAGGGCGCGCGCCCTCATTACGTCGGACTTTGCGGCCAATAGGATTTCTGGGTCTGGATCTTCTGTGGCAGCCAAAAGATATTCTTGGATGACCCCTTCATCGTCGAGATAGTCAGCTACGTCGAAGGACGCGAATTTGACGGTCATTGAATACACTCCCGCAACGCTTTTGCTAGTACCCTTGCCCGCTCAATATCTCGGGCTTGAGAGTCTTTATCCCCGCCAATCAACAAATGAATGGTTTCGCCGTTCCCTATGAAATAAACACGATACCCGCCTCTGCAATGGACTCGCATTTCCAAAACGCCACTACCTACAGCTTTACAATCCCCTAAATTGCCAAGCTCTGCGCGTCTCAAGCGTGCCAATACCCTGGCTTTCCCTTGCCGATCCGAAAGATTACGAAGCCAGGCGCCGAAATCAGATGATTGAACAAGCTTGAACACATAAAGTTTGTATCCAGGCAAACTTTGCTATGCAAGCGCTTGGCCACCGGACCTGGCCTAAATTGGCCCCAGGCATGGATTACATCGGTGGCAGATCAAGGCAGTTAGTTACGGGTTCGGCCCTTATGAACGCGCCCCTTCGACGCTGGCCGTTTCTTTTGCTCGTCGCCAATTACGGCAAGGGTAACCTTCTTGCCCACTCTTTTCCGAGGAGGACGTGGAAGCGTCCGAAGCAACTTCAAGAGAAGCGAATCACGCTTCTTGCCGTCGCCTTCATAGTCAACACCCAAATTCCTCAATGATTTCATATGGGTGAATCCTGTAGAAATCTTTTGCAAACTCCTTGCAAGGAAGGAATTCCCGCGATTGAGTCCGAATCACTCAAGCGGCTAGGAGGGCTGAGCTATCGCACTAACGATGCTCAGCCCCTTTGTCGTTTTGTCGGTTGTGGGGGTAGCAAAGTGCGGGCTGCCGGCTACCCACCTGTTGGCCCGAGGGTGCAAGCCCCTCTACCTCCACTACTGACGATCGTGCGCCTCTTATTTTTGTTCTTAGACCCCGTGGTGGAATTGGCAAACACAGTGGACTTTAAATCCGCCTCCGTCCCAGGATTGTGGGTTCGAATCCCACCGGGGTCACCGCTGCCATATGCAAATTTTCATATAGCGCTTATTGCATAATACGCATGTTGGCTTATGCCAATATACCGATGGATATTTTATCCCCGTTCCTTGTGAATTTCCTGTCACGCTTAAGCTTTGGACTAGCCTCTGTCGGATGCGATCCTGTATCTTGCGGCTTGGTACGTTAACCGGATAGTCCCCGGTCACGCTCTGCTCCTTCATTGGGGCGCTACGCGCGCTCGCAATCAACAGGTGATAACCGCCGACCGCAGGACTCCCAATCACAAGCCCTACACCGCCATCAGCAAAAGAGGACGTCATGCCATCCGAGGCCCGATGGCAAGGCGGGCCGGTCCATTAGATGGCGGGAAAAATCGCTCGGTGCTTGCCCTCAGCGATCGCCATGCGACTTTTCTATGCTTTTTGTGAGCTTCGGCATAATCAATTGGAACTCGCGTTCGTCCGCCACCCTCGTTGATGTTCCAAGGTGGACGATAGCACTCGCGATCTTTCTCGTCGCCGGATCGATTGATGGGAGTTCTCGGCGCGGTTGTGGACAAAACCGTATTTCTTCAAAAGCTTTCGCATGAACTTCAGCGCCGCCCGCTTGTTCCTCTTGCTCTGGACCAGAACACCAAGGACTTCGCCCTCGGCATCAACCGCGCACCCCAGAGAGGCCATGCGGCCATCGATTTTCAGATAGACTTCGTCGAGATGCCAGCTTGTGCCAGCTGGGGAGCTGCACCCTTTGTCGCTGAATTTATTCAGGCCGTTTCGCTTACTAAAAACCCCGGCCCAGGCCGCAAGCCTCAATCGCCTCAACAAAGCCGTCCAGCAGGAACCAACTGTGCCGCTTCGGCGTTCCTGACAGATGCCGGCGGAATGTGCTGCGAAGCGGCGGGGCATATGCTCATTTCCGCAGCCTTGGAGGAGCATATGTGCGCATCCTTGAATCAATTGATGAGAATTGCGCTTTTGCTGACCGCCATTGACGCGGCATTGGTCCTCTTTCCGGTGACGGCTTATGCGGGCTCCGGCTACCACAGAGCGATCGACGCGCGTTTGGCCGCAGCCAAGAACGCCGCCGTCTTCGTCAACATCGACAAAACAAATCAAACAATGACAGTGTTTTTGGATGGGGTCGCAAGATATGAATGGCCGGTATCAACTGGCCGGGCAGGATATTCAACGCCATCAGGAACCTATACCGCCACTTCCATGAACAAAATCTGGTATAGCAAACAGTGGGACAACGCCCCGATGCCCCATTCCGTTTTCTTTATGAAAGACGGTCATGCCATCCACGGCAGCTTCGACGTAAGGAATCTTGGCCAACCCGTCTCGCATGGCTGCGTGCGGATCTCGCCTAAGAATGCCGCCATACTTTATGCGCTGGTGGAGGAGAATGGCCTGCAGAATACGCAGGTCATGGTGACCGGCGCTACCCCGGGCGGCGAGTATAACGTCGCTAAGGGTCAGACAAGTCCGCGCGGAGATTTTTTCGGGAACTCATTTGGTGGTCCTCCTGACAACGGATCCCGGGGTTCCTATGGATCGCCATGGACCTATTCACGTTGGTGAATCGAACCGGCCGTGGGTTCAAGGTGGATTTGATAGAACAGCGCAACGTTCGGACCAGCGCGCCGCTGCCAGCTTCGACAATCGATTCGACTCTCGGATGGGTCCGCGCGCGCTAATGCCAAAGTTGGCGGCGCCGCTGGTGCGGGATGATATCGACATGGCGGCCGGGACAGTTCCGTCGTTCCGGGAACGGGCGCCCTGGTTCGGGGGCGACCTGCAGACTCTGCGCAACACCTTACGCGGCACCCCGCCGGATTTGCCTGGCGGCGAACGGCTACTGCTTCCAATGCCGGGCGGCGACCGTCTGGCGGCTCGGCTCGACCGGCCGGCGGACCGCTTGACCAGGCCGCTCGTCGTGCTGGTCCATGGCCTCGCCGGCTCCGAGGCGAGCGGCACCGTGGTGGCGAGCATGCGGCATCTAGCCGGCCAAGGCTGGCCGGTCTTGCGCCTGAACCTGCGCGGAGCCCTCCCATCGCGCCCGACCGCAGCGGGGCACTATCATGCCGGGCGGACCGAGGATCTGGCGGAGGCCTTGCGCGGCCTGCCGGCTGATCTGACCCGGCACGGAATCGTCCTGCTCGGCCATTCGCTCGGCGGCAATCTCGTCTTGAAATTCATCGGCGAAGGCGGCCACGGGCTGCCGGTGCTGGCCGTCGTCGCGGTGTCCACCCCCCTTGATCTGGCGGCAACCTGCGCCCGCATGATGACCCGGCGCAACTTCGCTTATCACCGCTACATGCTTGCCGCGATGAAACGCGAGGCGCTGGCGCCTGGCGCGGCGGTGACCGCCGCCGAGCGCGCCGCCATCGCTGCCGCAAGAAACGTCTACGAATACGACGACCGCTTCATCGCCCCACGCTTCGGCTACCGGAACGCCCTCGACTATTATGAAAGCAATGCCGCGCGGCATTTCCTTGCCAGCATCGCACGGCCGACACTCATCCTGCACGCGCTGGACGACCCCTGGATTCCGGCGGCGTGCTACACGGCGATCGATTGGTCACGCCTGCCGATGATCAGGAGCGAGCTGACGCCGCGCGGCGGGCATCTTGGCTTCCATGGCGAGGGCAGCCGCGTCCCTTGGCATGACCGGATGACGGCATGGTGGCTCGCGCAAAGGTTTGCGCCAAATTAGAGCAAGAGATCGCGAATTGCGCCCGCGGTCCTACACCTCTCCATCGAGGATGAGGCTCCTTACGGGCTGCTCGTTAAGAACGTGGTGGCGCAAGATGAGCAGAAGATTTTCAACCGAAAGCTGATGGTACCAGACTCCGTCAGGATGCACATAAGCCAACGGTTCCCCCGTGCATTTTCCAAGGCAAGAACGACGAACGCAAGAGGCTTCGCCAATGACATCCTCGCGTTCTCTCGCGTCCAAAAGCCTCATGCGCAATTCGTCAAGGAAGAGCTTCGCGACATCGTCCTTGTTGCAGCACGGTCCGGTGCAAACCATGAGCCGGCGCGGCGCAGGGGGACGATCAAAAATATCTTTCACTGACATGCGCCTTGCCCGACATTTGCGATCTTGATCGTGAGCCTCTGTCTCGCTCGTAAGCCTTCGCTCCGCGTTTCGTCCGGCCTCAACGAAAAAATACATATTTGATGAGCGCCGCGACGCCAAGGAGCAGCACGATGATGATCAGGAGGCCTCCGATAGCCGTGGTCCAACTCATTGCGCTTCCCATCATGGGCTGCCAGTCCTGCATCATGATCTGTTCCTTTCTGCCTCTTTATCCCGGTTTGAATTAAGCCCTGGACGCAATCAGAACCCGGTTTCGCCCTATTGCGGGAGTTCCTGTGGCAGAGTACTCGTTTTCAAGATCGCTGAGGGACCGAGCATCAGACCGCGCTGCTCTCGTGCGATAATACCCGCGTTTATACGCTGTTTGCGTCGTCCTGGCATCGGTTGCCTTCACATGAGACATCGCTGAAACGGAGCAAGGCACGTTATGATTAGACTAACCCTCGTTGCGGCGCTTGCCGTTTCCTTTTCGACCAGCGCGCTGCCGGCAGCGGCTGGCTCCGAGCCAGCTGGACACAGCCACGAGATGGAAGATTTCTCCGCCGGAGAAGCGGGCAACCCGAACGAGCTGTCGCGGACCATCGAGGTGACCATGGAAGAGCGCGACGGGAAAATGATTTACGTTCCGGACCTGATCACAATTCGCAAAGGGGAGACCATCCGATTCGTGATCCACAATCATGGTGAACTCGATCATGAGTTCGTGCTTGCAACGACCGAAGAAAACCTGAAGCACGCCGAAGCGATGGCACTAAACCCAGACATGGAGCACGACGATCCCAATGCGACGCGCGTCCCTGCGCAGCAGACGAGCGAGATCATCTGGAAGTTCAGCAAGCCGGGCCAATTCGAATTTGCGTGCCTCATCCCAGGCCATCGGGATGCCGGCATGTTCGGCACTGTGGACGTGAAATAATTGGCCGAAAGGGGAGCCTCCAGGGTCTCCGGCCCGCGCCTCCCCGAAGCTGAGCCCTTTCAGCACGCTTTCTTCAAAGCCAGCGGCTGGCCAAAAGGCCAAGCAGCGCTATTTTCTTCGGCGGGACGGGCGGCGCCGTGCCGCCGTCACGCCGAAGGAGAGGAGCTTGGTGCCATGATGATGCAAGAAATCGACATTCATGACTTCGCCCGACAATTGCTGGAAGCGCACGGCGACAAGGCCGTTGCCGAGGCCGCTCAGAGGGCTTGTACCTTTGAAAAGGAAGGGAAAAATGAGGAAGCCCAAACTTGGCGGCACATCGAAGCGGCGTTGAAGACAATGCGCGGGCCGCACGAAAGTTGACTCTATGGCCTGCGAGCGGGTTTTTTGGGACGGAGGCTCACGACAGCCAAATCCGCCGGAGAAGTCACTGAGCCAAAATCGCGAGGACGCAGAGCGTCAGAACTACAAATGCTAGGGCTATGATCATGGGGTTCCGCAAAAGGGGGCCGGTCGCCGCAACCTATGTCTAGCGCGCCAGAAAACCCATGCGGCACGACGTCCACTTTCCTGTGCCAGCTCAGGGCGGCACTTGCGGCTTAATCGCACACCCGCGCTAAATCCCGGCGCAATTGTGCAAAGCAGCCTTGCGGCCTGCATCCCGACGGATTGCCAGTGATGCAGGCTTGCCCGCGCCGCCAAGGCTTTATCTTGACGGGAGCTAGCTTGAGCTTTGCAGCGCAGGACTTCGGCTGCCGGACAGCAGTTCTCCAATAGTAAAACAGCGCCCCACCGGTCACTACGCCGATCACTATTAGCGGCACGAAATTGAAAAGCGTCTGCCCGACCGAGAATTTGAACCGCGCCGTCTTTTTCTCGCCGGATGTCTCGATGAGGGTCACGAGCACGATGAAATGTCCGCTCTCTTCAAATTTGTGTTCGAGACTGATCGTTCCATTCTTGTAGATTTTTGGCGCCAAATAGGCCTCTGTTAAGGCGACAAGATCGGCGTTCGTGGAGGGCGAGTCCTTGATGATGCGAACTTCGATCGGCAAATCCCGCATGCTTGGCGCGCCGAGATCAAAGGCGAAAATTATCTTGCCCGTCGAAGGAAAATCCCTGCAATATTTGTCCTCCGAAACATCCGGCTCGTAGCCCGAGACTTGAATGGCATCGGCCCCGATCATCATCGCACATTCTTCAATCCTTGGACTCTTGTCCATGCTGACCGCCCGGAGGGGCGACAATCCAGCCGCGAGCCCCGGCAAGAACGCGCCCAACAGGCACGCCCCTATGAAGCGTTTGATGGTCATGACGCAAGCCTCGAAATCGTGCTGAGCAACGAATCAAGAGAGCACGATCTTACGCAACATATCGCCTGGGGGCGTTTGCGTCACGGCGCAAAAGGCAGGCAAACAGGCCGGTCAGATATGCCTGATCGCAACATATGCGAAGAGAGGAAGTCATGGCTCTTTCGCGACCTCTGCCTGTCCAGAACCGGCGTGGGGGCAAACCGCTCTTGCGGTTTGGGCCAGCCCGCCGCTCTAGTCGCTGAATGCGTTCGTTTGGTTCACAATCTCCGTCATCGGAACGGATTCAAATCCTTCGAAGATGGGATGTCCAATTGTCAATGAAGGCCCCGTTCCGGCATCTTTGTGAGCGTCCCGAAACTGAGCCGATTTCGTCCATGCAATAAAATCGTCCTGGGTCTTCCATATGGTATGGGAGACGTAAAGCGTATGATCATCGGATTCAGGACCACGCAAGAGATGAAACGCGGCAAAGCCCGCCATCTCATGCAGCCGGCTCCCGCGCGAACGCCAGCGCTGTTCGAAAGCCTCTTCCATCGTTTTTCTCACTCTGAACCGGTTCATTGCAATGAACATGGGGGTTCTTTTCCTCGCGCATTTGGGTCAGTTGCACGCGAACTTGACCGTCAGAGATGTCATGGCAGAGAAACCGCTCGGCAACGTATCGAGACATTGAGTGTGCCAGCGGCTGAAAATGTTCGTCAAAATAAAGATCACCGCCAACCTGCTTATCGGCATTATATGACGCAAAAAGATCGAGAAGGCCATAGCCGTTCCCAGCAGGTTGGCTGCCCCTTCGATCTCGCCAAAAAGCCAGATGCGCCTGATCGGCGGATTCATATGTCGGATGTTATCTGGAAGCAGAGATAGGATGCGGCCGGCTCCTTGCCGCGCTTGCCAATCCAGCAATTTCCCGCGATTGGCGGGCGTTGACGATGATGCGGCTCTCGGCGGGCGGACGGCTGACCTTGGCCAAGGAGGCGACCGGGATCTACGCCCTCTTTGTTTTCATAGTTTCGGGATAGAAGTGAAGAGATGATATCTTGGCGTTTGGCCCTGGCCGAGGGGCGGAGACAAGCGCGAGGACATGGGCTTGCGGGAGGAAAGATGCCCGCGGCGACCTTTCCGGAAGAGAT
>DATJBL010000104.1:0-22624 GCA_035515355.1 Methylocella sp.
TTCCGGCGGTGCGCATTGACGGTGACCTTTACTGGGACGGCGGGGTCCTTTCCAACACGCCAGTAGAGGCGGTTTTCGACGACACCCCCCGCAGCAACTCGCTCGTGTTCGCCGTCCATATGTGGAATCCAGGTGGACCCGAACCGGAGACGATCACGGAGGTCTTGAGCCGTCACAAGGACGTCCAATATTCGAGCCGCGCCGTCAGCCAGATTACGCGGCAAAAGCAAATTCACCAGCTGCGGCATATCATCGCCGAGCTCGCTATGCGGTTGCCGGAAAGCGAACGTGAAACCAAACTTGTGCGCGAGATGGCGAGTTATGGATGCCTCACCCGCACGCATGTCGTCCGGCTACTCGCCCCACCACTCGAAGGCGATGACCATACCAAGGATATCGACTTCAGCCGCAAAGGCATCCTCTGCCGGTGGGCAGCTGGCTATCAAGACACGTGCCGGGTTCTTGCTGACGCCCCGTGGGAAGCGGAAGTTGATCCGATCGAGGGCTTCTATCTCCACGAATGCCGCCCAGCAATCGCTCCGATGGGGTAAGTACCTTTTGTGCGTCCAGCGGCTCAACCGAAGGCTTTGTCGATAGGATGGTCAATCTTGTCTGGCGTCTTTATCAGGACCCAAATCATGAATTCCATCTCAATCTCGGCCTAAGCCTGCCGTCGGGCAGTGCGACGGAGAGCGTCTCCATGCTGAGCTCGATGGGCACGTTCATGACGATGCGGGGGTTTATGGCATGCAGCTCGGCACAGGGATCGTCGATTTTCTGCCAGGGGCAAACTACAGGGGTCAGTTCGATCAATGGTCTTGGGGGGCCGTCTACCGGGGCCGCCTCGCGCTCGACAATAATAGCGAAGGCTATCATTACGGCTATCAGCATGAATTGAGCGGATGGGGCGGTTATACGTGGATACCGGGTGTCACCACCACATATCCTCAGTCACCCAATTGTACGATCTATAGGCTCTTTAAACTCGGTGCTGATTGGCGGTGCTAAGGCGTCCGAATGAGGCGCTGCGGCGTCATGTCGGCGCGCTCTGGATCAACCGCGATCGCTTTACTGACCGCTTTGAAAGAAGGCCACTATTCCACCGCGCTCTTCGCCTGCCCAAACCGGCGCTCGATGTAATCCTCAACGATGTGCTTGAATTCGGCGGCAATCCCTTCGCCACGCAGGGTCATAGCCTTTTGCCCATCGATAAATACCGGCGCTGCAGGGGTCTCACCGGTGCCTGGCAGCGAAATCCCAATATCCGCGTGTTTTGATTCACCAGGCCCGTTGACGATACAGCCCATCACTGCGACGTTCAGCGCTTCGACCCCGGGATAGCGCGCGCGCCAAAGCGGCATCTCATTGCGAATATAAGACTGGATATCGCGTGCGAGCTCTTGGAAGACCGTGGAAGTCGTGCGCCCGCATCCCGGGCAAGCCGCAACGAGGGGAACGAAGGTACGAAAGCCCATGGTCTGCAGAAGCTCTTGCGCCACCTTCACTTCGAGCGAGCGGTCGCCTCCCGGCTCAGGGGTAAGCGAAACTCTGATCGTGTCGCCGATCCCCTCCTGGAGCAAAATGCCCATGGCTGCGGAAGAGGCGACAATGCCCTTCGAGCCCATGCCCGCTTCCGTAAGACCAAGATGTAGCGCATAATCGCTACGCCGCGCGAGCGTGCGATAGACGGCAATGAGATGCTGCACATCGGATACTTTGGCCGAGAGGATAATTCGATCCCGCCCAAGTCCGATTTCCTGTGCCCGCGCCGCGGAGCGAAGCGCCGATTGCACCATGGCCTCGCGCATCACGGCATCCGCGGGGCGTGGCGCGGAGGCGCGTGCGTTTTCATCCATCAAGCTCGTGAGCAGCTCCTGATCGAGCGAGCCCCAATTGGCACCTATCCGCACCGCCTTGCCATATTTGATCGCCATTTCGACGATAAGGCTAAATTGCGAATCTCGCTTGTCTTTGAACCCAACATTGCCGGGATTGATTCGGTATTTATCGAGGGCTTCGGCACAGGCAGGATGATCGGCGAGCAGCTTATGTCCGATATAGTGGAAATCCCCAATGAGCGGGACGTGGCAGCCAGCTTTCGCGAGCTCGTCGCGGATGTGGGGCACGGCAGCCGCCGCCTCATTGCGATCCACGGTGATCCGGACAAGCTCGGAGCCCGCGCGGGCAAGCGCCGCAACCTGTGTCACCGTTGCCGCGACATCCGCCGTATCCGTATTGGTCATGGACTGAACGGCGATGGGGGCGCCGCCGCCGATCATGATCGCAGCATTGCCGGTGCCGACGCGCACGCCGACGGACCGGCGGCGGGGAAGGGGCCCGGCTTTGTCGGGATCAGCGAACTCGGGGGAAAGGTTTGAGCGTGTCATGCGGGGCTCGGGTTTCTGGAAAAAGACGCCTGCCGGCATATTCTGCGGGCATCGCGGACATGGCTCGGAAGGTCATGGGAGAGTGGTGACCAAAAACACTTATCCAGTCAAGTGATGATCCGACGGGATGGCGCCTGCGCCATCCCTTCCGGCCGGCGTCACGAGTGCTCCATCTTTACGTCAGCTAAGTTCTGTACGTCAGCTAAGTTGTTTTGGCGCCAACATCACGCTTATTTTAACCGGAAGGAATCAACCATATTGCTTGCGCGACCAAGAAAGCAATGGCACCTGATTCCTCCGACGGAGTTAGGCAGGTGTTGGCGTTATCCTTCACAATGGCTTCAGCGCCACGGACCTATACAAGACCTTTCATTCTTGAATTGAGGATCGATCGACATGTCACCAAAGCTCCGCCGTATCTTGATTGGCACCCTCATCGCTTTGCTGGTTGTTGCCGGGCCCGTCGCGTTCTTAGATTATTTTCTGCCTCATCACGCCATATTGCGCATTGTCGGCGCCGAGACCCGGCGCCCCGTGGGGAGCAGCAAATCCAACCCGGCGACGCATGATGTCTTTTACATCTTTGCGGAGGAACTCAACACGCAGAAGCCGCGTGTATTCCAGAACGAAGATACGGGTTGGGGGTTCCCCTGGTACTTCAAATTCAACTCGGCCGATCTTCAGGCCGTCGCGCAATCTATCGCGGGTGAGCGCGGCACCGCGCTCTTCACTTACTACGGCTGGCGTATCCGGCTTTTTTCAGTCGTGCCTAATGTGACGAACATCAAGCGCGCCGGGCCGGATGATGCGCTTCCGTTTCCATGGTTTAACTTCGCATTCACCGCGGCGATCCTCGGCGTGATTGCCTGGGTTGCCATATGGTTTCGTGGTTTCCGACACCGGCGCGGGTAGGGAAACAGCGACGCCGGGCGAACCAATTGGCACTTTAAACGGTTAAATGGCTCCAAACATGGAGAAACCCATGAAAAAAAGGCTGCTCGTCATGGTGCTGTGCTGCTTGCCAGCCATAGCCTTCACTGCGCCAGCAGAGGCGCGGCCGGGCGGCTGCGTCAAGGGTGCTATCGTTGGCGGAATCGTTGGTCACTTCCTGGGCCATGGCGAGGTTGGAGCGGCTGCGGGGTGCGCCTATGGTATGCATCGGCGGAGCCAATATGAACGGCAGCAGACAGGCCGCTCCGGCTACGCGCCAAATGGTCCTAACGGCCAACGCAAGCAATGAACACGATCGGTTTGGGAGGATGCCGGGATGGCCGGTGCGCCTGCCGGACAATAATATGAGCGACTTTCTAGAAGATTCCTCCCCTCGCCCGCTTCGGGAAGGACAAGCGCGGCGGCTCGAGATGCTTGCAACGCTTCTCCTGGTCGCTCTTGTCCTAGGAATTCTTTACGTTGGGCGCGACATCTTCATTCCCATTGCGATCGCGATTTTGGTCAGTTTTGTGTTGTCGCCACCAATTCTTTTACTGCGGCGGTGGGGATTGGGCCGGATCCCGTCGGTTCTGGCAGTCGTTCTTTCAGGGCTGATTATGCTTTTTCTGGTCAGCGCTGTTGTGACGCGGCAGATTTCAGATTTGGCGGTCGATCTGCCGAACTATCAGGCAACCGTCACAACCAAAATTGCAAAGCTGCGCGATGCTGTCACTGATAACGCGCTCGTCGCGAAAGTTTCAGCCGCGCTGAAAGCTGTTCGAGAGATCAATCCGCCTCCGCAGCCTCTGTCGATCGGCACCACCCCTTCGGGCCAACTCAAGAACCAATTGGCGAAGAAGCAAGAGAGCCAACGCCCAATTTCCGTCGAAGTTTATCAGCCGGAACTTGGACCCTTCGCAATCGTCCAAACCATCGCGGAAGGTGCTCTTTCGCCTCTCGAGTCCGTCTTCATCGTCGCCGTGTTCGTGACGTTCATTTTGTTACAACGCGAAGATCTGCGCAACCGCTTCATCAGATTGGTGGGACCAGATGATTTGCAGCGCACGACCGCCGCGATGAACGATGCGGCGGCGCGGCTCAGCCGCTTTTTTTTATTTCAAACTCTTGTCAATGCAGCTTTCGGCGTCGTCATCGCGGTAGGTCTCTATTTCATTGGCATTCCGAGCCCGGTGCTCTGGGGCATTGTAGGATTCGTCCTGCGCTTTGTTCCTTATGTCGGCCCGATCATTGCTGCTGGGTTTCCGATGGCCTTGGCAGCAGCGGTTGCGCCAGGCTGGGGGATGACGCTCGAGACCTTGGCCCTGTTTCTAATCGTCGAGCCAATTATCGGCCAGGCGATCGAGCCCTGGCTCTATGGCCACCATACGGGAATATCACCGATTGCGGTGGTGATTTCCGCGACCCTATGGATTTGGTTGTGGGGCGTTGTGGGTCTCCTTCTCTCTACCCCGCTCACCGTTTGTCTTGTCGTGCTCGGGCGCAATGCAGGACATCTTGCGTTCCTTGATGTCATTTTTGGAGATGCGCCGGCTCTCACACCAGTCGAAACCTTCTATCAACGCATTTTGGTTGGGGATGCTTCGGAAGTTACCGACCAAGCCGAAGAATTCTTGAAGGAGAAGTCGCTTGACGAATATTACGACGAAGTGGCGCTGCCGGCTTTGTCGCTTGCGCAGGCAGATCTTCGCCGCGGCGTTCTGGATGAAGCCCGGCAAAGGCGGATCAAGGAAACAATCAATGAAGTCATTGAGAATCTTTCTGATCTCGCCGATCAGGTTTCCGTGACTCTGACCACCGGCTCAGCTCCGGCAGGCGAAGCGGCCAGCGTTGAGAGTGCGCCGGGAAAACCGCCAAGTGCCGCCGGCGCGGAGGCAGAAGAGAAGCAGGTGGCGCTTTGTGTCGCTGGCCGCAGTTTCCTTGACGAAGCTGCCGCCACTCTGCTTGCACAAAATCTCGAGAACCACGGCATTGACGCCAGAGTAGAGTCCGCCCGGACGCTTACCAGGCACGGGCCCCCTTCCTCTGCGGGCATCAAGATGGCGTGCCTCTCTTTCTTCGATGCCGATGTGAGCACGGCGGCAGCCCGCTATGCAGTGCGGCGGTTGCGGCGTCAACTTGGCGAGGTCAAAATTATAGTCGGTTTCTGGCAGGGCGATCCAGGAAAGGTCAACCATATGTGCGCCGCCACCAAGGCGGATTTCTGCGCAAGGAACTTCAGGGAAGCAGTGGCCGCTTGCCTCTCGGCGAGACTCGAAGAAGCGAAATTCGGCGAGAATCAGGATGGGTCGCAGCCTGTGGAGAGACCTGTAGCGGCTCTGCCGAACGCTAGATCCTAAGAACGCTCCTTTCCGGCACCTAAACCGCCGCGCAGAGCCGGCAGCGGCCGGCGACTTCCATCACCTGCGCGCGGGGGGCAAAATGCGCTTCCCCCGCTAGCTCGGAAAGAGCGCCACGCATCGCTGCAGATGTCGCCTCAACGACTTCGCCGCAAACATCGCAAATGAGAAATACGATCGGTTCCTTGGCATCGTGACCGTGGCCGCAGGCGAGGTAAGCGTTCCGCGAGGCGAGCCTGTGAACGAGGCCATTCTCAAGCAGAAAATCGAGTGCGCGGTAGATCGATATCGGTGCTGGACGCTTGCCGGTCGCCTGCGCCACCCTATCAATCAACTCGTAGGCCCCCAAAGGGCGGCCTTCGCGGGAGAGCATCTCCAGGATACGCTGCCTGCTAGGCGTCAGACTGATTCCATCTCGGCGGGGGAGCGCGGCAGGCTTGCGGGAGAGGTGGCTCTCGGGTTCGTGAGACTCTGGAAGCCTCTTCCGGCGTTTTCCATGTGAAATATTCATGTCGCCATTATGCCCCAAATTCACAACTTAGGCGATTTTTTAAACATCAAGCTTTGCCTTGGTTTCGCCTTTCCGCCGCTGCGTTGTAGCATAGCAGCGCAGCAAACCCGGCGGGGATTGCTCCTCGTGAACTCATGGAGGACCTATGACTCTGAAAACGCGCAACGCCATCGTGACGGGCTCAACTAGCGGCATTGGCCTTGCCATCGCCCGTGCCCTCGCTAAGGAGGGGGCAAACATCATGCTCAACGGCATGGGTGATGCCGCAGCAATCGAAGCAGAGCGGGCAACGATCGAGAAAGAGTTTGGCGTCCGCGCGTTCTACTCCAGCGCCGATATGACAAGGCCGGATGAGATTCACGCGATGGTGAAGGACGCGGAAACAAAGCTTGGCTCGGTCGATATCCTGGTCAACAACGCTGGGGTTCAGCATGTTGCACCGATCGAGGAATTCCCGCGGGAAAATTGGGACATGATCATCGCCATCAATCTCTCGGCCGCATTCCATGCGATGGCGGCGGCTATTCCTGGCATGAAGGCGCGTAAATGGGGCCGCATTCTCAGCACGGCCTCGGCTCATTCGCTCGTCGCCTCGCCATTTAAATCTGCTTACGTGACCGCCAAACACGGCCTAGTCGGCCTCACCAAAACGGCGGCGCTCGAACTTGCGACCTTTGGGGTCACTGTCAACTGCGTATCGCCCGGCTATGTTTGGACGCCGCTCGTCGAAAAGCAGATTCCGGAGACCATGGTCGCGCGCAAGCTCACGCGTGAGCAAGTCATCCACGATGTGATCTTGCTAGCTCAGCCGACCAAGGAATTCGTGACAGCGGAACAGGTTGCCGCGCTCTTTGTGTTTCTTTGTTCGGATGCCGCGGCGCAAATCACCGGATCCAATTACTCGATCGATGGCGGCTGGACTGCCGAGTGAGGATAGCCCGGGGTTGGCATGGCGGACGCTCACGACGGACGCCAAGGATCCGACCGGAGCGGCAGGAAGAAGATCAATCTTGCCTTGCAAGGCGGCGGCTCACACGGCGCGTTTATCTGGGGCGCGGTCGCTATTGCTCAACGGCGGCAGGCTTGACATCGAGGCAATGACCGGCACGAGCGCCGGCGCGATGAATGCAATCGCACTGGCCGTATGCGTGCCTTCACGCCTTGGAGATCGATAGGGTGCCTTATTGGGATGGCTATATGGGCAATCCAGCGTTACGTCCGCTGTTTCAAACACCGATTGTCCAGATGTCGTCAGCGTCCAGATGGACCTGGCGAGCGGGATGCAACACGGCGCTTGGCAACCAAGGATCGATTCGAGATCACCTCTCATAGCGCATTTCTGGCGGACCGTAAGCCGTCGCGGGATGAGTAGATGCGCCTTTCGTGCGCAGGATCGACGGTGCCGCCATCTCGAACCATTTTCTACCTCCTCGACATTCGAGGCCTCGTAGTTTTGAACCGGCAACTGCATCGGTTCGGGCGCGGCCAAGCTATCACAAGCGACAGCTGTCAGAAATAAAAGCGCGCCTATCGGAAAGACGAAGTTTCGCGCTTTAACCTAGGCTTTCGAAAGAGAGCAGAGGCAAAGCCGAACTTCCATTCCTGCGAATCGCAGCCGACATCTAGCTCGTGTCACCTTGGCTGAACAGCAAGGTTGGAACTCTTGCATCGCAGCCGAATTAAGCGCCGGCGACGGGGATTTAAAATAGGGACCTTGCTATGGATTGGAATCGCATCGAAGGAAACTGGAAGCAACTCAAAGGCAAAGTCAAGGAGCAGTGGGGTAACCTCACCGACGACGATCTCGATAAGATTGCCGGCAAGCGCGAGCAATTGGAAGGCAAGATCCAAGAACGCTATGGCATTAGCAAAGATGCCGCGCGCCAGAACATCGACGATTGGATTAGGCGCCAGTGATCGGCTTGCGGCCTCTTTAGGACTCAAATCAGGGAAGGCCGCGTCGCCTAATGAGGCGGCCTTCACCATAAGATCAGGTCTGCGCCGGAAGCAGGCCGTGGCAGTTGAGTCGCGATGATCGTGCTTCAATCTTATGGAAAATGGCGAGCAGGCTCGGCCATGCCCGGCTTCGCTCCGGATGGCCTGCTCATCTCTCTGGCCTTGAACCAGTTTTCAAATTCCATTCGTTCACCGCGTTGCTCGATCACATGGAACCTTGCTCAGACGATGGAATTAATCGGCGGGAAACAATCGAGGAGTCACTGATATGCTTTCGACTATTGTTGTTGTTCTACTCATTCTGCTGCTGATTGGCGCGTTACCGACGTGGCCCTACAGCGCGAGTTGGGGCTATGCACCAGGCGGTTTGCTTGGAACAGTGCTGGTGATTGTCGTCATCCTCGCCCTGCTTGGAAGAATATAATGAGGCCCGTTTACGCAATTGATTGCCGAGGGCGTGCCCGCGAGGCGCCGCGATGATGAGCGCGATATTGGTAGTAAGAGTGGAACCACGCTAAAGGCCGCCCTCGGCGCGAATGATTTTCCATTCACTGTCTGTGACTGGCTGCACGGAGAGCCGCGAATTATTCACAAGGACCATCTGCTTTAGACTCGGATTGGCTTTGATGCCATCGAGCCCGACAGGCCTCTTTAAAGCTTCGACCGCTCGAACATCAACCATGCCAAATTTGCCGCTTGGGTCCGACGTGTCCGGGTAATAAGGCTTGATAATCTCAACGATGCCGACGATCTCCTTGCCTTCATTGGAATGATAGAAAAAGGCTTGGTCGCCGACCCGCATCGCCATCAGATTGAGTTTGGCACTGTGATTGCGTACGCCGTTCCAACAGGTTCCCTTTTCGCCGGCGTTGACCTGGTCTTCCCAGGACCACTTGTTGGGCTCGCTCTTAATCAGCCAATACGCCATCGGCGCGCTCTCCATTTGCTCGAGCGTGACCAGGTTTCCAGACTTTTGAACAAGATCGTAAAAGAAATCAATCGAAGGTCGAGCAGGAGGACAGAGGGAATCGAAAGCTCACGGTGAGACTTCCTCCGCGAATTCGGCCTTAAAGGGACGGGCGAGCAAATCAGCAATTGCCTCATCGACGGTGATCCGTTCTGCGAGCACGGCATCGACGGCCGCTGCAATCGGCATTTCTATCTCCTTGGCATGGGCGAGGTCGACAAGCACCCCGCAGGTGTGCACGCCTTCGCAAAGACCGCTTCGCGCTATGGCGTCCGCAAGCGTCATCCCCTGTCCCAAGGCGACACCGAGGGTGTGATTGCGCGACATAGCGGACGTGCAGGTGAGCACGAGATCGCCGAGGCCCGAAAGACCAGCCAAGGTGCTCGGCAGAGCGTCATGGGCGCGGCCGAATCGGCAGAGCTCGGCAAAGCCGCGGGCGATCAGGGCGGCGCCGGCGCTCGCCCCCAATCGGCGCCCTGCGGCAATCCCACTCGCGATGGCGAGAACATTTTTTGCTGCGCCGCCGATTTCGACCCCTCTCACGTCAGACGATGAATAGAGCCGGAAGAAAGGCGCCGCCAGCCGGGCGGCGAGCGCGGCCGCAAGTTCGCTATCGTGTGCGGCTAGCGTGACGGCTGTGGGCAGGCCTTGCGCAACCTCCTTCGCAAAGCTCGGACCGGAAAGGATCGCGGGCGGATTGCGTGGCAAAATCTCCGCGGCGACCTCGGTGAGGAACCGCCCAGTGGCATGCTCGATTCCCTTGGCACAAATAACAATCGGCGTGCCCTCCGCGACATAGGGCGCGAAAGATTCAAGGACGGACCGGAGGGCCTGGGCAGGGACCGCGGCGAGAATGAGTTCTGCGCCTTCGGTTTCGGCGAGGTCTGCGGTCGGGTGGATGTTCGAGAGGAGCGGCACCCCTGGGAGATATCGCGCATTGATCCCGGTGGCGGTCATCTCGGCGACATGGGCGGGGTCGCGTGCCCAGAGCGTGACTTCAACACTATCCTCGCTCCCTTGACGAGCGGCGAGATTGGCGAGCGCTGTGCCCCAGGCGCCTGCGCCGAGAACGGCGGTCCGCCGTTTGTGCTTGGGCGGCATCGATGCGTTTTCCTTAATCCCTGGTATGTCTTCTTCAGACCATGGGGGTCTGACAAGTGGGTTGGCGCCAGCGGACCTCGCGGCAAGCTTCGTAATAAAAAAGTGCCCTTGCTGTGGTCGCAACGTATTCTGACTGTGCCTTACGTTTGGACGAGATCCAAATGGAATGACCTCCCATGCTTATACGCATCATCTGCTGCTCACAGCAGCCTGCTTACGGTTGCCACGTTTCCGCTTCATTTATGCCCCTCGAAGAGACAATTTGAACACTTCGCTGCCGTGCTTTTGGCTGCGATTGGCGCGATTTATACGGCTTTTGGACTGCAAGCCGGCGCTCACTGGCAGATGTCGGCGGAATTGATCGTCGCGGTGGGTTTCTTTAGCGTCGCGTTGGACAGTCTCTGGTCAGTCCCCGGGTTATTCTGGCTACATTTCGCCCTCCATGGATATGGGATCATGCGCATCACGAAGGCTCGGGGCTTGGTTCTATCCTTCCTTTTGCGCTCCCAATGACTGGGTGGCGGGGCTCGCTCTTGCGTGTCGCTGGGGGCTGCGCGCTTGACCCTTGCTGTTTGGCTTGCCTCAGATGATGAGACAAACGCCAAAGCTGGAGATGCCTCACCTCCTTACCGTTCGTGTCTATTATGAGGACACAGATTTTTCCGGTCTTGTCTATCATGCATCCTATCTGCGATTTCTCGAGCGCGGCCGCACGGAGCTTTTGCGCGCGCTTGGGATCGAGCATCGGGGGAGTTTTGCGAACGGCAGTGCGGGCGGGTTTCATTTTGTGGTGCGGGCAATGAGGATCGAATTTTTGAGGCCTGCTCTCATGGATGATTTGTTGACGGTAGCGACGCGAATCTCAACTATCGGTGGTGCTTCGATTGAGATGGTGCAGGAAATCCGGCGCAACGGTGACGTTCTCTTGACCGCAAATGTTAGAATTGCGGTCGTTGCAGAAGGCAAGCCGCGGCGTATTCCCGCCGAGATCTTGGCAAAGCTTAAGGCATGCGCGAGCTGAGGCCACAGCTACCAACGTAACGCGATGTTAACGGTAATCGCCGCCTAATTCGAGCAGAGGTTCAACCTTGGGCGCTGTCGCACGACACGACGTGGAAGGCGTGAAGCCCCAGAAATGACCGATTTCTCGGGCATAACATAATTGAAACGGGTCTTGCCCCGGCGAATTTGCTTTACCTAAACTAGGTTTAGAAGGAACGATAGAATGAACCCTGCCGATATTGCAGCTTCCGGATTGGCTTCGCCTGCCATGGAGCTTTCTCTTCTCGGCATGTTTTGGTCAGCCCATTTCGTGGTCAAGCTTGTGATGGTGGGATTACTCGCAGCCTCGGTGTGGTGTTGGGCGATTATCATCAACAAGGTTCTCCTCTTCTCGAAGACGAATCGGGCCATGGCGCAATTTGAGGATGTCTTTTGGTCGGGCGCTTCTCTCGACGAACTTTATTCAACCATTTCTTCGCGTCCGACATCGGGCATGGCGGCCTTGTTCGTGGCGGCGATGCGAGAATGGCGGCGCTCGGTGCAAGGGGCGGCTTCGTCCTTCATGGGCCTTCAGGCGCGGATCGAGAAAGTCCTCGACGTTTCAATCGCGCGCGAGGTCGAGAAGCTCGAATCCAGCCTTTTGGTATTGGCGACAGTTGCCTCAGCGGGGCCCTTTATCGGACTGTTCGGCACAGTCTGGGGCATTATGACCGCATTTCGCTCGATCGCGGCGTCGCGCAATACCTCGCTCGCCGTCGTCGCTCCGGGAATAGCCGAGGCGCTTTTTGCGACCGCTATCGGCTTGTTCGCAGCGATTCCCGCATTGATTGCCTATAATAAATTTCAAGGAGATGTCGCCAAGAAACAGGCGCGGCTAGAAGGTTTCGCCGACGAGTTTTCGGCGATTTTGTCACGCCAGATCGATCAGCACACGGTTCATGACAGGGCGGCCTAATCGGCTGAGGCACGCCAAGAAGGCTAGCCTCTTCCCGCATCACACGAAATTTAAGACTGGAGATTTTGAACATGGGCATGTCGGGCATTGCGGTTCGCAAAGGAGGGCGCGGACGGCGCGGCGTGCCGCGCTATCGCGCCATGGCCGAGATCAACATGACGCCTTTCATTGACGTCATCCTCGTTCTGCTGATCATCTTCATGGTGGCGGCCCCGCTGCTCGCGACCGGGGTCGCGATCGATCTCCCGAAAACCAAGGCGGCGGCATTGAACATCGAGCAAAAGCCAATTTCCGTCGCGGTCGACGACAAAGGCCTCGTCTATCTCATGGACCAGCCGGTCGAGGCCACCCAGCTCGCCGATAAGCTGAAAGAAGTGGCCGCCTCCGGCGTCGACGAGCGAATCTATGTGCGCGGGGCTAATCAGGTGAACTATGGGCGGATCGCCGAGGTCATGTCGATCATCACAGCGGCCGGATATAAGAAGGTCGCACTGGTTACCGATCCCAACAAGAACTGAACCGTTATGGCGTTGCCTGAAAATCCTGGCCTCGCGGTCTCAGGCAGCGTTCATCTCTGCTTGCTTGGCCTTGCTCTGGTTTCGTTTTCGGGGACACCGCCTTTAACTGATGCGCAGGAGAGCATCCCGGTCGCAGTGCTTAGTGGTGAACAGTTCAATCAGATCATGAAAGGCGAAAAGACAGCGGCTGAGGTCAAGCCACGTCAACGGGCTGAAAAGCTTGCCGAGCTTGCCGAGCTCAACCCCCAACCTTCGCCAACAGACTCGCCAAAGCCAGTCGCTGCGCCGCCTTCGCCTCTGAAGCATCAAGCCGATCAGGGCGAAGCTGAACCGCAAGAGCCCCCGAAACCGCCCGAGCGCAGCACGCTGGTGCCGACTCCGCGTCCGCCTCAAGAAGCCGCAAAGCCGGAAGCGAAGCCAGCGGCCAAGCAATCTGCTGTTTCCCCGCCAAAGTCCCAGATTGACGAAGACGCAGAAGCGGTTGCGCAAAAGCCGGCCCCACCGAAGCCGAAGCCGGCTGTCGAAGCGCCGAAAAAGGTCGAGCCTAAATTCAAGCCTGACCAGCTCGCGAAGCTTCTGGAAGAAGACAAACAAAAGGAAAAGCAAAAGCCAGTGGCCAAGCCAAAGTCCGGAGACGAGGCAGCCGAACCGCAACAAAAATTTGATGTCGGCGACATCGCCAAGTTTCTGAGCAAGGAGCCGCCGCAGAGAAAGCAGACGAGCGGACATGAGCTCAGTCAGTTGGCTTCGCTCGGTTCGCCGACGGCAAGTGCCGCCAAAATGTCGCCTTCGCTTTGGGATCAACTCGACGGGCTGCTCCAGGAACAGTATAAGCGGTGTTGGACCTTCGCCGGCCTTGGCGCCCAACAGAAATACATCCCGGAGATACATGTTGAATACACGCCGGATGGTTCGCTGATCGGCCAGCCTGTGCTGCTCAACCCGCCGTCTGATCCCAATCTGCGCAGTCTCGCTGAAAGTGCTCTTCGGGCGGTGCGGCGTTGTGATCCGCTCCGGATACCTGCCCAGTATCAGCCCTACTATGACCAGTGGAAAGGTCGGATCGTCCGCTTCGATCCAGAGGAAATGCTGTGAAATCTTGCTTCTTTGCGCTGCGTCCTTGTGTGTGTCGTACTCTCCCGCCCATCATCAAAGTTTTCGCCGCTGTCGTCTCCGCGGCGATGCTCTTTGGTAGTCAGGCGCCGCCGGCTCTTGCTCAGCAGGACCGTTATCTCGATGTGCATGGCGCGGGAGAATTTAAGCCTATACCGATCGCCGTAACGGCATTTGCTGGCGAACCGGGGGCGAGCGCCCAGTTCACCGGAATCATCACCAACAATTTCAGTCGTTCGGTTTTCCTCACGCCGGTCGATCCCAAGACGTTTGTTGAGACGATCAGCAATCCGGACCAGGTTCCTCACATGGACTCCTGGCGGATGATCAATGCGCAGTTTGTTGTGACTGGCCGTGTCGGCCGCGCCTCCGATGGGAGGCTGCAAACCGAGTTCCGGCTCTGGGATGTCGCAAGTGGCGCCCAGATCGCCGGAAGCCAATATGTTACGGATCCCAACAATGCACGCCGGGTTGCACATATCATCTCGGACGCGATCTTCTCGCGAATCACTGGCGAGAAAGGCTTTTTCGATACGCGTGTTGCTTTCGTCGATGAGACAGGACCGCCCGAGCACCGCCGCAAGCGTCTTGCAATCATGGATCAGGACGGCGCAAATCTTCGCTATATGACCCGGGGCGACGATCTTGTCGTGACGCCAAGATTTTCCCCTTCGTCACAAGACGTGACCTATATGTCTTTTGGTGCGTCCGACCCCAAAGTGCTACTACTGAACATCGAGACCGGGCAACGCGAGGTGGTGGGTAATTTTCCGGGCATGACTTTCGCCCCGCGGTTTTCTCCGGACGGGGAAAAAGTCGTCATGTCCCTGGCGCAGGGCGTCTCGTCCAATCTCTACACGATGGATCTGCGGACCCGCACAACGACGCGCCTCTCTGATTCCAATGCAATTGATACATCGCCATCCTATTCGCCTGATGGAAGCCAAATCGTCTTTGAATCAGACCGCGGCGGCAGCCAGCAGATCTATGTCATGTCGGCGAATGGGGGCGGTCCGAAACGCATCTCATTTGGTGAAGGACGCTATTCGACGCCCGTCTGGTCACCGAAAGGCGACTACATCGCCTTTACAAAGCAGAAGGGCGGGACATTCGCGATCGGTGTCATGCATCCCGACGGAAGTGGTGAGCGAATCCTGACAGAAGGTTATCATAACGAAGGGCCGACCTGGGCACCGAACGGCCTTTACCTCATGTTTTTTCGTGACCCAGGCGGCCAGGGCGGCGCGAAAATCTTCATGACAGACGTCTTCGGGCGTGGGGAATTTCCGGTGCCGACGCCGAACTACGGCTCGGATCCGTCTTGGAGCACGCTTTTGAACTAGGCCGGGCCGCCGGGCGGGATATCCAAGGGTTCGTCTCCTGGCCACGTGATCCGCAGAAAAGTTGCAGACTTTTCGGAGTGGATCATGCGAGAAGGCAAAGAGCTGCGGATCGCGCTATTGCAATTTCAAGCAAAACCGCGACGTCGCCAATCTGTAAAGCCAAGGCGTTAGGATTTCTCGTGAGCAAGGACAACGGCGCACCCAAGACCGAGCCTAAGTCGAAACCTGGCCTGTTCAAACGAATGTTCGGGCGAGGGGAGGAGGCCGCTGAAACCGCGCCCCACCTTTCGGTTCGCCCGGTGGCGGAGCAATCCGAACACGTCCGGGAGGCTGCACCCGAAGTTTCGCGGCTGGATGCTCCTGTGCCAGAAGCAGCTTCGCGCGAGGTGCCCGCCGGGGAACAGAAGCGAGGCTGGTGGGCCCGGCTCCGCGATGGGCTGTCGCGCTCCTCAGGTTCGATCGGAGAAGGCCTTGCTGCCATTTTTACAAAGCGCAAGCTTGATGCGGCGATGCTCGAGGACCTGGAGGATGTGCTGATCCGCGCTGATCTCGGGGTCACTACGGCAGCACGAATCTCGAAGGCAGTCGGGGAGAGCCGCTACGACAAGAATGTCGGTGTCGAGGAGGTCAAGGCGGTCCTTGCTGCGGAAATCGAGCACGTCCTGACGCCTTATGCCCAGCCGATGGAGATCGATGCCGCCAAGAAGCCATTTGTCATTCTCGTTGTTGGGGTGAATGGATCGGGTAAGACGACGACAATCGGCAAGCTTGCGGCGCAATTCTCAAACCATGGTCATAAAGTTCTGCTTGTCGCCGGCGATACGTTCCGTGCTGCCGCGATCGAGCAGTTGCGGATCTGGGGGGAGCGCCTCAATTGCGAGGTCGTCTCTAGCGAGCAGGGAAGCGATGCCTCGGCGCTGGCGTTCGATGCGATCAAGGCGGCACGGGAGTGCGGTGCCGATGTGATGCTGATGGACACCGCTGGCCGCCTGCAAAACCGCGCCGAACTCATGGCCGAACTCGAGAAAATCATTCGCGTCATGAAGAAGCTTGACGCCAGCGCACCGCATGCCGTGCTGCTCGTGCTCGACGCGACTGTCGGCCAAAATGCAATCAGCCAGGTCGAGATTTTCGGCCGTGTCGCGGGGGTGACCGGGCTTGTCATGACCAAGCTCGATGGAACCGCACGGGGCGGCATCCTCGTGGCGATCGCGGAGAAATTTGGGCTTCCAGTTCATTTCATAGGCGTAGGCGAGGGCGCGAACGACCTTGAAGCTTTCGAGGCGCGGGATTTTGCCCGCGCTATCGCCGGAATCGAGAACTAGGATTTGAGCTGCCGGCGGACGGTAGAAGGATTGAACCGATGAGGGAAATGCAGGCTGAGGCTGCTGCGCCGAAGCAGAAACGGGCTTCGCCGTGGCTAAAGTTTTGCCTCGAAATGGGACCGTTGATCCTGTTCTTTTTCGCAAATGCGCGTCCAAAACTATTTGCGCCCGCCGTGGCACTTGTCGTGCCGCCGTCGATCTTGGCGGGCGCCAATGCCGGGCTTTTCACGGCGACCGTCGTTTTGATGGCCGCCGTCGCGGTGGCGCTCGCCGTCTCTTACCTCGTGACGCAGCGCCTTCCGGCCGTGCCGCTCATTACCGCGGTCCTGGTGCTCGTCTTTGGTACCTTCACGCTTTATTTGCAGGACACCACATTCATTAAAATGAAGCCGACCGTGCTCTATGCGGCGTTCGGAACGGTGCTCATCGGCGGCTTGGCAATGAACAAACCGGTTTTGCCCATCATCTTTGACCAGGCTGTGGCCCTGACCGAGCGCGGCTGGCGTCTTCTCACCTTGCGCTGGAGCGGCTTTTTCTTCGCGCTTGCGTTTCTGAATGAACTGGTCTGGCGGACTCAATCGAGCGATGTTTGGGTGACCTTTAAATTTCCTGGAATTTTCGTCCTGATTCTACTTTTCTCGCTAGCCCAGATGCCGCTCATTGTGCGCCACAAGCTGCCAGAAGAAGAGGCGGAACGCGCACCAGATCATTACTGAAGGCCTAGAACTCCGCTTCTCAGGGCAAGACGTCTCTCCCTCGATTTGGCTTGGAGTGCGAAGCGATCTCAAGGTTGGAAGGGCGCCACCTTGGTGCTTCAAGCCCTGTATTGCTGAATACGGGTCGTCCGTAGTCCGGCAAGCCCGTATTGATCGATCGACAATTGCCAAGATAAAAATTCGTCGATTGTGAGGGTATAGCGGCTGCACGCTTCGTCGAGAGACAAAAGTCCGCCGCGCACTGCTGCGACGACCTCCGCCTTGCGCCGGATGACCCAACGCTTGGTCGTGGAAGGCGGTAGATCGGCGATGGTCAAGGGACTGCCGTCCGGCCCGATGACATATTTGGTCCGAAGACGGTTTGGTTCGGCCATGTTCAACACTCACACACTAGACTGATCCCTTCGCCTTACAAGATAGGGGGTGTGTTTTAAGATTTGCCTAAACCGGAGCCTCGCTATTGCTAACGGAATTTAATCCCAAATCTCATGATTATTTGCCTGCAGCACAGTTTGGGCACCTTATGTCTCTAATTGAAACGATTCATTTGCATAACATTAAAGCGACATCATTGCTCAGGACGCCACCCGACAACGAATTTGCATTCGAGCGGGGGGAGGTATTAAATAGTATTTAGGTGAGCTTTGCCGGCGCTTGGCGACAGTACGGGCGAGAGCTGCGTTCCTTACCACGCTCAAGGCAGCGCATGATGAGAAGCGCATGATCCAAAATTCGCAACGCGAATCAGACCGGGCGGCAAACATAAGACACAACGAACCAAGTGATAAAGTCTGACATGCTGATTCGCTCTGGAACGCGGCCAAAGTTTTCTGCCATTAAATTAAATGAGTGTTGGGCGACGGCCATGAACGAAAACCCCGCCCCGAAAGGGATCGTCGATCCCGCTAGCTTCGGTTTCACCAAATCACCGGCGCGGACGCGCATCGTCGTCGCAATGTCAGGGGGTGTCGATTCCTCCGTTGTCGCGGCGTTGCTCAAGGAGCAGGGCTATGATGTGATCGGCGTGACGTTGCAGCTGTACGATCATGGTGCGGCGGTCCACCGCGCGGGAGCATGTTGCGCGGGACAGGATATTCGTGACGCGCGTCTTACGGCGGCCCGCCTCGGGATCCCGCACTATGTCCTGGACTACGAGGAGCAGTTCCGAGACAAGATTATTTCTCCTTTCGCGCAAAGTTATGCGGCTGGGCAAACGCCGATTCCATGCGTTGCTTGCAACAGTGAGATCAAATTCGCCGACCTGCTGGCAATGGCGCTCGACCTCGGCGCCGACGCTTTGGCGACGGGGCATTACGTATCCTCCGGGGTTGACGCGTCCGGTAATCGCGCGCTCTACCGGGCGCGTGACCGCTCCCGTGATCAAAGCTATTTCCTGTTTTCCACCACCAAGGCTCAGCTCCAATTTTTGCGGTTTCCCCTTGGCGAAATAGAGAAAGTAGAAGTCCGCGCTCTGGCCCGCCGGTTCGATCTGCCCGTCGCCGAGAAAGCCGACAGTCAGGATATTTGTTTCGTTCCGGCCGGCCGATACAGTGATCTCATTGAACGCCTAACTCCCGGCGCGGCTCTGCCCGGTGACATTGTTCATGTCGACGGCCGCGTGCTCGGACGCCATCCGGGCGTCATTCATTATACGGTTGGCCAAAGGCGCGGCCTTGGACTTGGCGGCTCCGCCGATGGCGATCCGCTTTTTGTTGTCAAGCTCGATGCCGCGCGGGCCCGTGTCATTGTGGGGCCGCGTGAGGCACTCGCGACCCACCGGGTTCATTTGCGCGCGCTCAACTGGATCGGGCCCGGCATGATCGAGGATCATGCGAAGGGCGAGGAGATCTTCGTGCAGATCCGCTCCTCCCGGCCTCCGGTGCAAGGCTTCCTTTTTGGGAATTCGAACGAAGCCACCGTCGAATTTGCCACTCCCGAAGACGGAGTCTCGCCCGGACAAGCCTGCGTCTTTTATGCCTCGGACCGGCCGCGCGCGCAGGTCTTGGGGGGCGGCTTCATTTCGTCGACAGAGTCGGCCCTCTCCGTCGCCGGGGAGCATAACTACGCATGTGCAACCATTGCCCCGTCTTAAGGTGGAGGCCAGCCCCTCCGCGCCTGAGCTCACACAACTGAAAATTGACCGGCGCGGGGGTCCGTGCGAATGGAAACCCCTTGCGGCGAATTGTGGAGGTTTGCGCCCGTGCAAGAGGAAACCCTTTCTGGCAATTCCACCGCCTTGGGCGCCAGGCCAGGGCAGGCGAGCGATTCCATCAGTCTCGACAATAAGCATGTCAAACAATCCTACGCGCGGTGGGCGCCGATTTACGACCTTGTCTTCACCTTGGTCCTGCGGCCCGGACGCAAGGCCATTGCCGCTGCCGCTAACCGCCGTGGCGGGCACGTGCTCGATGTGGGGGTTGGTACCGGTCTCGAACTGCCCATGTTCGACGGGCGGACGCGGTTGACTGGTGTCGATCTTTCGGAACCCATGCTGCGCCGCGCGCAACGCCGTGTGAGCGACAAGGCTTTAGGTAACGTCGAGGGTCTCCTCGTCATGGATGCAGCTTGCCTGGCGTTCCCAGACGCCCATTTCGACGCCGTGGTGGCTCCTTACGTTTTGACGGTGGTGCCAGAGCCGCACGCTACTCTCGATGAACTCGCGCGCGTCGTGAAACGCGGTGGCGAGATCATCCTAGTCAATCATATTGGCAGCAGAAGCGGTCCGATTGCATGGATCGAATCCGCTCTCGCCAAGCGCAGCGCCGAGCTCGGCTGGCGGCCGGAATTTGCGTGGTCTGTTCTCGGCGACTGGATCGATGCGACGCCTTGCGTCCGCCTCGTGGAACGGCGCAAACTGCCGCCGCTTGGGCTTTTTACCCTCGCGCGGATCGAAAAGCTCTGAAATCGACAACCCATGTCCAACTGCGAACTTGAGCATCCCTTCAAGCAGATGCCTGCAGCATCTCTCTATGTGGTTTGTGTAACAGTAAGTTAGAACGTTTGTAGATTTCGAGATCATGTTCGAAACATCGTTCTGATGATTTTCAAGACGAACAAAAGGAAGAGTCCGGAAACCAGCTAGATGGATCGTGCTGGCGAACTATGGCTTTGCTTGAAAAGCTGAGACATCCCCCTTGTTTTGCAAACCATAAAAACATAGATTGCGGAGTGTCGTGTTTTTGCCGACGGCCCGGCCTCGCATTTTTTGCGTCTGCTGACGACCTCCTCCTCAAAACCTCGATACAACGTCGGCGTCCATATGGACGGGCGCCAGTCTTCTCTACGACTCTAAGGATAGCTTCTATGACTACGGGAACTGTGAAGTGGTTTAACCCGGACAAAGGCTACGGCTTTATACAGCCGGACGACGGCGGCAAGGATGTATTTGTCCATATCAGCGCTGTTGAGCAATCAGGTTTGCGCAATCTGCAGGAAGGTCAGAAAATCGCCTACGAAGTCATTGCCGACAAGCGTACCGGCAAGTCCGCGGCGGGAAATCTACGCGCGGCCTAAAAGAGGGTGAGACCGTTCCGATCCAAGGGGCCCTGGCGCGAATGCTGGGGCTTTTTTTTCACGCAGTTGGCGGCCTTCTCCATAAGATCTTGTTGCATCTCGCGGCCCCGAGGGGTCCTTTGAGGCAAAGGCGCGGTGACGCTGCCGCAGCAGCTTGACTTCCTGCTGCTCATGCTCACGGTTGGGCAGATTTTGCTATGCTTGGCCCGAAGGCCTGCGGCAGGAGCGCTCCTAGAGTAAACGTCGCGCGAGGGCCCGTGGTGCTGGCAATGTGGATCTGGGCGTCCTCCCCGGCGAATTCGCGCAGACGCTGGCGGCATGCGCCGCACGGTGTGACCAGGGCATCGCCGTCCCCGAGGATAAGCATTTCGGCGATGCGCCTATGCCCGGCGGCGACCATGGCGGCGATTGCCCCGGCTTCCGCGCAGGTTCCGACGGGAAACGCGGCATTCTCGACATTGGCCCCAACGAAGATTGCCCCTGAAACGGTGCGTAGGGCCGCTCCGACGGCAAATCCTGAATAGGGAGCATAGGCGTTTGATCGTGCTCTGGCTGCCTCGGAAAAAAGTTTCTCGATCGAATCCATGCCGGACCCCTTCCAATCCATACGGGACGCCGTTCGATAAATGACGAGCTTGGGCTGCATCGAGAAGTCATGGAACCCATGCCTGAATTAACGGTTAGCCCTATGAACCACGGCCCGGGGAGAGTCATGCGAAAGAATGATAGTGCCTCGAATCGGGGCTTTGCCGCGATGGACGTCGAGAAACAGCGGGAAATTGCGCGCAAGGGGGGACGAAGCGTTCCCAATGAGAAGCGTAGTTTTTCGCAGAACCATCAGCTTGCTTCGGAAGCTGGCCGCAAGGGAGGCCGCTCTTCGCACGGCAGCCGGCAGGCCGCCGAGGGCAAAGATTAGGTTCACCTCTGGAAAAGTTTAGGCTTGCTTCTAGACGTCATCCCGTGAGCGTGACAATGCAGCGCGATGAGCGGCAGCGGCGATTGTCTCGAATTTCCCGCTAGCCTCGTCCAGCGCAAGCAAAGAGCCTTTCGAGATTCCGAAATAAGCACCGTGAAGATGAAGCTTGCCCTGCCGTTCCCGGTCCGCAATCCAAGGGAAGCTTCGCAGATTGGCAAGGCCCTGGGCGACGGAAGCCAAGGCCAGACGCTCGATGTAATCGTCGCGAGGCACGTCAGCAGGGTCAATGCGCGCCGCGGCGGCACCAATAAGGCTTATCCACTTACCGATGAAATCCCCCGAAGATAATGGTTCCTGGTCGGCTTCCGCTTCACTCTGTGCGAAAACCCGCACACCGCCGCAGTTTGCGTGTCCCATGACCACGATGTGTTCGACACGTAAACCCATGACCCCAAATTCGAGCGCCGCCGAGGTGCCGTGCAAATCATCATTCGGGCCATAAGGCGGGACGAGATTTGCTATATTACGGAGAACGAAAATTTCGCCGGGCCGCGCGTCGAAAATGACCTCTGGAGACACGCGGGAGTCACAGCATCCGATGAGCATGATTCGGGGATTTTGTCCTGCCTCGGCCAAATGGCGAAAGCGCTCTTGTTCGTAGGAAAATCGCCCGCGAAGAAAGGCTTCGTAGCCGCTGACGAGCCGCCCGGGCAGCAAGGTCCGGGCACGCTCGTCGTCAGCCGTTCGCGAAGTCGTTTCGGACAAAGGGTTGCCTCCTGGGAGTTGCTGGCCGGCCGCCACGGTCTATTTTACACAATCATAGCATTGTTTGCCGCTTGCTAGCCCTTGAAAAAGCAAGCTCCGCCGGGCTCCCCCAAATCCGAGTCGAGGCTCAGGAAAGGCTAGCCTGCGCCGTCCCTCGGAAAATGACCCCGTTTTGAGCAGGTCCAAGAGGGGAATATACCGTAGAATTTCGCATTAATCCACGGAATATTGCCTAATGCCGCGTTTTTT
>DATJBL010000105.1:0-4597 GCA_035515355.1 Methylocella sp.
GGACGCCCGACTCGCGAGGGCCCCGGCAGGAACGGCTCGACGATGGCCCACTCCGCGTCCGTGCAATCGCTTGCATATCGCACCCCCCCCCAGCGCGCATATTGCTGTCGAGTGGTTTTGGTCCAGGCCATCTGATTCTCCGTCGATTCGCAACCAACGGTGAATCACAACCCGCTGAAATCACTCAACTTAATTTTCGTTTGGGCTCTTATCGCGAGAAGGGAGGGTTAGACAACTCCGTCAAGGGCCTTGAATTTCATACTGCACCCGCCACCCGACACGCCTCGCGTGTGCGTGTGCGAAGAAGTTCACCTCAATCTCGCTTATCGCTGATTCTGTCGTCTCGGCCTTGAAAGGCGCGGTTCCGGATCACTCGACCTTCTCGAAAATCGCCATGGACGTTTTCGCGAGTGACCTTTTCCGCCGCGTTTTCGAGGACGTGGTGCGCGCCTGTCTGAAGGCTGGTCTGGTTGGCGGCGAGGGTTTTGCCATCGAGGCGAGCGTGATCGAGGGGGCGCCAGCCGCAATCGTCGTGTCGAGGACAAGTTGGCGGCTATCGCGTCGAGGAGTCCGAATAGCGGATACCTATAATCGAGAGGGGAATAATGGTGGATAATGGTCCACGTCCTTGCGGCAGCGGAAAGAAAGAAATAAAAAAATGCTGCGGAGCACCCCGCACGAGATTGATGCCTGGAGCGGTAATCTGGCGATGACCAACACGAGGTCGACCAAGGTTCCAAAAGGCTGGGAAGAGTTTTACACGGCCTTGGCAGGTGTGACCGACCGATTCTGCGCGGAGCACCTCAACGATGAGTACGCGGACCTGGCACGCTCCGCAATTGCTGCGCTTTGCCGCAAACGCCCGAGTCCGCTGGCCAGCGGAAATCTACAAACCTGGGGATGCGCCGTCCTTTATGCGCTGGGGCAAGTCAACTTCCTGAGTGACAAATCGACACCGCCTTACATGGCCATGGCCGAGTTGTGCGCTCATTTTGGCATCGCTCCGAGCACCGGCGGCAACAAGGCAAAGCTTGTCAGAAAGGCGTTGGGCATCCGCCAGTTCGACCACAATTGGACGCTGCCGAGTCGGCTTGCCGACAGTTCCCTACCCTGGCTGATAGCGGTTGACGGGTTTGTCGTCGATGCCCGTCGCCTGCCCGTCGCCATTCAGGAGGTCGCAGTCCAGAAGGGTCTGATTCCCTACCTCAATCCCCGCCCCGAAGAAGACACCGCGTAAGCTGATCATTGATGCGGCGCTCCATGCCCTCAAAGGCGATACGAAGGCCTTCGCGCTCATCGTCTAGGCAAAGGTCAAGAACGCCGTCAAGGCGCTTCAGATATTCCTCCAGACGCTCATCCACCGCCTTGTCGCCGATGCGATGCTTGGAGATAATAATGCCGCGAGCGTGCATACCATCAGACGAAAGCGCCTCATGTCCTCGGTTCCTTGATGTCTCGTTCGCCATTTAAAGACCCTTTAGCAAAAATTGTAGAGATGCGGCGAGGATTGCGTGTGGAATCGAGCGGCGGGCGATAGGGCGGCGAAAAGCCCTGATCTGGGGGTGACACCCGGGGCCGCGCCTCGATCCTGGCCAATGCGGCGCCTTGCTGGGCTTCCAGAAGAGGCGAAGGGGGCGTGGCCTCATATCGCTTTTGCGCTTTAAAGGTTCCGGCGGAGCACCAAAAAGGCCATTTGCGCTAGAAAGCCAAATGAGGGACTGTTCTCTCCGGACAACAGCGTGTCCAAAGCTGCTTTAAATTGTCCGGGTGTGGCCGTCTTTTGCAACCATGGGCCAGACTTGAAAATCGGGTCGGCGCACTCCGAGTCCGCTGGATAGCCGGAAAGTACGAGAAAGGGAATTCTCCGGCCGCACAGAGTCTTAGCCAGGAGCGTTAATCCCCACCTCGCGAGTCGATCCAATTGCGCCTATCGACATATCGCCCGATCATCGTGCGACAGATTGGAGAGTACAAATAGAATAATGATCGTATATTGCCGAGTCCAGCGGTTGACCTGGCCAATAGGTCCAATAAAGGTCCACCACCTTGATGTTTTTTAAGATCGTCAACGTGGCTCTGTCCGCAAGGCTCTGGAAGTCGTTGACGCCATAATTCCAAGGCGCACCCATAGCTGAGAACCTCTCGACAACGCTGGTTAGTTCTGGATCACCGGTTGTCTTCAAAATGAGGTCCTCGCTGAAATAATCAAAAGATATCGTGAATTGCCTAACGTGTCGCGCGATGTCAGCGAGGACATCATCGACGGTCGCCTCGGTCAAGTACATCGTATTTCCTTCCCATATGAAATGGGTGAGGCGGTCACAATCAAAGTCACTCTTCTTTAGAAGCTCGAAAAGACCGTTCCTGACATAATTGCCAGGTATGAACCTCACCTTGGTGTCAATGCGATTCTCATCAAATTTTGCCTTCTTGAATTCAAGAATACTCTCGTCATCAATTTCAAAATAATGAACACTTGGAGCTGATTTTCTTACGGCACGAGTGTCCAGTCCAGCCCCGACGATGACAATCTGTTCATAGCCAAGGGAAAGTCGGTCATCGAGCCGGTCGTCGAGATACCGGGTTCTTAACCTGACTATTTTTTTGATTGGAGGAAAGGAAGCAGAGATGCGCTCTGCCGCCTTCGTTGTTTCTTCATCAAGAAAAAGAGGCACGATTGGATCACGGTATAATGGACAGCTTTCCCGATTTTCTTCCGCCCGAAACTCGGCCACGACAAAAGCTGTCCCAGTGACGTTTCGAATAGCGGTCATGTACTTCTCCTGAATTTGGCACTAACCGTTCCGCCGAGGCGAACCACGTGTCAGATTATACCGAACAACTCACTGCTTAGCTCGGACCGCGACCGAGCACCTTCTGGACCTGCTGCGCCCTCGACATTCAACGGCCACGTCGGCCCAGGGCGTGGGTCACCAGAAATCTGGAATTACTACTAAATGACCGTTTCAGTGGAGTGATCTGGACCCTTCGAAGTGGACCAGTGTTCCGGCTTGTTAAGGTGGAAAAGCTGCCGCCCCTTTCCTTTGTTATCACGCAGCAAGACACTGCGGCTTCTGCTTTTGCTGTGGGCATGTGGGCAACGCAGCAGCGTTGTCCATCATGTCCACAGCGTCCCCTTGCGTAGCGGCTGCTTGGCGTTCGCGCCACACGGTCATCGGCGTGCGGTTGGCGAGCGCCGAGTGAAAGCGCTGTTCGTTGTAAAATGCGATCCATCGACCGATGCCGATCTTGGCTTCGAAACCGTCGGTATAGCCTTTGAGATAGAGATCTTCGTATTTGAGCGATCGCCACAGCCGTTCGATGAAGACGTTATCCATCCAGCGTCCGCGGCCATCCATTGAGATTCTGATCCCGGCTTTTTCAAGCACGCCGGTAAAGGCCACGCTGGTGAATTGCGAACCCTATCGGTGTTGAAAATCTCCGGCTTGCCGAAACGAGCCAAAGCCTCTTCGAGCGCCTCGACGCAGAACGAGGCGTCCATCGTGTTGGAAAGCCGCCATGACAGAACCGCGCGGCTGGCCCAGTCCATCACTGCCACGAGATAGAGAAAGCCCCGCCCGAGCGGAAGATAGGTGATGTCGGCGCACCAAACTTGATTGGGTCGCTCAATCTTCATGTCGCGCAGAAGATAGGGGTAAATCTTGTGACCAGGTGCCGGCTTCGACGTATTCGGCTTGGGGCCGAGCGCTTCTATGCCCATCTCGCGCATCAGCCGCCGCACCCCCTTGCGGTTGATCTTCACCCCGTCTTCTCGCAGCGAAAGCGTCATCCGGCGCGAACCGTAGAACGGCCATTTGGTGAAAAGTTCGTCGATCCTGCGCTTCAAGGCGGCGTCATTGTCATTGGCCGGCTTCGATGCTCGATAGACGCCCGACCGCGCTACGCCGATGAGCGCGCATTGGCGCCGCATCGACAAGACCCTGTGCCCGCGATCGAGCAGGGATTTGCGATCAGGAGCGCTCATCTTCCTGATCTCCTTGCCAAAAAATCCCGCTCCACGGTCAATTGGCCGATCTTGGCGTGCAGCTTTTCGACCTCGCGCTCGCGCGAACCATCCGCGTCGGCGCCAATACCGGCGTCAAAAGCACGTCCGGCATTTTCCTGAAGCTGCTTCTTCCAGGCGTAAATCTGATTTGGGTGAACCTCATAACGCTGGGCGAGATCCGCAACGGTTGCCTGTTCCCGCAGCGCCTCGAGGGCGATTTTCGCCTTCGTCGCAGCGTCGATCTTTCGTCTCGTCTTCTTCTTCATCATTCGCTCCGTTTAGCAAACGGAGCGACCGCCTTCCAACTTAGCCGCCGGTCCTAAATCCGGGGCCCACTTCAGAGATGGGGAAGTTCGCCTTCCTCAAATACCTGACCATCCCAAAGCCGACACTGCGCTTGCCCATCGCCGCAAGAACGATTCGGTGAGTGATTCGGTACCGTTCGCAATCAATGTTGAAATTAGCTTGAGGCGATCTCCAGCGGCTTGAAGTTATCGGATCATGCGGCGAGGTCAATGATCTGATCGGAAGGCTTCTGGGAGAGGCTTGGCCAGCCGTCGACCTTCCGCATTACGATCTGTCCTGAAGCGA
>DATJBL010000106.1:0-44247 GCA_035515355.1 Methylocella sp.
AGGCGGCTCGGCGTGTCGGTGCGCACGGTTGACCGCTTCATGGTCCGGGCATGGGACCATTTGCATCGCCATTTTGGGGCTGAAGTAGACGTTTGAAGGTCTTCAATCCCCAGAAGGGCCGACAACGGGCAAGGCGCGCGAGAGCGCCTTGTCTTCTTTACGGCTTTCGACCGAATTTGCAGGGCGACAAGCAGCCTGCCGTGCGAGGATCATGAGCAAGAGGAACCGCTGACTTTCGATGAACGCTGGCGGGGACCCTACAAAGATTTTTAAGGAACCGCTCCCCCTAACTCAATGTAAAGCAATACATTTTACGAAATTCATTAAATATTCACAGAACTTAAGCTTTGCCGATATATATATCCTGCACCGCGATGCAATGCGGCGCAATTATGGTCGCTCCGTGGTAAAATTAACAACGGAGTTAATTATGCTTTCTTTATGCCGGCGCGGCTCAAGACTCAATCGCGCCACAGCGGGCTTCACCGCCCTCTTATTGACGTCCACCGGGATGGCAACGCCAGTCTATGCTGGCGGGACTGCGACCCCAATTAAGCATGTGATCGTGATCATCGGTGAGAATCGCAGTTTCGACCATGTCTACGCCACTTACAAGCCGGTGAACAAGGGCGATCACGTTCTGAACCTGCTATCGAAGAAGATCGTCAACGCCGATGGCTCGCCAGGCCCGAATTACGGCGAGGCCCTCCAATATCGGGCCTTTGATACGACGACCTATAAATTGAACCCGCCTAAGACGCCCTATACGAATTTGCCTCCGGCGCTCACCGGCGGGCCATCGACTCCCTATGTTTGCCAATTCCTCAAAATTACGACCGGGACGTCATGCGCGACTGCCGCCAATGTGGCAGCCGCTAAGAACTTCGAAAATGGCCTGCCGGACGACTACTACCAATATCTTCTGACGGGCGGGACAGGCCAAGCGAGCAAAGTCCCGGACGCCCGAATTCACTACAATGGCCAGGACGCGAGCCATTTGCCGCCTGGACCGTACCAGCTCACCTCTAAGACGATGCCGTATGATGCTTACGCGGCGAGCCCGGTCCACCGCTTCTATCAGATGTGGCAGCAGCTCGACTGCGACGCCGCCGCCGCCGACGAATCAAACGGCTTCGGTTGCGCATCCGATCAGTTTCCCTGGGTAGAAGTCACAATCGGCGCTGGCTCGAACGGCGCGGCACCGCCCGCCGGTTTCAACGACGAATCGACGGGCGAGGGTTCGACCTCGATGAGCTTCTACAATGTCCAGCAAGGCGATGCGCCCTATATGAAGGAACTGGCCGATACCTATACGATGAGCGATAATTACCATCAGGCCGTAAATGGGGGCACCGGCGCCAACCACGTCATGCTCGGAACCGCCGACGCGATCTGGTTCAGCGACGGGAATGGCAATCCTCAAGTCCCGCCACTCAATCCGGTCAACCCCAATGCTCCCGGCACGCTTTTGCCAGGCCATACCAGCGCGTTGAACGAAGTCGAAAATCCCAATCCGCAACCAAGCACCAACAATTACTACACGCAGGATGGCTATGGCGGTGGCTCTGGTTCGCCAACAGCAACCTCGCCCAAGGCAAATTACGGCGGCGGCTCCTACGTGAATTGTTCCGACAGCTCACAACCCGGCGTTCCCGCCATCTTGAACTATCTCGACTCTCTCAAGAACAAGGTCGCTCCGCACTGCGATAACGGGCACTATTACCTCCTCAACAACTACAATCCCGGCTACTTCGGTGATGGCAGCAACGCCTATACCGATACGAACACGAATAATTATGTCTACACAGTTCCACCATCGAATGTGCGCACCATCGGCGATTTGCTGCTCTCGAAAGGCGTGTCTTGGGCCTATTACGGGGACCAGTGGAACGAATATCTCAACGATAAATATGACCAGCAGCAGGGTGACGAATACTGCAACATCTGCAATTTTGAGCAGTACGCGACCTCGATCATGACCAATTCGTCGGTGCGGGCCGAGCATCTCAAGGATACCGCTGACTTGTATGCCGGCATCCAAAGCGGCAACCTGCCCGCAGTCTCCTATGTCAAGCCGAGCGGCCTCGTGGACGGCCACCCGTCGTCTTCGAAACTCATCCTGTTTGAAGGCTTCGTGAAGAAGATCGTCGATGGCGTGAAGGCCAATCCGAAACTCTGGGCCGACACCGCGATCTTCGTCACCTTCGACGAAGGCGGCGGCTATTGGGACTCGGGCTATGTTCAACCGCTCGACTTCTTCGGCGATGGCACCCGTATTCCCATGATCGTCATTTCAAAATACAGCACCGGCGGCCACATCTCTCACACCTACACAGATCACGTCTCGGTGGCGAAGTTCGTCGAAGCGAACTGGGGGCTCGGCCCGATCACCAACCGGAGCCGTGACAATCTGCCAAATCCGTTGATGGCGTCGAATCCTTATATTCCGACTAATTCGCCCGCCATTGGCGACTTGATGGACATGTTTGACTTCGACAATTAACAACGCTTGGCCGCTGAACGTGCCCATGCGGCAGGTCAGTGAATAAATTGACGCCGGTTCCGGGAGACTGGAACCGGCGTTCGCTCGAGCTGGCGGCCGCCTTTGCGTCCGCCAACCCGGCCGCAAATCGGAAGCCGCTTAAGAACCCAGCCTTCGAGAAGAAATCCGTTGGGCGAAGGTTCATAGCGGGAAAAGTCCGCGAATCGCTTGTTTGAACCGATGTTGGCCAAGCTCTGGGCTGTGGCGCAAGCATCCGTAGCCATAGGATTCGCGAGACCCCGGAATGCTGCTGTGATAACAATTACCTAATCTTCGAGCGGCAGAACTGCAGAGCATAGGTCTCTTGCAAGTTTTTCCGGTTCCCCTAAAAGCTGTAAGAGCACTGGCCGCGCCTGAAGCTGGCCGCGGGGAGCCCCCTCGACCCCATGCTCGTCTCGCTCTCGATCCGCGATATCGTTCTGATCGACAAACTCGACCTCGAATTTGGCCGCGGCCTCACGATTTTGACCGGAGAGACCGGGGCGGGTAAATCCATCTTGCTCGATGCATTTTCGCTCGCGCTTGGCGCCAGAGGCGACGGCAGCTTGGTCCGCCAGGCCCAAGGGCAAGGGCAAGTGACTGCGAGCTTCGAGCTTGCGCCAGGCCATCCGGCGCTTGCGGCGGCGCAGGCGCAAGAGATTGAAACCGATGGCGGCCTCATTCTACGCCGGGTGCAGCTCGCAGATGGACGCAGCCGCGCTTTCGTCAACGATCAACGGGTGACGACGCAAGCGTTGCGCGCGGTTGCCCGCGAGCTCGTCGAAATCCATGGGCAGCACGATGATCGGGCGCTTGTCAATTCTGCCACACATCGGCAATTGATCGACGCCTATGGCGGCCTACTCTCGGAGGTGGACGAAGTTCGCGCTGCATTTGCACGGATGCGCGCCCTGAAGGCCGAGGTCGCCCAAGAGCGGACGCGTGTCGAAACAGCGCGCGCCGAGGCCGATTACTTGCGTCATGCTTTTGCCGAATTAACCCAGCTTGCCGGCGAGCCTTGCGAAGAGCTTGCGCTCGCCGAGCGCCGCACAATCATGATGCAGGCCGAGAAGGTTGCGAGCGAACTGCGCGATGTGCAGTCAATCGTAACAGGCGAGCATTCAGCGATGCCTGGTCTCTCGGCCGCGCTGCGCCGGCTGGAACGGCGGCAGACGCAGGCCCCTGGCTTGATCGCGCCGGTTGCCGAAGCGCTCGATGCCGCCTTGAGCGCCCTTGACCTTGCCGGACAAACGCTCGATCGCGCCTTGCGAGAGGCTGATTTCGATCCCCGCGAATTGGAGCGGATCGAGGAAAGGCTTTTTGCCTTGCGGGCTGCGGCACGCAAATATGCGGTCCCTGTTGATGCGCTCCCCGCGCTTTCTGAAAAATTTGCGGCGGAACTTGCCGCACTCGACGCTGGCGAGGCCAGGCTCATTGCGTTGACACGAGACGTCGAGGCCGCTGAGGCTGCCTATGATGCGGCGGCGCGCCGATTGTCGGAAAAGCGCAAAGCGGCTGCAAGCGCCCTTGACGCAGCCGTCACGGCGGAACTTGCGCCACTCAAGCTTGACGGCGCCCGCTTCATGACGGAAATCCGCACCGAGGCGGCAGGTCCCGATGGATGGGATCAAGTGGAGTTTTGGGTGCAGACCAACCCTGGGACAAAACCGGGGCCCTTGATGAAAATTGCATCAGGTGGCGAGCTCGCCCGTTTTATGCTGGCCTTGAAAGTCGTTCTCGCCGATCGCGGCTCGGCGCCAACTCTCGTCTTCGATGAGATCGACACCGGTGCCGGAGGCGCCGTTGCCGATGCCATGGGTCAGCGGCTCGCCCGGCTTGCCTCCCGCGTGCAGGTCCTCGCTGTGACCCATGCCCCGCAAGTCGCGGCCCGCGCGCAAGGCCACTTCCGGATCGCAAAGGCTGCGGCGGATCAAGGCCGCCGTGTTTCGACACGGGTGTCGTCCCTCGAAATGGAGGCGCGCCGCGAGGAGATCGCAAGAATGCTTGCCGGCGCGACGATCACCGACGAGGCGCGTGCGGCTGCCGGACGCCTCTTGGAGGGCGCGCGATGAACTCTCGCCGCACCTTCCCAGCGATGGCGGTCGGAAGCTGCGTGGGCGGCGCCGCAATGGCCGTGCGCAGTTCTGTGCGACGGGCCTTCGCTGCATGATCCCTGACCTCGCGACCCGGGTTTACAATCATTCGTTCCGGATCGATCCGATCGTGCGAACCCTGCTCGATACGGACTTTTACAAGTTCCTTATGCTGCAGATGATTTGGCGCCTGAAGCCAAACACGCGCGTGACTTTCAAGCTCACGAACCGATCCCGATCGATCAAGCTCGCCGATACGATCGCGAAAGATGATCTCATTGCGCAGCTCGATCATGCCCGTGAGCTCCGCTTTAAGAAAAACGAGCTGATCTGGCTCGCCGGCAATAGCTTTTACGGCAAGGCCAGAATCTTCGCTCCCGATTTCATCGAATATCTCGCCTCGTTCCGCCTGCCGCCCTACGAGCTCAGCTTGCGCGACGACGACTTCGAATTGCGCTTCCCAGGTCTTTGGTGCGAAACCACGATGTGGGAAATTCCAGCGCTTGCGATCCTGAACGAACTGCGGGCACGCGCGGCGATGCGAACCATGAGCCGCTTCGAACTCGACATACTCTATGCCCGCGCCAAAACAAAACTCTGGAGCAAGGTTGAAAGGCTGCGCGCGCTCGCGCATGAAGGGCCACTGAAGCTTTCTGATTTTGGGACCCGCCGCAGGCACGGCTTTTTGTGGCAGCGCTGGTGCGTTGAGGCTTTACAGGAAGGCATCCGGCAGCATTTCATCGGCACATCGAACGTCAAACTTGCCATGGATCTCAGCCTTGAGGCGATTGGCACCAACGCCCATGAATTGCCGATGGTTTATGCAGCGCTCGCGAAGAATGACGACGCTTTGCGCGAGGCCCCTTTCAAGGTTCTCGAGGATTGGGCCAAACTCTATGATGGCAATCTTCGCATTCTCTTGCCGGATACATTCGGCACCACCAATTTTCTCGCGGCAGCGCCCGATTGGGCGACCGAATGGACCGGAGCGCGCCCGGATTCAAAGCCGCCCATCGAAGCCGCGGACGAGTTGGTCGCCTGGTGGGAAAAAAAGGGCCAGGATCCAAAGGATAAGCTCATCGTTCTCTCCGATGCCATGACGATCGATTCGATTGAAGCTTCGGTGCGGCATTTGCGCGGACGGGCGCAGGTTTCGATCGGATGGGGGACCAATCTCACCAACGATTTTGAGGGTTGCGTGCCGCATGGCGCCGGGACCAACCTCGCGCCTCCCTCGCTCGTCTGCAAGGTCAGCGAAGTCGAAGGCCATCCTGCCGTAAAGCTCTCCGACAATCCGAGCAAGTTTTTAGGGCCGCCGGAAGAAATCGCCCGTTATGAAAGGATTTTCGCCTATCGTCCTGGATTGGCGCGGCCGGCGTAAGGGTGTGATCGCAGAAGACGTTGATCGTGGTGTCGCATTTAGACTTCCGCAGCGGAAATTTGCTGTCGAAGATCTCATGGCGCAGGCTGACCCCAAGTGGAACTTTAACCGCATGCTCACCGTTGAGTGTCTTTGCCCGCTGCCTGTCGCGCTTCGGGGCTCATCAATGTCGAGCGTGATTCGTTTCGGGACCTGCCAGGGCGGTCTCGCCCACGCGATCAGTGTTTGCGCCAGTCATAACCCGTCAACTGCTTGAACTGGTTATGGGCCAGCGGCCCGCGATCTCAAGGGTGGTAAGATGGCGATCAAGGATGTGAGCGTGGTGCTTGCCCATGGAGCATGGGCGGATGGATCAAGCTGGGCACGGGTAATAACGGCACTGAAAGCAGAGGCCGTGAAAGTATTGGCGGCGCCGCTTCCGCTAACCTCCCTGGCCGAGGACGTGGCTGCACTCGACCGCAGCTTGGACCGGACGGAAGGGCCGATCGTATTGGCGGGACACGCCTATGCCGGTGCGGTCGTAGCCCTGGCGCGTCCCGAACGAGTCAAGGCCCTGGTTTATGTGACCGCTCTTGCTCCCGACGAGGGCGAGAAGGTCGCAGACGTGTTCTATCGCCTCGAACTCCATCCCCAAGCGCCAAAGCTCGCACCAGACAGCAATGGCTTGATTTGGCTGCCCGAAGGAGCCTTCGAGACGGCGTTCGCGCAAAACGCATCCGCGGACGATCAAGCCGTGCTCGCTGCCGTACAGCGGCCGATTGCGCTGGGCTGCATCACTGTTCCAGTCGGGCGCCCGCTTTGGAAGGACATTCCGAGCTGGTTTCTGGTTGCTGAAGACGACCGAATGATCGTCCCCGAAACGCAGCGGTACATGGCGGAGCGGATGAAGGCGAAGATAAGGGCGCACGCTGTCGATCACACGCCCAGCGTCACCGCTCCAGGAGCTGTCGTCGACATTATCCGCGACGCAATCCGCTCCATAGCCGGCAACTGAAGCAAGCTGTTACAGACTATCGCTCCTCACACGACAACCGTCTTGCTGCCGTGGATGAGGTTTTACAAACAGGGGAGGGTTTGATGGTGCCTATCAGGTACTGCACGGCCGATGTCGATGGTTTCAAGATCTTCTATCGCGAGGCCGGGCCAGCTGATGCGCCGAAGCTGCTGCTCCTGCACGGCTTCCCGAGCGCGAGCCACATGTTCCGTGACCTGATCCCGCTCCTCGCCGACAGATTTCACATCGTCGCGCCGGACCTTCCCGGGTTCGGTCAGTCCGATATGCCGCCACGAGAAAAATTCAGTTACACGTTCGACAACATTGCCCGCGTGATCGACCGCTTTATCGAGGTCATCGGCCTCGATCGGTTTGCAGTGTACGTCTTTGACTACGGCGCGCCGACAGGCTTCAGGCTCGCTGTCCGTCACCCTGAGCGGATCACTGCCATCATCTCGCAGAATGGGAACGCCTACGAGGAAGGTCTTAGCGAGGGCTGGAGTCCAATCAGGGCCTACTGGCAAGACCCGTCGCAGGCGAACCGAAAGGCACTCCGCGCCTTCCTCGCTCCGGAGACGACCCGCTGGCAGTACACGCACGGCGTACCTGACCAAGCGATGGTGTCGCCGGATGGTCAGAATCTCGACAACTTTTATTTGGCCCGCCCCGGCGCGGATGAAGTGCAGCTGGATCTCTTCGGCGATTACAAGAGCAACGTCGCACTTTATCCGTCATTCCAGGAATACTTCCGCGCCTATAAGCCACCACTTTTGGCGGTGTGGGGCAAGAACGATCCGTTCTTTGTGCCGGCGGGCGCGGAGGCGTTCAAGCGGGACATTCCGGGAGCGGTTGTCCGCTTCCTCGACACCGGTCACTTCGCGCTGGAGACGCATGCCCGCGAGATCGCTGAAAGCATCCGCGATTTCCTGAAATGATCATCTCGCATCATGCAATGCAGATTACGGCTAATCCGCCGATAGCGATATTCTAATCCTGTTCAGCGAGAGTTTGGACGTAGGTTTTGCCATAAGGATAGAAGAGTTCCTTGCGGCCCTGCTGCCAGGCCGCTTTGAGTTCGGGCGTTGTGATGTCCCAGTCCGGCCGGCATTTCTTGGTCACGGCGCGCAGGTCCTGGCGGAGATCTTCCAGAGTGGGCCGGCCGAAGAACCAGTAGCCGTTATAGACCTTATAAATGACGAGACCCGGTTCGAGGACAATCACGTGGGGGATCATGGGATTATGGAGAGGATCCGTGTATTCGGCGATGTCGAGATCTTTTTGGACGATCCGCGCCACGTCGGAGAGGAAAGGCCAGTGGGCACCGACGCCGCTGCGATATTCATTCGTCTCAGTGATATTGTCGGTGCTGATCGTGACAAGCCGGCAATAGGCAACCTCGAGCTCACGATGGAGTTGAACAAGCCCTTCAGCCTGCCGCCGGTCCTTGGGGCAGAAGCCGCCGCGGCTGAGGACGAGAACCATTGGATGTTGTCCTTGCAGCTCGGAGAGCTTCCGGCGTTTCGCGGTGTGGTCGGAAAGCTCATAGTCGGGGAAGATAGCCCCTGGAACAATGTCGGACCGCATATGAAAACCTCGACTGTTGGATACCCATCGGAATTTTTTTCGAATTTTTCCGCCAACCGCTAGGCGACGAGGCTGGCGTCCAGGGTGATGTCGGCTTTCAGCAGCTTGGAGACAGGGCATCCAGCCTTGGCCTTATTGGCAAGGTTCTCAAACGTTGTTTGGTCAGCACCCGGGATCTTGGCTTTGAGCGTCAGATGAACGGCTGTGATGGCGTATTCCCCTTCAACTTGTGCCAGCGTAACTTCGGCGGAGGTTTCCATGAGTTCGGCGGTAAGCTTGGCCTCGCCTAGGATCAGCGAGAGGGCCATTGTGAAGCAGCCGGCGTGTGCGGCCGCGATCAGCTCCTCCGGATTGGTACCAGGCACCCCTTCGAAGCGGCTGGCGAAACCGTAGGGATAAGCCTTGAGGGCGCCACTCTCGGTCGAGATCGACCCCTTGCCATCCTTGATTCCGCCCTGCCAGGCGGCCGAGCCATGTCGATTGATCTTCATTGGCAGTGCTCCTCGTGTCGTTGCCGTGAACGTTCGTTTCAGCGGGATGCGAATTGCCTCCACCCGAAAAATCGCCGAGGCGTCTCGCTCTCGCAAAATAGGCCGTCCGTTGCAGCTAGACCCGCTATCTAGGTTCGGAGGGCGCAGAGGCAAGCAGATCGCGGCTCGCGCGAGCAGCGGCAGAGGTCGCCGAGGGCTGCCGGAAACTGCCAACGCCCAGCCCCTCTCGGGCTCAGCCGGAAACAGAAACCAACTGTGCCGCCGTTGCATTTATCTGGCGGATTTCGGGTGAGAAGGAGAATGCAGCGTGCGAAAGATGAAGGCAGTGGAAGTCCGGGAACCCAAAGGGCCTCTCCAGCTCGTGGAGCGTGACGTGCCGGGTCCCGGAGCGGGCCAGGTTCTGATCAAGGTCGAGGCCTGCGGGATATGTCACAGCGACGTTTTCACCAAGGAGGGTCTATGGCCAGGCCTCCAGTTTCCACGTGTTCCCGGACATGAAATTGCCGGCATCATCGACACCGCCGGGCCGGACGTAGAGGAATGGAAACCCGGCCAACGGGTTGGCGTCGGATGGCATGGAGGACATTGCGGCCGCTGCGAACGGTGCCGCCGGGGCGATTTTGTCCTCTGCCAGCGCGCCCTTGTGCCGGGAATCAGCTATGATGGAGGTTATGCCGAATATATGGTTGCGCCCGTGCAGGCTCTGGCGCGAATTCCGGACGATCTCTCCGATGCAGATGCGGCTCCCCTGCTATGCGCGGGCATCACAACCTTCAACGCGCTTCGCAATAGCGGGGCGCGGCCCGGCGAGGTCGCCGCCATCCTCGGCGTTGGCGGTCTTGGGCATCTCGGTGTGCAATTCGCGGCCAAGATGGGCTTTTCGACCGTCGCGATCGCCAGGGGAAAAGACAAAGAACCATTGGCAAAGAAGTTAGGTGCGCGTCACTACATCGACAGCAGCTCGCAGAATGTGGCCGAGGCGCTCACAGCTTTGGGCGGGGCGAAGGTCATCCTGGCAACCGTCACGAGCGGCAAGGCAGTGAGCGCGGCCGCCGGCGGGCTCGCGATCGACGGCAAGCTGATCATCGTCGGTATCTCGGAGGAGCCGGTGGAGGTATCCACCCTCCAGCTCATCACGGGGCGACGGTCGGTTCAGGGCTGGCCCTCGGGGACCTCGGCCGACTCGCAGGATACATTGGCTTTCAGCGCCTTGACGGGAGTCCGGCCAATGATCGAGGAGTTCCCGCTCGAACGCGCGGCTGAGGCTTACGACCGGATGATCAGCGGAGGCGCCCGGTTCAGGGTGGTGTTGAAGACCAGTTAAGAACCGGCCGGGCGTGCAGCGGATCGGAACAAAAATAAAAAATACAAAGCTCACTAACCGAAAGTTTCGCGCGCTCAAAATCCTGGCGTCGGACTTGCTCCGCCGCGCGAAGGTCTATTTGCGCAAACCGTCAATCGGACAAAAACGTTTCACGTGAAACATTTTTGTCCGATGGGCCCCTCATTCCGGTCAAAACTGATCGCTCACCCATCAGCGCTTTCTAAGCGGGGTTGCGCTGAGGGGCGTGCCGGTAATGAGCATGGCGGTGGTGCCTGTGCCTCTTGAGGCCCCAGCTCGACGCAATCGCCGGTCCCGCCGAGTAACCGACGACGCCGCCCGCGACGAGCCCGACTGGACCGCCGACCAAAGCGCCGGCGAGCGCACCCATCGCGCCATCGCCAAGCCGCTCCTGGGCGTTGGCGAGGGAAGGCAACATCGAGACTCCCGCGATCGCGGCCACAATGCAAAGCCACTTCAACATGCCTGCGCTCCAAGCCGAATGATTCTCATGCGTCCAGACAAGCTCCCTGCCGCGCCATCATGAAAAATTTGAGAAGCGGCGGTGTTCTTTTCCAGGCGTTGGCGGCGAAAACCTTAAGTCCGGTCGGAAAGGCGTTCGATCATCGCGCCGCATGCACCGAGCTTTTTCTCGATATATTCGAAGCCGCGGTCGAGATGATAGACGCGATTGACCATTGTCTCGCCCTGCGCCGCGAGTGCCGCGATGACAAGCGACATCGATGCGCGCAGATCCGTTGCCATCACCGGGGCGCCTTGGAGTTCCTCGACACCTTCAACGAGTGCAACGTCTCCATCGAGCTTTATATGGGCGCCGAGCCGGGCCAGTTCCTGAACATGCATGAACCGGTTTTCGAAAATGGTTTCGGTAATTCTCGACGTGCCTTTCGCCTTGGTCATCAAGGCCATGAATTGCGCTTGCAAATCTGTCGGGAAGCCAGGGAATGGCGCGGTGGTGACATCGACGGGTGAGATTCCCGCGCCGTTGCGCTGCACGCGAATTCCCTCATTGGTCGCCGAAATCTCCGCGCCGGATTTTTGGATGACTTCAATGGCAGCATCGAGAAGTCGCGGGCTTGCGCCCTCCAGCATCACGTCGCCGCCGGCCATGGCAACGGCCATCGCATAGGTGCCGGCTTCGATGCGGTCAGGCAAAACAGTATGGCGTGCACCCGAGAGGCTGCCGACACCCTCGATTTCGACCGTCGATTGCCCGGCTCCCTTGATCCTCGCGCCCATTTTGATGAGGCAGTCGGCAAGATCGACGATCTCTGGCTCACGCGCCGCATTGATGAGAAGCGTATGGCCCTTCGCGAGCGATGCGGCCATGAGCGCGGTATGGGTGCCGCCAACCGTCACCTTGGGAAAATGGATCTCGGCGCCGCTCAGTCCTTTTGGCGCGATGGCACGCACATAGCCGGCCTCGATCTCGACTTGTGCGCCAAGCTTTTCAAGCACCATGAGGAGAAGATCGACCGGCCTTGTGCCGATTGCGCAGCCCCCGGGAAGGGAAACCTTGGCCTCTCCTATCCGGGCGAGAAGCGGCGCGATGACCCAGAAGCTCGCCCGCATCTTGGAAACGAACTCGTAAGGAGCCGTGGTGTCGACAATCTGGCGCGCGCTGAGGTGGATTGCGCGGCTCGCATGGATGGGGGCGCCTAGCCTCCTGCCATCGACCGAGTGATCGACTCCGTGATGACCGAGAATACGCAAAAGCCTCGCGACGTCGGCGAGATCTGGAATATTATCAAGGGTCAGAGTGTCCTTTGTGAGAAGCGACGCGATCATCAGCGGCAGGGCCGCGTTCTTGGCCCCGGAAATCTTGATGACGCCGTTGAGTTTCTGGCCGCCGACGATACGAATCCGATCCAAGAAATCCCCCTGTTCCAAAAAATCCGAACGAGCCCTTTGTGATGTCACGGCTCTCGGGATGACTCGCTCTCCGCAGTCTCGCTCCGGACCGCCTCATCTTGAAGCGTGGACCCTCCCGCTTGTCCCGCACGGTCTCTCTTTTGCGCCTTGCGCCGGACAAGGTTCTCCCGCAACGCTTCGGCAAGCCGTTGGCGGCCAGCGCCGCCCGGCACCCCTTTATTTCCGCCGGCAGGCGCTGACCGGTCCGTTGGGCTGAACGATCTCATAACTTTCTTACAAAAATCTTCCGAAGTTTTTCGCTTTACCAAACCTGCATCCTGGAAGATCTCGGCCCAAAAACACCAATGGGCACAAAACTTTGTAGAGCGCCCGGGTGGGCAAGGCAAGGCTCCCGGCGCGATCTGCCGGCTCCCGCTTGCAAAAGGGGCGATCCGCCAAGTCCACCTTTAAGATCTACGACGGAATTGCTATCTTTTTGGGGCAATGCGAATGATGTTTGTCTTCCGAGGCCGCCACTCGACGACGAAAACCAGTTCATTAAGCTGAGGGACCCGTCACGTCACGTTTTTGCCGTATTTCATCCCGCGACCGGTCCAAGGTCAGGACTTCGCATGAGCTATATCGCGAGGGGCTCATCGACTGGCGGTTGAGTGATAAACATTGCGTTGGGGGCTTGCTCCTATCCCGGTCGCACCGCATAAACCTCCCAAAATCTTAACGAGCCATCGAAGGCAAGCTGAGACGCCCCTCGGTGCGCGGGAGCACGCAAGGATAGGGTTTTGGATCAAGGATATGTTCCTCATCAAACTGAACATGAATCCGGCGGCGGCTTGAGCAGATTTACGCGCAAGGCCAAGAGGGTCATGCTTGTCTCCCCTCAGGATGGCGAGCTTCGAAGGGACCCTGCCGCCGGGGCGCGCCGACGGCCGATCGGGCAAATGCTGGCTGCTGTCTTCAGCCTCGCCATTGCGGCTTTTTCGATCTACGTGCTCGTTCGTGTCCTCTCCGGGGTTAGCCTTAGCGCTTTGCGGCAGGCAATCGCCGCGACCGGAGCCGACCAATTCGCAACGGCGGCGCTTTTGACCGCTGTGTCGTTCCTGGCGCTGACGGGTTACGACGGACTCGCGCTTCGCCAGATCTGCGCCCGTGTCCCCTATAAGACGACGGCGCTCGCCTCCTTCACGAGCTACGCGATTTCCTTCACGCTCGGATTCCCGCTGATCACTGCGGGAACAGTTCGCTACTGGATCTATTCGCAGGTCGGATTGACAGCAAGCAAGGTCGCGACCCTCACCGTGATCGCTGGCGTGACCTTCTGGTTCGGGATGGTGTTCGTTCTTGGCGCGGGGCTTACGTTTCACGCCGGCGCCATCAGTGCGATCAATCATTTTTATCCGCTTTTCAACATGCTGATCGGCATTGCCGTCCTCGGCACGATCCTCACCTATCTCGGGTGGGTGACGATTCGCCGCCGGCATATTTCCATCAAGGGGTTCCGGCTGGAACTACCGGGGCTTGGCTTGACGATCGGCCAAATCATCCTCGGCGTCATCGATCAATCGGCGGCGGCAGGGGCGCTCTTTGTGTTGCTCCCAAGCCATGCTCAACTTGATTATTTCACTTTTGCAGCCACCTATGTCTTCGCTTGCATACTTGGGGTCGCGAGCAATGCACCGGGCGGCATTGGCGTCTTTGAAGCAGCAATGCTGAAGGCCGTCCCGATCACCTCCGAGGATGCGCTTCTCGCTTCGCTCGTGTTGTTCCGGGTCGTCTATTATCTCGTGCCGTTTCTCTTCGCTCTCGCCTTCCTTGGCGCCCATGAGAGCTTCCGGCGCTGGAAAAGCCTTCGCGAAGCCATGCGCCGGAGCGAGGAAGAAACCGTCTTGGAGGACGAGATGAGCCCCCTGCGCCGTTGGTATCGGGACCTCTGGCGTGGAAGACAATAGCTTCGGCCTCATTTTGACAGGGGATTACGGAACTTTTGGGTTTGTTGTTCCCAGAGAGGATCCAGGGAACGAAAAATCCCCTTCAGCTCAGACATGAAATTTATGCGACACTTGATATCAATGCCTACTCGTGTCCATAAGCCTGCCCCAAGGCGAGAAGCACGAGGGCTTCATGGAACAGGACGCGCAGGACCGCGATCATCTGATCATCGTGAGCAAGCTGATCGACGCCTTTCCGGAGGCAGTGATCGTCATTGGCGCAGCGGATCACGTCATCGCGGTGAACGCGGCGGCACGGGAACTATTTCCAACCTTGCGGCTGAATGATCTGCTGGCACGCAGTCTTCGGGCACCGGACGTGCTTGATGCCGTCAAGCGGGTGCATGCCTCTGGCACCCCCGAACGGGTCACATGGCTCGAACGTGTTCCCGTTGAAAGATACCTTGAACTGCATGCGGCTCCGATGGTGGGGTTGCACACCGAGCCCACGATGATTTTGACATTGCGCGATCTGAGTGAGACACGCCGCGTCGAACGCATGCGCGTCGATTTCGTTGCCAATGCAAGCCATGAATTGCGGACGCCGCTCGCTTCCTTGCTCGGGTTTATCGAGACGCTCCAAGGGCCCGCACGCGAGGACGCGGAAGCAAGGGCGAAGTTCCTCTCGATCATGCGCGAACAGGCCCAACGGATGGCACGACTTGTCGACGATCTCTTATCACTGTCGCGGATTGAACAGAATTTGCATCTGCGGCCGCAGGCACCGGTGGATATTGTCACGATCGTGCGGCATATTGCCGATACTCTCGCACCGATGGCTCTCAACAATGATGTCACCCTAAAGCTCGATGTTCCCGCCCGCGCCATCGTTACTGGCGATCGGGACGAATTGCTCAGGGTGACCGAGAATCTCATCGAAAACGCCATCAAATATGGGGCTTCCGATCCAAGAAGCACCAATCGGCAGGTCGAGATAACCCTCGTGACCGAGCCACGCCAATGCATCTTGAGCGTTCGTGATCATGGGCCAGGAATCGCGCCCGAACATTTGCCGCGTTTGACGGAGCGGTTCTACCGCGTCGATGCTGGCCAGAGCCGGGCCAAAGGCGGCACCGGCCTCGGTCTCGCGATTGTGAAACATATTGTTGCACGCCACCGGGGCCGGCTCGGGATCGAATCCACGCTGGGCAAGGGGGCGACTTTCAAAGTGAGTCTACCCTTGCATGGGAACTGAGAGCGGGATGTCATCAAGATGTCATTCAACTTTCATAATGGCCTAATGCAGGCTCCCTAGTGTGCGCGCGGAGATTGGGAGCGAGTGACCCAGGTTTCCAAGGAGGGCTGGTTCAAGCGACGGGTGAGGCTACGGAGCGATCTCCTGGCCCGGTTGCCACCTCGTTCGCCGACAGCATCGAGAGTATCTTCTCCATCGAAAGGCAATGAAATGAGCTTTACGTTCCTGCGGACGTCCTTTGCGGCCGCCGCGCTGACCCTCGTTGCCGGGCACGGAGCCGGCGCCGTGGATATTTCGGGCGCTGGCGCGACCTTTCCCTTCCCGATTTATGCGAGATGGGCGGATGCCTACAAAAAGGATACGGGTAACGGGTTGAATTACCAGTCGATTGGCTCGGGCGGCGGCATAAAGCAGATCAAGGCCAAAACCGTGACTTTCGGTGCGACCGACATGCCGCTCGAGCCGGCCGAGCTCGATGCCTCGGGGCTCGTCCAGTTTCCAACTGTGATTGGCGGCGACGTTCCGGTCGTCAATCTCGAGGGGATCGCGCCGGGTGAACTCGTGCTCGACGGCCCGACGCTCGCCAATATTTTCTTAGGGACTATTACCAGCTGGGACGATCCCGCCATCAAGAAGTTGAACCCGAAAGTGAAATTGCCTTCTCAGGCCATCGTCGTCGTTCACCGTTCAGACGGCTCTGGAACAACCTTCATTTTCACCAACTACCTTTCCAAGGTGAGCGAGGACTGGAAATCGAAGGTCGGGGCCAGCACGGCCGTTGAATGGCCCGCCGGGATTGGCGCCAAGGGCAATGAAGGCGTTGCCAACAACGTCACGCAAAGCAAAGGTGCGATTGGCTATCTTGAATATGCCTATGTTAAACAGAACAAAATGACCTACGTCGATGTCGTCAACAAGAGTGGCAAATCGGTGGTGCCGAGCGCAGAGAGCTTCCAAGCTGCCGCAGCCAATGCCGACTGGGCCAATGCGCCTGGCTTTTACCAGATTCTAACCGACGAGCCCGGCGCCAAGTCCTGGCCGATCTCCGGCGCGACTTTCATCCTTATGCATAAGATGCCGGAGGATCCTGTTGCAGCGGCGGAAGCCTTGAAGTTCTTTAGCTGGGCCTATGAAAAGGGCGGCAAAATGGCCGAGGACCTCGATTATGTGCCTTTGCCGAAGTCGGTGATCGCCCTCATCAAAAAGAGCTGGGCCGACGACATCAAAGGTCCTGACGGCAAGCCGCTCGTGGACTGAAATTGGATGTGGAGAGCTTCGGCTCTTCATTTCTCCTCCCACCGGTTCCGGCCGTTCAGCTTCTCAAACGGCCGGAGCAAGAGTGCACCGTTTCCCAGTCTTGACTATGGCTGCTAGACGAACTTCAGATGCCTAACGCAAAACGACAGAGAGGCGCGGTGGCCCATAATCTGGCAATTGACGATGCGCTCGCCGAACGGGCCGCGAACCGCTTGGGCAAGGCCCTCGCGGGTTTCAAGCTTCGCGACTATGGGTTTCACCTTCTGACGCTAGGCGCAGCATTGACGGTTCTGTTGCTTTTGGGCGGTGTGATCGCCTCATTGATCATAGGATCAATGCCAGCCATCAACGCCTTCGGCCTGAACTTCCTTTCGACCGAGGTATGGAATCCTGTCACAGATAAATTCGGCGCCTTGGCGCCGGTTTATGGGACAGTCGTGACGTCCCTCATCGCTATGGCCATCGCGGTGCCATCCGCGCTCGGCATCGCCATCTTTCTCACCGAGCTTTGCCCCCACTCGCTGCGCAGGCCAATCGGCATAGCGATCGAGCTTTTGGCCGGCATTCCCTCGATCATTTACGGAATTTGGGGCCTTTTTGTTTTGGCGCCATTTCTGCAAGAGCATATCCAGCCAGGCCTTATTGCGTCGTTCGCCGGCCTGCCAGTTCTTTCAACCCTGTTTGCTGGGCCGCCCTATGGCATCGGCATGCTGACTGCGGGACTCATTCTTGCGATCATGGTGCTGCCAATCGTCACCTCGATCTCCCGCGATGTCTTTGATTCCGTGCCTTCCGTTCTAAAGGAAGCGGCCTATGGCGTGGGCTGCACGACTTGGGAAGTTGTGTACTCCGTCGTGATTCCCTATACCCGCGTTGGACTTATTGGCGGGGTCATGCTTGGCCTTGGCCGTGCCCTGGGCGAGACCATGGCCGTGACATTTGTCATCGGCAATGCGCATCGGATCGCTGTTTCGCTGCTGGCTCCCGGCACGACGATCTCCGCGACGATCGCTAATGAGTTTACCGAGGCTGTTGGCGATCTTTACACCTCATCGCTCATCGCTCTTGGGCTCATCCTTTTCGTGATCACCTTCTTTATCCTTGCGATCGCGCGATACATGCTGATGCGGCTGCAAACAAAGGAGGCGTGATAGCTCATGGCGATCTATGATGCGCGCCGCCGGCGCTCCAAATTTTTCCTCGGACTTTGTTACGCTTGCGTGTTCATCGGGCTCGGCTGGCTGGCTGTCATCCTCGGCACCTTGCTTTTCGAAGGTTTTCGTAAGATCTCGCTCGCCGTTTTCACGCAGATGACACCGCCGCCTGGCGCCGACGGCGGCTTGTTGAACGCCATCACGGGCAGCGTGATCATGACCGCCCTCGGAGTCGCGATTGGCACACCGCTTGGCATGCTGGCTGGAACATACATGGCGGAATACGGCCGCCATTCGAAGCTCACCGTCATCGTCCGGTTCATCAACGACATTTTGCTCAGCGCACCGTCCATCGTGATCGGTCTCTTTATCTATGAGGTCATGGTCGTGAGAATGGGCCATTTCTCGGCACTGGCAGGAGCCGTGTCGCTTGCCGTCATCGTTGTTCCGGTTGTTGTGCGCACGACCGAGGACATGCTGCTGCTTGTGCCCGACTCGTTGCGAGAAGCCGCAAGCGCGCTGGGCCTTCCTCGCTCCATCGTTATCCACAAGGTTGCCTATCGCGCCGCGCGCGCTGGTCTTGTCACCGGAGTGCTACTCGCCGTCGCGCGGATCAGTGGCGAGACAGCACCCTTGCTCTTCACTGCGCTGAATAATCAGTTCTTCAGCACCAATTTGAACGCTCCCATGTCGAGCCTGCCCGCGGTCATTTTTCAATTCGCGCTGAGCCCATACACGGAATGGCAGCAGCTCGCTTGGACGGGCGCGCTCCTGATCACCCTGGCCGTGCTTGCGCTTTCGATTACCGCACGCGTGCTCCAATCGCAAAGGCCCGCGAAATGACCGGCATCAACAATGTCCCAAATCTTAATGAGATCCCAAACCGGGGTCCTGTTCCGAACCTTGGCGGAGCCCCAAACCGTGATGATGTTCCGAACCTTGGCGGAGCCCCGGAAGAAACTCCAAGCGCCGAACCCAGCCCTCAGCCGGAGAGCCCGCCCAAAGTGTCCATGGGAACAGACCTGAATTTGGAAGAAAAGGTCAGAGTTCGCAATCTCAACTTCTATTATGGCGACTCACTTGCTTTGAAGAATGTGAGCGTTCCCATCTACGCCAACAAGGTCACCGCCTTCATTGGTCCATCAGGCTGCGGAAAATCGACTCTTCTGCGGGTTCTGAACCGCATGTACGATCTCTATCCCAAGCAAAGGGCTGAGGGAGAAGTCTTGCTCGACGGCGTCAACATCTTGCGGCGGGAACAAGATCTCAATCTACTGCGCGCACGCGTCGGGATGGTGTTTCAAAAGCCAACGCCCTTCCCTATGTCGATTCACGATAATATCGCCTTCGGCCTCAAGCTCTATGAGAAGCTGTCGAGGCAGGAGCTTGCGGACCGGGTCGAGGCTGCCTTGGTGCGTGCCGCTCTTTGGGGCGAGGTCAAAGACAAGCTGAGCGCCTCGGGGCTATCGCTTTCGGGCGGCCAGCAGCAACGCCTCTGCATCGCGCGAACGGTGGCCCTCCAGCCGGAGGTGATTTTGCTGGACGAGCCCTGCTCGGCGCTCGATCCGATCTCGACCGCAAAGATCGAGGAAACCATCGATGAGCTGAAAGCGAACTACACGATCGCGATTGTCACCCATAACATGCAGCAGGCGGCGCGCGTGTCGGAGCTCACCGCGTTCATGTATCTTGGCGAACTCATTGAATTTGGTCCGACGGCACAGATCTTCACAGCACCAGAAAATAAACAGACGCAAAACTATATTACCGGCCGTTTTGGCTGATAACGGCTAGCAGCAGAGGATAAGTCCATGTCCGATCACATCGTCAAGGCTTACGACAAGGAACTCGAAGTCCTCGGCCGGAAGATCGCGGAAATGGGCGGCATTGCTGAAAAGATGCTGTCCGACGCCATGGATGCTTTGGTCGATTTCGACACCAGGCTCGCTCAGACGACAGTCGACAGCGACCCGCGACTCGACCTCTTGCAGCGGGACATCGAGGAACAAGCCATCCTGACAATCGCACGCCGCCAGCCGATGGCGGTCGATCTGCGTGAGATCATTGCGACGATCCGTATTTCGGGCGACCTTGAGCGCATCGGCGATCTTGCCAAGAACATCGCGAAGCGGGCGATCAAGATCGCCGGGGAAATGCATATCCCGCGGGCTACCATTGGCCTGAAATCCATGCATGAATCAGCAGCAATGCTCTTGAAGGAAGTCCTCGATGCTTATGCCCAGCGCGATGCCGAGAGCGCGCGCGCGGTTTGGATCCATGATGCCGATCTCGACGCGCTGGAAGATTCAGTTTTTCGCGACCTTCTGACTTTCATGATGGAAGATCCGCGCAACATTTCCTTTTGCACCCATCTCCTGTTTGTTTCGAAAAACATAGAGAGGATTGGCGATCACGCGACCAATATCGCCGAGACTGTCGTTTACCTCGTGACCGGAGAAACCTTGCCGATGGACCGGCCAAAAGGCCGCACGACCCTTTCTGAGGCACCGACCACGGTCCTCTGAACATGCGGAAGGAAATGCAAGACATGACGGAAATTCGTTCCAACCCAACACCTGCACGTGCAACGAACGCCACGCCAGCCGCGCGCATTCTCGTGGTCGAGGATGAAGCGGCTTTGAGCATGCTTCTTTCCTATAACCTTGAGGCGGAAGGCTTCACGGTCGACCGGGTCGAGCGAGGCGACGAAGCCGAAATCAGGCTGAGCGAAACAGTCCCCGACCTTGTCATCCTCGATTGGATGCTCCCCGGTGTCTCTGGACTTGAAATCTGCCGGCGCATGCGGGCGCGCGAGTCGACAAGGAGCCTGCCCGTGATCATGCTCACGGCGCGTGGCGAAGAAAGCGAGCGCGTCCGCGGTCTTGCGATCGGAGCCGATGATTACGTGGTCAAGCCGTTCTCGGTTCCAGAACTCATGGCCCGCGTCCACGCCTTGCTGCGGCGCGCGCGGCCCGACCGGGCGAGCGGCGTCCTGTCCGCGGGGGATCTTGCGCTCGATCGGCAAAATTGGCGTGTCCGCCGCGGCGGTCGTGACATTCATATGGGGCCGACCGAATTCCGCCTGCTCGAACATTTGATGGGCAAGCCTGGCCGCGTCTTCTCGCGCGCTCAGTTGCTCGACAGTGTCTGGGGGCTTTCGGCGGAAATCGACGAGCGCACGGTTGACGTTCACATCGGCCGGTTGCGCAAGGCTCTGTCGAGTGCCAGCGAAAATGATCCCATTCGCACTGTGCGCGGAGCGGGCTACGCCTTCGACGAGACCTTTGGCAGGGTTGCCTAGGCGCCGGACCCAAAGCCGTACGGAGCTTTGGGGCGACCATGAAGGCTTCTAACTGAAGCGCTCATGGTCTCAATCTCTCATGTTGGACCCCGGTGAACTCGGTGCCGGCATGTCCGGCACCGCGCAATTGTGGTAAGTAGCCCTTCAACTCATGGCTTTCACAATGCCATCAACCATTTTCTTGGCATCGCCGAAAAGCATGGTCGTGTTGTTTCTGAAGAACAATTCGTTCTCGACACCGGCGTAGCCAGAGCCAAGCCCCCGTTTAACAAAAAGCACATCCTTGGCGTTTTCCACGTCGAGAATCGGCATGCCATAGATCGGCGAGGAGGAATCGGTTTTTGCGGCCGGGTTTGTCACGTCATTGGCACCGATGACGAAAGCGACATCGGCTTCGGAGAACTCCGGATTGATATCTTCGAGCTCGAACACCTCATCATAGGGCACGTTGGCTTCGGCAAGCAGAACATTCATGTGCCCTGGCATGCGTCCGGCGACCGGGTGGATCGCATATTTGACGTCAATGCCCTTGCTTTTGAGAATGTCGGCCATTTCCCGCAAGGCATGCTGTGCCTGGGCGACCGCCATTCCGTAGCCTGGTACGACGATGACTTTCTTCGCGGCAAGCAAGATTTTAGCGGCATCTTCCGCCGAGCCTTGCTTGACCGGAGGTCTCTCGGCCTCGCTGACGCCCGCCGGCGCGGCGACTTCGCCGCCAAAGCCGCCGAGGATCACCGAGATGAAAGAGCGGTTCATCCCCTTACACATGACATAGGAAAGAATCGCGCCGGACGAACCGACCAGAGCCCCGGTGATGATCAAGGCCAAATTAGCGAGAGTGAAACCAACGGCCGCCGCGGCCCACCCCGAATAGGAATTGAGCATCGAAATGACGACCGGCATGTCGGCGCCGCCGATCGGTATGATGAGAAGGACTCCCAGGGCCAAGGAGACCAGGACGATCAACCAAAACACGAAATGGGCTTCGGTCGGAATGAAAGCGAAGATGAAGATAGCGAGGAGGACGCCAAGCCCGATATTGATCACGTGCCGGTTGGGGAGAAGGATCGGATTGCCAGTCATCCTCCCGTCAAGCTTGAGGAATGCGATGACCGAGCCGGTGAAGGTAATCGCGCCAATCGCGGCCCCCAGCGACATTTCAAAAAGGGTCGAGCTGTGAATGGAATTAGGAAGCCCGAGACCAAAACCTTGAGGCGCGTAAAGAGCACTCGCCGCGACCATAACCGCTGCAAGACCGACCAACGCATGAAAGAGCGCGACGAGCTGGGGCATCTCTGTCATTTGGATGGTGCGAGCCCGCCAGACGCCAATGCTGCCGCCGATCCCGATTGCGAGCAGGACCCACAGAAAGGACGAGAATCCCCATGGCAGCTGATAGAGGAGCGTCGTCGCGCCCGCGATCGCCATGCCAATCACGCCGAACCGGTTGCCCTGCCGGGCTGTCTCCGGCGACGACAGGCCGCGCAGGGCAAGAATGAAGAGCACCCCCGCGGTAAGGTACAAAAGAGCCGCGATATTCCCGTTCAACATCGATCTCAGCCCTTCTTCTTGAACATGGACAGCATGCGCTCAGTGACGAGGAAACCGCCAAAGATATTCACTGAAGCAAGGGTGAGCGCGAGGAAACCGAAGAAGCGAGCGGTGCCAGACCCTTCGCCAGTACTTGCATCGATGCCGGCCGAAAGGAGAGCGCCGACGACGATGACCGAGGAGATCGCGTTGGTGACCGACATCAGCGGTGTGTGCAGCGAAGGGGTGACGGCCCAGACGACATAATAGCCAACAACCACCGCCAGCGCGAAAATCGCCAGGCGGAATATGAAGGGATCGATCGCCCCGCCACTCGCTGCCGAAGCGCCGGCTGCGATCTGGTCAGCATAGTTCTGCACGGCGTCCGCAGCCTGCCGCGCCGCTTGGGTTGCGGCCTGTATTTTTTCGAGCAACTGTGGATCGACTTCGGTTGCCATCTCATGCCCTCCTTGATTTTTTTTCGATTGAGATCTTGGACACCCGGCTCAAGTTTCTAAGTCAGCCCCCGCCCTGAAAGCCCGGATGCACGAGGGCTCCGTCCTTAGTGAGCAAGGTTGCCTTGACGAGCTCGTCGTCCCATTTGATCGCGAGCGATTTGGTTTTCGGATCGATCAGTGTCTCGACGAAAGCCAACAGGTTCTTTGCGTAAAGCGCCGAGGCGGTGGCGGGCAACCGCCCGGCGATGTTCACGGGACCAAGGATCTTGACGCCGTTTCTTGAAACGACGGTCTCGCCGGCCTTCGACAGTTCGCAATTGCCGCCCCGTTCCACGGCAAGATCGACGATCACCGAGCCGGGACGCATCGATTCCACCATTGGGGCCGTGACGAGGACCGGCGCCGGACGGCCGGGAATGAGGGCTGTCGTGATGACGATGTCCTGCGAGGCAATATGCGAGGCAATGAGATCCGCCTGCTTTGCCTTATACTCCGCCGACATTTCCTTGGCGTAGCCCGCAGCGGTCTCGGCCTGCTTGAATTCTTCGTCCTCGACGGCGACAAATTTGGCCCCCAAAGAAACAACCTGCTCCTTGGTCGCCGGCCGGACGTCCGTTGCGGTCACGATGGCTGCGAGCTTGCGGGCGGTGGCGATCGCCTGGAGCCCCGCCACACCAACCCCCATGACAAAGATTTTGGCGGGCTGAATCATCCCCGCCGCTGTCATCATCATGGGAATGACCCGGCCATATTCGGCGGCGGCATCGATCACGGCACGATAGCCGGCGATGTTGGCCTGGCTCGAAAGGACATCCATCGTCTGCGCCCTGGTGATGCGCGGCATCAGCTCCATTGCGAAGGCGCACACGCCCGCCGACGCAAGAGACTGCAAAGCGTCAATATGCCCATAGGGGTCCATCACTGCGATGATCGCGGCCCCGGGCTTGACACCCGCAATATCGGCGGGACTCGGCCGCCGCACCCGCAGGACAATATCGGCCTCTCGAACCGTGGCTGGCGTATCCGGCGTTAGGGTGCCCCCAGCGGCCGTGTAGTCTTGATCCGCGATGCCGGACTTCAGTCCGGCTCCGGTTTGGACCCTAACTTGCGCCCCGAGGCCAACGAATTTCTTAACCGTCTCGGGCGTCGCGGCGACACGGCCCTCGGCAGGGTCGCTTTCAGCAGGAACACCGATCAGCATGAATGGCTCCGCAAATCCTTGAGGCTTTGACCCAGCCCGATTTTTCTCTTCCGGTCAAGCTGCGGCGGACCGGAAGCGCGGCCATGGCCAAGAAAACAGTCAGCCCAAGAAGAAAGCTAGCAGGGCAAGGAGGATCACCAAGCCGGCCACGGTGAATTTTATGGCCTGGATGAACATCCGGTAGGTTTTTTCGTGTTCGTCATAGTCCATCGCGGGATGACCCGCAGATTGAGCCTGATTTTCAGCCATTGCGCTCGCCTCTATTAGGACTTCCCCGCCATTTTAGCTTTCGCAACGATTTTCCCCGCGCGCAAGAGGGAAATAAACCGAACCTGCCAAATTTTTATTCAGGACCAGATGACGCAGACCCTTGCGGATGGACCCTCAAAAGAAGCGCGATTCGCTTCGACATCAAAGGGGCGCTGGCAGGTCCGCCTTAGCGAGCGCGGCCTTCTGACGTTCCTTCAGGGCAGCGGCTGAGAACTTCCCCATGATCTCATGAAACAATTGATAGAAATTCAACTTGGCATCGAGATGCAGAAAAGCACCGCCAAGACCAATCGCCGCGCGATCCATGAAAACGAACTCGCGGGGAACCAAGACCGGGCCTCTTTTTTTCAGGGCCTGGTGCACAACGAAGGCTTCCTTGCGGCCATAGTGCGCCGGAGAAACGCCGTCGGCGACGCTTCGCACCCGATCGTCGAGCAAAGGCCCGTAGATGAACCTTGCCCAGATGTTCAGGGTTTCCGCGAGATCTTTGGTGAGACCGCGAAAGCCCCAGCTTTCATAAGCATGGACAGTGCGGTCGAAGTCACCGTGCAACAATCCCTCATAAAGATCGACGACGCCCCCGACGAACCCGGGCGTGAAAATCCGGATGCAGCCGTAATCGAGGAGGTTGATGCCCTGTGCCTCGTCGTCGGCCTCCGCCCCAAATACGGTGTAATTGCCAAGGTGCGGATCCCCATGGATGACGCCGAAACGGCTGAACGGAATCCACCAGGCCTTGAACATCGCTCTTGCGATTTTATTGCGTGCGGACTCGTCAGCCTGCTTGAAGGCGAGCAGCTTGCCACCTTCAAGCCACTCCATGGTCAACAGCCGGGCGGTTGATAATTCCGCCCGCACGCCGGGAATCCGGATCTCCTCAACCCCCCCGAGAATATCGCGGTAGAGCGCGGCATGTTTGGCTTCGCGGCAATAATCGAGTTCCTCGCGGACCCGGTCGCTGATCTCCTTCGTCATCTCGCGTGTGTCGATGATCGGATTGAGGCGCCGATGCAGTGCGAATATGACCTCGAGCTGATGCAAGTCGGCTTCGACCGCCGATTTCATATCGGGATATTGGAGTTTGCAGGCAAGCAACGCACCATCCTCGGCCGTCGCCCGATGAACCTGACCGAGGGAAGCCGCGGCGGCCGGATGGAGGTCGAAGTCAGCGAACCGCGAACGCCAATCTGCTCCGAGTTCTGCCTGCATCCGCCGCCTGACGAAGGAGGCGCCCATCGGCGGCGCCTCGCTTTGCAGCTTCTGCAACTCCTCGGCATATTCCGGCGGCAAAAGATCGGGAATGCTCGCCATCATCTGCGCGACCTTCATCATCGGCCCTTTGAGGCCGCCGAGCGCGCCTGCCAGAGCAGTCGCATGGTTGCCCCAGGCGCCGCCGCCACCGAGAAGGCGGGCGCCAGCGATCCGAGCAGCAACGCCGCCGACATTGGCACCGACACGGGCATAGCGCGCCGCGCGGGCAGAAAACCGGTTGCCTTCCTCGTCTTGCATATGAGAATCCATGTCGGGAATCGCGACCCGCGCCCACGCTGGCGAAGGCCTTACGTTCCTCTTAGCTGAAGCAGGCGGCGCACGAGGCACACAATCTAGCCGTTCACAGTGATTTGTAACCAATTATGGTGTCCCGGCGCGAATCGCAATTCAATGCCCCACTTCGAGGGTTGAAAAGAGGCCGCGCGAGACGGTGATCGGCACCTCCAAGCTCACGACGGCGGCCCAATGCCGACACCATCGGGCCTATGGCCCACCCGGACCGTCGCCACCACCTTGTTGGTGGCCGTCGCGATCACGGAAACGCTATTGGCCCCACGGTTCGCGACATAGAGTTCTTTTCCGTCCGGGGTAATAGCGTCCCATTCGGGCTTCTTCCCGACTCGCACCGTGGCCACCACTTTGTTGACCGCCGTGTCGATCATCGAAACGGAGTTCGACCTCTCATTCACGATATAGGCGTGTTCCCCATCTGGCGTGACAGCGATCTCACTTGGCCGCAGTCCTACCCGGACCGTGGCCACGACCTGATTGGTGGCCGTGTCGATCACCGAAACGGTGTTGGTGCGCCTATTCGCAACATAGGCTTGTTTCCCATCCGGAATGACAGTGACCCCGAAGGGGCCCCGCCCTACGGGGACCAAGCTCACCACCTTGTTGGTCGCAGTGTCGATCACAGAAACACTGGCGGAGCCGAGATTCGTGACATAGGCATGTTTCCCATCCGGGGTGATGGCGACGCCCGACGGGCTATTCCCTACCCCGACTATTGCCACCACCTCGTTGGTCGCAGTGTCGATCACAGAAACATTGGCGGAGCCCAGATTCGCGACATAGGCATATTTCCCATCCGGGGTGATGGCGATCCCGGCAGGGCTATTGCCCACCGCGATCGTCGCCACCACGGTGTTGGCGGCCGTGTCGATTACCGAGACATTGGCGGACCAAGAATTCACAACGTAGACGCTTTTCCCGTTGGGAGTCACGGCCACCGCAATCGGACCGCCCCCCACCCCAACCGTCGCCACCAACCTGTTGGTGGCCGTGTCGATCACCGAAATGTTGGCGGAATTAACATTCGCGACATAGGCGAAGGGCGACGCCGCCACCGGCGGAGCCATCAAGCCTAGCCCCAAAACCAGCATGGCGGAAAAGGCCGCAATTCCCTGTGCGCACCCGGCGCGGCTTCGATGGTTGTTATTGCTTAGCATAAGTCAGATGCCCCAATTATTCCGGCATTCCCTAGACCAAATGTTTCACGCGAAACGTTTTGGCAGGATCCGCACGCAAAATCGTGCGAAAACACCCAGCCGGCGGCGGGAGCTCGGTAGAGGGAATTATTCATTTGCCTCTCCCGATGGTCTTGCCAGAACCGGCGTGGCAGGCCAAAAGCCCGCATGCTCCATATTAATGACCTCACTTTGCGGCTTGGGCCGAGGCTTCTTTTCGACAAAGCAACCGCCGCCCTTCCGGACAATGCACGCGTTGGCTTTGTTGGCCGCAATGGGACTGGAAAGACAACACTGTTCCGGATGATCTCGGGCGAACTCGCCCCGGAATCGGGGTCGATCTCATTGCCGCGCACGCAACGTCTCGGCCGCGTCGACCAGGAGGCGCCAGGCGGCCCGCAAAGCCTCATTGATTTCGTTCTTGCCGCCGATCTCGAACGCGCACGCTTGCTGGCCGAAGCCGAAACCGCGACGGATCCAGCCCGCATCGGCGAAATTCAAACTCGCCTCGCCGATATTTCGGCGCATGTAGCGCCCTCGCGCGCGGCGAGCATTCTCGCCGGCCTCGGTTTCGATGAAGCAGCGCAGCAGCGCCCGCTCGATCACTTCTCCGGCGGCTGGCGGATGCGTGTCGCGCTCGCCGCGGTTTTGTTTTCGCAGCCCGATCTCTTGCTTCTCGACGAACCGACCAATTATCTCGATCTCGAGGGCACGCTTTGGCTCATCGATTATCTGCGGCGTTATAGGGCAACCACCCTCGTCATCAGCCATGATCGTGACCTGCTCGACGCCGTTTGCGACCATATCCTTCACCTCGATCAAGCAAAGCTTACTCTTTGGCGCGGCAATTACTCAAGCTTTGAGCGTCAACGGCGTGAGCAGCAAGCGATCCAACTTAAGCAAAAAAAGAAGCAAGACGACCAGCGCCGGCACCTGCAGTCTTTCGTCGATCGCTTTCGCGCCAAAGCGACAAAGGCGGCACAAGCACAATCGCGCTTAAAGATGCTGGCCAAGATGGAACCGGTGACGGCGATCATCGATGGGCAAGTCCTGCCCTTCCACCTGCCCTCGCCACAAAAGCCGTTGAACCCGCCATTGATCGCAATGGACGATGCGAGCACGAGCTATGGCGAAGAGCTGGTTTTGCGCCGCCTCTCCCTCACGATCGCGGATGATGACCGGATTGGTCTTTTGGGCGCTAATGGCAATGGCAAATCAACCTTCGCGAAGCTTATCTCGGGGAGGCTGAAGGCACAAACCGGCAGTCTCCGGCGTTCGCCGAAATTAGAGATAGGCTTCTTTGCCCAGCATCAAATCGACGATCTCGATCCCGATGCTACTCCTTATCAATGCGTCGCGGCGCTCATGCGTGACGCAACCGAAGCAAGGATCCGGGCGAAATGCGCACAACTCGGTTTTCCAAATGTGAAGGCCGATACAAAAGCCGCGCAATTGTCGGGAGGCGAGAAAGCCCGCCTTCTCATGGGGCTAGCAAGCTTCAGCGGGCCCCATCTCCTCATTCTCGATGAACCGACCAACCATCTCGACATAGATAGCCGCGCCGCTCTGATCGAGGCCATCAACGACTATCGTGGCGCGGTCATCCTCGTATCGCACGATAAATACTTGCTTGACGCTTGCGCCGACCGCCTCTGGCTTGTGGAAGGTGGCACCGTCAAGCCGTTCGACGGCGACAGTGGCGATTACAACAAATATGTCCTCGAACGCGCGGGGGGCGGGAATGGGAGGGGGGTCAAGGGAGGCCGCAGCGAGGCCCGGGAGGCGGTGCAACCCCGCCAGGAGACGCCGCGTGCCACGAAAAGCGCGACCCAATTGGCCAAGCGCATTTCTGCGATCGAGGAAAGAATGCGTAAATTTCGCGATCTAATCACCCGCATCGACGAGACGCTCATCGATCCTGCTACCTTCACAAAAGATCCCGCCAAAGCGGCACTCTTGTCCACTCAGCGCGGTGAACTTGAGCGATTGCTCGATGCGGCTGAAGAAGAATGGTTGACTCTAGCGGGCGCTCTCGACGCCGCGGACGAAGCAGCCACAAGGATCGAATAGCGTCCTCATCTCGAAGTCGCCGCCAATCACGGCCTAGGAGTGCCGTATAAGATCGAAGAATTTCCAGAGGCCGAACGCGAAGATGACCAACAAGGACAAAAGGACCAGAACCGCGAGAATTCTGGTCCGTGTCGGGAATTTCACTATGTGGGATCGAAAGGCTTGGCCGCCCGTCGCAGCCGCCGCTGGCAGCAAGGGAAGACCGCCGAGCCAAAGACAAACCGCGGCCGCGATCGTATCCGTATGGCTGATCGACAAGAGGCAGCCGGCATGGACCGGCCTGCCTTCGCCATCGAAGCTGATTTCAACGCTTCGGTAGTTCTCTGGTGCAAGGTTCACCGCACCCGATTTGACGATGGCACGCTTCGCCGCAAGGAGGCCTTGAAAAGCCGCCTTCGTCTTCGGCTGTCCGACGCAGCGGCTGATTTCGGAAGGGGTGAAATTGGCGACATAGAATTCGTGCTGCGTGTAATCCTCGGCATCAGGAAGAGCCGCGATATTTTCGATTTCGAGGCCTAAGCCCTTCGATCCATGAAGCTCGGCGCCCTGGGTGGTGAGCGGACTACCATCCGGAGCGACCGCCGTAATGTGCACGAGCGCGCTCTTGCCTTCCAAGAGACTGTTGATTGTAAAGCGCGCTTGATTTGTCATGGACGTCAAAGCCTGCTTTTGGCTGGAGCCGCTGTCTGGCCGTTTCAGTAAAAACTAGCGCATGGCACCGATGAAGGAAAGCCCCCGCCCTTGGCTGTGGTGAACCCTTTGCCCCATAGGTCGCGACGACGGCTGAAAAGTCACTTTCACGCCGCCGTAAAAGGCGATCGGCTGGGCGGGGGGGAGCATCAGATTTCTCCTCAGGCCGGAGCGGATTGACCGCGCGAACGGAGAGCCAAGACAACTCCGCACCCGCCAGCACGACCCGCGGGTTTGGCCGCTAGAAATCAGCCTTCGATTGACAGTTGCGCGGTTCGGTCTAGTGTCGCAACTGTAACGGTCCCTCACGTCGAGGGGTAAAAGGGAATGTGGTATGGCGCCATTTCCTCAGGGAAGGCGCCTGAAGCCACAGCTGCCCCCGCAACTGTCAGCGGGTAGCCTTGCGCCGATACGCCACTGGGTCGACCAACCGTCGCCCGGGAAGGCGGCGTGAGGCGTCGATCCGCGAGCCAGGAAACCTGCCGTTCGATCGAGCAAAGGCTGGCGGGGCACTCCGGCCTTCATCGATGCCGGCGCGCGTTTGCCCGCCGCTGGCGAAGGCGCCGGTCTTTTGCCCGGAGCGTTTGAAGCGCCCCTGTCTGGCAGAACCCGGGTGCCTTTAGTATGACTCTTTCCAAAATCCCAGCAACAATCGTCACCGGCTTTCTCGGTGCCGGCAAGACAACCCTCATCCGCCATCTTTTGGAAGATCCGAAGGGACGCCGCCTCGCCCTCATCATCAACGAATTCGGCGACATCGGCATTGATGCCGACATATTGAATGGCTGCGGAGATCTTGCCTGCCGCGCGGCGAATATCATTGAACTCGCCAATGGCTGCATCTGCTGCACCGTCGCTGATGATTTTCTGCCAGCGATCGAACAACTTCTTGCGCTCGATCCGCTGCCTGACCACATTATCATCGAAACCTCCGGCCTTGCTTTGCCAAAACCCTTGGTAAAAGCCTTCGATTGGCCCGCTATCCGATCCCGCTTGACCGTCGATGGCGTGATCGCTGTCGTCGACGGCAGGGCGGTCGCCGATGGGCGCTTCGCCGACGATCCTGTCAGACTGGCGCGCCAGCGGCAGGCCGATCCCTCGATTGCGCATGATAATCCGCTCGAAGAGGTCTTCGAGGACCAGGTCTTATGCGCCGATCTCATCGTGCTCAATAAGGCCGATCTGATCGACCTATCGGAGCAGCGCCGCATCGCCGCCGAAATCGCCGCGCTCGTCCCCCGGGCGGTGAAAATCATCCCGGCGCGCGATGGCCGGATCGATGGTGCCATCCTGCTTGGCCTCGATGCCGCCGCCGAAGATGATCTTGCGGCGCGGCCCTCACATCATGACAGTCTCATCGGGCATGATCATGATGATTTCGATAGTGCTGTTTTCGAGGTCGGCGCGATCGCCGATGGCGACGCTTTTCTTCGCCGTCTCGCCGAAATCGCCGAGCGCCATGACGTCTTGCGGATCAAAGGCTTTGTCGAGGTGCAGGGCAAGCAGATGCGGCTGCTCGTCCAGGGCGTCGGCAAACGGTTTCAGAAAAGCTTTGACCGGCCTTGGGACGCCGGCGAGCCACGCCGCGGGCGCCTCGTCCTCATTGGCGAAAAGGGCCTCGATATGGCTTCGATCGCGGAATTGCTCGCAAGCGAGGGCGGCTAGCTCATGCATCTCTTGCGCACGCAAACGCGATCCCTGGACGAGGCAGAAGCCGCCATCGACCTTCGGCAAAGCCCGGCCGATGTCTTCTTTCTCTCCTTTTCCGACAGCGATCTAAATCTTGTCGCGGCGGCAGTCCAACGTTCTCAGAGCGCGATGAGCTTGCGGCTCGCCAATCTCGGTGCGCTCAAACATCCCTATTCGGTTGATCTTTATGTCGAAAAGGCTGCGAGCCAAGCCCGCTTTGTCCTCGTGCGCCTCCTCGGCGGTCTCGATTATTGGCGCTATGGAATCGAAGAATTTTCGCGCGCGGCGCGCAGCCAGAATTTCGACCTTGCCATTGTACCAGGCGATGCAATGGAGGATGCCCGCCTTGGCGCTGCTTCGACATTGCCGGCAGCTGATCTCTGCCATATTCACGAAGCCTTCCAGCGCGGCGGGATGCAAGACATCGCAATGCTCCTCGATTTCATTGACAGCCGCGCGCGGGCGCCGGTCGCCATGCCAAAGCCAGCAAGCGCAGCGGCGATCCCGGCAGCGGGCTGGTTCGAGCAAGCCAAGCGCCAGCGCGATCACGCCAAGGGACAGGCTCTCATTATCTTCTACCGCTCCATGATGCTCGCGGGAGATAGCGCCCCAGTCGTTGCGCTCGCGGAGGCGCTCGCCGCTCGTAGGCTTAACGTTGCCGCGATTTTTGTCGCGAGCCTCAAGGACAGGGATGCCATCGCTTTTCTTCGCGCCGAGCTTGCCCATACAATGCCTGACGTCATCGTCAATACGACGGGCTTTTCGGCCCGGCTCGATACGGAGCCAAGTGTTCTCGACGCCGCCGACGCGCCTGTTCTGCAAGCGGTCTTAGCCGGAGCCACTGAGGCGCATTGGCAGGCAAATCCGCGCGGCCTCAGCGCCGCTGATCTTGCGATGAATGTCGTCCTCCCGGAAATGGACGGGCGTCTGATTACCCGCGCGATTGCTTGCAAAATGGAAGCCGAACATCGCGCCGATCTCGAGTTCACCCCCCGCGTCCATGCGCCTTTGCCCTCGCGGATCGAGTTTGTCGCCGATCTTGCCTCAGCCTGGGCATCCTTGCGCAAAACGGCCCGCGCAGCGCGCAAAATCGCCTGCGTGCTGTCGGACTATCCAGGCAAAGAAGGCCACGCGGGCTATGCCGTTGGTCTCGACACGGGAAGAAGCGTCATCTCCATCGCTGATGCGATGCGCGAGGCTGGCTATGATGTCGGGCCGCTGCCGCCGCCAGATGCCTTGATGCGCCACCTCGAAGCGGTGTCTATGGCCGAAAGCATGACACTGGCGGACTATATTTCGGCGCTTGAAGCCATGCCCGAGGTCTTTGTGCAGTCGGTTCGCGCCTCCTGGGACGCGCCGGAGTTGGAGGCACGGGACGGCGTGTTCCCTTTTTCAGTCGTGCGCGCCGGAAACTTGCTCGTCGCACTGCAGCCAGATCGCGGCACTGCTGCAAACCGCAAAACGGAATATCACGACACGGCATTGCCACCGTGCCATTCCTATCTCGCCTTCTACATTTGGCTGCGCGAAATTGAAAAGATCGACGCGATGATCCATTGCGGTACCCATGGCACGCTCGAATGGCTGCCCGGCAAGGCCGTGGCGCTGACGGAAGATTGTGCGCCCGAAGCCGTGCTCGGTGCATTGCCCGTCATTTACCCCTTTATCGTCAACAATCCGGGCGAGGCAGTGCAAGCCAAACGGCGCATTTGCGCGCTCACCGTCAGCCATATGACGCCCCCTTTGACCCTCGCTGCCAGTCACGGCACCGCGCTCGAAATCGAAGCTTTGTTCGATGAATATGCGCTTGCCGAATCGCTTGATCCAAAGCGCGCGCGCCTCTTGGCGCAGGCCATCCTCGATCGCGCGAAGGAAACGGGACTACTGCAAGACAGTGGACTGAAGGATGCAGCAGATCCGGCTGCCGCATTGCACCACCTCGACGCCTGGCTTTGCGATTTGAAGGAGGCGCGGATCGCCGATGGTTTGCATGTTTTTGGACGATCGCCCGAACCTGGCTTGCGCGATGCAACGGTAGACGCGCTCAAGCAAGCGCTTCCCGCCGCACACTCGGATGTCGATCAGTTCCCGGCCGAACAAATGCGCGCCCTTATCGATCGCTGCGGAGAAGCCGAAAGCACCGCGCTTCTCGCCGCGCTCGATGCCCGGTTCGTTGCGCCCGGGCCAGGCGGCGCGCCCTCGCGCGGGCGCATCGACGTGCTGCCGACGGGACGCAATCTCTATGGGATTGATCCGCGCGCGGTGCCAACGCGCATCGCCTGGGAGATCGGCCAGCGTGCTGCCTTCGAGGTCATGAACCGGCACGTCCAGGACCATGGCGAATGGCCGAAGGCGATTGTCATGGACCTTTGGGCGAGCGCGACCATGCGCACCGGCGGCGATGATCTCGCACAAGCTTTCGCGTTGATGGGGGCCAAGCCGCTTTGGGACAATGCCTCCTCGCGCGTGAGCGGCTTCGAGATCATTCCGCCCGCGCGGCTCGCGCATCCGCGCGTCGATGTCACTTTGCGGATCTCCGGGCTTTTCCGGGATGTGTTCCCGGCTCAAATCGCTTTGTTCGATCAAGCTGTGCAAGCCTTGAGCGAAAGCGATGAAGACGATGAGATAAATCCTTTCGCGGCGGCATATAAGGCTGTCCCAGAACGGCTGCTGCGAGTCTTCGGCTCGGCGCCCGGCGTCTACGGACTGGGCCTCACCCGCGCGGTCGACGAGGATCCCATGCTTTGCCGCGAGGAGCTTGGCATGCGCTATCTTGCAACGGCCTCGCACGCCTATTGTGGCGCGCAAGGCGAAAGCATCCCCAGTGGAGCTTTCAAGGAGCGGGTCGCGCGCGCGGATGCCCTTATTCATGGGCAAGATCAAGACGAGCAGGACATTCTCAACGCCGATGCCATCCTCGATCATGAGGGCGGCTTTGCTGCGGCCGCGCAAATGCTTGGCAACGAACCAGCCGTTTATCATGTCAATTCCGCGCGCCCGGGCGCTATCAAAGTGCGAAGCTTGCCTGAGGAGATCGCGCGGGTCGTGCGTGCCCGCGCCGCAAACCCGCGCTGGATCGCCGGACAGATGCGCCACGGCCATCGTGGCGCCGCCGAAATCGCCGGAACGATCGACAATCTCTACGCGCTCGCAGTGCTGAGCGACGGCGTGGCGAGCCAACATTTCGAGCTTCTCTTCGATGCCACTCTTGGCACGCCTTCGGTGCGGGAGTTTCTCATCGAAGCCAATCCGAAGGCCGCCCGCGCCGTCGCCCAACGCTTCGAGGATGCGCTCGCCCGCGGCTTCTGGCAGAGCCGCCGGAATTCGACGCTTGCCTGCCTTGCTTCGATGCGGGAGGCCCTCGCATGACGAGCGCAGTTTTGTTGCGCAAGGGCTGGTGTCCCGGCGCGCGGCGGCCGATGCCCGCGAAAGATGGACTGCTCGTCCGACTTCGGATCAGCGGCGGTGCTGTCGCAGCGCCAGTCCTGCGCGCAATCGCACAAGCCGGGCGCGCCTATGGCAATGGCCTTTTCGATCTGTCCGCGCGCGGCAATCTGCAAATCCGTGGAATTCACGAAGGGAGCCTGCCTGCATTGATCGAAATGCTGGACGGCCTTGATCTTCTCGATGAGGACAGGGAATCTGAGGCGGTTCGGAATGTTCTGGTGAGCCCTTTGGCCGGGCTCGATGGCCGCAATGAGGTATTCGAAACCGCCAAGGCGCTCGAAGCAAGGCTGGCGGCGAATAGAGATTTGCATGCGCTGCCGGGCAAGTTCGGGTTTCTGATCGATGATGGCAGCGCGCTTTCCCTCGCCAGCATCGCCGCCGACATTCGCTTCGACTGGATCACGAGCGCGCAGTCTTTCGCAATTGGACTCGGGGGATGCGCAAATAAGGCGGTCTTTGTTGGCTGCTGTGAAAGGGCCTCCATCCCTTCGATTGCGGCGCGCCTCGCGATGGCTTTCTTGAGTCTGCGATCCTCGCAGAAGGAACCGCCGCGCCGAATGCGCGAACTGCTTGCATGTTGCGGGGCAACAGCAATTGCTGAAGCCGCCAGGCTTGGCCTCGGCGGACGAGCAAGGCCCGGTGCCGTTGAAGAGCCCTGCCCGATCGGCTGGATGCGCTTTTCTGAGGTGACGGGCTTCGGGGCAGGCGCGGCTTTTGGCAGCCTCGATGCAAATATGCTCGAGGGCGCCGCGCGAGCCGCCGAAATTTTTGGTGCGGGCGAGATCCGGCTCACGCCTTGGCGTGCTTTGATCGTACCGCATGTTCGCGAAGAGCAAGCTGGTGCGATCAGCGCCTTGTTTGCCGAACATGGCTTTATTACAGATCGCACCGATCCGCGCTTGGCGGTCGCGGCCTGCGGCGGCGCCTCTACCTGCGAACGTGGCACCACCGATCCGCGCTCCGATGCTTTATCTTTGATGTCCCTCGCACGGCAGATTTGGAAGAGTGGCATTGCGCTACATGTATCAGGCTGCGCAAAGGGTTGCGCACGGCACGCGATAACGCCCTTGACCCTCATCGCTCGTGAAGGTCTCTATGATGTGATGGGGGATGAAGCCGCGCAACGTGCCGGCATCGGTGATGCCCCGCAGCTTGGACTTCCTATCGTGCGAAAGATGCTGGAGGCGGCCGCGCAGCGAAACAGACAAAATGGCGCGCTGACAAGACAATGAGTGAGGCACCGGCCGTGAGCCGATTCAATTATTTGCGCGACGGCGCAGCGATTTACCGGCGCTCCTTCGCAACGATCCGTGCCGAGGCCGATCTCGCCCGCTTCGGCCGTGACGAGGAACATGTGGCGGTTCGCATGATTCACGCCTGCGGCATGGTCAAGATCGCTCGCGATCTTGTCTTCTCCGACGGAGCGGTAGCGCGGGCGCGGCACGCGTTGCGGCAAGGCGCACCGATCCTATGCGATTCGAAGATGCTCGCGCGCGGGATCATCGCGGCGCGCCTGCCCTGCGCCAATAAGATCATCTGCACCCTCGAAGATCCCGCTGTCGTGCCGCTCGCGCAAAAACTCGGCACCACGCGCAGCGCCGCCGCACTTGAACTTTGGTGCGATCAGCTCCATGGCGCGGTCGTTGCCATTGGCAACGCGCCGACCGCGCTCTTCCATCTTCTCGAGATGCTCGACAGCACAACTGCACGGCCGGCCTGCGTGATCGGGATGCCGGTCGGCTTCGTCGGCGCAGCGGAATCGAAAGACGCGCTCATCGCGGACTCCCGCATCGCTTTCATAACCATCAAGGGACGCAAGGGGGGGAGTGCCATGGCCGCTGCGGCGCTGAATGCCATCGCGAGCGAAACCGAATGAAGGGGCCATCTTCATCGACCGGCCGACTCTATGGCGTTGGGCTCGGTCCCGGCGATCCTGAGCTTGTGACGGTTAAAGCCGCAAAAATCATCGGGGGTGTTCCGGTCGTTGCCTATTTCGCAAAGCACGGCGCGCGTGGAAAAGCCCGTACTATCCTCGATTTCTGGCTCAGCGAATCCTGCCTTCAATTGCCTTTGCTCTATCCCTTGACGACGGAGATCCATTTCTGCGATCCCGCCTATGTCGAGGAACTGCGCCGCTTCTACGCCAAAGCGCAATCAGCCATCGCCGAGCAGCTTCTCGCAGGCCGCGACGTCGCCCTCGTCTGCGAGGGCGATCCGCTCTTCTATGGGTCATTCATGCATCTTTATCTGCGGCTGAAGGACCAGTTCCTCGTCGAGATCGTTCCCGGAGTCACCGGAATCTCGGGGTGTTGGAGCGCCGCGAAAGCGCCGATGGCCTGGGGCGATGATGTCTTGAGCGTTCTTCCTGGCACGCTCGATCACGCGGCCCTCGTTCACCATCTATGCACGAGTGATGCGGTGGCCATTATCAAAATTGGCGCCAACCTTTCGAAAATCCGCGCGGCGATCAAGGAGGCAGGCCGGCTCTCAACGGCGATCTACGTCGAGAATGGCACAGGGGAAGCCGAAACCGTCCTTCCACTTGCCGCCAAATGCGACGATCAGGCGCCTTATTTCGCGTCCATCCTTATTCCAGGTCAAGGCAGGCGGCCATGAGCGCGCCGGGCAGCTTGCGGATCATTGGCCTTGGCCCAGGAAGCGAAGCTTGGATCACACCAGAAGCCTCCGCACTGGTGGCAAAAGCAACGGATCTTATCGGTTACGCGCCCTATCTCGAGCGGCTTCCTATAACGCCAGGGCAGAAGCGCCATCAAAGCGGCAATGGAGCGGAACTGGAGCGCGCACGCCATGCTTTACGCTTGGCCGGGAACGGCTGCCACGTCGCCCTGGTCTCCGGCGGCGATCCTGGCATATTTGCGATGGCGGCGGCGGTTTTCGAGGCGATCGAAGAGGGCGAGCCTTCTTGGCGTGACATGGACATCGCGGTGATCCCCGGCCTCTCGGCGATGCAAGCGGCGGCAGCGCGGATTGGCGCGCCTTTGGGACATGATTTTTGCGCGATTTCCTTATCGGACAATCTCAAGCCATGGCCCCTCATCGAAAAGCGGCTCTCGGCGGCGGCGAGCGCGGATTTCGTGATTGCCCTTTATAACCCCGCCTCGATCGCGCGGCCGCATCGCATCCATGACGCCTTCACGCTGCTGCGTGACCTCAAACCGGCTTCGACACCCGTCGTTTTTGCTCGCGCGGTGGGGCGGGCGGATGAACGCATCTTGGTCAAATCACTGGCGAGCGCCGACCCTGGCCTTGCCGACATGAGCACGCTCGTGATTGTTGGCTCGAGCGAGAGCCGGATCGTTCCGCGCAACGGGCTAACGCCTTTCGTCTACACCCCTCGCGAGGTCAAGGTTTCGCGATGACGAAACAGAAATTCCATGACCTCGGCCGGATCATGCAAAATTGGGATCGAACCTTGTCGCGGCCGCGCAACCATGACGACCGGCAAACGGAGAGTCCGCGCGGCCAGGATTTTTGCGAAGGTCGCCATCCCCCCGCTGTTCTTGCTCACGATCACCTCGATCGATTCGCTGCGCAGGAGTTTTTCTTCGTCTTCAAGAGCAAAAGGGCCGCGCCCCAGAATCACCCGATGGCGCGGCAGATGAGGCGATGGCACGAGCGGTTCGATCGCGCGAATGAGATAGAAATGCTGAGGCGCCGCCGCGAAGGCGTCGATCTGAAGCCGTCCAACCGTCAGAAACACGCGCTTCGGTGCTTGCCCAAGCGCGGCAGCGGCGGCGGCCATGTCAGCCACCTCGATCCAGCGGTCAGCGGCTTCGGAGCGCCAGGTGGGGCGCGAGAGAACAACAAGCGGTATGTTCGCCCGCGACGCCGCGAGGGCCGCGTGATGCGACATTTGTTCCGCGAAAGGATGGGTGGCATCAATGAGCACATCGATGCGCTCGGCTTTAAGGTAGCTGGCAAGGCCCTCGGCGCCGCCAAAGCCTCCGATCCGATAGGCGATCTCCGGCGCGCGCGGCGCCTTGGTGCGCCCGGCAAAAGACAATATGGCGTCAATGTCCCGGTGCCCCGCAAGCACGCTGGCAAGCTTGCTCGCCTCCGTTGTCCCGCCAAGCAGGAGAACCCGCATCGCCCCTCTCCCGAGCCTTCTCTCGCGCTCTCATGACTTCGCCGTCCTGTGAGAAATGGCTATCCCTGATCGGCATCGGCGAAGATGGCATCGAGGCTCTTTCTCCTGCCGCGCGAACACTGATCGCGCAAGCCCAGTTGGTCGTGGGGGGAGCCCGCCACCTCGCACTTGCGGGGCCACTCGCGGCCGAAACCATGAGGTGGCCTTCCCCGCTTGCCGCCGCGATCCCGCCCATTCTCGCACGGCGCGGCTCGCCTGTCTGTGTTCTTGCCTCCGGTGACCCTTTCTTTTACGGTATTGGCAACTTGCTCGCCGCGCATGCCGGTCCGGATGAGATGCAATGCTTGCCGGCACCTTCGGCTTTCAGTCTCGCGGCGGCGCGGCTCCATTGGAGCCTGCAGGACTGCGCCCTTATCTCTCTTCATGGGCGCGACCTCGAGCGGATCATCCCCGCGCTCCAGCCTTGTGCCAAACTCCTCTGTCTTTCGTGGGACGAGACCACCCCGCCGCGGCTTGCTCGACTCCTTTGCGAGAGAGGTCTTGGCCAATCGCGGATCATCGTCATGGAAGCGATGGGCGGCCCGAGGGAGCGGCTGCGCGCCGGCACCGCGGAGGGCCTCACCTTGGAAGCCATCGATCCTTTAAACCTCGTTGCGATCGAAATCGCCGCGACGGCTCAATCGCAGATTCTTCCGCGCGCCAGCGGGCTCGCCGATTCCTGGTTCGAAACCGATGGCCAGCTCACCAAGCGAGAGATCCGCAGCATTGTGCTGTCATCACTCGCGCCAAAGCGCGGCGAGCTTTTGTGGGATGTCGGCGCGGGATCGGGTTCGATCGCGATCGAATGGCTGCTCTGCGATCCCGCAAACCGGGCGATCACGATCGAGGCGCGGGCCGATCGCGCAAACCGGATCGCGCGAAATGCCGCCCATCTCGGTGTGCCGCATATTGAGGTCATTACTGGCAAAGCGCCAGAAATCTTCGCCAATCTTCCGCGGCCGCAGGCGATCTTTATCGGCGGCGGCGCAAGTGATCCGCATCTGCTCGATGCCGCCTATGCCGCCCTTCCTGAAGGAGGGCGGCTCATCGTCAATGCCGTGACCCTCGAAGCCGAAGCGGAACTCATGCGCCGCTTCAAGGAACAAGGCGGCGATCTCGCGCGGATCGGGATCGCCCGCGCGGAACCCCTTGGCGCCTTTCATGCTTGGCGTCCGGCTCTGCCCGTGACGCAATGGTCGATAATAAAGCGGTGACGATGTCACGCAATTCAGCCAGCTTTCACCATTGCTGGCGAAGAGACACGCGGCGCCGCAAGCGCCGCCCGCAGTTGCTCGATCTGATGTCCCACCGGGCTTGGCGGCAGCTTAGCCCTGCCGCGCGCCTCCCGCGACTTATAGATCAGAAGATCGAGATGGATAATACGCGCCTGGAGGCGAAGCGACAGGCCGATGAGATCGCGCAGACGCGGCGGCAATTTCGCAAGAACGTCCTTATTCGAGACCGCGTCCTGCTCGGAGAGCCGAATCCGGCGTTTCTCGGCGGTGGCCTCGGTGCGAGTCAGCTCGCCTTCATTGACGGCGCGCTGGAGAAGCAGCCAGGACGCGGATTGCATCAGCCTTGTGGTCAGACGCATGCTTTCGACGGCGTAGGCGACAGCCGCTGGGCGCGTCAAGAGCTTTGCCTCCTCCCGGCCATCACCGTCGAGGTAGGCGGCGGCGCGGCTTACCAAATCCATCCCCTCCTGAAAAAGAGCAAGAAATTGCTCGGAGGCCGCCAGCTTCTCGCCGAAGGAGACCATCTTTTCTTCTTGAGTAAAATGCATTTGCACCATGACACGCCCTTATCGCCCGGACCAAGCGGTGGTCAGTTGTTGGCATCATAGGCGAATTCGCGGGCGGGCGGCTGTTCACGTTTAATTAAGATTAACGCCGCTTTTGAAGCATTCGTTACGGCTCATTCCATCAGCCTTGGAGCTCCCCTTTTGGAACAAAAAGGGATATGATGAATGCGATTTTGAGTAGCACTTTTGACCATGGCGACACCAATCTGAGCGGAATCTGGCATCAGCCCGGCAACGGGAGAGCCTCCGATCCTTGGCTCCGAAGGGCTCGCTCTGCCCTCGCTCTCGACCAGACGTGGTTTTTCCACGCCGGCGGATAGACCCCGAGGCGGACGGATTTTCTGCGAGCACAATGAGCATTTGGGCAATGGTGGCGGGGCGTAAACCGTTTCCGTGTAACCGATAGCGCAGCTTTCGAAACCGACGGCAATGGATTCCGGCTCCCTCGGGTACACCTTCAATTCTGATTTTCCACAAGGAAATCCGTCTCGATTGCTTGTGTCCAAATCAGATCTTACGTTGCGCTGCGATAATTTTGCCGTCATGCTCTCAATTATTCCAGAATTCACATGTTCCAATGAATTTGGGGCGACGGGCCTCCCGAACGAAGGAAAACAATATGGTTAATTCCAGTAAAGCTCCCGAGGAAAAGGCCCAAGAAGACGCTTTGGCAAAAGCTAAGGAAGAAGCTGTCACCGGGGCCAAAAGAAAAGTAATGGCTAAAACCAAGGTAGACGCCGCAGCGAGGTCGAAGAAAGAGGCCCTGCTTAGCCCCAAGGAAGGAGCCGCGGCTTGGGCCGACGTAGAGGCCATGGCCCAAGCCGAGCGAGAGGCCGCAGTGAGCGCCGAGCGGGAGGCTGCGGCAAGGGCCGAGCAAGAGGCCGCGGCAAGGGATGAGCAAAGGGCTCGGATCAAGGCTGAGGAAGACGCTCGCGTCAGGGCCGAGGAAGAAGCGCGAACGGCTCTGGCCAAGGCCGAGCGAGAGGCCCGGGTCAAGGCCGAGGAAGACGCTCGCGTCAGGGCCGAGGAAGAAGCGCGAGAGGCCCGGCTCAGGGCCGAGGAAGAGGCTCGGCTCAGGGCTGCGGGAGAGGCTGCGGCAAGGGCTGAGGAAGAGGCTGCGGCAAGGGCCGAGCGAGAGGCTTCGCTCGCCAGCTGCTTCCAGACTGTTGTCGCTGAAACGACAATTTATTCGAAAAACGTGCTGGAAAATCGGTCTGCGTTTATTGAAAAGCTGCTTGCCGCTGAGTCTTTCGGGAGTGCCATTCGTATCCAATCCGAATATGCGAAGACGTCTTGCGCGGGCTCCATCGCTTACTTGATAAAGATTGGTGATCTTTATCGCAACTTTGTCACTAGGAGTTTCAACTGGCATCGTCACCTCACCAGCGTCGGCATATGATCAAAAATAATTAATGGCGCTTTTGGTTTCGATTGGCTTCCTGACGTCCTCCCAAACGGTGGGCCGGCATGCAAGCATCGAGGCCCATAATCCGAGTCCCGAAGAAATCGACTCGGTCACTGCTATAGAGCCTAGCCGGGATGGATCAACCGTTTGAAACGGCTTCAAGTCGACCGGAGAGACTTCGCGATCCTTGGTTCCGAAAGCGCACGCTTTGCCGTTCGAGGGAACACAATCAGTTGCAAGGGCGTTCAGATTTGGTTGGGAAGCCGAGTAGGAGTACGGTATTGGCAATGGAGGTTATTTTGCAGCCAACAGCCTGTAAAATCAAGACCTTAAGTATTAAACCATGAGCCTGGTAACTGGATTTGCCCGCGCGGGCGAGGCCACAGCTGTTGCCGAGGCGCCCCTGGACGACAAACCGACGGTCGTGCGTTCATTGAGGAAGAGTTGGCAGATACCACGCTTCCGCTACGTAACGTCAACATCTGGGTCGACGCTGCAACACCCAAAACTAAAAAGGCATTCGGAATTTTCGTGAACGTGGGCGAGCTTAGGAAATCAGCCGTGACGAGTGCTCCGTTCCACGAGCCCAGTTGGCCCGATGACCGTTCCGTCGATTTGCTTATCTCACTTAGCTCTCTCCACTGTGACATCGAGCCAGGCTGGACCGAATTGAAATTACCTCGTTATGGGAACAGCGAGACAGCGGAATTTAGGGTGGTCGCAGCCATAGGAGGAAATCATCAGTTTACGATACGAATGTATTTGGCAAAACAAATGATTCAACTCCAGTTTCTTACCTTCGACGTGTTCATCGGCGAGGCGGAAGCGGTGCTTTTGGGTGCCAACTGAATGAACCTGCCCCCAAGAGCAATGCAAATCAGGCCAAAAATCGCTGAGCTGACCTCAGGCGATCCCTTTAAACTCGACAACATGAATGCAATACCGCGCGATGGAAATATCGACATTGAGCGAAGTACGAATGTGTATGAAGTCACACTCGTTGGCGATGTCTTTCAAAATCCCGGCCCGCGCAGATGGCCCCCTGTAGGGACCATCAACTTGAACACCGAAGGCGTGTTCCAAATCGTTCAAAAGTGCCGGGAGCGATGGCAAGACGCTATTGCCCGGTTCAAGCGAGTCGACCCAAACGATCCGCATGGCAAAGAGATTTCAGAATATGAGCTCGGTTGGGATCGTCCGCTTGACGAAAAGACTTTCAAAAGCGTCGCCAGCGAACTTGCTATTGCCGGCGCGCGAATGTTTGAACTTTTATTCGAGGGAAACCGCGGGACTCCTCTGGAAGATGTCGCGTGACGACTTCGCGTGGTCATGGGGTCAAAAGAATGCGCCCTGACAGTTAACGCATCCGATTTTCATATACCCTGGCGTATGCTTTACACACACCCAGACCTAGCACATAAGCTTGCCGACGACGGCTCCAATTTTCAGCCAATCGGATTCTGGGGCTATCGACACATCATCGAACAATTGTATCCCTTCGCCGAGGACCGCCTTCCTGAATCGCTTCATTTCGCCGAGTCTGATGTGATCGTTGGCGTTGTGAGGGGGGAGAAGTGTCCACAAAGTCGGTTATGGGCATAACTGCGACTGGGCGGCCGCGTAACCGCTCG
>DATJBL010000107.1:0-9874 GCA_035515355.1 Methylocella sp.
GATCTCAGAGGACACGGAATGGTTTGGGATGAATAAAGTTCTGCATCAACCAAGCTCCATACGTGGCTTTGTCTTCCATTCCGATCATTAAATGGGGCTAGCCAGTGGTGCCGTTCCGGACATTAGGCTCCGAGCTTGGAGGCTTGAGCTCCCCTCTAGTCTACGCGCCACGCCTCTCACTTGGCGACGCAAATGGCGGAAATGATAACCCCGTTGGGGGGCTTTATTAGGCCGGTCTTTAACTCGTCTTTAATTGCGTCGTTCAGACGGGCGGAAAGTGGTGTTAATTCGGCAAGGTAAGCAGTCCGTCCGCGCATGTTCGCAGTTCTCTTTGCTCGCGAATTCCACACTTCCGAACGCGGGAGAAAAATGCCCAATAACGGCGTAATGAAGAAAGGTCACTAGCATAATCCACATACTAGTCATTAAGGCGGCTTGAGCGAATGACCGCTTGCCACCCTTTGCGGAAATTCGATCTACCGCTGCTATGCGCCACAAGCGGAAGTGAGCTTCACCCATCACCCGAACTTTGATTGGCTCCCGTTAGCCCAACGTCTTAGTCCAGTCGGCGACGAGCCGCCCGATCTCGTCCGGCGAATCTTCCTGAACGAAATGGATCCCCGCCACCGTCTTCTCGGTCAGCGCGGGCCACCCGCGGACGAGGTTGACCAGTGTATCGTTGGCGAGGATCGCACCTGGCTCAGCCTTCAGGAACAGCTTGGGCACATTGCTCGTCCCCAGCCAGTCCGCGTATTCAGTCGCGATCGCGTGCACATCGGCGGGTTCGCCCTCGATGGGTATTTCTCGGGGCCACGTCAGCGTCGGCCGTCGCCCCTCGCCAGGCTCGGCGAACGGCCGTCGGTACTCCGTCATCTCCTCGACGGAAAGCTTACGCAGGATGGCGTTCGGCAGGATCTGTTCAATAAAATAGTTGTCCTGCAGGACCATCGCCTCGCCGGCCTCCGAACGCAGCGCCTCCAAGGCTGAACGCATTCCCATCTTGTCCCAGTGGTTCCGGCCCTGCGGCGCCACGATCGCCTCCATGAACGCGATTCCCTTTACGGCCCTGCGGTGGCGATTGGCCCAGTCGAAGCCGAGGGCCGAACCCCAGTCATGGATGACGAAGGTGACCCGCTCGCGCACATCCAGGGCCTCGAGCAGGGCGTCGAGGTAGCGGCGGTGCTCCACGAATCGATACGAGCCGGGACCACTGTTAGGCAGCTTGGCGGAGTCGCCCATGCCGATCAGGTCAGGGGCGACGCAGCGGCCTAGTGGCTGCAGGTACGGCAATATGTTGCGCCAGAGGTACGACGAGGTGGGATTACCGTGCAGCAACACGATGGGGTCGCCCTCTCCCACCTCGACGTATGCCATCTCGCTGCCGAGGACCTGCCGCCGCTTCTTTTGGTACGGAAATGCTGCAGAGATCATGTTCGCTTCTCTCGTAGTAGCCGACTACCAGTCGCCCCACGTACACATTATCACACGATTACGCATATGTTTTCCGGAATGCTTCGGACAGCTGCCGGAAGTCTGCGGTTGGCAGCACTTATGTTCGGCGCCGAAAGCGGATATTCGCAAAGGCCATGGGCCAAACACCGGGACGCTAAGCTGGGATAGGTGGGAGGATTTGACCGATAGCTTCTTCTTCGGCATGGCTGTGCCTTTCACATGGAAGACCCAAAAGGTTTGCACAACCGGTCCTTATCGGCGCTTGGCCATCGAAGGATCGACCACCCCGGTCAGGGAACGACCGTTATGGGCAAGGGTGAAAGACTCACCAGCTTCTGCGAGATGCTGCCGAGCAGCAGTCCCGCAACGAGCCCAGTGCCCCGCTTGCCAACAACGATGAGATCCGCCTCTTTTTCTTGTGCAATTCGGATGATTGTCTGAGCGACGTCACCAGAGCGGGATTCGAGTTGGATCGTGGCGGCTCCGGCGTTCCAGGCGCAGTCCCTCGCCTTTGTCAGGAGTTCCGCCGACATCGACCCAAGCAGCTCTTCGAACCAGCTTTGCTGCGCGTTGGTGAAGGATCCGAATATGCTGTCTGGAAGGCCATAGCCGCCCATGACATTTACGATCAAAAGGTCGGCGCTGGTGTTTTTTGCCAGTTGCGCCGCATATTCGACCGCCCGGTCCGAGGCGACCGAGCCATCCGTCGCCACAAGGATTCGCTTCATGATTCACGTCGCTCTTTGATGATATTTGGTGCGATGGGTCGCTTCGCGACGGCAACGTGACTTTCAACGCGGGTGAGATGACACGCCTGGTGTCGCGCACGGTGCTCCAGAAGCCCGTAAGTGCCGATTTTGATCATGCTCGCCACCATAAAAGACACGAGCGTATAGGCCCAGACCATGAGCGCGTATGGCCAACCCGTAGGAGTCATGAACCAGCCATAAACGACAACGAGCGTTCCAAGCAGCTGAGTCGTCTCGGAGGGAACGACAAGTTTCCAGCTCGGCCAAGGACGCTCCCAAACCGGGCCTTTGTTGCGCGTCAAATAAATCGTCATATGCCCAGAGACGAGCAGCTTGAGGAAGATCAGCGCCTGAACAAGGGGCTTTGAAAGCGCGAGGTAATCCTGCACGATCCAGAACAAGACAAAGCTTTCGAGCACGCCATAGATACCGAGCACCGACGCGATGGTGAGAACCCGCGTCATGTCCCAGCGCACTGGCTGCGGCGCGATGGGCGCATTGTCATAGGCGATCATCATGATGGGCAGGTCATTAAGCAGCGCCAAGAGCACCACCATGATCGCGTTGACGGGATAAAAGTTGAAGATCAGGATACTGGCAGTCATGAAGAACAAAAGCCGGATCGTCTCCGCAATGCGATACATGGCGTAACTGTTCATGCGCTCGAAAATGCGGCGGGCTTCTTCGATCGCCAGGGTGATTACGGAGAGGCCGGGTGCAGTCAGGACGAGATCGGCTGCGGCGCGTGCGGCGTCGGTTGCGCCACTGACGGCGATACCGACATCGGCCTGCTTCAAGGCCGGTGCGTCATTCACACCGTCGCCGGTCATGCCGACAATATGGCCTGCGGCCTGCAGCGCCTTGACAATTTTGAATTTGTGCTCGGGAAAAACGCGGGCAAAACCATCGGCGGCGAGGATTTGTGAAAGCTGTGCGTCACCGCCAGCCTTCTGGCCGAACGCGGTTTCGGCGACGACAATGTTCTGCCCGAGCTTGAGCTGGCTGGCGATCTCCTTAGCAATTGCCTCGTGATCGCCGGTCACCATTTTGATATTGATGCCCATGGCGCGCGCTGTCGCGATGGTCAAGGTGCTGTCGTCCCGGGGCGGATCAAAGAGCGGCAGAAGACCCAGGAACCGCCAGTGACCGGACTCATCGGTGCGCGCAACGCCAAGGGTGCGGAAACCTTTTGCTGCATCCTCGTCGACGGTCGCAGCGATGGCTTTGCGCTTTTCAGGGTCAGGTGCGCAAAGGTCAGCGATCACTTGTGGCGCGCCCTTAGCCACCTTGAAATGCGTGCCGTTTTGCTCGACCTCCGCCTCGGCCCGTTTCACCACCGGATCAAAAGGGTGGAACGCCCGAACTGCGTAGCCGTCGAGACTTTTGCCAGGGGGAGCACCAGCGAGAATTGCCGCATCGATGGCATCGGGCGCATCAGGGCGCGAAGCCAGCACCGCCGCGAGGAGAAGCTCGTCGTGGGTGATGCCCGGTGCCGGTTGCGCGTTGCCCAGTGTGAGCTCATTCTTGGTGAGGGTTCCGGTCTTGTCGCTGCAAAGTATGTCCACGCCGGCCATCTCTTCGATGGACACGAGGCGCGAGACGATCGCCTTGAGTTTCGCCAAGCGCTCGGCACCGATCGCCATGGTTACTGACAGCACGGCCGGAAGCGCCACCGGTATCGATGCGACGGTCAGGATGAGGGCAAATTGCAGGGTTTCCATGAGGGGATCGTGGCGAAAGAGCGCCGCGATCCCAATGCAGAAGACGAGACCGATGGTCATCAGAATGAGGAAGTTGCCGATCCGCAGAACGGCGCGCTGGAAGTGTGAAACGGTCCTGGCCTGTTCGACAAGATGGGCTGTCTTGCCGAAATAAGTGTTCATACCGGTTGCTGTGACGACGCCGGTCATCTCGCCCTGCTTGGCAATCGAGCCCGAATACGCCTCGTCCCCGGCTTTCATATCGACGGGGAGGGATTCTCCGGTGAGCGCTGATTGATCGACGCTCAGATAAGCGCCTTCGATCAGTTTCATGTCCGCTGGTACGACATTGCCGAGCTTGATGAGCACCACATCGCCTGGAACGAGCAGCCTTGCTTCGATGTCCTTCCATCTGCCGTCACGTTTGACCCGCGCCTTGAGTGCAAGCCGCTGCTTTAGCAGCGCAATGGCGTTGTCGGCCTTGAATTCCTGCCAGAAGCCCACGCCTGCATTGATGAAGAGCATCACGAGAATGATGGAGAGGTCATCCCAATGCCTAAGGACGCCGGAGAGAAGAGCTGCGATCTCGATCATCCAAGGGATCGGCCCCCAGAAGAAACGCGCCAAGCGCTCGAGAGCGCTCACATGATGCTCGGCGAGCGCGTTTTCTCCGAACCGCTCAAGCCGCCGCTCCGCCTCCGTCTCCGTCAGTCCCGCGTCTGGCGGCGCTGTGGTACGGCGCTCCGAGGGGTGTTTTTTCTCGCTCGGCTCGATTGCGGGAAGGGCAGGCCAGGGCCGCGAAATCTTCTCGGTTGGCGCAATGACCTCCGCAGTGCCGGCGATAACCTCCTCTCCGTGCTGGTTCGTTCCCCGGCAATCCAAAATGACATGGCGAGTGTCGTCGATCTTTCTCGCGACCGTCACCGTCGCGGTGATCGTATCGCCAACCGCGACCGGGTGACGAAAGTGCAGCGATTGGTCAACGTAGATCGTTCCCGGGCCTGGCAATTGGGTCCCGAGAATCGTCGAGACCAGCGCGCCGCTCCACATGCCGGGGGCAACGACCTTGTCGAATGTATCGCTCTTGGCAAACTCCTCGTCCGCAAGCGCGGGACTGACGTTACCTGACACGATCGCGAACAACTCGATGTCCTCGTGGGTGAGCGTGCCGGCGAGGCTTGCCGACTGGCCGATTTCCAATTCGTCGAATGTCCGGTTCTCGATCCTGTCCATTGGGAGGCCTCGGGAAGATAGATGGACTTCTAACTTGCACGCGACTTAGGCCTGACTCGTTGGGTAAGAATTACTCTGGACTTATGAACGCAGCAAGAACGGCGCCGGTGTCGTGTCAACAGCGACGTGATCGGAGCATTCATCCCAGCGTTGTCAGGGTTGTCAGGGTCGAACCGGGTGTCACAGTTTCCGAGACGGAGGGTCCGGTTAAGCTTTAGGGAGAGAGGCCGGATGTCAGCTTTCGGGCGACCAAACTGGACCCGCGGAGTCAACTTTGGGTCAACGGCGGCAGTCCGGCCAATACGGGCTTGGCGTCCGCAACTCATTCAGCAGCGGGCATGTCTTTAGCAGCGGGCATGTCGGACGGGAGCGTCGTTTGCCCTCACCGTGGGAATATCAAAAATTTTGTTCGAAAGTCACCCGGTTGAAGAGACAGTTGTTTCTTCCTGCGTTAAATCAGGTGCAAAACAAAGTGCGTCTCCGGTGGAAGATTCCGTGACAGTTTTCACCCTCGACCGGCTCGCCTTGATGCGCGCTCGCGCCACGCATGGCGCATTACCCCAACGCCCATCTTACCAATTTCTTGCACAATCCCACATGCTTGAAGTTCGAACGCGTATGAGCGCTTGTAAGGTTTTCGGCTCCCACCGGACAAAAATGTTTCACGTGAAACATTTTTGTCCGATTGAAGGGCCAAATCGGACAAGCGGTTAACGCCGTTGGCGGCTCACGCTAAATCATCCGCAGGCCCTTCAAGCTCACATGGCCATGCTTGCCGATGATCAAATGATCATGCACCACCACCTTGAGAGGCTTGCCGACCGCAATGATCTGATGGGTGAGATGGATATCGTCGGTGGAAGGCTGCGGATCGCCGGAAGGGTGGTTATGGACGAGGATGATCGCCGAAGCGGAAAGTTCGAGGGCGCGGCGCATGATCTCCCTGGGGTAGACCGGGGCGTGATCCACCGTACCGATGCCTTGCACTTCATCGGCGATCAAACAGTTCTTCTTATCAAGAAAGAGGACGCGAAACTCCTCGTGGTCGAGGAAGGCCATCGCCGTGCGGCAATAGTCGACGACCGCGCCAAAGCTTGACAACGCGAGCCGTTTCTCGATCGAGGATTTCGCGAGGCATTGCGCCGCTGCCTCGATGATCTTCAGTTCGGTGATCGCGGCCTCGCCAAGCCCTTCGATTTCGCGGAGGCGCTCCGGCCGCGCCGATACGGCTTCAGCGAAGGAGCCAAATCGGGCGATCATGGATTTGGCGAGCGGCTTCACGTCCCGCCGGGGCATGGCTCGAAAGAGAATAAGCTCAAGGAGTTCGTATTCGCCGAGGGCGTCAATGCCGCCCTTGCGGAAGCGTTCACGCAAACGCTCCCGATGGCCGAGATAATGCGGCGGGCTGGCGTCGGCCACCGCTTCCGTCATGCGCCGTTCGACCCGGCAAGATCATAGGGCGGATGATGGAGACCCCTCGGCGAGAGGGTGAATGCTTCATAGCCGGTTTCGGTGACTCCAATTGAATGCTCGAATTGCGCCGAGAGCGACCGGTCGCGCGTCACTGCGGTCCAGCCATCGGACAGGATCTTCACATGCGGCCGTCCGAGATTGATCATTGGCTCGATTGTGAAGAACATGCCTGGTTTGAGCACAATGCCCTCGCCGCGGCGGCCATAATGGAGAATGTTGGGCTCGTCATGAAATAGCCGGCCAAGGCCATGGCCGCAAAAGTCGCGCACAACGGAACAGCGTTCCCCTTCAGCATACTCTTGGATTGCCGCACCGATGTCGCCTGTCGTCGCGCCCGGGCGAACGACGGCCATGCCGCGCATCAACGCCTCATAAGTCACTTCGACGAGGCGTTGCGCCCGGCGAGGGACATCGCCGACAAGGTACATTCGGCTCGAATCGCCATGCCAGCTGTCGAAGATCAGGGTGACGTCGATGTTGACAATATCGCCGTCCTTGAGCGGCTTGTGATCGGGCATTCCATGGCAAACGACGTGGTTGATCGACGTGCAGATCGATTTGCGATAACCGCGATAATCGAGCGGCGCGGGATAGGCGCCATGCGCCATCGCGAAATCAAAGACCAATTTGTCAAGGGCCTCCGTTGTGACGCCGGGCCGCACCTGTTCGACCAAAAGGTCGAGCGCCTCGGCCGCCAGTCTTCCCGCCCGCCGCATTCCGGCGAATGTTTCCGGCCCGTGCAACTTGATATGCCCAGGCTTTCGGCCTGCGACTTCGACGGCGTCGACAAAAGTCATTGTGTCTGGTCTCGTATGAATCTTCTGCAAAGTCTCGTCACCCTGCCTTCAATGTAAGCCATTGCTGCGGCGTGGCAAGATTGAAGAAGCCGGAGTCGACACGGCGGCCTCGTTTTGCCCGGTGCCTTGATCGTCCCGCGAAAATCGGGCAGATACCACGCTTGCCGCCGTTCTCGGCCGGCCTTTTCAGATCCTCCGGTTTGCGGGCTTTATTTCTATGCCGTCTCCCTTGCGCATCGGCATTGCCGGTCTTGGCACTGTGGGAGCAGCGGTCATCCAGTTGCTTGACCGGCAGGCCGAGACGCTGGCGCGCCGGACCGGCCGGCAAATCGTCATCAGGGGCGTATCCGCCGCCCATAGGGCGAAGGACCGCGGCATCGACCTTGACCGTTTCACCTGGTTCGACGACTGCGTCGCCTTGGCTAAGACCTCGGACATCGACCTTTTTGTCGAATTGATTGGAGGAGAGGGCGGCGTCGCCCTCTCCGCTGCCGAAGCGGCGCTCGGCGCCGGCAAGTCCTTTGTCACCGCCAACAAGGCGCTGCTCGCGAAGCACGGCATGCGTTTGGCCCATCTGGCCGAGGAGAATGGCGTCGCTCTCGCTTTCGAGGCTTCGGTTGCGGGTGGCATTCCGATCGTCAAAACCCTGCGCGAGGGCTTAGCGGGCAATTTCATTGAGCGCGTTTATGGCATCCTCAACGGGACCTGCAATTACATTTTGACGCGGATGGAACAGGAAGGTCTTTCCTTTGCGCAATGTTTGCGCGAGGCGCAAAAGCTCGGCTATGCGGAGGCTGATCCAAGTTTCGACGTCGGCGGTTTCGACACCGCTCATAAGCTCGCGATCCTAACGTCACTTGCCTTTGGCACGGTGATTGACCCGGACGCGATCGCTGTCGAGGGGATCGAGGCGATCACGCTTGCCGATCTTGAGGCGGCGGCGGAACTCGGCTACCGGGTCAAGTTGCTCGGCGTCGCGCAGCGCACGGCCGCTGGCATCGAGCAACGGGTCCATCCGACTATGGTGCCCAAATCCTCGGCAATTGCGCAGGTCATGGGCGTTACCAACGCGGTCACAATTGACGCGGACGCGGTGCATGAGCTGACCCTCGTCGGTCCGGGCGCGGGCGGCGAGGCAACTGCCTCGGCGATCGTCGCCGACATCGCTGACATCGCCCGTGGCGTCAGATCCGCGCCCTTCGGCCGGCCAGTGGCATCGCTGACGCCCGCCAAGCCCGCACCAATGCAATTGCATGAGGGCGGCTATTACATCAGACTTTCCGTCTTTGACCGGCCCGGCGCCGCGGCAGCGATCGCGACTCGCATGGCCGAACGCGACATTTCCTTGGAGAGTATCGTGCAGCGCCGCCGGCCCGGCGCGAATAAGGACACTAGCGGCGCGGTCCCCGTCGTGTTGATCACCCATGCGACGCATGAGCAGACCCTCCGGCAAGCGCTCGAGGCCGCTGTCGCGGACGGATTTTTGGCCGAAAAGCCGCAAGTCATTCGCATCGAGCGGGAGTGAGGCGTTGCCCCGCTTAGCGCGTTGATGATTTGCCTTCCGGCAGAATCAATGCGGTGTCGAACGCCAGCGGAGCCGTCGGCATTGTGCCCGATTGCCAGGCTTGCTCGGCAGCCTTCATTTTGCTGTCAAACTGCATCAAGCGGTGGCCGAACAAGATCGTTCCCGGCGGCCCGCCTTCGTTCCCGGCTGGCCGAGGCTGATAGCTGTCTCTTTTTTGCTGGTAGAATTCGCCGCCCACCACCGGAACGAGCGCGGCGGCAAGAAGGCCATAGCCGCCGATTAGCGAAGCCGCCAGCGTGGCTTTCGGCGCGGACGGCAGCTTCACCGCAGGATATGCGGGATATAGAGCCATCGCGAGGGCAATCAATGCCGGATACAGCACTCGCTCTCCCGGATTGACGATTCCAAAGACAACAGGCGGCAGGGCGACGGCAACCAGCAACAATATGGCCGCAATGACGAACTCCGGCTTCGAGACGATCGTCCGCAGGGAGGATTGGCGCACCGCCCTATAAGCGAGCACGCCAAGCGACACAATGAACATGAGATCTATGATCATTCCGAGAATGAAATAGAATCGGCCGAAACAATCGACGGCGCTGACGTCGAAAATGATGATGTTCTGATAGGGCGCTGCTTTGAGCAGGGTATAGATCTTATAGCCAATGATATTCACGGCATGGACTGGGAACAATTCATTCAGTTCACCGGAGCCTTCATTTTTCAGCCTGTACCAGATCAACAAACAAAGGCTCGGCAGGAGCCCCAAAGCGCTCTGAAAAACGCGCCGGCTGTAGAGAGCGTAAATTCCTACGAACACCAGCATGGTGAGATAAATGAACCCGTGAGCGAAGAACGCCAGTATTGAGAAAACCAGGACCGGCAGCACTTCCGTGCGGGAATCGAGGGGCAGAGAAAGATAAAAAAGCAGGATCGCCAAGCCAA
>DATJBL010000108.1:0-22960 GCA_035515355.1 Methylocella sp.
GCGGCGGAAAAGCTGCTCGACGTCGCGGTTCCGAAGCGCGCGCAGTTGATCCGCGTGCTCTATTGCGAGATTGGCCGGCTGTTGTCGCATCTTCTCAACGTCACCACGCAGGCGATGGATGTCGGCGCGCTGACGCCGCCCCTTTGGGGCTTCGAGGAGCGCGAGAAGCTGATGGGGTTCTACGAGCGGGCGTCGGGCTCGCGCATGCACGCGGCGTATTTCCGGGTCGGCGGCGTCCATCAGGACCTGACGCCCAAGCTCATCGACGACATCGAGGCGTTTTGTGATCCGTTCCTCGAAGTCTGCGACGATCTCGAGGAACTGCTCACCGAGAACCGCATCTTCAAGCAGCGCAACGTCGACATCGGCGTGGTCAAGCTCGCCGACGCCTGGGCGTGGGGCTTCTCCGGCGTCATGGTGCGCGGCTCGGGCGCGCCTTGGGATCTGCGCAAGGCGCAACCTTATGAATGCTATGAGGAGATGGATTTCGATATTCCCGTCGGCAAGGACGGCGACAATTACGACCGGCAAGTCATTCGCATGGAAGAGATGCGCCAGTCGGTCAAAATCATGAAGCAATGTATCGAGAAGCTCTCCGCGCCGGATGGCAAGGGGCCGGTCGCCGCGAGGGATGGCAAGGTGGTGCCGCCGAGCCGCGCGGAAATGAAGCGGTCAATGGAAGCGCTCATTCATCACTTCAAGCTTTATACCGAAGGCTTCCATGTGCCGGCCGGCGAGGTCTATTGCGCGGTCGAGGCGCCAAAGGGTGAGTTTGGCGTTTATCTCGTGTCGGATGGCACCGACAAGCCCTACCGCTGCAAGATCAGGGCGCCAGGTTTTGCGCATCTCGCGGCAATGGATTTCCTTTGCCGCAAGTCGATGCTTGCCGATGTGAGTGCGATTTTAGGTTCGATTGATATCGTGTTCGGCGAGGTGGACCGGTGAGGCCGCTGCCCGCCGCCGTGCGGAAGATATCTTTGCAGAAGCCACATTTGTGGACGGCCCATCTCATGGAAACTGCTGTTCACTTAGCCATGACACTGAAGAGCTGAACCCATGTCCGTTCGCCGTCTTGCTGAGCAACAACCGGACTCCTTTGCGTTCACACCCGAGAACGAGGAGAGATGTGCGGAGATCCTCAAGAAATATCCGGAAGGCCGGGAAGCCTCCGCGGTGATTTCGATGCTGTGGATGGCGCAAAAGCAGAATGGTTTCTGGCTTCCGAAACCGGCGATCGAGCTTGTCGCAAAAAAGCTCGGAATGCCTTTGATCCGGGTGCTCGAAGTCGCCACGTTCTATACGATGTTCAACCTTTCTCCCGTCGGCAAATTCCACGTTCAGATGTGCGGTACGACGCCCTGCCTTCTTGCGGGGTCCGGCGCGATCCAAAACATTCTCCGCAAACGCATCGGCGAGCAAGGTGTGGTGACGGCGGATGGCGTTTTCTCCTGGGTCGAAGTCGAGTGTTTGGGTGCTTGCTGCAACGCTCCGATGGTCCAGATCAATGAGGACTATTATGAGGATCTGACGCCAGAGAACTTTGAGAGATTACTCGACGATCTCGCTGCGGGCCGCCCCGTGAAGGTCGGTTCGCAGCAAGGCCGCGTCACCTCCGAGCCTGAGGGCGGTCTCACGTCCTTGACATCCCTCTACGGTGCTGATGGCCGCAGCGGTCCCTTGAGCACGCTAGGTCCGAATCAATCGTAAGGTCACGAGATATGCTCGAAGACAAGGATCGCATGTTCACCAATCTCTACGGCTTCGGCGACTGGCGCCTTAAGGGTGCCATCGCGCGCGGCGCGTGGGACAATACGAAGAAATTGATCGACAAGGGCCACGAATGGATCATCAATGAAATGAAGGCCTCGGGCTTGCGCGGGCGCGGCGGCGCCGGCTTCCCGACCGGTCTTAAATGGTCCTTCATGCCAAAGCCCGATCCAGCGCGGCCGTCCTATCTCGTCGTCAACGCCGACGAATCCGAGCCCGGGACCTGCAAGGACCGGGAAATCATGCGCAACGATCCGCAAATATTGATCGAGGGTTGCTTTCTTGCTTGCTTCGCGATGCAAGCGCATGTCTGTTACATCTATGTTCGCGGCGAGTTCATTTTGGAGGGCCAGCGCCTCGAGGCCGCGATTGCCGAGGCCTATGAGGCGAGACTCATTGGTAAGAACAATGTTCACGGCTGGCCGTTCGATATTTATGTCCATCATGGTGCAGGTGCCTATATTTGCGGCGAGGAAACGGCGCTTTTGGAGTCCCTCGAGGGTAAGAAGGGCATGCCCCGACTGAAGCCGCCGTTCCCCGCCAATATGGGCCTTTATGGGTGTCCGACGACTGTCAACAATGTGGAATCGATTGCCGCAGCACCCGCGATTCTGCGCCGTGGCGCCTCATGGTTCGCAAGCTTCGGCGCGAAGAACAATGCTGGCACCAAGCTCTTCTGCATCTCCGGGCATGTCAACAGGCCGTGCAATGTCGAAGAGGCCATGTCAATTCCCTTCCGGGAATTGATCGAGCGCCATTGCGGCGGCGTGCGCGGCGGATTCGACAATCTTCTCGCGGTGATCCCTGGCGGCTCCTCGGTGCCTTGCGTGCCAGCACATGAAATCATCGACGCGCCGATGGATTTCGATAGTCTGCGCGATTTGAAATCGGCACTCGGCACGGCTGCCGTCATCGTGATGGACAAATCGACTGACATCGTGCGCGCGATCGCACGGCTCAGCTATTTCTACAAGCATGAGAGCTGCGGCCAATGCACGCCTTGCCGCGAAGGCACGGGCTGGCTCTGGCGCGTGGTTTCCCGCATGGCGGAGGGGCGCGCGCAAAAGCGCGAGATCGACATGCTGCTTGAAGTTACCACCCAAATCGAGGGGCACACGATCTGCGCGCTCGGCGATGCGGCGGCCTGGCCGGTGCAAGGTCTCATCCGGCATTTCCGAGGGGAAATTGAGCGGCGCATCGACCAATATTCGGCCAATCCGCATTCGGAGCCGGTCAAGGATTTTGGCGTCGCTGCGGAGTAGCGATTGGCGATGGGATCACTTTCGGTTTGGCAATGGTTGATCATTCTTATCTATATCCCGGTTTTGGGATATCCGATCGTTCGGATATTGAACCGTGTAGGATATTCACCCTGGTGGGCCATTATCGCTTTTATCCCCATTGTGAATCTCATCGGCTTGTGGGTGCTCTCGTTTGTGCATTGGCCGCGCATACGTGAGAATAATGAACAAGGCCTTTGTTGATGCCGCATTGAGGGCAGGGCATGAGTAAACTCATCGTGGACGACGTCGAGGTCGACGTTCCGCCAGAATATACGCTTCTCCAGGCTTGCGAGGAGGCGGGCGTCGAGATTCCGCGTTTTTGCTTTCACGAGCGGCTATCGATCGCTGGCAATTGCCGGATGTGCCTCGTTGAGGTGAAGGGCGGCCCGCCGAAGCCCTCCGCCTCCTGCGCGGTCGCGGTCAAGGATCTCCGGCCCGGCCCGAATGGCGAGCCGCCGGTCGTTCTCACCAAATCTCCGATGGTGAAAAAAGCCCGCGAAGGGGTCATGGAATTCTTGCTCATCAACCACCCGCTTGATTGCCCGATTTGCGATCAGGGCGGCGAATGCGATCTGCAGGATCAGGCGATGGCGTTCGGCGTCGATTCCTCGCGCTATATCGAAAACAAACGGGCTGTCGAAGATAAATACATCGGGCCGCTCGTGCGCACCTCGATGAATCGCTGTATCCATTGCACCCGCTGTGTGCGATTCACCGCAGAGGTCGCGGGCACCGGCGATATGGGGGCGACCGGGCGCGGCGAGGACATGGAAATCACCACCTACCTCGAAACAGCGATGCGGTCCGAGCTGCAGGGCAATGTCACCGATCTTTGTCCTGTCGGCGCCCTCTTGCCAAAGCCCTATTCCTTCAAGGCGCGGTCCTGGGAACTCGTCAAGACCGAGTCAGTCGATGTCATGGACGCGCTCGGCTCGGCGATCCGCATCGATACGCGGGGGCGCGAAGTGATGCGGATCTTGCCGCGCATCAACGATGCGGTGAACGAGGAATGGATTTCGGACAAGACCCGTCAAATCGTCGATGGTTTGAAGAGCAAGCGGCTCGATCAGCCGTTTCTTCGTGAATACGGCAGATTGCGCGAAGTCTCTTGGCAGGCCGCTTTTGAGGCCATCGCGGCCAAAGTCAAACAAGCATCTCCCGCGCGGATCGGCGCGATTGCTGGCGACCTTTGCGCCGTCGAAGAGATGTTCGCCCTCAAGCTCTTGATGCAGAGCCTTGGCGCTGTTTCGCTCGATTGCCGGCAGGATGGCACAAAACTCGATCCGGTGTACGGCCGCGCGAGTTATCTTTTTAACCCCAGCATCGCCGGCATCGACGAGGCGGATGGGCTTCTCATCATCGGCTCGAACCCGCGCAAGGAAGCGCCCGTCCTCAACGCCCGAATCCGCAAGCGCTGGCTGAGAGGCAGGTTCCCGATTGCTCTCATCGGCGAAAGGGCCGATCTCACCTATGACTATAATTATCTTGGGGCAGGGCCGGAAACCCTCGCCGGGAGTGCCGAGCGTCCGCCGATAGAAGCTGAAAAACCATTGGTCCTCGTTGGTCAAGGCGCCCTCGCGCGCGAGGATGGACAGGCAATCCTCGGTCTCGCGGTCAAGGCGGCACAGGCGGTCGGGGCGATCAAGGAGGGCTGGAACGGTCTATCGATCCTCCACACGGCGGCGGCACGGGCGGGTGGCCTCGATCTTGGCTTTGTCCCAGGGCAGGGCGGCCTTGAGGCGGCCGGCATGGCGAAAAGCGGCGCCCTCGATGTCCTTTTCCTCCTAGGTGCCGATGAGATCGGCATCGCGCCGGGGGCTTTCGTTGTCTATCTCGGCACCCATGGGGACCGGGGCGCCGCGCGCGCGGACGTCATCCTGCCGGGTGCGACCTATACAGAGAAATCAGGTATCTATGTCAACACAGAGGGCCGCGTGCAATTGGCGGACCGTGCCAACTTCCCCCCCGGTGATGCGCGCGAAGATTGGGCGATTCTCCGCGCTCTTTCCGATGGGATCGGACACCGGCTGCCTTTCGATTCGCTGAGAGCCCTGCGTTCCCAGCTTTATGCGGCGCATCCGCACTTCGGCAAACGTGATGAAATCGCCGTGCCTCAGCCTTTTGATGCCGAGAAGGTCGCGCAAAGTGCAAGCTCCTTTGCGAATACTCCCTTTGTTCCGGCGGTTGCCGATTTCTATTTGACCAATCCTATCGCTCGGGCCTCGGCCGTCATGGCGGAATGTTCCGCCGTCGCACGGGGCTTCGCGCGCGAGGCAGCGGAGTAGAGCTGATGACATCTTTCGCCGCGAGCTGGCCCTTGGTGCTGACACTCATCAAGAGCGTCGCGCTGCTTGTCGTGCTGCTGATCTTTATCGCCTATGTCCTCTACGCGGACCGAAAGATCTGGGCAGCGGTACAGCTGCGGCGCGGTCCAAACGTGGTCGGTCCCTGGGGGCTTTTCCAAAGCTTCGCCGACATGCTGAAATTCGTCTTCAAGGAGCCAGTGATCCCCGATGGCGCCAATAAGGGTGTGTTCTTGCTGGCCCCCTTCGTCATGGGGCTGCTTGCCCTTTCGGCCTGGGCGGTGATCCCGATCAGCCCGGGCTGGGCGATCGCCAACATCAACGTCGGCGTGCTTTATATTTTCGCGATCTCCTCCCTCAGCGTCTATGGCATCATCATGGGCGGCTGGGCCTCGAACTCGAAATATCCGTTTCTTTCGGCTCTGCGCTCGGCAGCCCAAATGATTTCCTATGAGGTCTCGATCGGCTTTGTCATCATCACCGTGCTGCTTTGCGCCGGTTCGCTCAATCTTGGCGATATCGTCGCTGCGCAGGATACACGGTTTGGGCTTTTGGGGTGGTACTGGCTGCCGCTGTTTCCGATGTTCGTGATCTTCTTCATTTCCGCGCTTGCTGAGACGAACCGGCCGCCGTTCGATCTCGTCGAGGCCGAATCCGAGCTTGTTGCGGGGTTCATGGTTGAATATTCCTCGACGCCTTACATGCTCTTCATGCTCGCCGAATATGTGGCGATCATCACAATGTGCGCGCTGATGACCATTCTGTTTCTCGGTGGTTGGCTTTCGCCGATCCCCTTTTCGCCTTTTACCGAAGTCCCCGGCGCGATATGGTTCATATTGAAGGTCTGCCTCGTTTTCTTCATGTTCGCCATGGTGAAAGCCTTTGTGCCAAGATATCGCTATGATCAGCTGATGCGGCTTGGCTGGAAGGTGTTTCTGCCGATCTCGATCGCAATGGTCGTTCTCGTGGCCGGGGTGCTCCAATTCACCGGCTGGAGCGCGGGCATGGGGCAATAGCCACGGGATATCTGAATGAAGCCGGCTTGCAAGGACAATCGAAGATGAAACTCGATCATGCCGCCAAGGCTGTTTTCCTAACCGAATTCGTCGGCGCTTTCTTTCTTTCGATGCGCTATTTCTTCAAGCCCAAGCCGACGCTCAATTACCCTCATGAGAAGAATCCACAATCGCCGCGCTATCGCGGCGAACACGCTCAGCGTCGCTATCCGAATGGTGAGGAACGCTGTATCGCTTGCAAGCTCTGCGAAGCGATCTGTCCGGCCCAGGCGATCACGATTGAAGCTGGGCCGCGCCGCAACGATGGCACTCGCCGCACGACACGCTACGACATCGACATGGTCAAATGCATCTATTGCGGCTTTTGCCAGGAGGCTTGCCCCGTCGATGCCATTGTCGAGGGTCCGAACGCGGAATTTGCTGTGGAGACCCGCGAGGAACTCTATTACGACAAAAACAGACTTCTTGAGAATGGCGATCGCTGGGAGCGCGAGATCGCCCGCAATCTTGCGCTCGATGCTCCATACCGTTAGAGCATGATCTCAAACGTGAGTTTTCAGGGCTTTGGCGAAAATCTCACGACCAAATCTCAGAAGCGGTGGAAGGCTTGGGCTGACGCGATCGTGGTCGAGCTGGTTCATCGTTCAGGCAAGATCGGCAACAAGGGTTCAGCCGGCGGAAAGCCGGGCAAACGGGGTGGTCGATGAATAGCGGTGCTTTCTTCTTTTATCTTTTCTCGGCTGTGATGATCGGCGCCGCCTTCATGGTGATTTCTGCCCGCAATCCGGTTCACTCGGTACTTTTTCTGATCCTTGCCTTTTTCAACGCTGCGGGGTTGTTCGTCCTGCTCGGTGCGGAATTTTTGGCAATGATCCTTGTCGTTGTCTATGTCGGCGCGGTTGCGGTTCTGTTCCTTTTCGTCGTCATGATGCTCGACGTCGACTTCGCCGAATTGAAACAGGGATTCCTGCAATATCTGCCGATCGGCGGCACGCTCGGCCTCGTGGTTCTGATCGAGATCGCCTTGGTGGTTGGCGTTTGGACCGTGGGACCTCAATCTATCGCCAATGTCGCAACGCCGATGCCCCCCGGCATGACAAATACGATGGCGCTTGGGCGCGTGCTCTACACTCAATATCTCTATTTGTTCCAGGCGGCAGGGTTCATTCTTTTGACGGCGATGATCGGTGCCATCGTATTGACCTTGCGGCATAAGGTTGGGGTGAAGCGTCAGAGTATCGCGATGCAGAATGCGCGGACACCGGCCGAGGCGGTCGAACTCCGCAAGGTTGCCTCGAGGCAAGGAATTTGATCCCCGCTATCACGAGCCTGCCCGCGCGGCTGCCCGCGGAAGGAGAATCATGGTGACAGTTTCGCTCTCTCAATTTTTGGTTGTTGCTGCCATCCTGTTCACGCTTGGAGCGGCTGGCATCATCATAAATCGCAAAAACATCATTGTCGTCTTGATGTCGGTTGAGCTCATCTTGCTCTCGGTCAATATCAATCTTGTTGCCTTCTCTGCCTTTCTTGGCGATCTCACCGGCCAGGTCTTTGCGCTGTTTATCCTGACTGTGGCAGCCGCCGAAGCGGCGATCGGGCTTGCCATTCTCGTTTGCTATTATCGCAATCGCGGTTCGATCGCGATCGAAGACATCAACATGATGAAGGGCTGAGCCTCCCAATGTATGCAGCCATAGTCTTCTTGCCGCTTGTCGGATTTCTGATCGCTGGTCCTTTCGGCTGGCGGATCGGCGCGCGCCCTTCAGAAATTGTCACGACGACGCTTTTGTTTGTGTCTTGCGTCCTGTCCTGGATCGTATTCGTCAACGTTGCTTTGGGAACAGCGCCTGCAAGCGTTTCGTTAATCGGAAATTGGTTTACCTCCGGTGCGCTCAAGGTCGATTGGGCGCTGAAGATCGACACATTGACGGCCGTGATGCTGGTGGTCGTCACAACCGTTTCCTCACTTGTGCATCTTTACTCCGTCGGCTACATGGCCGACGATCCGTCACGCCCGCGCTTCTTTGCCTATCTTTCGCTCTTTACCTTCGCCATGCTTATGCTGGTGACGGCGGACAATCTGGTGCAGATGTTTTTCGGCTGGGAGGGCGTTGGTCTTGCCTCCTACCTCCTGATCGGCTTCTGGTATGAGAGACCCTCCGCCAACGCTGCCGCGATCAAGGCCTTTGTTGTCAACCGCGTCGGCGATTTCGGCTTCGAGCTCGGTATCTTCCTCGTATTTGCGCTCACTCAATCGGTGGGGTTAGATCAGATCTTCGCGGCGGCGCCGGGCCTTGCCAATAAGACGATCCATGTCTTCGGCCTCGACATGGACGCGCTGACGATCACTTGTCTCCTCCTCTTTATGGGAGCGATGGGAAAATCCGCGCAATTTCTGCTGCACACCTGGCTTCCCGATGCGATGGAGGGTCCGACGCCGGTGTCGGCGCTCATCCATGCGGCGACTATGGTGACCGCGGGGGTCTTCATGGTTGCCCGCCTCTCACCGCTGTTCGAACAGGCGCCCGCTGCGCTTGCCTTTGTGACGATCATCGGGGCGACGACGGCTTTCTTCGCCGCGACGATCGGCCTCGTCCAAAACGACATCAAGCGGGTCATCGCCTATTCGACCTGCTCACAGCTCGGCTACATGTTCGTCGGCCTCGGCGTCGGCGGCTATTCGCTCGGCATTTTCCATCTCTTCACGCACGCCTTCTTCAAGGCGCTTTTGTTCCTCGGTGCTGGATCCGTTATTATCGCGATGCACCACGAGCAGGATATGCGCCATATGGGCGGGCTATGGCGCAAAATTCCTTTCACCTTTGCCATGATGACGGTTGGCACTCTGGCGCTGACGGGTTTTCCGCTCACCGCCGGCTATTTCTCGAAAGATGCGATCATTGAGGCAGCTTTCGCCTCCAACCACTCAGGGGCTTTCTACGGCTTTGTGCTAACGACCGTGGCGGCGGGGCTTACTTCCTTCTATTCCTGGAGGCTTGTGTTCTTGACGTTCTTTGGCGCGCCGCGTTGGGCTGCGGCCGGGCATGAGTCCGCGCATGGTCACGCTGGTGGACATGATGACCATGCGATCCACGCTCAAGAGGCGCCGCAACGCCAAATCCATGGGGCAGAAACGCATGTCGAAGAGACGCATGGCCATGAGGCGCACGCGCTTGACCCGCATGAATCCCCCCTTTCCATGCTCATTCCTCTCGGCGTTCTGGCGCTTGGCGCTCTGTTCGCGGGTCTCGCCTTTTCCTATAATTTCATCGGCGAGGGCGGGAGCGAATTTTGGAAGGGAGCGCTTTATTCTGGCGCCTACAACCATCTTCTCGAAGCAAGGGAAGAGGTTCCGTGGTATGCGAAGCAACTCCCCACACTGCTGATGATCTTGGGTTTCCTCATCGCGGTTTGGTTTTATCTTCTGGCGCCTTCCGTGCCGGTCCGGCTCGCGAAAGCTACAAAGCCGCTTTACGAATTCCTTCTCAATAAGTGGTATTTCGACGAGCTCTATGATGTGATTTTCGTGCGGACGGCCTTCTGGCTCGGGCGCTTGTTCTGGAAGGGCGGCGATGGCGCCATTATCGACAGGCTCGGACCCGATGGCGTCGCCGCCCGCGTCGTCGATGTGACCGGGCGCGTCGTGAAGCTCCAGAGCGGCTACATCTATCACTATGCTTTTGCCATGCTCGTCGGCCTTGCGGCCGTCATCACTTGGTATGTGGCCTCGGGGATCCGCTAATGTTCGGCTTTGGCATTTTATCTGGCGTCGTTTTTCTGCCGCTTGTCGGTGCGGGTTTCATCTTGGCCCTGCGCGGCAATGACGAAGCCACGCTTGAAAACGCGCGCCGCGCCGCGCTCAGCACGACCTTGATCGTCTTCTTTCTGTCCCTTTATGCTTATGCGAAGTTCGATCCGTCTTCTTCGGCCTTTCAGCTGGTCGAGGAAAAGAGCTGGTTTGGTCAAGGGCTCGTATATAAAATGGGCATCGACGGAATCTCGATTCCGTTTCTCCTGTTGACCACCTTCCTCATGCCGATCTGCATTCTTGCGTCCTGGAAGTCGATCCAAAACCGCGTCAAGGAATATCTGGTCGCTTTCCTCGTCCTCGAAACCCTGATGAATGGAGTTTTCTGCGCGCTCGATCTTGTTCTCTTCTACCTTTTCTTCGAGGGGGGTCTCATTCCGATGTTCCTGATCATCGGAATTTGGGGGGGCAGACGGCGCGTCTATGCGAGCTTCAAATTCTTCCTTTATACCCTCGCTGGATCGCTGCTGATGCTGCTTGCGATCATGGCGATGTATGGCGTCGCGGGAACGACCGACATCGTCACCTTGCTCCAGACGCACTTCCCTTCGTCCATGCAGAAGTGGCTGTGGCTCGCGTTCTTCGCTTCCCTTGCTGTCAAAATGCCGATGTGGCCGGTCCATACTTGGCTTCCCGACGCGCATGTCGAAGCGCCGACGGCGGGTTCCGTCATTCTTGCCGGCATCCTTCTCAAAATGGGCGGCTATGGTTTCATCCGCTTTTCGTTGCCAATGTTTCCGGAGGCCTCGGCCTATTTCGCGCCGCTTGTCTTCGCCTTATCGATCATCGCGATCATCTATACCTCGCTTGTTGCCTTAGTGCAGGAGGATATGAAGAAGCTCATCGCCTATTCCTCGGTGGCGCATATGGGCTTTGTCACGATGGGTCTCTTTACCCTGACGGCCCAAGGTGTCCAAGGCGCGGTCTTTCAGATGATCTCGCATGGTCTCGTCTCCGGCGCTTTGTTCCTCTGCGTCGGCGTGGTCTATGACCGCTTGCATACGCGCGACATCGCGGCCTATGGCGGCCTCGCTGCCCGCATGCCACTCTATGCGGCGGTTTTCATGATCTTCACGCTCGCCAATATCGGCCTGCCGGGCACATCGGGGTTCATCGGCGAATTCCTTACCCTGGTCGGCGCTTTCAGGATCAATAGCTGGGTCGCGTTTCTCGCCACCACCGGCATTATTCTATCGGCCTCCTATGCGCTCTATCTCTACCGCCGCATCATATTCGACATTCTCGACAAGCCGAGCCTTGCTTCGATTCGCGATCTCTCGTGGCGCGAGGCCGTGCAGTTCGCGCCGCTTGTTGCCTTGACGATTCTTTACGGCTTCTATCCCGCCCCCGTCCTGGAGAGTTCGGCCGCGTCGATCAACGCCCTCATCAAAGGTTATGAAGCAGCTCTCGTCGTGACCAAAACGGCTGCGCTGGCGCTGCATTAAAAGGCTTCCAAGTATGTCGCATTTGTCGTTGGCCCTCGCGCATTGCTTACCGGAGTTCGTTCTGGCGACGGGCATCCTCCTCCTCGTGCTGCTTGGCGCCTTCCGTGGCAGGGTCTCGGACGGCCTCGTGACGGAAATCGCCGCCGCTCTTCTCGGCGTCGCAATCGTGATCATTCTTCTTGGCACCAAGAGCACGGCGGTTGTCTTCGGGGGCGCCTTCATCGACGACGGGTTTGGTCGTTTCATGAAGGTGCTGACCCTTGCCGGATCGCTCGTCACCTTGATCATGAGCCAGGATTTCCTCGCTCGCGAAAAAATCGACAAATTCGAATTTCCGATTTTGATTCTCTTGTCGACCCTGGGAATGCTGATGTTGATCTCGGCAGCGGGTCTCATCGCCCTTTATCTCGGGCTTGAATTGATGTCGCTTGCCCTTTATGTCATCGCCGCTTTCCATCGTGACAATATCCGCGCGTCAGAAGCAGGCCTCAAATATTTTGTCCTCGGAGCGCTGTCATCCGGCATGCTGCTCTACGGTGCTTCCCTTCTCTACGGCTTCGCCGGCACGGTTTCCTTTGTGGGGATCGCCGAAACGATCAATGGAACGGCATCTCTTGGGGCCGTTTTTGGCCTCGTGTTCTTGATGGCTGGACTCTCCTTCAAAATGTCGGCGGTGCCGTTCCACATGTGGACGCCAGACGTCTATGAAGGTGCGCCGACACCCGTCACCGCGTTCTTTGCCTCGGCCGTGAAAATGGCCGCCGTCGCCATTACGGTGAGAGTCGTCCTGACTGCCTTTCCCGGCATTGCGCCGCAATGGCGGCAGATTGTGATTTTCGTTTCCCTCCTTTCGATGGTGCTTGGCGCCTTCGCCGCCATAGGCCAAACCAATATTAAGCGCCTTATGGCCTATTCCGCGATCGGCCATATCGGCTTTGCGCTTGTTGGCCTTGCGGCGGGTGGCGAAATTGGCGTCAGCAGCGTGCTTGCCTATATGGCGATCTATCTCGTCATGACGCTTGGCACCTTTGCCGCGATCCTTTCGATGCGTGTCAACGGCGAAAGCGTTGAAAACATCTCGGATCTTTCCGGACTTGCCAAAACGGACGGCCTGACGGCGTTTTTTCTCGCCATGATGATGTTTTCCTTGGCGGGAATACCTCCGCTCGCGGGATTCTTCGCGAAATGGTATGTATTCAACGCGGCGATCCAGGCAGGGCTTTATTGGCTTGCCGTTGTCGGCGTGCTGTCAAGCGCGGTTGCCGCCTTCTATTATCTGCGGATTGTCAAGGTCATGTATTTCGATGAGGCTGCCCCCGCTTTCGACAAAGCTGCACCGGCGCCGCGCGCCGTCCTCGTCGGAACCGGTGTCCTGGTCTTGTTCCTGTTCGCTTATCCGGGCGCCTTCATCGAGGCAACGAACGCGGCGGCGCAATCTTTGTTCTGAATTTCAGCTTATGGTGGATTTGCCCTGTTTCGTCTTCCCGGAACGGCCCTAGATAGCTCATTCCGCCTGGTCCAATATGACCGGCTTACTTCGACCAATGACGAAGCCTTGGCGCGCGGCAAATCAGGCGATGCCGGACAGCTCTGGGTTGTTGCCTCAGAACAGAGTAGAGGCCGCGGCCGCAATGGACGGGTGTGGTCGTCGCCGCGGGGCAATCTCTACGCAAGCCTGCTTCTGATCGACCCAGCGCCTGCTTACCGGGCGGCGGAACTTGGTTTTACCGCGGGCGTCGCGACTCTTCATGCGCTGCGCGAAGTTCTTGGCGGGGGCGGGCGTCTTGCGATTAAATGGCCGAACGATATCCTGCACAGTGGCGCCAAGCTTGCGGGAATTTTATTGGAAAGCGCTAGTCTGCCGGACGGCCGCTTGGCCTGTGTCGCCGGCTTTGGCGTGAACTGCGGCGTGCATCCAAAGAATACCACTTACGAAGCAACGGATCTTGCGGCGATCGCTGGCGGGCCGATTGAGCCCGAAATCGTGTTCGAGCAACTTTCGGCGGCGATGGGGCATTGGCTTGACGTATGGGCGAGAGGCGCAGGTTTTGCAGCGATTCGCGCCGAATGGCTCTCGCTTGCTGCGGGTCTTGGGGCACGGATAAGGGTGGCACGGCCTTCGCAAATGCTCGAAGGGGTGTTTCAAACGATCGATGCAAGCGGGCGGCTCATTCTTGAGAATGAAACTGGCCGGGTGACGGTCGAGGCGGGTGATGTTTTTTTTGTCGCGTCACGCAGCGAAACCGCGATGCGGGGATGAATTCCTTGCCAACCTGTGCTTCACCTTACGGGCAAGCGCTCTACACCACAGAGCAGGTCTCACGGGGCATGCTCTAGGAAAGGTTTGAGCAAATGAATGGAAATGACGAGCTCGTCTTTGTGCCGCTCGGAGGCCTTGGCGAAATCGGCATGAACCTCGCTCTTTATGGCTTTGGCCGCAAAGGGAGCATGAAATGGTTGATGGTCGATTGCGGCGTAGCCTTCGCGGGACCGGAACTGCCGGGGATAGATCTTGTTGTTCCAGACATAAGTTTTATCGAAAAGATGCGAGGCGATCTGATCGGCCTCGTCATTACCCATGCCCATGAGGACCATGTTGGCGCGATCGCTGATCTATGGCCGCGCCTTGAATGCAAGCTTTATGCGACACGCTTTGCCGCCGCACTTCTCGAAGCCAAGCGTCTCGCCGAGCCTGGTGCGCCGGAAGTCGCTATCACCGTCGTCGGGCAGGGAGCGATGGTTGCGGTCGGGCCTTTCGAGGTTGAATTCATCGCCATGGCGCATTCGATCCCAGAAAGCTGCGCCCTCGCCATTCGAACACCCCTTGGCACAGTGGTGCATTCGGGGGATTGGAAGATCGATGCCGCGCCAGGGGTAGGTAAGCCAACTGACGCAAAGCGTCTTGCCGCGATTGGGGCCGAGGGCGTTCTCGCCCTCATCTCGGATTCGACCAATATTCTTCGGGATGGCGAGAGCCCCTCGGAAGGTGATGTCGCGAAGACCCTGCACGAGATCATCGGGAAGGCTCCCGGCCGCGTGGTTGTCACGACGTTCGCCTCCAATGTCGCGCGTATTCGCGCAGTCGCCGAGGCCGCGCTGGCCGCTGGCCGCTCGATCGTGATGGCTGGCCGCGCGATGGAGCGGGTGACTGCTGTTGCCCGCGAATGCGGCTATCTTGGCGGCATTCCGGACTTTTTAACTCAGGAATCCTTTCCGCACGTGCCGCGCGACAAGGTCGTTCTTCTTGCCACCGGCAGTCAAGGCGAATGCCGAGCGGCGATCGCTCGCATGTCGGAGGGCAATCATCCGGTGATCGCGCTCAATCCGGGCGATCAAGTAATCTTTTCCTCTCGAACGATTCCGGGAAATGAAAGAGAGGTCGGGCGCATTATCAACAATCTCGTCCGGCTTGGCGTCGACGTCATCACCGATCGCACCGCCCTTGTTCACGCCTCGGGCCATCCCCGGCGGGGCGAGGTGGCGCAGCTCTATGAATGGCTCAAACCGGACATCGCGATTCCCGCACATGGAGAGGACATTCATCTTGCCGAACATGCGGCTTTTGCCAAATCTTTGGGCGTCCGGCATGTCATCGGCGCGCGCAACGGAGACATCATATTACTGGCGCCGGGAACACCCCTGATCACTGGCGAGGCCCCGAGCGGACGCCATTGCAAGGATGGCAATAGTCTCGTTTCGGCGAGCGACGAGGGCATTAAAGTGCGCCAAAAGCTCGCCGTGGCCGGGATTGTGACCATCGCCTTGGCAGTCACCGCAAAGGGCGATCTCGCAGGCGTGCCTGACGTGATGACGGCGGGAATGCCGGCGCGCGCTCGCAATGGCGCGGCGATGGATCAAATTGTCGATGACGCCTTATTTCAAACTTTTGACCACCTGCCGCGCCCAAAGCGGCGCGACGCGGATGTTGTTTCCATCGCGATCGAAAAGGCGGTGCGCAACGCCGTTGCAGCGGCTTGGGGCAAGCGGCCGGCGGTTCATGTCCTGGTCGTCGAGGTATAGCTAAAGGAGTAGAGTCCTCGTGATCGGGCAGTTGAACCACGTCGCCATCGCAGTCAAGGACGCCGTGGCCTCGAGCGCGATCTATCGGGATGTGCTTGGTGCCAAGGTGAGCGCACCCATGGAATTGCCCGAGCACCACGTGACCGTGGTTTTCGTCGAGCTTCCAAACACCAAAATCGAGCTCCTCGAACCGCTCGGCCCGCATTCCCCAATCACAAAATTCTTGGACAAGAACCCGGTTGGCGCCATCCATCACCTTTGTTTCGAGGTTGGCGATATCGTCGCCGCAGGTGCGGAATTAAGAAGAGCTGGTGTGCGGATCCTTGGGGACGGCAGCCCAAAGATCGGGGCGCATGGAAAGCCGGTCCTGTTCCTCGATCCCAAGGATTGCGCCGGGACCTTGATCGAACTCGAGCAGGCCTGATGAGATGACTGTCGGCCCGAGGCAGGCCGTAGCGGCCGTGGGTCGTCTCGCCGCTCAAGGGCTTTTCGGGAGGCGCAGCCGCCATGTCTTGAGACCGGAATGCGGGTTTGTGCCTTCGGCGATTTTTTCAAATCCTTCCCGCTCATAAAAGCGCAGCGCACGCGGATTGTCCTGATTGACGTCGAGAGTGAGACAGCCGGAAGTGCGCCGGCGCGCCTCGTCCAAGAGGAGCGTTGCGGCGCCGCTCCCTTTAGCTTCCGGCGCAACGGCGAGCTGGTCGAGATAGGCTGAAGTTGGATCGAATGTCGCAAAGCCAAGCAACCGGTCCGAGCTGTCGAGAGCGCAGATCGTGACGGCGCCGGCTCGTTCGAGGGCCCGCAAATGATCGAGAAACCAAGGCCTCCGCGCCGGAAAATCGATCGTCGGCATGGCCTCTTGCCAGCTTGCGATCCAAAGATCGGCAAGGCTCGCGAGATCGGTGTCAATTCGAACCCGCAGGCGCAGGCCCGCGATGGGTAAAGGATGCTGCATCAACGTGCTACCCACAGTCTGTGTTTCCTTAGTGATTTCGTAACAGAAAAACCTCTTCAATGGCTGAAATCCCGGCGCTTGGGTTGAAATGACGGGCGCTTTCCCTAAGATGGTCCTTTCCCCTTCGCTTACGGGATATCGATCAGACAATGGATAAAGCTCAGCTTGGCGCCACATCGACCGTTGCCATCATTGGCGGCGGCCAGGCGGGCGGCGAGGCCGCGACGCTTTTGCGGCAAAACGGGTTCGAGGGCCGCATCGTTCTCATTGGCGAGGAGGACTATCTGCCTTATATGCGGCCGCCTCTCTCGAAGGCCTATCTCGCCCGCGAAATCACCAAGGACGCTCTCATCTACAAGGCCGTCATCGCCTATGAAAAAGCGCGCGTGGAGATGCGGCTTGGCGAGCGTGTCGAGGAGATCAACCGGCAGGCCAAGCGGATCTTGCTCAATGATGGCGCAACATTCGGCTATGATAAGCTCATCATCGCGACCGGTGGACGCGCCCGCGAATTGCCGGTGCCGGGCGCAAAGTTGCGGAATATTCTTTATCTGCGGACGATCGCCGATGTCGACGCGTTGCAGCCGCTCATGGAAAGCGGCCGGCGGCTCGTGATCGTCGGCGGCGGCTATGTGGGACTTGAGGTCGCGGCCGTCGCAGCCAAACGCGGCCTTGCCGTCACCCTGCTCGAGGCTGCGCCGCGCGTGCTCGCGCGCGTGACGGCGCCCGCTTTGTCTGAGTTCTACGAACGTGTTCATCGCGAGGCCGGAGTCGAGATCCTCACGGGAGAGACGGTGAGCAGCTTTACCTCGAAGGATGAGGATGGGGCCGTCAGCCTCGTGGGCTGCACGAACGGCCAATCTTTTCCCGCCGATTTTGTGTTGATCGGCATTGGTCTTGTCCCCAACACGAAGCTCGCGGAGAGAGCCGGGCTTGATGTGGACGACGGGATTGTCGTTGACGAAGCAAGCCGAACCAGCGACCCCGACATCTATGCCATCGGCGACTGCGCGATGCATGCGCATCATGGGTTTTTGCGCCAGAAAATCCGTCTCGAATCGGTTCCAAATGCGCTCGAACAAGCGCGCGCGGCGGCGGCCTCGATCACAGGACGGCCGATTCCCCAAGCCACCGCGCCCTGGTTTTGGTCCGACCAATATGATCTCAAATTGCAGATGGTCGGCCTCTCGGATGGCTATGAGGAGCTCGTGATACGGGGCAAGACGGCGGCTTCTTCTTTCATTGCTTTTTATCTCAAGGAGGGCCGAGTCATCGCCGCCGATTCGGTTAATCGGCCCGGAGATTTCATGGCCGCAAAGAAACTTGTTGGCGAGCGCATGAAAATTGCTCCCGCCCGTCTTGCCGATGAATCAATTCCGCTGAAATCATTGATGGTGGCAACCGCCGCTTAGGAGCAGGTTGATCGTCTATCCATCAGTTTTGTCCGATTTTACCCCTCAATCGGACAAAAGTGTTTCACGTGAAACATTTTGGTCCGATTGACGGTTTGTGCAAATAGACGTTCGCAAGGCGGCAGGACGTGCAGCGCCGAGATTCGGGGCGGGCGAAATTCTGCGATAGGATTAGACTGTGCCGACATCGCGGGCCCGGGCTCGCTGGCATGATCGTTCCACCCGTGGCACGAAGACCTGGAACGAACTTTCCCGTCCCAGTTCCAAGATTGAACACCGTCTTGCCCTTGCTCGAGGTAAGATCGCCCCGCAGCCCAATCTTCCACCTTCGGGGAATAGTCCGGCCGGCCCTTGACATAGGTGGCAGCACTCTTAACCGGTGGCGGCGGGGGCGCGATGAATGATCAAAATTGGTGCGGCCGCCTTTTCACGGCTTGCCAGAACTGGTTCGTGCCGCGCGGGTCTCGATCGCCTGGCGGAAGAGGAGCGGCCATGGGCGGCGGAAGAGGAGCCCTAGGCGCTGCGGCAGCAGCCATAGGCGCCGGGGGAGCGGGCTTTGACGCCCCTAAGTTGACGTCGCTTCCGGGCTCGCCGGTCTTATCGTAGACCGCGACGATGGTGCCATGCTCTGATGTTTCGCAAATGAAATTGTAGCCTTCTAGCACAAGCACACGATAGACCACCTGCTGAAGCGATCCGGCAAAGGCCCCCGAGACGGACTGGCTGAGATTCGCGGAAGACCGGAATTGCAGACCATAGGCTTTGTTCAAAGCCGTCAACAATTCTTCGACCGATGCCTCCTTCGCTTCGAGTTTAATGGCGTCTGACTCGCCGGTGACTTTAACTTCCGCGCGGGCGCCCGTCGAAAGCGCCTGCGCGAATATGACCGCAGCTATAAGAACGCGTTGTCGTGTTCGGATGCGGAACATAGATTTCGAGTCTTTTCGGCTCCTACTATCCATAGCCGCCGATCATGTCACCGGAACGAACGGGTAAAACCATTTTATCCACGCCGCTTTCCGCCCCCAAACCTCCCAAGTTTATTTCAACGCGGTCGCCGGGCCGGGCCTTGCTGGCCAGACATGCCCTTGAGTAAAATCCTTTCGGCTGAACCATTGGAAACCAAAGGCGGAGCAGAAGTTCCAGGCGTAGTTGGCATTGGGTGCATAGGCGCTGCCAAACCAATAGGCGGCATAAGAACCGCTATCGGTAAATGTGTTCTGAACATTCAGAAAGGGGCCAGTTGGCATTGGACTGCCTGGCGTCCCGCCGAGTTCGTTGTAAAAGAGAGCGCCGTAGGCATCGCCGGTTTGGCCGTAACCCAAGTTTGTATCGCCGCCGACTTCGGGCAAGGTCCACTTATTCGAGCCGCCGTAGCGGATGAAGTTCAGATACTTGACGAAAGCTAAGGCGCCATAATAATCGGCGTAACCGCCTGGGCTGAAATCGGCGGCCGTTAAAGTGTATTTTTTGGAATCGCCGTCAAAATAATCGGGGGAATCGGAGACAACACCATTGTTCGCAGCAATAATGGCGGTCACAAGATTGTTGTAGCTTGCTGTCGTCGTGCCTTCGAGCGTATTCAGCAGATTGGCATCTTTCATCCAGATGACATTTTGATCGGTATCGAGGACGTCGACACCTTGAACAACTAATTCCGCGTGAGCGGGCATGATGGCGGTCAAGGCCGTCGTCCCCAATGCTAGCCCTGCTGCTAGCCAGTGTTTTGCATGGTTCATAGCTTTGTCCCGAAGGTTGAAATGGTGAGCACTGCCTCGCAAACGGGAGGTCATTGGTTCGTATTATAGATCGATACCGAGCCGAACATTTGAGCGGTATTCGTACCGACGAGGAGCTGGCCGGTGTTGGGATTGAGCGCAATCGACAAAGGGTTGGGCAGCGTGTTGAACGTGCCCGCTATGGTGTCGGTCTTCTCATCGATGACGAGTCCAATTGTGCCATTGGTAAAATTCTGGCCATAGCACAGAACATAGACAGTGCCATGGGCACTATCAGCAGCCGCTGAAAGTGGGTTACAGCCAGCCGGTGTGGGAATGTTGGTAATGATGTTTAGGCTTTTGGCATCGATGACATACACGCTTCCCCACTTCACGGTGGAATTCGGCGTGTTGAAATAGTCGGACACGTAAAGTTTGTCGGTTTTCGAATCGAGAGCTAATCCGGCCGCACCACCGAGGGGGATGGTGGCTTTCACTGTATTTAAAGTTGGAGAGCCTTTTTTAATGTCGATGACCGATAACGTGGCGGCGCCATAGTTTCCGACGAAAAGTTGCTTGTTTTTCGAATCTACCGCCAGGTACTCTGAATCGTTTCCTACGGGTATCGTGGCAGTGACTGTGTTGGTTTTCTCGCTGATGACCGATATGGTGTTGGTAGGAGCAGTTGAAGCAACGTAAAGCGTGCCAGTGGTCTCGTCGGCTGCCGCTCCCCATGGATGTGGAACTGGGATGCTGGCGACAATGTTGTTAGTCGCTTCGTTGATGATAAAGACCTTGTTTTCGCCTCCGCAGGGCACAAAGACGTTTTGCGTCACGGTATCGATCCCGAGCGCATTTACTTGGCCGAAATTCTGACATTGGGACGCGACCGACGTGATGACACTGGCAACATAGCTTGATTTCGGTGTTTCCGCGTAGACAACGGCATAGTCAGGATCGATCGTGACATCTTTTGCCGTTGCGGCATCGGTGCTCGGGGTAATAGCCCAGACGTCGCCCAGATAGTTAGAGTAATAAAAATTGCCAGTTTTGGGGTCTGTAACCACCCCGGTGCTTTGGCCGGTAAAAGTGGGATATTGACCGATAACAGGGGAATATTGTCCTGCCCCCGCCCCCAGACCAAAATCAATCGCGGTGTTGGTTAAGGTTGGGATCGGCGGTGTTTTCGCGGCTGAAACTGGCGCGGCGAGTGCTGCAGCCACCAGCGCGGTGGTGAACGAGAGGGCCGCCCGGATGCGTTTTCGGGCCGAAGCGTTTCTGGGAAAGACGCGGGCCTTGTTGATGCAGTTCTCAAAGGGGGACATGTGATCTCCTCTTTTTATCGATTTTTTCGGACACGCTTCACTCAGCAAACAACACCACTGCGCAGCGACCTTTGCGAGGGAGACCTGGCACAGGAGTTGCGTTCAAACGGGTGGAAATAGACTGTCGCGAACAGCACGGGGGTGAGGGGCGCATTCATGATTGAGCCCATCACCAAACTGTTATATATCATAGATATATAACGAGAGGCAGCTTCCTACCATAGCTTAACAGTGTCAAGCGACAAAAGCGGTGTAACCGGAAAAATCCTATTCGAATGTTTTTTGAATATAGAATTAGGGCTTGCCCGTGCGGCCTTGATCGCGTCGAACGGCCGCTGTGAGCGAGTGCCAACTACCACCCCTCGCATCAAGCCCGGCCTTGAGCCGGGCATCCAAAATGGAGTGCGGATGTTTGGATCCTCGACCCATACCGCTGCCATGTGACTCAGCGGAAAACAAAAGTGAATATGCTGGCTTCGAACTCAATCCATCTTCACGCAGCTGAAGGCGGCTGTCTCATAGGGGAAAGTGACGTCGCTTTTGTCGGCGAGTTCGGGAGTTCTCTCGACGAGTTCCCGGATCTGTGAGGCGACGCAGGCCTGCTCTTCTGGGGAGAGCGCGGCAATGAAACTGACCGACAACACCCGGTCGACGATGACCTGCTCGGGCGAGCCGGTGTGGCCGTGCGGAAAACGCCGCTCGCGAAGAGGGCCAAACCCCTCGGCCGGAAACAGCGCGCGCCATTCCTGCCTATGATGCCGGGGTGTATCGCCTTCGTAGGGCCTCATGATTTCGGAGAGCGCGGCAACCCACGGCACGCTTTCATCCCGCACGTTCCATATCAGCCCGAGAACGCCACCAGGTTTTAAGACGCGATGGATTTCGGCGAGGGCTTCACGGCGTGCGAACCAGTGAAATGACTGCGCGCAGACGACGGCATCGACAGAGGCGTCTGTGAGCGGGATATGCTCCGCCGACCCTTGCGTCGCCGTGATACCGGGGTTGAGCTCGATCAGTTGCGCCAGCATCGCGGCAACGGGCTCGACGGCAATGATTGTTGCGCCGGTGGCGCGAAGGTTTGGGATGAACTTTCCCGTGCCGGCTCCAAGATCGAGCACGGTCTTGCCTTTCTTCAAAGCAAGGTCGCCGCGCAGCCAATCTTCCACCTCCGGCGGATAATCAGGCCGCCCTTTGACATAAATCGCTGCGCTCTTTGCAAAACCGGCAGCGGCAGCGGGATGAACGTCTGGCATTGAGGCCTCCGGCTGCGTTCTGTCTCGTCCGATTCCAGTCTCAATCGGACAAAAATGTCTCACGTGAAACATCTTTGTGCGACTTCACCTTCAGATAGGCAATGGCATACAGGTTGCGGTCTTGAAAAAGTAGGATTGGCTGGAAAGGCGACGTTTTGGCGACTCTTGGTTTCAGCGCGGCCGCCGCATTGCCTGCTGCAAGCCCGTCCTGATCCTTAGGGTTGTCTGCCACCCCGCATGTGCTGGGTTCGCCTGCTACCGATTAAAATTGTCAAAGGAAACCTTGCGCCTATACGATCATTTTCGTGCCATAGCAGCCGAAAGATTATGTCATGGCGGATGATCCAAAGAGCAGCGCCAAAGATAGTGCCGCCGCCAAGGCGGGCCAGACTCCAAAGCCGGTGGTCGTTGGTATCGGCGCTTCCGCTGGCGGTATCCATGCCTTGCAAACTTTTTTTGGCACGCTTCCGGATGCGCCGGGTGCTGCCTTTGTCGTCGTGATCCATCTCGATCCGCGAAGTCATAGCGAGTTGTCGAGCATTTTGGCGGCCCGCACGCCGATGCCTGTTGTGCAGGTGCAAGACACGGAGAAGCTGGAGGCAGACCATGTTTATGTGATCGCGCCCGACAGCCGCCTGCATATTACCGAAAACGA
>DATJBL010000109.1:0-4060 GCA_035515355.1 Methylocella sp.
GGAATTGGTCGTACGCCCGCCAGTCCTTTTGATTGAGGCAATTGATCCAACTGGTCGACAGCAGCCCAGCATATCCACCCTCAGTCGTCCTGAATAGCTCGTCCGCAGTAAAGCCGGCAGCAATGAAGAGGGCGATCTCGGCTCCGATGGACGATCCCGCGACCGCCTCAAGTTCTATCCCCCGCTCTTCAATCGCCTTAAGGGCGCCGACATGCGCATAGCCTTTCGCGCCTCCACCCTCGAAAACGCCGTATGCCTTCATAGGACAACGCGGCTACCCGGTTACTCCGCTGCAACCATCGGAGCCGGCGGCACGAACAGCCCGAGACGCGATATGACCTCTCGCGCGGCGATCTCCCTCGGAAGCTTACCATCGACTTCAATGTCCCTGTACTCTCGGATGATGCGCGGAATCTGAGCCTCGGTAATGTCCTGATCGTAACGCATGAGCACTCTCGGCTCGATCTTGTCTTCCTCGCGGACGCGCTGCTGACGGGTGTCCTCGTCCACTGTTACGAAGACGTCCGATCGCGCACATCTCGCGTCGCACGGCCGAGCCGCGAAACAATCTCGGCCAGCTGTTCGATCTTAAGCGGCGCCGCCCGACGCTGAGGCCGGCCGTAGCAGCGACGGATCCCGCGAGTGGTGAGCCGCACCAGCTCGGTCTTGGTTGGATCGGGCAACCCTTCAAGGATGTGTGCTCGTCGTATGGCGATGATGCGACGGCTGAGCGTCGCCATAGAAAGGCTCGCAGCGTGCGCGGCGAGATACTGCGCCACAGCGCTTGGCTCAGCCGGAATGCTGCCGCCCCAGGCGAGAAAATGCGCGAGGTCGCTCTCGTAGGCGCGCAGCGTATTCGCGGAAGTCGATGCAGCGATGAATGCGAGGACCTTGGGATCGCGGCAGAGCGAAAGTGGATTGGCTGTGTCTATGCGCCCGGATGCGTCACGCGGAATTGGTCGCGATAAGTGAAAGTTATCGCGTGTAATGACGGTAGGCGCGGTGCAAGTGTCGACGCTCAAGGCACGACCATTCCGGCTGGCATCCCCCGAGCCCGGCCAAAAATCTTAGTCCGCAGCTCGTTGAGCTGGCCCAGATTGGCGCGAACAGCTTCAAGAAGCGGCCCGATGCCTTCCGCAGCCACGCCAGCCAGCAACAGGTCGCGCTCGATGCCGAAGGCCTCCAAGCTCTCGGATTGGGCCCAAACCAGGCGCCGGGCGAGCGGGGCGGCATCTGCGTAGAAAGCCGCGACATTGGCCGCCCGCCTCCGCCGGCCCTCCGGGACGAAGCGCTCCAGGCAGGTCCGCACGGCGTCATTCTCGCAGGCGAGGCGCCAGATGGCCTCACGGCCGAGCCGGGTGTGCTCGTCGAGGGCGTAGAGCGGCACGGCGCCGGCCATCACCAGAGGCGGCACCGGGCAATCGCAGACCCCTCTCCGCATGCTCTTGTGAGCGGCGAGCCAGATCAGCGGGACCATCACCGTGATCGGCTCTCGGGTGCGGGTAGCTGCGATGCCGGTCGCGACCACCAGGTCTTCCGGCACCCCTAAGTCACGAAATACTGCCAGCAGTTCCCCGAGGGCGCCTTTATGTAAAGCGCCATCGCCAATACCCGATGCAAACCAGGCGGCGATGGCCTGACACGGCAAATCGAGCGCCCTGTCGCGAACACAGGAGAGCAAGGCCGCCATGGAGGCGCTCGCCATTGTCCCTGCGTCTCTGGCGAGGCTGGGATGATCTTTTGCCCCGACGATATGGTCGGACGATCGGTCCTTTGGCGCTTCCGCCAAAATGCGAGCGAGATTGACGGCGACGCGAAGATCACCGCCACAAGCTTTTCGCGCGGCTGCATCCGAACCAGCCGCGACCGTCGTCGTCACAGCATCCACACTGCCAATGCCGACATCCTCGAATGTGATCACCATGAAACGCCGCCAAATCGCCGCGCCACGAAAATTGAACAGTGTGAGTGCGGCGCGTTGTGCGATTTCGGTTTCGCCACGGCGGATGGATTTCTGCAGCAAGCTGCTGACGATCCACGGGTCAGCGACAATCGGTTCCGGCGATGGGCCAGGCGCAAAATTAGGGTCCTGCATCATTTCACGCAAAGCATCGAGCTGCAGCGATCGATAACCGAGTCGCCTGACCGTGCGCGGCATGACTGGCCTCAGTAGTCGGAGTGGTGGCCGATTGTGAGTACGCGGCAGGTGCATTCGGGGTCTGCCGGATCAGGGGAGTGAAATCTTGTGCTCAGGTCATAGTAGTCGACCTTGAAGAAGTAGCGTTCGCCATCGACGTCGAAGAACGCCAAGTCGTGCTCGTGATGGGGATCGTTATCCGGATCGAATTTGTTAATTCGCGAACGGCAAGGAGCACGCGGGTTTTCTGCTGTTGCTCGAGTTCCGCTATTGACGCGGTCACAACGACGCGACCGCCCGTAAAGGTCGTGCGCAGGTAGTCGTTGAGAATTCGAATCCGCCCCGACTTGCAATCCATGGCCGCACGTCTCCGAACATTTTGATTTGTAAGAAGACGTTAGCTTGTGAGCGACCTAAGACAATTAAAATGCGCTCGAAGACTAAAAAGTGATCTTCGCGAGCAGCCCGCGACGTGCTCAAACACCAGAACGTGCAGATTCAGTCGACGTGCCGATTTGCTCTGTTTCCGTAATTGATGCAGAAAGCAACCGAAGGGGCGGCATGTCGTCGATCGCTACTGGCCTCGCTCCAGCTTGGTCAGCAATATCTCCTCGACATCCGCGGGTACCGCGAGGCGCCGAACAACTTTCGGCCAGAGCTCGGCGGGCGGCGAGGCAATCGTATCCTTCGCCAGAGTCACGACGTGAAGATCATCGTTGAGATGTGCTCTGAGCCCACAATGCTGTGCGCGGCATGCGACGCCTGGGTGGCATTCGCGATAATGGCAGATTCGACCAAGGTAATGCCCGGCGGTATCCGCGAGGAAGATATCGGCCCCGAGGTTGATGGTCTGAGCTAATCCCTTAAGGCGCCGACCAGCACGCGCCAGCTGGGTCAAATCCATCGTCCGCTCAATCGTAACGAGAAGATCGACGTCCTTTGGGACGGCCTTAGCAGTTGTCATAGAGCCCAAAAGTGCTATGCGTCGCACACCCGGAAAGAGACGTGCAGCCCGCACGAAGGAATAGGCCGCAAGAAGCAACGGCCGGCGCGGCTCGTCAACCGAGGGCGAAGGATCGCGAGGTCGACGCCGCCGCATTTTGCTCATACAGCATCAGCACGGACAGGGACTTCAATCGCCGAGGCCGGCCTCGTTCCAAATGCTATTGAATTCATCTTCTACGCCCCAGCCGACCCACCTTGCGCGTGACCTCAGTCTTCCGAGGCGTTCAGCGCGGGCCTGTCGCTCAACTGCCGGCAGATCCAGGACACGTTGCACGGCCCGGTCATACATGTGGATCAGCCCAACAAAGTAACGCTCATCTTCAAAGGCACAGGATTCGACCAAGCTGAACGCCTCCTCGCAATAGAAGATCGACAACTCGGCCAGCCCAGCCGGCAGTCCAATCGCCTTTTTGTAATCTGCGATGGCCTTCTTGGCTTTCGATGCCGATACAGACTGGCCTCTTATCAAGTCAGGGCAAATCCAGCGCGAGATAATCGCTTTGTAGGGAGCAAGCTGATCCGAACCCAGGCCTAAACGGGCATGCAGGAATGCCTTGTTGTCCTTGTCCATGGCATAGAGGTCTTGGACCAACCCCAGGAGGCCAGCGCGATCGAAGGGTTGGAGCGCCGCCTTGACGGCCTTCCAGCTCGGCAACGTGCTTTTCTCGCCGGCCACGCCCAAAATCCTTCGGCAATGGATTGCTGCCTCAGATTACCAAATGCGAGCTGGCCTTGTGCAAGATCGCCATGTGCGTCTTGGCCTGATGTCCGCTTCCACCCTGTGCGTTCAACCGGTCAGTGCAACACCGCTTGTAATCTATCGGCCGGCGTTTCGAAGCCCAAGGTCTTTCGCGGACGCTGATTGAGCCGCAGAGCAATGGCGTTCAGATAGCTCTGAGAGATGCGCGAGAAGTCGGT
>DATJBL010000110.1:0-2668 GCA_035515355.1 Methylocella sp.
CGGCGGCGTGCGTCTTGGCGGCCTCGTCTGCAACGAGCGTCAGACCGACAAGGAGCTCGAGCTCGCGGAAGCCTTGGCCAAGAAGCTCGGCACCCAGCTGATCTACTTCGTGCCGCGCGACAATATCGTTCAGCACGCCGAGCTTCGCCGCATGACGGTGATCGAATATGCGCCCGATTCGGTCCAAGCCAATCACTATCGTAGCTTGGCCAAGAAGGTCCATGCTAACCGTGGTAACGGCATTATCCCATCGCCTATCACGATGGACGAGCTCGAAGACATGCTGATGGAGCACGGCATCATGAAGGCGGTGGACGAGTCCCAGATCGGCAAGACCGCCGTTGAACTACAGACTGCTTGAATCAATAATAATACGAAGTCTGGCCTTTCCGTAGAGAGGCCAGACTTCGTTGATGACGCACGAGTTTAGGAATCTATTATCGGTTCGCGAGGCGATACCACGCGAAAATCATTTAATATCCCAAGGGATGAGGTATCGACTTGGGGGCGTCGAGGATAGAGCGGATGGTTCCAGTCCGTCGCGGCTGAATTTGTATGCCCACATTCGGTGAATTCATCATTGGAGGCGTTTTCCATAGGCCGCCCGCCCATCACAGCTTTTGATAGCGGCGATGGCAGCGTTGCCCGAGGTGACTCAAAGCTTCATAGCCGCTGACCCCGGCCATTGAGGCGAAGTCATCGATCGTGATGCTGGGCCCGATCAGTTCGACGAAATCGCCGCGCTCGACATAGCCGGAATCGCTGGTGTCGACCGCAACAAGATCCATGCCGACGCTACCGATATAGGGGCACCGTCTGCCCTGCGAGATCACGAAGCCGCCTGCGCCAATCTTATTTTTGGTGAGACGCTGCGGAATTCCGTCGCCGAATCCGGCGCTAATCGTGCTGATCCGCCGTGGTCCACGCGCCACCCAGCTCTGATCCTCGCCGACGCGTTCACCCGGTTCGAGAATGCGCACCTGAATGACTTGCGATTCGAGCCGCATCACCGGTTTCATTGGGTTGGGCCGTCCGGGCGTCGGATTGCCACCGTAAAGCGCATAGCCTGGACGCACCAGGTCATAAAGGGGATTGGCTTCGAGAAAGATTGCTCCCGAATGCGCAACGGACGCCGGCACATGCCCAAATTTGATCGTCCGCATCGCCTCAAAACGCTCGATCTGCCTTGTGATCACCGCCTCGTTTCTGGCGCGCGCGAGCTGTGTCATGATAAGCCGGACATCGAAAAGATGCGACAGGTGACTGCCATGTTCAAGGTCGTAGGGCTTGAGGCCAAGCTGATGGAGGCCGGTCTCCAGGCGGAACGCGGCAGGCAGCAACCTCCCCTCCTTCGTGCGCCGCTTCGATACAGCGCAATATTGACCGAAATCCTCGATCTCGGGCACGGAGCATAAAACGGGGATCAGATTGAAATCGGCGTAAAGCGGTGCGGCGTTGGGCGGCATCCCGTTCAAGACGTAAATCGCGGCGAGCGGCGCAGACGCGCGCGCGGCGCGGCCCTCGAAAGGGTGGGCTACGAAGAAGGTCTTGCAACCGGCCCCATACAGCGCTCTGGTGACCCGATTGAGGCCCAACCCATAGGCGTCGGCCTTGACGACGGCGCCGCATTCCGCGTCGCCGCAGACCGTCTGCAAGGTTTGCCAATTGGCGACGATCGCCTCGAGATCAACCGTAAGAATGGTTCCGGCTTCACTCGGGGATATTTCTGTGGTGACGTCCATTTTGCAACTGGTTCAAATCTCTCGACCCGGTACGGTTGGGTAGAGCAAGAACTCTGCCGCCTTTATTCCCGCGGAGCGCCCGCACGCAGACAGAGCCCCGAGGCGCGGCCGGATGAAATTGTCTAACCGCCCGACGTGCGCATCAAGCTCAAGAGCGACAAGGGCGAGGTTTTCATCGGCTCATGATATCTAAAACATGAGTTTTGTAAGATTTTCCTCTCCGATCGGACAAAAAAGTTTCACGTGAAACATTTTTGTCCGATTGCGGCGGAAATCCTTACAAGGCCGTAGACATCCCGCTGCCTTTGGCGAGGTGGATTGCGCGGAAAGTTGATGTTCGCACGGTGAAGGCAAACGACGCTCCCGTCCGACATGCCCGCCGCTGAATGAGTTGCGGACGCCAAGCCCGTATCGGCCGGACTGCCGCTGTTGACCCGACTCGGACATTGACGAGCCCCGGGAAACGGCCGAAACACCGGGAGTCTCGCTCGTGGCACCAAACGCCGCCTGCAATCGTCTACGCCATTCCAGAGTTCATCCGTAGCACACGTCGTCTTCCGCCGGCGGCATAAGGTTGGTCTGCCTCAATGCCGCGCGGCGCCTGAGGAGAGTCAAAAGCGCGCTTGGCCTGCTTCACAAGTGCTTGATCAAAGCTCGGCATCCTTGCGCGAAGGTGCATGTTCTCTATCCTGACTCTGTAATGGTTGGCCCCTGGCAGAATAAGGCGGTCCCTTCGCAAGGTGATCGTGTCATGATTCCCATCCGCATTCCTCATCCGCCGGGACCTTAGTGAATTGTTGATGCGCTTTCGGACAAAGGAGCAGCAGGGCTATTGGGCCGCCTCCCTGTGACACAGCCGCTGTTGGCGCGTGAACGAACAAGCAGTTAAGGCAAACCATGACCGAAGCCTTGTCAGTTGCCACACT
>DATJBL010000111.1:0-49490 GCA_035515355.1 Methylocella sp.
CGGCGGCGTGCGTCTTGGCGGCCTCGTCTGCAACGAGCGTCAGACCGACAAGGAGCTCGAGCTCGCGGAAGCCTTGGCCAAGAAGCTCGGCACCCAGCTGATCTACTTCGTGCCGCGCGACAATATCGTTCAGCACGCCGAACTTCGCCGCATGACGGTGATCGAATATGCGCCCGAGTCCGCGCAGGCCAACCACTACCGGAACCTCGCCACCAAGGTTCACGCCAACCAGGGCAAGGGCATCATCCCGACCCCCATCACCATGGACGAACTCGAAGACATGCTGATGGAGCACGGCATCATGAAGTCGGTGGACGAAAGCCAGATCGGCAAGTCGGCCGCCGAATTGGCAACCGCCTAACCGCTACGGAAACCAACCCGGCCCCTCACCTGAGGGGCCGGACTGCGGCGTGACAACAGGGATTAAGAGAGGTAGCGCCATGAGCTTGGCGAAAACAGAGACCATTGCGGAAATCAAAGCCCGCAACAAAGAGCTGATCGACGAGGTCTTGAAGGTCTATCCGGAAAAGACCGCTAAAAGACGCGCCAAGCACCTCAATGTGCATGAAGCCGGGAAATCCGACTGCGGCGTCAAATCCAACATCAAGTCTATCCCGGGGGTTATGACGATCCGCGGCTGCGCCTACGCCGGGTCGAAAGGCGTGGTCTGGGGTCCGATCAAGGACATGATCCATATTAGCCACGGACCTGTTGGCTGTGGCCAATATTCCTGGGCCGCGAGACGCAATTATTATATCGGCACGACCGGAATTGATACCTTCGTGACCATGCAATTTACCTCGGATTTCCAGGAAAAAGACATTGTCTTTGGCGGCGACAAGAAGCTTGCCAAGATCATGGACGAAATCCAGGAGCTTTTCCCGCTGAACAACGGCATCACGGTTCAGTCGGAATGCCCGATCGGTTTGATCGGCGATGATATCGAGGCGGTTTCCAAACAGAAGTCCAAGGAATATGAGGGCAAGACCATCGTTCCTGTCCGCTGTGAGGGCTTCCGCGGTGTGTCCCAATCGCTTGGCCACCACATTGCCAACGACGCGATTCGGGATTGGGTTTTTGACAAGATTAACCCGGACACGCCGCCCCGCTTCGAGCCAACGCCCTATGACGTTGCTATCATCGGTGACTATAACATCGGCGGCGATGCATGGTCTTCCCGTATCCTGCTCGAGGAAATGGGGCTCCGGGTTATCGCACAGTGGTCTGGAGACGGCAGCTTGGCCGAACTCGAGGCGACGCCCAAAGCTAAACTCAACGTTCTCCATTGCTACCGTTCGATGAACTACATTTCCCGCCACATGGAAGAGAAATACGGTATTCCGTGGTGCGAATATAATTTCTTCGGACCCTCGAAGATCGCGGAGTCCCTCCGCAAGATTGCGGGCTACTTCGACGACAAAATCAAAGAGGGTGCCGAGCGTGTCATCGCGAAGTATCAACCCTTGATGGATGCCGTTATTGCGAAATACCGGCCTCGCCTCGAAGGCAAGACAGTCATGCTGTTTGTTGGCGGTCTTCGTCCGCGTCACGTGATTGGCGCTTATGAGGATCTCGGCATGGAGGTCGTCGGAACCGGCTATGAGTTTGGCCATAATGACGACTATCAGCGTACGGCCCAGCATTACGTCAAGGACGGCACGCTGATCTACGACGATGTGACTGGATATGAATTTGAGAAATTCGTCGAAAAGATCCAGCCCGACTTAGTCGGTTCGGGGATCAAGGAGAAATACGTCTTCCAAAAGATGGGTGTGCCTTTCCGGCAGATGCATTCCTGGGACTACTCGGGACCCTATCACGGCTACGACGGTTTTGCGATCTTCGCCCGTGACATGGACATGGCCATCAACGCTCCGATTTGGAAGATGGCGAAAGCTCCCTGGAAGACTGCTCCAATGCCGGAACTGATCGCTGCGGAGTAAACATTATCTGCTGGCTCTTCCGCGATTGGAGGAGCCAGCTCCCATGATGAGATCGTAGATTCAAAAAGGGCTTGAGAATGACCCAGAATGCCGAACACGTGCTCGATCACTTCGAGCTATTCCGTGGTCCGGAATATCAGCAAATGCTGGCGAACAAGAAGAAGATGTTCGAGAATCCACGTGATCCGGCTGAGGTCGAGCGGGTTCGCGAATGGGCCAAGACACCGGAATATAAGGAAAAAAACTTCGCTCGGGAGGCGCTGACCGTCAACCCAGCGAAAGCGTGCCAGCCGCTAGGCGCTGTCTTCGCCGCAGTGGGCTTTGAAGGAACAATACCGTTCGTTCACGGATCGCAGGGCTGCGTCGCTTATTACCGCAGCCATTTCTCCCGGCATTTCAAGGAGCCGAGTTCCTGCGTCTCCTCTTCGATGACCGAGGACGCAGCGGTGTTCGGCGGCCTCAACAATATGATCGATGGCCTCGCCAACACCTACAATATGTATAAGCCCAAAATGATTTCCGTCTCGACCACCTGCATGGCGGAAGTCATCGGAGATGACCTCAACGCTTTCATTAAGACGTCGAAAGAGAAGGGGTCGGTCCCAGCGGACTTTGACGTGCCATTCGCCCATACCCCTGCCTTTGTCGGCAGCCATATAACCGGCTACGACAATGTGTTGAAGGGGATTTTCGAGCATTTCTGGGACGGCAAAGCCGGCACAGCGCCAAAGCTCGAGCGGCAGCCCAACGATAAAATAAATTTCATCGGTGGATTCGATGGCTACACGGTTGGTAATCTCCGTGAGGTCAAGCGGATCTTCGACCTGATGGGCGTGGAATACACCATTCTCTGCGACAACAGCGATGTTTGGGATACACCCACGGATGGTGAATTCCGGATGTATGATGGCGGTACGACGCTTGAAGAAGCGGCCAACTCAATTCATGCGAAGGCAACCATCTCCATGCAGGAATTCTGCACCGAGAAGACCCTTCCTCTGATCCAAGCTCACGGCCATGAGGTCGTTGCGTTCAATCATCCCGTGGGTGTGACCGCGACCGATAAATTCCTCATGGAAATTTCGCGGATTACCGGCAAGCCCATTCCGGAAGCTTTGGCGAGGGAGCGGGGCCGGCTTGTTGACGCGATCGCCGACTCGAGCGCCCACATCCACGGTAAGAAGTTCGCCATCTATGGTGATCCAGATCTTTGCCTCGGACTTGCGGGATTCTTGCTTGAGCTCGGTGCTGAACCGACCCACGTCCTAGCCACGAATGGCGGGAAAGCCTGGGACGCAAAGGTCCAAGCGCTTTTCGATAGCTCGCCTTTCGGAAGCAATTGCCATGTTTATCCCGGACGCGACCTCTGGCACATGCGGTCGCTGCTGTTTACCGAACCGGTGGATTTCCTGATCGGTAACACATACGGAAAATATTTGGAGCGCGATACCGGCACGCCGCTGATCCGGATCGGCTTCCCCGTCTTTGATCGTCACCACCACCATCGCTATCCGGTGTGGGGCTACCAAGGCAGTATGAATGTGTTGGTGTGGATCCTCGACAAGATCTTCGACGAGATCGACAAGAATACGATCGTTCCGGCCAAGACCGACTATAGCTACGACATTATTCGCTAAGGAACGAGGCGAGATAGATGGCGAGCGGTCGCTAACGGTAACCCATCCGAGAATAGCGGCCGCTCCGACCTTCTAAGATCTACCGGAAGGTGACGTTCGGAAGAACGTCGTGAGCTCCTGGCTAGCCAGATAGGAGTGTCTCATGAGTTCGCTATCGTCCACGATTCAAGCTGTTTTCAATGAGCCGGGGTGCGGTAAAAACGCGAACAAATCCGAAGCCGAGCGTAAAAAGGGTTGCACGAAACAGCTGCAGCCGGGCGGGGCGGCCGGCGGGTGTGCCTTTGATGGAGCGAAAATCGCTCTGCAACCCCTGACCGACGTCGCTCATCTCGTCCACGGTCCGATTGCCTGCGAAGGGAACTCTTGGGATAACCGGGGCGCGAAATCGTCCGGCTCGAATATCTGGCGGACAGGCTTTACGACCGACATCAATGAAACCGATGTCGTGTTTGGTGGCGAGAAGAGGCTTTATAAAGCAATTAAGGAAATCATTGAAAAATACGATCCGCCGGCTGTTTTTGTTTACCAGACCTGCGTTCCCGCAATGATCGGGGATGATATCGATGCGGTCTGCAAAGCAGCTCGGGAAAAATTTGGCAAACCGGTTATCCCCATCAACTCACCTGGCTTCGTCGGGCCTAAGAATCTTGGCAATAAGCTCGCCGGAGAAGCCATTCTTGAGCATGTGATCGGAACAGAAGAGCCCGATTACACAACTCCCTATGATCTTAACATTATCGGAGAGTATAACCTTTCCGGCGAGTTGTGGCAGGTCAAACCTCTTCTCGACGAGTTGGGGATTCGTATTCTCTCCTGCATCTCAGGTGATGGGAAGTACCGGGAGGTCGCTTACTCTCACCGAGCCCGAGCTTCGATGATGGTCTGCTCCAAAGCGATGATCAATGTCGCGCGCAAAATGGAGGAGCGTTACGGTATTCCCTATTTCGAGGGTTCATTTTATGGAATTTCCGATTCGAGCGATTCCCTTCGGGAGATCGCCCGATTGCTGGTGGAAAGGGGCGCCCCCGACGAGCTGATCGGCCGGACCGAAGCGGTGATTGCACGCGAAGAAGCCCGGGCCTGGGCTGCCATCGAGCCTTACAAGCCACGGTTCAAGGGTAAGAAAGTTTTGCTTATTACCGGGGGCGTCAAATCTTGGTCCGTTCTTGCCGCGCTGCAGGAAGCTGGACTTGAGCTTGTCGGCACAAGTGTCAAAAAGTCCACCAAAGAGGACAAGGAGCGGATCAAGGAGCTCATGGGCCAGGATGCCCATATGATCGACGATATGACCCCGCGCGAAATGTATAAGATGCTCAAGGATGCGCGGGCTGACATCATGCTTTCGGGCGGCCGCTCCCAATTCATCGCATTGAAAGCTTCGATGCCGTGGCTCGATATCAACCAAGAACGCCATCACGCCTATATGGGCTATGTTGGTATGGTAAAGTTGGTTGAAGAGATTGATAAAGCGCTGTTCAATCCGATTTGGGAACAGGTGCGCAAGCCTGCGCCGTGGGACAATCCAGAGAATAGCTGGCAGGCGAAAGCGATTGCTCAACTCGACGCGGAAGCGGCGGCGCTGGCGGCTAATCCGGAACTCGCTGAAAAGGCGCGACGCGCTAAGAAAATATGCAATTGCAAAAGCGTTGATCTCGGCACGATCGAAGATGCGGTCCGCGCCCACGCATTGACGACCGTGGAAGGTGTTAGAGAACAGACGAATGCTTCGGGGGGATGTGGCGCTTGCAGCGTAAGGATTGAAGAAATCTTGGCAAGCTTGCCTGTTGTCGCCGAGGCGGCCGACGTTCCCGTCCTTGCCGCTGCGGAGTGAAAAGCTGATGGCCAAAATCACTATCGGTAAGAAAGCCTGCGCGGTCAATCCGTTGAAGATGAGCCAGCCGATTGGTGGAGCACTGGCCTTCATGGGGCTGCGCGGGGCTATGCCGCTGCTGCATGGATCGCAAGGTTGCACGTCGTTTGGTCTGGTTCTGTTTGTGCGCCATTTCAAAGAGGCGATTCCCCTGCAGACAACGGCAATGAGTGAAGTTGCGACTGTCCTTGGGGGTCTTGAGAACGTCGAGCAGGCCATCCTCAATATCTACAACAGGGCGAAGCCAGAACTCATCGGAATTTGCTCAACAGGCGTGACGGAAACCAAGGGCGATGACGTTGAGGGATATATCAGGCTCATTCGTGAAAAGTATCCGGTGCTTGCAGAGTTTCCCTTAGTGTATGTGTCCACCCCCGATTTCAAGGACGCATTTCAAGATGGTTGGGAGAAGACTGTTGCCCGCATGGTCGAGGTGCTTGTTGACACGCCTAGCAATTTGGCGCGGCGGGATGCTACCCGCGTCAATGTTCTGCCGGGGTGCCATCTGACGCCAGGTGATATCGACGAGTTGCGCACGATCATCGAGGATTTCGGGCTGGAACCTTCCTTTCTTCCCGACCTTGGCGGATCGCTCGATGGGCATATTCCTGATGAGTTCACGCCGACGACGATTGGCGGCATCGGCGTCGAAGAGGTCGCGACCATGGGTTATGCGTCCTGGACGATCGCGATCGGTGAGCAAATGCGCCGTGCCGCGGAAGCGATGAAGAAGAAAGCGGGCATCCCGTATAAACTCTGGGATCGTCTTTGCGGCCTTGCTCCCAATGATGATTTTATGATGTTCCTGAGCTCGATCAGCGGTAACCCGGTTCCACTTAAGTACCGCCGCCAGCGTGGACAGCTTGTTGACGCGATGCTCGATGGTCATTTCCACATTGGGGGGCGCAAGCTCGCCATCGGGGCCGAGCCTGACTTGCTATTCGATATCAGCAGCATGTTGCATGAGATGGGCGCTAAGGTCGCAGTTACAGTGACGACGACCGAGTCCCCTGTCCTTGAGCGTGTCCCCACGGACGAAGTGCTTATTGGTGATTTGGAGGATCTTGAGACCCTCGCAAAGGAGAAGGGCTGCGATCTCCTGATTACACACTCTCACGGCCGCCAAGCGGCGGAGCGTTTGAAGATCCCATTCTATCGCATGGGACTGCCCATGTTCGACCGATTGGGAGCAGGGCACCTTGTCTCTGTGGGATACCGCGGCACACGGGACCTGATTTTCGATCTCAGCAATCTGATTATCGCCGATGCCGAGGAACATCACGAGCCGACTCCCGACACTTGGCGGACGCCAAGTGGATTGTCAATCGAGGCCGCCGCCACGGCGTCCACCCATTAGCGCCAAAGGAGAGGCAGAGGTTTAATGAAAATCGCATTTGCAACCCAGGATCTGAAGCGTGTGGATGCGCACTTTGGCTGGGCCAAGAACATTGCGATCTATGAGATCGGGCCGGAAGGCCATCGTTTTCTGGAAGCCATTCAATTTGAGGGGGACCTCAAGGAAGATGGCAACGAAGACAAACTCGCGCCGAAGATTGAAGCCATCAAGGATTGTGCGATTTTGTATGTTGCGGCTATCGGCGGATCCGGCGCGGCGCGGGTCGTGGCAAATAACATCCATCCGATGAAGGTCAATCAGCCGGAAGAAATCTCGGATCTTTTGGTGAAGCTCGAGGATGTTTTGAAGGGTACGCCGCCCCCATGGCTGCGCAAGGCCTTAGCAAAGGGCAAGGAGAGGAGCTTCGATTTCGATGAGTGAGGCTGAGATGGCTGAAGTCGCGTTGGCAAAAGAAAGTGATCCGGCCGCGCAAGCGCCTTTCGTGAAGGAGCTGATCAAAATATGGCGGGCGCAGGATACCCATGGCACCTGGGATAATAAGGGTGACTTGGATTTGCTTGAGCCCTACATCGTCGACAAAGAGAAGCGCAGGGCGTTGCCGATCATCGGGGATCCCGATCCAGATACGATTTGGCGGCTCGAGCTTTTCTTCAATGCCGTAGCGCTCGCTGTGGAAAAGGAAACGGGCGTGATGATTTCTCCGATGTTGAAGATGAGCCACGAAGGCTTCGGCCGCATGGTGCTCATTGGTGGCCGGCTGATCGTCGTCAATAAGCAGCTACGCGATGTGCATCGCTTCGGCTTCGACAGCCTCGCCAAGCTTGCCGAAGAGGGAGATAAGTTCGTCAAAGCCGGCGTTGAAATGATCAACAAATTCCCGGACGTAGCAAAATATTGATCAGGGGTTTTGATAATGAGCGATGTTGAAGCGTTGAAGGCCGAGATCAAGAAGCTGTCTGCGAAGGCCATGCAAGCAAAGATGGACTTGCATGATTTATCGGAGGAGCTTCCGGTGAATTGGCAGATGATTCTGAGTGTTGCTCAGAAGGCCCACGATGCGTTTTCCGAACTGGAACTCAAGCGCGCCAATCTGAAAGCGCTTGAGACCGTCTAACTTCTAAGGTTCTCCACCATGTCAGAGTCACATGCAACCCGAGATGGACGTTTATGGCAGCCTGAGTTTCTCCAGGCGATCGACCCGGAGAAATGCATCGGGTGCGGCCGCTGCTTTAAGGTATGCGGCCGCGAAGTGATGACACTGAAAGGCCTCAATGAGGACGGCGAACTCGTGGCCCTCGACGATGAAGATGATGATGAGGTCGAAAAAAAGATCATGGTCATGAACGACGAGGGCGCTTGCATCGGGTGCGGTGCTTGTGCGCGCGTCTGCCCAACCAATTGCCAGACCCATGTTGCCGAGAAAGCCGAGGCCGCCTGAGGCGAGGCAGTAGAATGAGCGCGGAAGAAGCCTATCAATGGTTGATCGGAGTCTCCGCTCATTCGGCATATGAAGCGTTCGATCTCCACACAGTGGCGTCCATTCTCGCTCTCGCCATCAATGAAGCGGATGGTGACGAGCGCCGGATCGCCGATGGGATTGGGCTGGAAGGGCCAGCCTTAAGTGATCTCATCAGCGGGATGTTTCCGGATGCGACGGCGTTCTTCGAAAATGCCAGGGGCGAGGGCAGACTCCTAATCGACGAAGAGGAGCAATCGCTGCGCGACATTCTGGGGATGTTTTCCACCGGCGCAAGCCCTTTAGAGCGGCCTCTTGCAGCGATGATTGCTCGGCGCTGCAAATGGCCTCACCATCTCTGGCAGGATCTAGGGCTACGCGACCGCAGCGAGCTTTCGCGCCTTATGAAGCGGCATTTCGCGAGACTGGCTGACAAAAATCAACACGACATGAAATGGAAAAAATTTCTATATCGCATGGTGTGCGGGTCGGAGGGCTTCACCTTGTGCACCTCTCCGGTCTGCTCGGAATGCGATGATTACGCTAGTTGCTTCGGCTCCGAGGACGGCGAGAGGCGGTTGGTGCACGCGGAGGAAAGCGCGGCCTGAACGCCTGCCTATTCGATGCCTTGTTCGCGCGCCTTCCACATGGCGGCAATCCGGAAGCGCTCGTTAATGGCCGCCGGATTGGCCAGAATTTCAGCTTCGGCTTCCTTGAATGCAGCGTCCACAATGGCGGCTTCTTCACGCGTCAATGCAACGCGTCCAGCTATATGGGTCGCCTCGGGTAGCACTTGCAAGATCGCCCGCCGATTGGGATGCATCTTGACCTCGATCAGCTCAAAGGCCTCAAGCTGTCCATCGAGCAGAATGGCCAAGCCGACGACTTCCAATTTGCGACCGTCCTGGGTGACCTTAACGAGCGTAGCCATCGTCAACATGCCTCTTCGATTGCGAGCCAGCTGTATCCGCCTTGGTCCCAGAGCTGAGCGAGGGTTTGATCAGTGGGCCACGTTGGAAATTGTGATTTGATTGCTTCGTAATCCGCCCGAAAGCGGGCTGCGTCGTCACCCTGAAGGCGGGCGGATAAGTTCTCAGTTTTATAGCGCAGTAGGAAGCTCGTCTCATCCTGCGAGGCGAGGAGTTCATATTCGGTGCCGGCCGCGACAACTCTGAGAGCCTCATCGTTCTCGCTCATCACTAAGTCTCCCGCGTCTCAAGCAGCAACTGCAGGTGTATCTTCGGCAAGGCCCCACTCTGCCCAGGAGCCATCGTACACCGCCGCGGTCTTATGTCCCAGCAAGTAGAGTCCGAGCGCCACGACGCAGGAGGTAATGCCGGAGCCGCATGTCGATACGATCGGGCGCTGAAGATCGATGCCGGCCGCTTGGAAGCGGGCCTCGAGGGCCCCAGGCGAAATGAAAGCACCCGATTCAGGATCGATCAAATCCGCCCATGGAATGTTGACAGCGTTCGGGATATGCCCAAGCTTCTTGACCGGGAAGAGATCCTCTTGGGTTCCGTCAAACTTACCGGGACCGCGGGCGTCGATGACTTGTTCGGTGCCGCTGGCGAGATTGGCTTTCATGTCACTCAGACTCCGAACGAGCGCGGAGGAAAAGGTTGCCGCGAAGCTTCGTGGCTCGGGCCGGACCGGAGACATCTCCGTCGGGAGCTTTTCCTTCGTCCATTTGCCATAGCCACCGTCGAGCATCGCCACGTTTTCGTGGCCGAAGACCCGGAACATCCACCAAACGCGAGCCGCTGCTGATCCGCCGCACAAGCGATCGTAAACAATGACCCGATCGCTGTTGCTGATCCCCAATAAGCCGATTTTGGTGGCAAACTCGGCTTCCTTTGGCAGCATGTGCGGCAAGGGATTGGACTTGTCCGCGACATGGTCGATGTCAAAGTGAACGGACCCGGGCAAATGGCGACCACGGTACTGCGTTCGTCCATCGAGATTGGTGCTGACGTGATGCCACGTGCAATCGAGAATTCGCAGATCCGGGTCCGTCAGATGCTCCGCGAGCCAGCTCGTGCTCACCAGCGCTTCAGGATTTTGATAGCTCATGCGCGCTTGTCTCTATGTAGAGTTAATGACATGTGTCGCTTAAGGAACACCGACTTGAAAGTTTCCACTCCGCTGGCGAGAGGCCGCCACGTCACGGGTTGCGGGGCAGGGCGTAGCCGGTGCGCGGTCTCGCCTCATAATATTCACGCTTCTCTGGCCAGCTGCCCTCCGCCATGAATTTGAACTTCTTGAGGGTGATCGGAGCGCCGTGCGAACAAGAGACCGCGTCAAACTTAATCTCGCGATCCCCAGGTCCGGCCGAAAAGTCAGCGACCACGGTCCCATCCGCCTTGCAAGCCCGCGCAAAACCTGGCGTGCCAACGTTTTTTGCGGCCACTGGATTTTCGACGAATGCCGGAGTCTCCAGCCCTTCGGATTCTGGCCCGAACGCAGGTGAAGCGAAGGTAAAGGCCGCCAAGACGCCACTCCGATCCACGGGGCTATCCGGTTCGATTGGGCGGGCGACCGAATAAACGGTTAGAGTCCCTCCATCGAGAAGCGCCTTGAGCTCCTCGATCCCGCAATTTGCGAACGCTTCCGCGACTTTCACTGCAATCCTCCTATTCCGATGCGTCGCCAAGACCCATCAAATTTTGTGCCAACTGACCTCCTCGCCGCTTCGTGCAGGCAAGTCCGGCGGCGTGGAACGTGGTCTTTAGTGAATGTGCTCAGGGGGAGGAAATTCATCGCGCGAAGCGTGACCTTCGGCTCTCGCAATCGGGCTTGATTGGTGGTGTACGAGGCGCCACATTTCGCCGATTCGCCTGAAATGATTGCTCGCCGCGAGCGCGAGCGGGCCGATCATCTCGACACATAGGACGCGCCCCTCATCGCCCGTGATGATGGCATGGGGGTCGTGACATGTAATGGCTGGGGCGCGGGCACCCTCGAGAATGCTACGCCAGCTACCGACCACCGCTGTGCGTCCGATGATCGCAGGCCATCCGGGATGAATGCAGGAGATGGCGTCGTCGTCTGCCCAGAGGCGGCCCATCGCATCCACATCTGCATTTGCGAAAGCGATATAGAAGGCTGCATTGGCGGCAAGGATCGTGCTTTCGTCGGTCATGGTTCTCCGGGTGCGACAGCTGCGTGAAGAAATCAAGGAAGAATTCGCGCGAAAGGCGTCTATGCGAAATAAGGGCCGCCCTTCGCCGGAAAGGGTGCGGTCAACACAAAATCCTTCGCGCGCGCTTGCTGTAAGTCTTGCCACGATTCTTGCAAGGTCTGCTTCGTAATGGAAGATAAAGGACGGCCAATGCTTGATACGGCGATCATCGGAGGCGGCGTCTGCGGCCTTGCCTTGGCGGAAGCCCTGCATGGACAAAGCCAGGAGTTCGCGCTCTTTGAAGCCCGTGGACGGCTAGGCGGGCGCGTGCTCACCACTGTTTGCCCGCAAAGGGACATCGCCGTCGATCTTGGTCCGACCTGGTTCTGGCCGCAGACGCAGCCCCTCATTGCCCGCTTCGTGTCTGAATCGGGGCTCAAGGATTTCCCTCAGCACGATCAAGGCACCCTGCTCCATCTTCGTGATCCCGACAAAAAACCCGAGCGGTTCGACGGCGAAGGCGTGCACAATGGCGCCAGGCGCATCGAGGGGGGGATGGCAAGGCTTGTCGATGCCCTGGCGTCGAAGCTGCCCGCCGAAAGCGTGCGATTGGGACATTTCCTGACCAGCTTAGCGGATCGGGGCGAGTTCATTGAACTGGTGTTTCGATGCGAGGATCGGCTGGTCAAGGTTGCGGCACGGCAAGTTGTGCTCGCGCTTCCACCCCGACTCCTTGAAGAACACGTCCGGTTTGAGCCAGAACTCGACAGCGAAACGCGCGATGCCATGCGCGCGACCGAGACTTGGATGGCTGCGCAAGCCAAGGTCGTCATAAGTTACGACAAGGCTCTGTGGCGCGACGAAGGCCAGTCCGGCAACGCCTTTGTGACTCATGAGCAGGCAGTGCTCGGTGAAATCTTCGATGCGTGCGACATGACTTCGAGCAAAGCCGCGCTTGGCGGATTCCTCGCCCTGTCGCCGGACCTGCGCCAATCCTTCAGCGTCGGTCTTCCTATGCTCATGGCTAACCAAATGGGCCAGGTCTTTGGTCCGGCTCTGGAAGAGGGCGAGCAGCATTATCAGGACTGGGCTGCGGAGCTATTGACTTGCAGCACTCTGGATCGTGCAGGGCCGGCTTCCGAGCATGCGGATTTCGCCAATCCGCTCTTGCGACGGAGTTTCTGGAACGGAAAGCTTCTTTTGGGAGGGTCAGAAACGGCGGCCCACGGTAGCGGTTACCTCGAAGGCGCGCTCGAGAGCGCAAAGCGAATCTCCCGCGAGCTCTTACGCACGCGGAATACCGCGGCTCAGATTCAGAGGCCCGCTGAGGACGGCACCGAATTAGACGCGCACTCGCTGAATGTTGCGAGCCTAAAGCGGTTTCGCGAATGGGTGGCGAGCCAGGCGGATGCTGCCTTCGACAGCTATCGTAACCGCCTTAACCGCAGCCTTGCGAAGCAGCAAAGGGATCAGCTCACCCAGCGCGCTGTCCTTGAAGCGATGGAAGAAGTCTATAGCAAAGCCCTCGGCGTTCTCGACGAACTGCCTTTCGAAATGAATGACGTCAAGGTCGACCGCGGGCGCTCGGCCTTGACCCCCGATGTGCAGGCCCCGTTCCGCGACATCATGCAGGCTTTACTTGATGACGTCACTGCCTTTAACGCAACGTCCTGTGCGCTGTCGAATTTCCCTAGCGAGCATCATTTGTCGAAGGAATATATGCAGACAATACTTCGGGATATTGCCGCGGCCTGGCAGGAGTTTTCGCTTGCTGCCAATGCACTGCTTTTGAGCAAAGGAGTGAAGGTTGCCGGTGGCCAACCGCAGGACAATGTGAAGATGGGCGGGACATTATGAGCGAGGTTGATACGGATTCAGCGATTGCCTACGCGATCTGCGGGTTGAATGATATTCCGAGCCAAAGGGCCAGGGGCTTTCAACTAATGCGCGTCGATGACGATGGCACGCAGCGTCCATGGCCGATCGTCGTCGTCCGATGGGGCAAGCAGGTATTTGGCTACGTCAACAAATGTCCGCACGACGGGGTCAATCTCGACTGGGAACGCAATCAGTTCCTGGATCCGAACGGCATCCGGCTGATGTGTGGGAAGCACGGGGCGTTGTTCGAACTCGGAACCGGCATGTGCGTCGACGGGCCGTGCAAGGGCCGGAGCCTGACGCCCGTCGCGTTGAGTGTTCTCGATAACGACGTTTGTGTTTTAGGGGTCACTCTGCTCGAGGACGAGGACGACGAGGAGGTCTCAGACGAAAAGGAAGGCTGATCCGCGCTTCCTCCTCGCCCTTTTGAAGTCAGACCGGACGATTTTCGTTGCGGTTCTTGACTGGGCCCATCAAGGCGAGCCCTTGCTCGTAAGTGATGGCCTCATATTTTTCATCAAAGCCCCGCGCCGCATCGAGGAGGTAATCGAGCTTTCCGGCAGTGTCGAGCTTCTTGATGTCGTTCTTGTCGATGCTCATCAGTTCGAGCATCTCCTTCCACACGGTCGACTCATCGCAAGGTAGAACAAAGAATGTGAGTCCATCGAGGGTAACACGATACTTCGCGAGAAGATCTATGTTGTTGCAAAACATGAAGTAGGTTCCCGCTGGGCTCAGCAGGTCCTTCAGGACTTCTGTTACGTTTTGCAGATAGGCGAAGGAGTGCAAGTAACCGGCAAGAACAGGGATTGTCGCTTCGTCCTCTTGGGCAATGGTAAGAACCTGTTCGATTGAGAAATCCGGTGGACGTTTTTCATCCGCGAGTTGTGCTTGGAACTTGAGAGCGATGTCACCCCGGAAGCCGAATCGCCCTGGTTTCGTTGTGGGACTCTTCAAAACAGCATTCAAGAGACGTCCCTCCTGATCCAGCCGGCCGAGGGCGGTCTTCTCAATGGTCGTCGCGGTTTTCTCAATCGTTGTCATGGATAATCCTTCAACTTGTCGGCAAACCGGTTGCGCGATGCGGCTTGTGATGCTGATGCAAATGATCCGCCGCTTTGCATGGCAAAAGTGAGCCGCGCACATGGGGCGAGCCAAACTCGAATTCGCTGGACAAGTGCCTTGGTTGCAGCTTCGGCGCAAGCGACCCCATGTCGCACCGTTCGCGGGAGCCGTTTTTGAGGGCGCCGGAGAAACGCTTGTCGTAAACCGGACATACGTCGCAAACACAACAGCCCTTCGGCCAAGAAGGCTGTAATATCAGGTGGTTGCCCGGTGGCATGCGGCTTGCTTTTCGGGTGCTATGTAGTCCCTCGCGAGTGAAGAGGTAAATAATGATTAACCTGACCGATAGCGCTCTCGATGCGGTGCGAAGTGCGATGGCAGGCGCATCCGGACAGGTTGGCGGATTGCGCATCAAGGTCGAGGCGGGCGGCTGTGCCGGCTACAAATATCTGATGGGCCTTGTGAATGAAGCCGAGCCGGACGATACCGTTGTTGAGCGGGACGGCGTTAGGGTCTTTGTCGATATGAACAGCCATGATCTGCTCGCAGGCACGACCATCGATTTCGTCGTGGCCCTCGAAGGATCGGGATTTACCTTCGAAAATCCGAATGCAACCTCGAGCTGCGCCTGCGGCAAGTCGTTCGGCTGACCCACCAATCATCGCGCGATCATTTAATGCCTATCATGGAGCGAAGGTAGAACATGTTGGCTGAATCCGAGCAAACAGGTGACACGGCGGCGGCGGATGCGAAACGCCTTCAGCTCATCAAGGACGTGATAGACGAGATTCGCCCCAATTTGCGCCGAGATGGCGGAGATTGTGAGCTCATCGAGGTCTGCGGCAACAAAGTGATGGTCAAGCTCACGGGCGCTTGCGTTTTTTGCAAATTGAGCAGCGCCACCCTCGAAGGTATCCAGGCGAGGGTCGTGGAGAAGCTCGGTGAGTTTGTGCGTCTTGTTCCTGTCATGGGCGGAGTCAAGGCAGGTCATTGAGAGAGGCGTTCCGTGCGGCCGATCTATCTCGACAACAATGCAACGACCCGCACGGACCCCGAGGTTCTTGCCGCAATGCTGCCGTACTTTACCGAGCAGTTCGGCAACGCCTCTTCGGCACATGCCTTTGGTACCCATGTTGCCGGTGCTTTGAAGCAGGCCCGTCAAAATCTGCAAGCGCTTGTCGGAGCTGCGTTCGATCACGAGATTATCTTCACTTCGGGTGGAACGGAATCCGATAGTGCGGCAATTCTCTCGGCTCTTGAAGGCCAAGCGGAGCGCGATGAGGTCATCACGACGACGGTCGAGCATCCGGCAATCCTTTCGCTCGCGGCCTATCTCGAAAAATCCCGTGGAACAAAGGTTCATTACATTGGGGTCGATGGGCGCGGCCGTTTGGATGTCGAGGCCTATCAGCGAGCGCTCGGACCACGCACGGCCCTCGTTTCGGTCATGTGGGCAAACAATGAGACGGGAACGCTGTTCCCGGTAGAGCGGTTGGCTGAACTCGCCCATGACGCTGGCGCGCTTTTCCACACCGATGCGGTGCAAGCGGCTGGCAAGATCCCGATCGATCTCAAGGCTACGAAAATCGATATGCTCTCGCTGTCGGGGCACAAGCTGCACGGACCAAAGGGGATCGGCGCGCTTTATGTTCGCAAGGGTGTAAAGTTCAAGCCACTCATTCGCGGCGGCCATCAGGAGCGCGGCCGGCGTGGCGGCACCGAAAACGCGCCGGCGATCGTCGGGCTCGGCAAAGCCGCAGAACTCGCGGCGGTGCATATGGAAGAGGAACGCACGCGCGTCGGTGCCTTGCGTGATCGCCTTGAGCGAGGGCTGCTCCAGAAGATTGGCCATTGCGCTGTGACGGGCGATGACCAAAACAGGCTGCCGAATACATCGAACATTGCTTTCGAATACATCGATGGCGAGGCGATCCTTCACCATATGAATAAAGAGGGCATCGCTGCATCATCTGGATCGGCTTGCACCTCGGGTTCGACCGAGCCTTCTCATGTCCTGCGCGCGATGGACGTTCCGAGCAAGGCCTTGCATGGAGCCATCCGGCTTTCGCTGTCTCGCGAAAACACCGCCGAGGAAGTTGACCGGGTTCTTGAGATTCTGCCGGGCATCATCACAAAGCTGAGAGAGATATCGCCCATGTGGCAGGAGAGGCAAGCGAACGTAGAACGTTGCGCGACGAATGATGCGTGAGAAAGAGATGACCGCGCCGCCGTTTCTCCCGCCCGTGATCGTGAATGATACGACGCTTCGCGATGGCGAGCAGGCGCCGGGCGTTGCTTTTACGGTTGAAGAAAAAATTGCAATCGCGCGGGGACTTGATGCCGCCGGAGTCGACGAGATCGAGGCCGGGATCCCTGCGATGGGTGCTGCTGAGATTGAAGCCATTGCAGCGGTGGGCGCAGCGGTGCGAAACGCGGCAGTCATCGCTTGGTGCCGGATGACCGAGGCCGATGTTGATGCCGCGTTCGAAACAGGTCTCACTCGGATCAATTTGTCAGTTCCGGTATCTGACCGGCAGATCTGGGTGAAATTCAGATCAAGCCGTGAGGACGTCATTGCGCGCATTCACCGGGTGGTTTCCTATGCGCGCGATAAGGGATTTACGGTGTCGGTCGGCGGCGAAGATTCAAGCCGCGCGGATTTCGAATTTCTCCTTGAGGTTGTTGCCGCTGCAAAATCTGCTGGAGCGCACCGCTTTCGCTTTGCGGACACGCTCGGGGTCCTTGATCCTTTCAAGACACATGACATTTTCCGGGGCTTGCGGCAGGCAATGGACATTGAGCTTGAATTCCACGGCCATGACGATCTCGGCCTCGCGACCGCAAACACACTCGCCGCTATACGCGGCGGAGCGACCCACGCCAGCGTTTGTGTTCTCGGCCTTGGCGAACGGGCGGGTAATGCCGCGCTTGAAGAAGTCGTTGCCGCGCTCGCCCAGGTCTCCGACCGGAAGACAGCCGTTGATCTCACCCAGCTCACCTCTCTCGCAGAGCTTGTCGCGCGGAGTGCGCGCCGGCCAATTCCAGCTGCGAAGTCCATCGTCGGGGCGGCAGCGTTCGCTCATGAATCCGGGATCCATGTCTCGGGACTCCTGCGTGACCCTGAGTGCTATGAAGCCGTCGACCCGGCTCTGTTCGGGCGGGCTCGCAGCATCGTCCTCGGCAAGCATTCGGGAATGGCGGCGATCTCCAATGCGCTGACATCGCTCGGCCTTGTCGTTGATGAAGGCAGGGCAAGGCGCGTTCTTGATGAGGTTCGCATGCGCGCGGTTGCGCTCAAGCGGCCCATCCAGGAATCCGAGTTGCTCGAATTCTATGCCGCCGCGGGTGCCGATGTCCTGGCCCCGGCGGCGGAGGCCACTGCAGACCGAGGGTCTTGATTGTGACTGCGCAAACGCTCAGGCGAACTGTCTACGCATCTCCGAGCGTCGGGATTTGGACGCAGTTGCGCGAAGATATCGGCTGCGTGAAAGCGCGGGATCCGGCGGCCAGGCATAAGCTTGAGATCATCCTCACCTATCCGGGAGTGCACGCTGTTGTTCTCTATCGCCTCGCGAACCGGCTATGGAGGAAAGGCCTGCGATTCCCAGCGCGCCTCCTTTCCTGGTTCGGGCGCTTGGTAACAAATGTCGATATTCACCCAGGCGCAACGATTGGGCGCCGGCTCTTCATCGATCATGGCGCGGGTGTTGTGATTGGTGAGACCGCGGAAATCGGCGATGACGTGACTCTCTACCATGGGGTCACCTTGGGAGGGACGAGCTGGTCGCCCGGCAAGCGCCATCCGACGGTCGAAAGCGATGTTCTGATCGGGGCGGGTGCCAAGATCTTGGGCCCAATCGTTGTTTGTGCTGGTGCTCGGGTCGGGGCGAATTCCGTGGTCGTCGACGATGTTCCTCCAGGTATGACGGTCGTCGGGATTCCAGGAAGGATCGTCCGGGATCCACGCGACCGGCGGCGATCGGATGGGCGCATCGACCTCGAACATCACCTCATTCCTGATCCGGTGGGCGAAGCTCTCGCCCGTATGCTTGACAGGATCGAATTTTTGGAAGCGCGCGTTACTCACTTGCAGGGGCGTGTCAATCCGCATGGGTCTAGCAGGACCGATGCGGCCCGGCCCGTACCCGCGAGCGGCGGCGATCTCGATGGGAACATGCAACCGGCCCCGCTTTTTCGGGCGACGATGGAGACCCTTTAATCATGAGTATGCTTGACGAACTGGGACGTTTATCCGCCGCAGAGGAATTCTTTGCCTTCCTCGATGTCCCCTTTGACGCGTCTGTTGTCCAAGTCGCGCGCCTCCACATCCTGCGCCGGATGGGCCAATATTTGAAGGGCAGCCAGATCGACGGGGTTTTCGATGGTCTGAGCGAATCCGAGGTTCGTGCGCTTTGCCGTGAACATCTCGAACAAGCCTATCAGGACTTTGTTAAGTCTTCACCCATCCAGGAGCGCTTGTTCAAAGTGCATAAGGAAGCGGTGGAACCGAAGCCGGAACCAGGAAAGGCGTTCGTGCCACTCACCTCGCTGGCTGTGGTGGAGAAGCAAGGTGACAAAGATGTCGCTTAGCCGACAAAGCGTTCAGGGCGCTCGGGCGGTCGACCAGATCGCCATTGCCTTATCGTTTGGAGAGCTTCTAGTGTCTGATTCTGGCATGGCACTTGCGGAGACAGGGCTGCCGCCGGATTCGCAAGATTGCACCGGTGAAGCGTGAAAGTGAGAATCTATGCATATTGTTGTTTGCATAAAGCAGGTCCCCGATAGCGCGCAGATCCGCGTTCATCCGGTCACCAACACCATTATGCGTCAGGGCGTGCCCACTATTATCAACCCCTATGACCTTTTCGCGCTTGAAGAGGCGATGCGGTGGCGCGACAAATTCGGCGGTGAAGTGACCGTTCTCACTATGGGTCCGGCGATGGCCGAGGACTCACTGCGGAAGGCGCTCACCTTCGGGGTCGATCGGGCCGTGCTCCTGACGGATCGCTTTTTTGCAGGCTCCGATACGCTGGCTACGAGCTTCGCTTTGGCGGCTGCCCTCCGCAAGATCGGCGAGGAGTTCGGGGCGCCTCTTATGGTCTTCACGGGCAAGCAGACAATCGACGGCGACACAGCGCAAGTCGGGCCCGGGATCGCCAAGCGCCTCCAGCTCAATCAGCTCACTTACGTCGCCCGGATCGTCGATATTGACCCGGTACTCGGCCAAATTACAGTCGAGCGGCGAGCCGAAGGCGGAATTCAGGTCTTATCGACGCGCTTGCCGGTTTTGATCACCATGCTTGAAGGAGCCAATGAAATCCGGCGCGGAAGCCTCGATGATGCACTCCGGGCGGCGCGTGCAAAAATCGTTACATGGAGCGCGGCGGATGCGGGCATTTCGGATCTCACGAAATGTGGCCTGCGTGGTTCCCCCACCATTGTGAAGAAGGTGTTCGCACCGCCACCCCGTGCCGAGAAGGCGCATCAGATCGAGACCACTGATCGTTCAATGGAGGTGCTCGCACAGAGCGTGATGGAGGAAATATTCAAGCGCCAGCCGTCCCTCGAAGGCGAACTCATGCGGTTTTCCGCGGGACAGTAGGGAGGAGAGGCAGAGCGATGAGCGAGGCAGAAAAGCAGAGAACAGCGGCGCCGAGCCGGGCTGGCACGAAGAGAGAGCTGCCGGAGCATTTCAAGGCCTATAAGCATGTATGGGTGGTCATTGAATGCGAACACGGCACGGTGCATCCTGTCTCCTACGAACTCTTAGGGGAAGGCAGGAAGCTTGCCAATAAACGGGGGGTCGAACTCGCCGGCGTCATCATGGGAAGCGACAAAGACGCCATCGCCGGCGCCGCCGTTGACGCTTTCGAATATGGTGCAGATCTCGTCTACACTGTCACCGATCCGGCCCTCGCGCATTATCGCAATGAGGCCTATACGAGGGCGATGACGGATCTCGTAAACGCCTATAAGCCCGAAATCCTGTTGCTAGGCGCGACGACACTCGGGCGTGATCTTGCTGGGTCCGTGGCGACGACCTTGCTGACCGGGCTCACAGCCGACTGCACCGAGCTTGCAATCGACGATGAAGGTTCTCTGGCGGCAACCCGGCCGACCTTTGGCGGCTCGCTGCTTTGTACGATCCTGACACTGAACTACCGGCCCCAGATGGCGACGGTGCGGCCGCGCGTTTTACCAACACCAGAACGGCAAGTGGGTCGGCGCGGGCGTGTCATCGAGCATCCCCTGGGACTGCTCGAAGACGATATCGTCACCAAAATTGTTAAATTCGTCGCCGACAGAGATTCGAACAAGGCCCAGCTTGCCTATGCCGATATCGTTGTTGCTGGGGGACTGGGGCTGAGGTCGGCTGAGAACTTCCAGCTGGTCAAATCACTCGCCGAGGTGCTCGGCGCGGAATATGGCGGCTCACGTCCGCTTGTCCAGAAGGGCTGGATGACATCGGACCGGCAGATCGGACAGACTGGAAAGACAATCCGGCCAAAGCTATACATCGCGGCAGGAATTTCGGGCGCGATTCAGCACCGGGTAGGTGTCGAGGGGGCCGATATGATCGTTGCGATCAACACGGACCCGAACGCGCAGATCTTCGACTTCGCCCATCTTGGAATTGTCGCCGATGCCATCCGGCTCTTGCCGGCCCTGACGGAGGCATTCCGCAAGCACTTGTCGGTGAATCGGCTGGCCGGCTGAAGGAGGCATCAATGATCGAGGAACGTTTCGACGCAATTGTGGTAGGCGCGGGACCCTCGGGCAACGCCGCGGCGTACACCATGGCCAAGCAAGGCCTCAAAGTTCTGCAGCTCGAAAGGGGTGAATATCCTGGCTCAAAAAACGTCCAGGGTGCGATCCTCTATGCCAATGCGTTGGAGAAGATCATCCCGGATTTCAGGGAAGACGCGCCGCTCGAGCGCCACATCATCGAGCAGCGTCTATGGACGATGGATGATACGTCCTACGTCGGCATGCATTACCGCTCCGAGGACTTCAATGAGGAGCGGCCCAATCGCTACACCATTATTCGCGCGCAATTCGACAAATGGTTCAGCCGGAAGGTTCGCGACGCCGGCGTCGTATTGCTCTGTGAAACGACCGTCAAGGAGCTCCTGCGCGATTCGCATGGCAAAGTTATTGGCGTGAAGACCGACCGAGGTGGCGGGACGGTTTTCGCGGACGTGGTGATCCTCGGAGAAGGTGTGAATGGGATCGTCGGGCAGCGCTCGGGCCTTCGTTCCGAGCTCAAGCCCGAGAGCGTCGCGCTTGCCGTGAAGGAGATGCACTTTCTGCCAAGGGAAGTCATCGAGAGTCGATTTAATCTGAAAGGCAATGAAGGTGTCGTCATCGAGGCCATGGGGACGATCACCGCCGGCATGACGGGAACGGGTTTTCTTTACACCAACCAGGAATCAATTTCGGTTGGAATTGGCTGCATCGTGTCCGATTTTGCAGAAAACGGTATTACACCTTATGGCCTTCTTGAAGCCTTCAAAAACCACCCGAGCATCAAGCCTCTCTTGGCAAATTCTGAATGCAAGGAATATGCGGCCCATCTCATCCCGGAGGGTGGCTATAATGCGATCCCGGAACTTTTCGGGGATGGCTGGATCGTGGTTGGCGACGCGGGACAATTCGTCAACGCCGTGCACCGCGAGGGTTCGAATCTCGCCATGACGACGGGCCGCATTGCGGGCGAGACGGTCGTGTGGCTCAAGCGGCGCCGGGACGAATTGTCGAAGGCAAATCTCGCCGAATATAAGCGCCGCCTCGATGAAACCTTCGTCATGCAGGATCTCAAGAAATACAAGAAAATTCCCGAGTTTCTGCACGGCAACAAGCAAGTCTTTGGGCTCTATCCCCGCCTCCTCAGCGCCGCGGCGCAGACCTGGTTCCGCGTGGATGGAGCCGACAAACGGACTAAAGAAAAAGAAATTCTCAAGTCGTTCCGCAAGGGCCGGACATTGCCCGGCCTAATCGGAGATGCATTCAAGCTGGCGAGGGCATGGCGATGACAACCGTTGCGGAAATAGGTGGATCCGGCGCCAAAGTTGAAGAGAAACTGTTCCAAAACCGCTATCTCGTTGATGCGGGACGCCCGCACATTAAAGTGCGCCCGCACGAGGTTCCATCGAAGGCTTTGCTTTCGCTTACCTATACGTGCCCTGCCGGCTGCTACAATGTAAACGACAAGGGCCAGGTAGAAATTACGGTCGATGGCTGCTTTGAATGCGGGACTTGCCGGGTCGTGACCGCCAAGACCGGAGAAGTCGAATGGGATTATCCACGCGGCGGATTTGGGGTTCTCTTCAAATTCGGTTAGTCACGCGGCTACTGGCGATCCGCGGAGTGTGTCTCCTTTGTACCTGCCGGACGCCGAGATTGACTTTCTCCTCGATGAGGATGCGCGTTTTGGCGATTTGATCGTGGGAGCACTCGCGATCGGCGAAATGGCGGAGGTGAGTTTGGCGGCACACCAAGAGCTAATTCTTTGCGGGTCAGACAAGGCAAACCTTTTGTTCACGCCTCTTGGCGCCTCGGTGATTTTCGCTGTGCGCCAAATGCGGAGCGGAGCCCCAGGGAGGCTGTCCTTTGCGCAAGAAACGCCCTGCCATTCATGAGGCGGCTGGCGGGTAGTTGCGGGAGTGGCGAAGTCCATCGTCTAGACCTATATCGGATGCGACCATGCTGTTCGATGAAAACCGCGCCTTTCTGCAGCAAGGTGGCTAGCTTAAGTCCGTCATCGCTAGGCTGAGGGCACGCAGCTCCAAGCGGGGGTTTATGGTCGAGGTTACGGCCGATGCTTTTGTCGCCGCCGAAGCAGTGGCTGAAGTCATTTAACTCGAAAAGTTTGGGCCACATCCTGTGGCACGAGCGGTGCAGGGAATTCTGAAGAGAGCCGAGGCCGCGCTGTCATCACGGCCGCAGGCGGTATCAACATACCGAATGCGGCCGCCTCCGATAGCGAGTGCCGAAGTGCTGGCATATCTGCGCCTCATGCAAAGCCTTTGGGTATTAAAGTCTGCATCGGCCCGCTGTGAGCACGCCACCACGAGTTGGGATTTAGAAATTGATCACCCAATGCATTCTCATAGCAGAATTTTGTTGCACTTGCGTCTCGCGCCTGCAACACTGTTCCGAAGCGCCAAAGTTAAATGGTCGCGCTCATGAATGAAGGCCCCGGGAGACGCGCCCTAACCACGAAGCTTGGTATGATGGCCATGACCAGTGCAACTCGGGAAGCTCCGGATCGCACGCCCCAGACGGGAAATTCGTTCGCTGGCCCCAATGCGTTTTCCAACCGTGCGGAGATTGCACTCCACGGCGTCTATGAAATTTCAAAAATCCTGGCGACGCCGGCGCGCTTAGAGACAACCTTATCGAATGTCCTGAAATTACTGTCGAGCTTCCTTGAGATGCGCCATGGGCTCATCGCGCTCCTGGATGACAGCGGATCGCCTGAGGTTGCTGTCGGGGTGGGCTGGAACGAGGAAAACGCGAAAAGCCATTTCGACAGGATTCCGGAGCGGGCTATCGGCCAAATCGTTACAACGAAAATGCCGGTCGTTGTTGAAAACGTGGCCAAAAATCCCTTGTTCTCGGATTGGCCGGCCTCCGAAGAGTGCAAGGCAGGGTCGAGAGTTTCGTTCATCGGCGTTCCCATCAAAGAACGCGATCGGGTCATTGGGACGCTGACCATAGACCGGGTATGGGATGGTCACGCGAATTTTCGCTTAGACGAGGACGTCCGCTTCCTGGCGATGATTGCAAATCTGGTGGGTCAGGCGGTGCGTTTGCACAACGTCGTGGCGCGGGACCGCGAGCGGCTCCTGGCCGAACAGAGCCGCCTCGCAAAGGAACTTTCCGAGACAATCGCAGTCGACCATGAGCCCCGGATGCGGGGAATTATTGGCGAAAGCGAAACAATTCATTCCGTTCTCAACAAGATCAAAATCGTGGCGCGCACCAATTCGACGGTGCTCTTGCGTGGAGAGTCCGGAACCGGAAAGGAGCTTTTTGCGCGGGCAACCCACGATCTTTCCCCGCGCAAGAAGGGACCCTTCATCAAACTCAATTGCGCCGCGCTGCCCGAGTCGGTGTTGGAGTCCGAGCTTTTCGGACATGAGAAAGGCGCATTCACGGGCGCTCTTGCCATGCGCAAGGGGCGTTTCGAGCTTGCTGACCGTGGCACGCTCTTTCTGGATGAGATTGGGGAGATCTCGCCCGCATTCCAGGCGAAGCTTCTTCGCGTTCTCCAGGAGGGAGAATTTGAGCGCGTCGGAGGAATGCGCACGCTCAAGGTGGACGTGCGACTGGTGGCCGCAACAAACAAGAATCTTGAAGACGCGGTGGCCCGAGGGGATTTTCGGGCTGATCTTTATTACCGGATCAATGTCGTGACGATTTCGCTTCCGGCGCTTCGCGACAGGCCGGAAGACATCTATCTCCTCGCTCGCGAATTTCTCCGGCGCTTCAATGAAGAACATTCAACAAAGATGGCCTTGACGGCATCTGCCAAGGCTGTCCTCGAAGGGTGCTATTTTCCGGGCAATGTGCGAGAGCTTGAAAATTGCGTGCGCCGGACGGCAACCCTGGCGAAGGGTTCAAACATCGTCGCGGATGATTTTGCTTGCCGTCATGATGAGTGCCTCTCTTCGACCTTGTGGAAGGGGACAGTCACGGCTCTGGGCCCGCCTAATAGCGTCTCTAGCCGCGCGGCAAATTTCAAAACTGCGCCGAACCCTTCTGCGAATAGCGCGCTTCCAGAAAAGCATCAGGCACCAACCGAGGGGGAAGCCATCGCTGCTCCGTCCGAGGATGAGCAACCTCAGCTCGGGAGCTGCGGTTTGTCGCCTGGGGAAGGGGAGGCGGAGCGGGAGCGTTTGCTTCAAGCCATGGAGACCGCCGGGTGGGTGCAAGCCAAGGCTGCGCGCTTGCTGAATCTCACGCCGCGCCAAATCGGCTATGCCCTCCGCAAACACGATATCCGCATCAAGAGATTTTAGCGGCGATCGGCATCTCCATCAGGGTAGAGGAGGCACGGGGGGCCGATTTTCGTCGCCCATCGGGAAGCCGCGTTTCGTTCAATGACCTGGCCACAGGACTCCTCGGCGATTTTGTCATGTCCGTGGTGGAGCTGACAGGCCTGTTGGGATTCCGACACGGCTTCATGCCAACAATTGCTCAATCGGCGCAAAATGAGCAGCTTAGCCAGCTGGCACAATGCTTGCTACTTTCCCCAGCGGAACAGCAAAGCGGTGCACCCTTGGCGCTGCCCGGCGAGCCGAAGGCTGCGGGGGCGAGCACCTCTTCGAGCCGGTAGAGGAGACGGACTTGGCCTACAAGATCATTGCGTCACAATGCACGAGCTGCAGCATTTGCGAATTCGAGTGTCCCAATGCTGCAATCTCAATGAAGGGTGATACGTTTGTGATTGATGCGAAGAAATGCACGGAGTGCGAGGGTCACTTCGACAAACCGAAATGCGACGAGGTTTGCCCTGTTCCGGGGACCTGCGTTCCGGCCTAGTTTGATGCAGATCGTTTTCACCTTTAGGGGCCGCTCCAGCGTTCGTAGCGATTAGCCTTGTTTGTGGAGCGTTGCGCCGTCGGGCGCTCCACCTTCGCGGATGAATATGTCGAGCGGTTCCTATTTCGCAGTTCATTCCATTGCGGCGAAGTATGTCTACGGCTTCGGAGTTTTCTAGCCGCGCAACGCCCCCGATTGAGGGGCCACGCAGGGGCTGTCAGTGGAACGCAATGGTTGGGCGCGCTTTCTCGTCTTTGAGCGGATTGCAATCCTTGTGCTTGACCCATCTTTACGAAAACCCCAACAGTGCCATCCGTGGGCTGTCGTTTAGCTGCTTGACCGCTTCACCAAGCGGCCTGTCAGGCATTTCATGGATGACTGCTCGCGGCCCGTGTCCTTGGATTTCTGCGACCTGAAGGAATCAACTTTATGAAAGTGATGATCCGCCGCTCTCCCGAGACTGGTTTGTCAATCTATGTGCCGAAGAAGGATCTTGAGGAACCAATCGTCGAATCCGAACATGAGACCTTGTGGGGCGGCTGGATTCGTATCGCCAATGGCTGGGTGCTCAATCTTCCGGAAATGGCTCCCGATACAAAGTTGCCTGTGACCGTGAATGCGAAAAAGAGCGGCGAAGAGGAGGAATAAGGATGAACGCGCCTCTGCCGCCGATGGAAACCCTGAAACTAGCGGATGCCGAAGCGGCGCTTGCTTCGCTCGTCGCTCCTTTGCGCGCCGGGACGATCGTGCCGTATCTTGGGCCAGGCCTTGGTGCCCTCGCTAAGCCCAGCGTTCCAATGACACCCGAGGCGCTTGCCGAATTCTTCGCGGGCAAGGTCGCTTTGCCGCGCCGCGCTAGGGGCAACGCCTGGGCGTCCGCTCAGCACATTGAGAGCATGAAGCATCGTTCCACACTCTCGGCTCTCATGGCGGAGGCGTTTGCGTCACCTGTGGAGCCGACGGCGCTGCATCATTCTCTCGCCTCACTCGGCCTGCCGATGATCGTCGACAGCTGGTATGACGGAGCCATGCGAGCGGCGCTCGCGGCAAACAGCTCAAACCGTGAGTGGGGCGAAATTCAAGGCATCACGCGTGCTGGAATCGGTGAAGATCGTTGGTATCGCTTTTATGATTCGGCCGGCAAGGAATCCGACCGCGCCGCGGCGGAGACATGGACGACACTTCTTTACAAACCTCACGGAAGTGTCGTTCCAGCCAAGAATTTTCTGATCTCAGATGCCGATTATGTCGAAGTCCTAACCGAAATCGACATTCAAACACCCATCCCGGATGTCGTGAAACACCGGCGCACTGAGAGAAGCTTTTTGTTCATTGGTTGCAGGTTCCATGATCAGCTTTTGCGAACCTATGCGCGCCAAATCATGAAGCGCTCAGCGGCCGTTCACTATGTCCTCATCGAACCAGACAATCTCACGAAGAACGAAGCACGGTTCTTTGCAACGCAAGGCATGACACCAATCGGTATTCCGCTTACCCGTGCGGTTGAGATCTTGCTCCAAGCCGCCTAGCACCAGCTCTTCCCTCCATTACGCGGCGGGTTCGCCGCATACAACGGCGCGCCTCCTGGTGCGCCGTGATACATTTCGACGTCATATGGGGATATGTAACGAAAATACATGTTGCTTTTCAAACAGAGGGCCAAGGGCGGAATGTCCATGTTGACAAAGCGACAGGCCTGCAGCTCTTTCCAAAACTCTCGTTTTTTCATTGCCTTACGCTTCCGTTCTTAATGGCACGCGAGTTGCTCGATAGCTCCCAGATTTCGAATGGTCGACTGGAGTGTCGGCCAGGAGCGAGGAACGGACATGCAAGCGTCAGCACAACACGAGGGGACAAATTCTGAAAACGCCGCGAATCTTGAAGCGGTGTTGCAGAAGGTGGCGGAGCACAAGGGTTGCGGCACGCATGGCGGCAGCGGCAAGGCGAGCTGCGGATCGGCGGCAGGTCAGGGCGATCTTCCGACCGAGATCTGGGAAAAGGTTAAGAACCATCCCTGCTATAGCGAGGAAGCGCATCATCATTATGCGCGCATGCATGTGGCTGTCGCGCCCGCGTGCAACATCCAGTGCAACTATTGCAACCGGAAATATGATTGCGCCAATGAATCGCGGCCAGGTGTCGTCAGTGAAAAGCTCACTCCCGAGCAGGCATCCAAGAAGGTGCTCGCTGTCGCGTCGACCATTCCGCAAATGACCGTGCTCGGCATTGCAGGTCCTGGAGATCCACTAGCCAATCCCGAGAAGACCTTCAAGACCTTTGAGCTGATTGCGAAGACGGCACCTGACATCAAGCTGTGCCTCTCCACCAATGGTCTGGCTCTACCCGATCATGTCGACACCATCGCCGGATTCAACGTCGATCATGTCACGATCACAATCAATATGGTTGATCCCGAGGTCGGCGCAAAGATCTATCCTTGGGTATTCTGGAAGCACAAACGTTATACTGGTGTCGAGGCGGCGAAGCTTCTCACGGACCGCCAGCTGCAGGGTCTTGAAATGCTCACCGAGCGGGGCATCCTCTGCAAGGTCAATTCAGTGATGATCCCTGGGATCAACGACAAGCATCTCGTGGACGTCAATAAGGCGGTCAAATCGCGCGGCGCGTTCCTCCACAATATCATGCCGCTCATTTCATCGCCTGAACATGGCACGGTGTTTGGTCTGAATGGCCAACGTGGTCCGACGGCCCAGGAGCTCAAGGCTTTGCAGGACAGCTGCGAAGGCGAGATGAATATGATGCGCCACTGCCGGCAGTGCCGCGCGGATGCCGTCGGGCTTCTTGGCGAGGATCGCAGCGCCGAGTTCACGACCGACAAGATCATGGCGATGGAGGTCAATTACGATCTCGACTCGCGCAAAGCCTATCAGGCGAGGGTCGAAGAGGAGCGCGTTGCCAAAGTCGCCGCCAAGCAAGAGGAATTGGCAACTCTCGCGGGAGAACAGAGCGACATCAAGCTTCTCGTTGCTGTGGCAACCAAAGGGTCGGGGCTCATCAATGAGCACTTCGGTCACGCCAAGGAGTTCCAGGTTTGGGAACTTTCCACGGGCGGAGCAAAATTCGTCGGTCACCGCCGCGTCGATCTTTATTGTCAGGGTGGCTATGGCGAGGAAGATAGTCTTGAGACGATCATCCGTGCCATCAACGATTGCCACGCCGTCTTCGTTGCCAAGATCGGCGGCTGCCCCAAGAGCGATCTGCTCAAAGCGGGTATCGAGCCGGTCGATCAATTCGCCCACGAGTTCATCGAGAAATCCGCAATTACCTGGTTCAAGGACTATCTTGGCAAGGTCAAGAGCGGCGAAATCGAACATGTCCAGCGGGGCGATGCGGAAATTCGCCAGGGAGCGTTGATATCGGCAGCCTAATCACGCCGAACCGCGTGGTCTGGTCAGGAACGAAAGCGATCAAGCTCAGCGGGGCATGTCGGGAGACATGCCCCGCTCAAAGAGCGCGGCGATCCGGTGATAGGAGCATCTTATGGCCTTGAAGATCATTGCTTCACAGTGCACGAGTTGCACGGCGTGCGAAGCCGAATGCCCGAACCTTGCAATTTCCGAAAAGGGCGGGACCTTTGTCATCGATCCAAAAAAATGCACAGAATGCATTGGGCATTTCGATAGTCCGCAATGTGCTGCCGTCTGCCCGGTGGACGACACCTGCGTGATTGATCATTCATACCCACGTTATCAAGCGGCAGAGTAGGGGCCAAATATGGATTTGAACATTACGCCGGCAGCGGAGAAATTCATTCGGCTGATGCTCCGTGCGGACGGGGGAGCAGGAAGCGGATTTAGGCTCGTCGTAAGCCCGGGCGGTTGCTCGGGGCTTGCAGCTGACATCAGCGTTTTGCCTTCTCCAGAGCCGGGAGATGCGATCGTTGAGCGCAACGGCGTGAAACTCTTTTTGCCTGCGGAAAGCCGGATCCTGCTTGATGGGGTGACAATCGATTTTGCTGACACGGCGTCGCAAACGGGGCTTGTCTTTCGCGATCCCAAAGCGACCTCTTGTGGCCACGGCGGCGAGAAGGCCGCGCAATAATCGGGGGGCGATACGCATGAACGGCGCGGCCCGGCAAGACAAGCCGCCGTCTTCCTCGATGGAGGACGCCCTTCTTGCCGACGCCCTCCTAGGAGGTGGCTTGCCGCCCGAAGCTGAGTGGCACCTGTGGGAGGCGGGGTTATCCTATCATTTGGACGAGGTGGCGGAGAGCCATCTGCGGCAGGCCGAGGCTTTGGCGCCTGGGCACGCCGCGGTCCTGATCGGACTCTATCGGTTTTATTTCTACAAGGGCCGGCTTAGAGACGCCCTTGAGATTGCCAAGCAGTGTCTCGAAAAGGCGGCGCGGGAAAATAATTTTCCCTTGAATTGGCGGGACGTGACGGCCTCCGATGCGCGATTCAACTGCTACGACGAAATATTACCGCGATTCTTTCTTTTTACGCTCAAGGGCTACGCCTATCTCCAAATGCGTCTAGGCAACCTCGTCGAAGGGCAGGATGCTGTTCGAAAGCTTTTGAACCTCGATCCTAGCGATAAGATCGGAGCCAAGGTTTTGCTCGATGTCGTCGAAAGGATAGGACAAGATGATGATGGATGACATCGATGAAGCCCGGGACTGGCAGGGCAATGAGATCGCCTGCGCCTCATGCTCCCACGAGCCAATGCTGGCTTCCGGGCGTTGCCAGTTGAAGCATGCCTGTGTGAACGACCGCTATGCTAGGCGCATCGACCGGTTCTTCAATTGGAACCCGCATCTTGCGGATTCCTATGTCAGACATCCGCATTTCGAGGTTCGAGCCATCGCCGCAAAGCACGCCAGCCTCTTTCTCCTACCCCCACTCCTTGAAGATCCCGAAGAGACCGTCCGGTGGAACGCCGCGCGGCGCCTGCCAAAACGCTACAGCCTGCGACTGCGAAATGATCCGCATCGCGAGGTAAGAATCCGGATTGTCCCTCTCCTCGATGACGCCGAACTCGTTCCAATGATGAGAGACGAGGACTATTATGTGCGTCTTGTGATCGCCCGGCGTGTGGCACCACCTCTGTTAGCTCGCATGATCCGCGACGAGGAAGCGGAAGTTAGGCGTGTTGTGGCGCGCCGCGTTCAACAAGAATGGCTTTTGCAAATGGTGGATGATCCGGATGCAGCGGTCCGATTGGAAGTCGCGCAACGTCTCGCGCCGCACCTTCTTCCACGCTTGCAACACGACCCTGATTGGCGGGTGCGCTATGAGGTAGCAAGTCGGATCCCGGTTTTCAAGGTCTATGAATTGGCGGACGACGCGGATTCCCTTGTGCGGGAAATGGTGCAGTCGCGATTAGGAGAGCATGAGCTGCGGAGGGACATGCCGGTATGAGCAATATTGTTCGTGATAGCGAGGTCGTGGAAATCACTGAGCCGCCTTATTTCAACTTCGGCGAAAAGGTAAAGGCGAAGCGCGTCATCCGGAACGATGGCACTTACGCCGGCAAGGAGATTGGCGAGATACTGGCGAAAAAGGGAGAGGAAGGATACGTTGTCAGCATAGGGACCTTTCTCCAGCAGTTCTACATCTATGGCGTCGAATTTGTGGAAAGCGGCAACCGCGTGGGGATGAAGCGCAAGGAGCTTGAGTCAGCGAAGCCGCGTGACGAAGAGGATCCGCCTTTGCCAGGAGGGTCGCAATGATCGAACCAAGGTTTCCGATTTATCAGTGGGGTCAGCGTGTACGCGCTCTGATCGATCTCCACAACGACGGCTCATTTCCGGATGCACCCATGGAGGCTCTCCTCGTTAAGAGTGGCGATGGTGGCGAGATTGTCCAAGTCGGCACCCATACAGAGTCAAATACGCCGGTCTATCTCGTTGAATTTGGTGAACGGCTTGTCGTCGGCTGCCTGGAGGAGGAAATCGCTCCAATCTAAGCACGTTGCCAGCAAGCTAAGCATCGGTATGCGCTGATCAGATGAACCTGTTAATCTTGTCCGCACCGTCTATAGCTTTTCTGGCTGCCAGCTTGAGGGGTAGGGTGACGTCATGCCAGCAGCGGTTCTAATGGAGAGTGGCGCGGGGCGGCTCCCGCACCCGAACGATCTCGACCGCAAGCGTATCGAGCGCGCTCTCAAGGCGCGAAAGCGATACCGGTATGTTGTGCCCAGTGTGCGTGCCGTTCCCGGCGGCTATCTTATTGAGAGCCCGTGTTGTTCGCGCAATATTGATTCTGAGGGTGGAGTCATCGACGTTGCCCTGCTGCAATATGACGGGGATCTTGGAAACTGGCAGCTTTATCGGAAGGACCATGGATGTGGAAACTGGGAGCTTCACAGTAGACATGTGAGGTTGCCCGAGCTCTTGGATTTTCTGAATACTGATCCCGAACGGAAGTTCTGGCAATAAAATTGCACCATCTAATCCGGATACAAAGCAACAGAGCAGGCTCATGTCGTTAAGCGCGGATGATTTGACGCAGATAGAAGCTATACTGACGGCGGCGGAGACCAATACCTCCCCCTTTGTTGAGCTGCGCCAGCGTTTTCCACATCTCTCCTGGACCCGTTGTGACGCGTCGGATGTCACCGAAACGCCCTTCCGTGCTTATGAGAATTTTGACATCCACCTTTTGGATAGTGCCGATCATTGCGCCCAGATAACTGCGGATCCGGCCCGCGCGACGGGCATTATCTTAGCGCAACGGAGTGCCGGCCGATGATTGAACTTGCGGCCGCCCAACAGCCTGAAGATGAAGAGCCGTTGATTGCCGAGGCGGATGCTTCGTTCATTCCGCTCTCCGATCCGGACATTACCACCGCCGAGCTCGATGCGGTCGATGGTGTATTGCGGTCTGCGAGGATTTCGAATGGACCCGTCGCCGAGGCTTTCGAAGCTGCGTTTGCGGCCTATCTTGGCCGCAAATACGCGGTTGCGGTGCCGAGCGGGACGGTCGGGCTTTTAATCACTCTCGCATCCTATGGGATCGGCGCCGGACACGAGGTCATCGCTTCGCCTCATTCGTTCCGAGAAACGGCCCATGCGATCAGTCTTGCTGGGGCGCGGCCAGTCTTTGCCGACATCGACTATTGGGCCGGTACGATCGTTCCTGACAAAGTCGAGGCACGGATCGGCCCAAACACACGTGCCATTGTTGCGTGCAACACCAACGGGCATCCGGCCGCATGGGACCCCCTGCGTACCTTGGCGAAGTCGCACAATTTGATCCTCATTGAGGATTCGACCGAGGCGATCGGTTCCAAATATAGGGACGCACTGGTTGGGACTTTTGGCGACGCAGCTGTTTTCGATTTCTCACAACCTTCGCCACTCATATGTGGCGAAGGAGGCATGGTGGTGACGGATGACGTGGACATTGCGGTGGCCGTGCGGCGACATCGCTCGCACCGTCTGCAGGAGCGGTCTTCGGTTGTCGTCAGTGGAACTCCTCCTTATCAAGCGGGAATGAGCGATCTTTCCGCTGCCCTCGGTCTCGCTCAGCTCAACCGGCTTGAAGAGATTCTCGAACGGCGGCGGCTCACCGAGCATCTCTATTACAAACACGTGCAGTCTTTCGAAGGAATCAAGGATCCCTTCGTCGGTCCTGAGGTAACGGAGATAAACTGGTTTCTCTATGTCGTGCATCTCGGGACAAGATTTTCACGTTCAAGCTGTGAGGCAATCATCGAAGACTTGCGGGTCGAACAAGTGGAGGCTGCGGTTTATAGCAGTCCACTTCATTTGCAACGGCACTACTTTGAGCTTGGTTATCGCCGCGGCGATTTTCTCGTGACGGAAAAAGTTGCAGATCGTGCCGTGGCACTCCCTTTCCATACCCATCTCACGGAGGATCAGATTTCCTTCATCGTTGCAACCATGAAGGATGCCTCGATCAATGTCGGGGCGGGATCGGCCATTTATCTGTGAGCACGATCTTTATCCAGCGCCAAAGAACTGAAGAAGCAAAAATCTAAGGAGAGTATTTGAATGCCGGTGATTACGATAATGCCATCTGGAAAGACAACGGAAGCGGCAGAGGGGACAACACTCCTTGCGGCGATTCTCGCGGCTGAAGAAGATTTGAGCCACAAATGTGAGGGTAATGCGTCATGCGGTACCTGCCACATTTTCGTTCACGAGGGACGGAAGGGGCTGTCGAAAATTGCCCGCGAGGAGAACGAGAAGCTCGACACCATTGTCGGAGTCGGCTCGAAATCACGTCTTGCCTGTCAGGCGAAGGTTCTAGGCACGGAAAACATCAAGGTCGAGCTGTTGGGTTTCAGCTCGGGTCTTTAGAAGTCACGGAGAAATTCGATGGAAACTAGCGACGTCACGGGCGCCGAGTCCACCAACGTTTTGATCCACGCGCGTTTCGCTCCAAACGGTACGGTTATCGAGATTGGCGAGCGGCCGGCGGCATTGAGCCCGCAGGACTGGTTCAATTTCTTGAGCGATAATGTAGGAACCAAGTATCAGGCGCTGGCTGGCGGCCGTGGGCTGTTTCGCTTGACGCGGACAGAAACGGATGCACTGAAAGCGGAAGCTGCCCCATAGGAAGCCTGTGTTGAGAAACGAGACTTGCCTGCCGGCCGAAGCTGCGTCCCTGCAGCCGGCCGGCATGGCCACACACTCCAACAAGCTGTCGCTGTAATCTAACAAGTCTCTAAAGCGGATTCTTCGAATATTCCCTCGATCTGCTGTTGGAAGCTCCACAGATGCGGACTTGAAGCGAAGGCCGCCGCCTCGCGTCAAAGAACGAGCCTCACGCGCCATTCACATCGGCTGCAATGGAGAAAGAGCTACGGGCGTCTTACGAATTGGCCGCGAAGATCTTTAGAACCAGATATCGTCCTTGGTCTTCCAAGGCTAGTGGTGGGCAACAAAGCGGGCTCACTTTCGTCTGGCACTCCGTTTGCCTGCTCCCTGCAATTGATAACAAAGCGACACAAGCGCTTGTGCATTCTCAAACACGATCTGAGGTATCATGATTGAGCTTACCGCAGCGGATGGGCACACATTTTCCGCCTATCGCGCCGACCCCTCAGACACGCCGAAGGGCGCTGTCGTGGTCCTACAAGACATTTTCGGCGTCAATTCCCATTTGCGGAAGATCGCGGAGGGTTTCGCAGCCAAGGGCTACGTGGCGATAGTTCCAGCTCTTTTCGAGCGGGCGACGAAGGGCGTCGAACTTGGTTATGACGAATCTCAGATTGCCGAGGGAGAAGGGTTGGCAAAGGAGGTCGGCACAGATGGACCCCTCACTGACATCCAAGCGGCCATCGACGCTGTCAAGAATGCGGGCAAGGTTGCGATTGTCGGCTATTCGTGGGGCGGCTATCTCGCCTATCTCTCGGCAAACCGGGTGAACGGGCTCGCTTGCGCCATTGGTTACTACGGTTCAAAAATCGTACATGAGTACCAGGAAAAGCGCAAAATTCCCACCCTGATCCATTTCGGCGACAATGATCCCTTGTTGTCGGCCGAGGATGTCGTCCAATTCCGGGCTCAGCGGCCGGATGTCAGCGTCTACACTTATCCCGCTGGACATGACTTTGCTTGTGACGAACGGGACGGTTATGACGAGGATGCTGCGTCGCGCGCATTCGACCGGACCTTGTTCTGGATCTCCCAATTTGTGGAGGGTCAACCGCCTGTTCTTTTGAAGAACTCCGGCGCCTACGCGCAACAGAAGGCTGATAAGAAAAAGAAGAAACCGTCGAACGACGACCAAGGGCCGCCGATGGATTGACTTGCTCGATAACCCCACCGCTGCCAGGGCCTGGTGCGGCAAGCCGATGGCCGTGGCGGTGGGCTTGCTGTCTCCATTCGTGTACGCGGCCGCACTGGCAGCAGGATGACACCATGACCGTCATCGAGCATGATTTTGGCAAAAGGAAGCGCCAAAGCGTCCGGCGCTTCACGGCGCTCTTGAGCTTGGACGCTCTGCACGAAGCCAACATCCAGGCGAATCCGCTTCCCTATCTTGAACGGGCGAGCGAGCGCATATTCCACCTTGAGAAAACCTTATTCGAAGCAGCCGAGGCCGCAGCTGGACCTGCATCCGGGCGGCAGGCATCGCCCGAAATGATCGAGGTCGATAAAGCTGAATATCACCGTTTGCTGAACTGCCGGGCGATTATTGAAGAAGCGCTCGTGGACTTACGAGCACGGGAGGATATTTAAAGTCCGATCCCGGAAGCCGGAGCGGGTTCTCCGGCACCCGGCTTCGCAAATTCGACCCTTGTACCGGGGGCCGATGTTTCGAAGCAACTTCGGACCTTCCGGCTTCTAGGTGCAGGCAGACATCAGTTGCTTGACTACGGCAGCCATTTATAGAGATCGCCCCAGCCGCTTGCCGCCGTGCATTCGTGCTCAAATCCAAGTTTTTTTAGCTCATCGGCCAATCCAAACTCGTTGCCGCTTTTCACGCTGGCGAACACGGGAGCTTTGCGTCCCTGGATTTCCGAGACGAGCGCGGCAAAGACACCCTGATCGCGATGGCTCGGCGCAATGGCCGCGTAGGAGATATGAATCGCATCGCTATTTTTGAAGCACCATTCGAAATCGTCTCGCCTCGCAAGCAGCGCTCCTACAACGCCCTTCTCCTTGTCGAGGGCAATCGGCGATAGCCCCGAAGTGCAACAGGCCATTAACTCGCTCAAAACGTTTTCCTGCGTCGCCTCGTTTGCGAGATCCACCGGAATGCTGGTCGCGACTTCCCGCAGCAAACCCCAGATATCGCGTAGATCGCCCAATGATGCCGCGCGTTGTGTCAGCTCAGTCACGATGTAGTCTCCAGATTAATGCCAAAGGATAGATAGGCCCGCTATGAGAGATACGTGCCAAGATCGATTTCTTCCTGGCCTCCCTTACGAGCTAGCTGAAGATGTCGCGATCGCTCCATTGCTGTAAGGGGGATTGTAATCATTGCGACAACCTTCCTCGCGTCCGTCCAAGATGCCGGGCGGCAAGAAATTTGCTCTTGTTTTCTAACCAGGTTTCGCTTGCGCAGACCGCGGCGAGGGTGATCTGCAAGGCGCTCAACGGAGATAACGCATGACAGTGGCGGAAGGTTTTTTTGTGGATTGGGATGGAAATGCGCGCAATACCCTCGATCCCGGCGGCGGCTACCTATGCGAGACAGATCCCGTTGCCCGGTATGTTGCGATCACCACCAAGGGCGGGACTTTGGTTCATGAAGGCACCTTCTATAAGACCCTCGGCGATATCGAGAAGGCAGGCATCAAAGCACCGCTTGTGCCTGGTTCGCATCCCTGGGGCCGGAAGGAAGACGGTTTTTGACATTGCAGCGCAACTGAAAAGAGGTTTGCAATGCTTCCCACAACCATTCTCATTGATGAGGCGCCCCGCTGCGTGGTGCGCCCAACCGATACGAAGGATCTCAATCGATTCATCCGGAATGGGAAGACCTTTCTGCTGGCCGAAAATCCCTCCGGCAAGATTACCCATCGGAACGCCGATGAAGCAGAACTATCAAGATGGCGTAATGGTCTTGCGCTTCACAAGGCATGGGGCGGCGCAGACGAAGATTTCTTCGGAGTCCCGCTTTAGCAAAAGGAAGGATTGCCCCGATGTGCCTCACGGGCGCGCGGTGCCCGTATCGTGCGGATTACCCGCCTGGTTCCGCATCCAGTCGGCAAGTTTCGCAAGTGTCGCGTAAATCTCATGGCGGGCATCCGTGTCTGCGATCGACTCTTCGAGCGCCCCTCTCATGCACAGCAGCCAGGCATCGCGTTCCTGCTCGCCAATGCTGAAGCCAAGATGCCGCTGGCGCAATCGCGGGTGGCCCTTCTCGACGGAATAGAGCTTTGGTCCACCCATCCATTCGCAAAGATAGCGTTTGAGCAGATTTTTGGTTGGCCCAAGATCATCCGAATGCATTGCGCGGATTTTCCGGGCCTCGGGCAATCGATCCATTCTCTCGTAGAAGGCCTCGACCAAACGGTCGATGGTGATCGCCCCCCCAACCCTCTCAAACATTGAAATTTCAGCCTCGACGTCAGCCATCATCCCTCCAACCGCTCACGCGCATCCTGGTCACCTCCTAAAGCAAGGATCTCACCAACGCTCGATTTTCCATGTCAGGGGCTGCACGAAGGCGGCAGGTGCCTCTCGCGGCTCTTGCCGGTTTCCCGTGGGGCTGGGCGCTATTCATCCATATTGGGGATCAGAATCACTTCAGCCGGGGCGGCTGGCCCTTCTCCTGCGACGAAATCAAGCGCTGCGACGGCCGACAGACCGCCGCCGCTGTCCATCAACACCACTGCGTCGACAGGCATTCGCGCGAGCTCTTCGATCAATTGAGCAACCGTCATCTGCGCCTCCTTAGCCAAGCTGCAAGATAAACCTCATGGCTCCGGAAGCCGCACGCCATCCTCGCCAAAGTACATGGAAAGTGGCTCTTCCTCCGGCATCGAGATCTCTGCACGTTTGAGTGTGCCGTTGTTGTAATATTCATATCGGTGGGCAAGCTCGACCGCGCCGTAAACGAACTTCTCAAAGGAAGAGAGCGCACCAGCTTCGTTGAAATAGGCGCGGATATAGGTGTTCCGGTTCGCAAGCGCCCCCTCGTCAATGGGATTGACAAGGGTGAAGGGCAATTTGACGCCTGTATAAGACACGAAAAACCGGGGACACCCGCGCGTTTCGCTCATAATGCGGAACTCCTAGAGTCTTTCCCGGTACAGTGGAACCGGTTTACCGTCCAAAAATCATCATCCGTTTCTTTGAACTTTAAGCATATCATTTGCCGCATAGCCACAAAAGGTCATGCGCGAGGCGGGTGTTGCCGCAACGCAAGGCGCGCCTCTTTGATCAAGGATGAATGGTGATTTCCATCGTGTCGTCTTGTTGTTCTGCGAAGGGATCTGGGATTCCTTCGTCCTCGACAAGGTCAACACCACACAGACAGACGTCGCCCTGGATCACGGCAAGGGCAATAGGCTCGAGACTAGCGGGACGGCAGGGGCCTTCGACGCAGCTCCCCGTCTCGATCTCGAACTTTGCTCCATGCCGGCCGCATCTTATGAATTTTCGGTCCGCGTCGAAGAATGTTCCTGCTCCGATGTTGAGCCAGATGCCCTCATGCGGGCAGGCGTTCACGTAGCCGAAGTACTCCTTCGCATTTTTGCGCACCACGACGATCGGAAAAGGTCTGCTCTCGCCCGCCTCGTTGATCCGCATGAGGCTGAAGGCTTTGGCGTCCCCCGGTTCAATGCTGTTGGCTCCGCAAATGACATAGACCTCGACGTTCTTCGGTGACATTCCCTCCTCGCCCTATCGCTGGCTTGGCTGCAAATGACAGCCAATTGCAACTTCGTGATGCATGGGGCTCCGCTTAGAGCGCGCTCAATGTTTTCGGCCCCTTGAGCACCGGGTAATTCTCCCGCAAGATCTGCTCGAGCTTCTTGCAAAGAGTATTGTCGCTTGCAGCTCCCGGCCCCACGAAGTCCGTGCCTTGTTCCCAAACCTCGAAAAAGCAGTGCAATGCCTCTTCGTAAGCGGCGTCGGGAACAATTGTAAGGTCGTTCAATTGCGCAACTCCATCCTCGGTGACTTCGAGACGCCAGGCCCGGTCGTCCTCCACCGAGCCTAGCAGATGGCTTACCTCCGAAGCAGACCAGTCCTTCTTAAGATCGAATGCCATGCTAATCTCTGCCGCAGATAATCCTTGTCGCAAATCGAACAAAGAAGGACGCGCGTTCGGCGAGCCCACCCATTTCCGATGCGTTGACATGGTATTTGCATGAAGCATGCCGTGGCATGAGGCATGCCGGCAACCGGTTGTGAGGTGCATTGCTCACAGGCGGTGCCAGATCATGCTTTCCTTTCAAGAGCGCAATACGCCAAGCAGAGCGAGGATCGCAGAATAGCCCCGATGAAATTTTACATGACCCCCGGGTCCTGCTCGACCGGCATTCACATCATCCTTGAAGAGCTTGATGAGTTGTTTGAGGTCTATATCGTCAACTTGCCGGCTGGCGATCACTTCAAGCCGGACTATGTCGCGGTCAATCCGAAATCCACGATTCCGGCGTTGGTGCGCAAAGATGGGACTACGCTCACCGAGGTACCGGCCATCGCCTATTGGCTCGCGCGGACACATCCGCGCGCAAAATTATGGCCGGATACGCCCGACAGTGAAGCACGTGGTCTCGAAATGATGTCCTATGTCGTTGGCACCATTCACGGCCAGGGCTTTGCCCGCATTTTTGCGACAAACACTTTTGCCCGCAATCCGGATGAGCACCAAGCGGTGCGTCAACTCGGCCAAGACATCGTCGAGAAGGGCTTTGCGATCATCGGTGAAGCGATCGCTGGCATGCCCTATGCGGTCGGCGAGTTTTCTGTCGCCGATCCAATCATCTTTTATGTCGCGTTCTGGGCAGACAAAGCCAATATTCCAATGCCCGAGAGCCTTTCCGCTCATTACCGGCGCATGCTGACGCGGCCCGCGGTTCGGCGTGTGCTGCAGGAGGAGGGCTATAATCTTGCCGCCCTGGGTGTCTTGGCGGGGCAGTTAAGCGCGGACTTGGCGCGGGCGAATGGATGAGCATGCGCAAACAATGCTGTCATCGAAAGGGGATCCGCCACATTTCTTGGATTGCCACGGCCGCCGGCTTCGGCAAGGATGAAACCTCTGGATAAGAGTGGGGTAGCCCCGGCGTGGAGACAATCATGGACGGAATGACCATCGTCGACGACCGCAATCAGGACGACATGTCGCGCAAAGCGGGCTGTTACCTCTATGTGGAAACGCGTCTCTGGCTCGACAATGATGTCGTTCACCGGAGCGATGGGCCCGCCGTCATTTTTCCGGACGGCGCCGAGCGCTGGTACATTCGGGGAAAGGAAGTCACCCGCGACGTGAAAACCTATTTCCTGGAGAACAAATGGCCCGTCGAGCGCGGCCTCGATACGCCTGAAAAGCGCTCGCTGTTTTCCTCCCGCTTTCTAAAATGATTGCAAGTCCCGGTTTTGGTGATTGCCGTCGAACCGGCCTCATTGGATCGCGGGACACTCCTTGTCGACCCCAATATCTTTTACAGTCAAGTTGTCCTTGATAATCTGCTCGGCGTTTGCGTTTGCCTCGGCCACATCATTCGCATAAACATTGGTTCGATATTCGGGTGTGGAAACCTCGGTCAGCGCGGCGTTTGGAGATTGTTCCGCATTGCGGACGTCGATTGCGGTTATGGTGGAAAGCCCCGGCCGAAGCGGATGTTTCAGAACCTCATCCTCCCTCAAGGCAATGCGAACGGGGACCCGCTGGACGATATGAATGAAATTGCCGGTCGCGTTGTCTGGCGGTAATAAGGCGAACACACTGCCAGTGCCAGGCACGAGCCCCTCCACGGTTCCATGATAGGTGTGGGTTTGGCCGTAGAGATCAACATTAACCAACGCTGGCTGGCCAGGCCGTACATAGCGAAGGTTTGTCTCCCACAGGTTTGCCTCGACCCATAGGTGGCTCAAGGGAACGATCGTCATCACTTGGTCCCCTGGGCGGACGCGATCTCCAACTTGCGCTTTGCGCTTGGCAACATAGCCGGTAGCCGGAGCTCGAATCTGCTGCCGCGCGAATTCGATATAGGCATCGACATATTTGTTCTTCGCGATTTCTATGTCCGGATGGCGTGTTCTTGTTGTGCCGCCGACCTGTGCTTGGGTCTGTTGGAAATCGGCTCTCGATGCCTTCAAATCGGCGTCAAGGGATGCGGCTTGGTCCTCGGCATTTTGAAGCACTTGCTTGGACACGGAGCCGCTCGGCAACGCCTGTTGATAGCGGATGATATCGTGGCGTACTTTGTCAAGCAGCGCCTCCCGCGAGAGGATCCTTTGGCACGCCTGCCGCCGCAGCTCGAAAAGCCCGCTCACCGAGCGCACCGCCCGGGCGAGCTCGCCTTGGGCCTGGCCGAGAGCCGCCATGGCGCGCTGCGCGTCGAGACGGATCATGAGATCTCCTTTTTCTACATGGTCGGTCTCCTCGTAATAGACCTGGGCAACAAAGCCCGTCGCGTCGGAATAGACGGGGATGAGATTGCCGTTGACGAAGGCATTGTCGGTGGTGACCCAGAACCGGCCGCTCGACCACCATTGGATGGCATAGACCAAAGCGCTCACGGCCAATGCGATGGCAACAAGCAAAAGCAAAAGGTTACGACGGCGGCGGATTGTTCTGCGATCAACTGGCATGGGTACGTCTTGACGTTATTCTCGGTTCCCGATTAATTCCGAATTAATGGGCGGCACATCATTCTGTTGTTCAATTCTGAAACAAGCCCAAAAGGGGCGAAGCGAGACTGTCCAGCCCCCATGCGGGAGTCATGGTTTCTAAGCCGGAGAGGGCTGCTTCTGGAGCAAGGTGCGGACGCGAGGCATCGATGCCGTTCGAATATCCTCCGCCCAGCGCCTGGATCAGATCGATCATTGCGAACAGGTGGTCGGCTGCCAAACCATCCAGCACATATTGCTGGTCAAGAAGTGCATTCTGGCTTGCCAAAATCTCGCGGCGATCGTTGAGGCCGGTGCGCAAGCGCACGCTCGTAAGATTGACTTCATCTCGCGCCGAAGTGAGCAGCCGGCCTTGTGAATCGAGGATCGATCCCGTCTCCTTCCAATTGATCAAGCCGTCGGCGACCTCCTGCAAGGCATGCAAGAGAGTCTCGTTATAGAGATCCACCGCCTCGTCGTAGGACGATCGCGCGACCGCTAATTGCCCACGCAGACGCCCGCCTTCGAATATGGGAAGATGGATGCCTGGTGCGATCACGTAGTTGAGGGCGCCGCCGCGGAACAGAAACTTTGCCAAGTCGCCAATTTTGCTTGTGAAGACGGACGCTTCGAATCCGGCGGTAGCAACCTCCATATCGACCGAGGGCAAAAACTGCGCCTTGGCGACATGAATTTCCTGCGCCGCCGATTCCGCGCGATGCATGGCGGCGGCGAGATCAGGCCGGTGGGCGAGCAGCTCTATTGGGAGATGCGGGGGCAGTGATATCTTCGCCGGAATGGCTACCCTCTTTCCGGTGAACAAATTCTGCGTCGAATCGGGGCCCGCGCCGATCAGCTGGGCGAGCAAGTCCTGATGGAGGACCAACAGCGCGCGTGTGCCAGCCTCTTTCTTATTGGCCGTTTCCAGGTCGATGTTCGCCTGTTTCACAACATCGTCGGTGTCGAGCCCGGTGCGGAACCGGGTCTCGGCCACTTGCAGCAGTTCGCGCCGCAACAGCACCATCTGGTGGGCTAGGGCGACCTGCTGGGCGAGCGCAACTCCGCGAATATAGGCGCGTGCGATCGCGGTGGTCAGTACGAGCCAGGCATGGGCAAACTCGGCCTGTTCAGCCGCCGCCTCGCCCAATGCTGCATCAAAGGCAGCACGGTTTTTCCCCCAGAAATCGAATTCGTAGCGCAACACGAGAGGATTAAGGAAGTCCGCCGTCTTTGTTACGCCAGCCAAATCGGGGTTATATGCCGCGACAACGCCGTGCTCGGCGTAGCGAAGCGTTTGGAATCTGTTGTTCGCATCCCACCATGGCAGCAGCCGCGCGCCTTCGACTTGTGACACTCCTTGCGCCGCATTCAATCTGGCGTAGGCTTTTTTGAGGCCGGGGTTGTCTTGTGACGCGATCTCCATGAGCTGGTCGAGGTCCGGGCTACCAAACTGCCGCCACCACTGCTCATTGGGCCAGGGTTTTTCAGCTGCGGCGGCCTCTACCTTCTGTCCAGCCTGCGACAGGGTGCGCTCCATGGGTGGAGGGTCCTGGAATTCGGCGCGCTGCACATCGGGCGGCATCGAGGCGCATCCTGCAAAAACGAATAACAACCCAGAGCCGGCGCCGGAAATCAACCAATTTTGAGGCCGGGACGGGCGTGTCATGGCTGCTCCGTAAGCTCCGTAGCACGGAGCTCCCTCAACTCTTCTGCGCGGCTTGCATAAGCCACGAGAGTGGGGCGAGCGAGCCATACCAGCGCCGCCAAAACCAGAAAGATACCGCTGGCCAAGAGAAAGGAATCATTCATTCCGAGCAGCGCCGCCTTGTCTCGAATGAGGTTCCCCAGCATGGCCTTCGTCATGTCAGTGGTGAGGCCGGCGGTTTCGAGCTTGCTGGAGAGTTGACCCAAGAGGTCAAGAGAGGCGAACGGCCTCCCGCCGAAATGGTCCGCAAGTTCAAGCTGATGAAAGGGCAGGCGCCGGAACTGGACCACGGCCATCAAGGAGATGCCGAAGGCACCGGCGGCGGTGCGCAAGAGAGCGAACTCTTCTGCTGCGCGAAGCAGTTGTCTTGCGGGTAACCCATGCAGCGCGAGTACGCCCAAGGGTGCAAAGAAGGTTGCGAGGAAAAAGCCCAGCAGCAGGAACGGCCAAGAAATCTCCTCGAAATAACTTGGATCATCAAATATCCCGATCAAGAACATGATGGCCGACAAACCGAGCAAATTCAGGGATGCGACGAAACGGGCATCGTGGCCTTCACATAGCTTATGGGCAATCGCAACGAGCGGCAGAGAGAACACGATCATCGAAAGAAACACCGCGCCCGCGAGGGAGGACGAATATCCGAGCAGCACCTGCAACTGACCCGTCATTAACGAAATCAGCCCTTGAATCGAAAGGAATCCCAACAAAGAACAAACGGCCGCGACTGCGTAATTGCGGTGAGAGAACAGCCGGATGTCGAGCGCCGGATGCCGCTCGCTCAGCTCCCAGATAATAAAGCAGGCCGCCGCGGCGATCACTGCTATAAGCAGGCTGATCATAAGCCATGACCATCCGAACCAATCGAAATCGTTGCCCTGATTGAGAATGGCTTGTGTTCCTAAGACCATCACCACGAGGAACATCATGCCGCCGGCGTCGAAGCGGGTGACACGGCGATGGAATCCGCGGCCATAAAGGAGTGCGCCTGTGACACTGGCGACGATGAAGGCATCGACAATGTTGGAATAAAATAAGTAACGCCAGCCGACGTGCTCGGCGAACCAACCGCCCAACGGAATGCCAACCGTGAACGGCATGAGCGTAAACATTCCCCAGATGCTCAAGCCGAGCGATCTTTTCCGCTCGGGATACTCATTGAGCCCCAGAGCCTGCCCCACGGGAACTGTAATGCCGCCTGCGAAGCCGAGAGCGATGCGTGCCGGCAAGAATAGCCACAGTGTTTCGCTGATTGCGCAGAAGAACGAGGCTAGCGCATAAACAACGAAAGCGGCAATGAACACATGATAATCGCCATAGCGGCCAGCGAGCCAGCGCGCGATGGGGAAACCCATTGCCACGCCAATCATGAAATCCGTCGTGCCCCAAGTGGCCCAGCTCGGCAACACCCCTCCGAGGTCACCCGCCGCATGCGGTCCAACCGCAGTGTATCCCCCCGCATTGGACAAAACCACGATATGGCCAAGTCCAAGCGTGAAATTGAACAGGGCGAAGCGCCAGCCACGCAGGCGCCTGGGGTAAATCACCGCCATTTTTGGACGAAACCCGCAGGTTGGCAAAACGCTGCGAGCAAAGCTGGCAGCATGCGTGACTTACTTACACGTCCATTGCTGTGTCCAAGCACTTTTTCGTTATAGCCAAGCCGCAGGCTGTTCCGGGCATGCGCCAAGGCAGTATTGCCAATAAGGCGCCACGGATATTTCATGCAAACTCCTGCCGCATCAAAGCTGGTAGGAGTCATTAGCCTTTAAAGGCGGTTGTAAGGCGAACTCCATCGCCTGCGCTAGCTTAACATTGAAGTTGCCGGAATTGTCAATGGCCCTGGCAAGCCCCGCGGGCCGGTGAGGAGCGACGGATAAGAAACGCACATTGTCCGGCCCTGGCTAGGCCGTTTCAGCTTCGCTGAAGTGAGGCTCCTGATCCCGATCTGTCTTGGCTTCTAATGACGGACCTGGTGGTCGGACCGAACTCCGGGACAGTGCCACCGGCGCATCGATCCGACCCTTGTTTGTCTGGAGGCAGTGGGACGAGCCATGCTCCACGAAAACTTGATTATCCGCCTCGCTTAGAAGGGGTAGTAGCGAAGGCTTGTATAGAACATGTTTTCGTCCCGGGAGGGTTCGCCCCCAACTCCCTGGAAGCCGTATTTTTTGGCGTACATATATTCGACGCCGCCCGTCAGCCTCCCAAAGGGGCCCTTTAAGATATCCTGCCAGAAGCCGCCGGTGATGGACTCGATCTCCCGAACATTGCCTGAGCAGGCGGTTGAGAGTTCGACGGCACAGCCGGTGTTGGTGAATCCGGGATTGCCTATGCCGATGAATCCCCCGCCAAGCGGTGCGTAACCATAGTTTGCGTTCTCGGTTTCTTTGCCGGCATAGGCATAAAGATCAAGCCCGGCCCAAGGGTGCACCACGAGGCCAGCAAGAAACATGGTTTCTGGGATCGCGGTGAGGCTGCCATCCGCACGGAATGTCACGTCCGCGAGCTGGCCGGCGCCATAGCGGCCGATACCCCTGCCTGTGATGCCGGAGAATTGAGCTTCGACCACTTTTGGAATGATCGGCACGAGGATCGAGCCGCCGACGCCGTCGCCCACACTATCGTTGTTGTGGTTGATAAAGCTTGTGCCGGGCAGAGAGGTGACGGGCAGAACCACCCTGTCAACAAAGTTCCGGAAGATGCCGAAGCCTTCCATATGAATGGTCCGGTCGAATACCGTTGGGTCCCAAGCCACCTTGCCGATGACATCGGGCATTTGGTTGAGGGACAGCGGGTTGATCGAATTGTATTGCGACCCGCCAACGACAGTTCCCTGGCCAGCTGGAGGCCCGACGACGCCCGGAAGGACGTTGATGACGGTTGGAAAGGTCGGGGCCGTCCCGCTGAATGTCGTCGCCGGCTGCTCAACCGACACGGCGAACCACAGTTTCTGATCGAAGTCCTTGACGAGCCGGATCTGATCCTGGCGATCCCAGACGAAGCCCGGGACGTACTGATCTTCGATCGAGAGAGGTGTGTTTTCTGTTCGTGGCAGGATGCCAACAATATTCATGGTGGCCAGGGTAAAAGCATGGCCGGCGAGGAGATGTGCGCCCCACTCGTCGTCATCCAGCTGCATGTAGAGGTGACGGATGCGCAAATTGAACGAATCGCTTTGGTTGAGATTGGCGGTCTGTGCGGCGCTCAGCCAGTCAAACTCGCCATAGCCCGCAAGATGCAGCGAATTGCTGACATCGCCCCTTACGAGGAGAGCGGCGCGACTGCGGCGGGCTTCAAGATGAGTTTCACCCACATGGCTGCTCGGAATATTGGCGAAGGGAATATTTTGAAACGGCGTCGCGATGCCAGCGCCAATGAATTTGTCGCGGGACACGGTTGCGAGCTCGAAGAACCCTCCGGGCGTGATCGACACGCCATTAATGAACAGGCTGGCCGGACCAACGTAGGGGTAGCCCTTGAGGCCGGCCTCAAGTCCAACAAGGCCTCCATTCTCGAAAGAAGGGGGAGGAGCGGGAACGCCGAGGCTGATTTCCAGCGGCTTTTGAGGCGGGGCGCCAGGTATTTTCGGTATCGAATAGACTGGCGACTGAACCATGATCGGCGGCGCGTTACCTGGTGCACCCGGCTGTTGCGCCGCTGCCTTGCGGAGCTTTTCCTCGGCAGCTTTCTGCTCACGATCCTGCTTGGAGACCTTCTCTTCAAGCTGCTTCAGCCGCATTTTGAGAAGACGAATCTCCTCCGCCGTGTCGTCGGCGCGCGCGATCGCGGCCGGATAGGCGGCAAGAGCGCCTAAAGTCAAAGCCGCGATAGCGCTCCTTACTTTTACTCTTCGGGTTTTCATACCTAGCCCCTCTATGCAATAGGATGCCGGAAGCCTTGCTTTGGGGCATGACGGCCGGATGACAGACGCAGAGGAGGGGGCGTAGAGTCGTTAACTAAAAGTGCAGTGTTGCAAAGACGCCACAGACTTTATGGCAAAAGAGCGACAATAACGGGGCGGAATATCTGCTCGTAATGAACCAATACTTATTACTATCGCTCTTATAACATGTTTGATGACCCGGAGGCGGGTGCCGTTCACCGAACTGCGGACGGGCCGCCTCCTGCGGTTTATCTTCCATACCTAGGGTAAAACGGTGTCCCAGGCGGATAGGGCGGTGCGGCGCTCCAGTCTGGGACAGGAACGATGACGCTCCGACCTTCGAGGATGATCGTGCCCCGGTCTGGATGACAATCAGGGTAGCCGGACATTCCATTGCAGCCATCCAACAAAGGCACCGCGCCTCTCGGCCTCAAATATTGCGCTGAGGCTGGGACGAGACCCATCAGGCTGAATACAAGCAGAGCGATCACGCGCATAAGCGCACCCCTTTCCAGCAAAGCATATATGACACAATTATGAAAAATGTGTCACAGTTCTTAGGTGTCAATGCGGGAGTGAAGGAGACTCAGATTAAATTGAACAAATAAGGAACATTACGTAAAATATATGCTTATGCGTAGCAATATTGGGCGAGGGTGAGACTACGCAAGTTGAAAAGCCCGTGCGCCAGTCTTGCGACAGAAAGAGCCAGGGAGACAGGAGTAGTTCTGAGTTTAGCTGGGGGAGAGGCTTCGGTACCTCACAGCGGAGCTTTCACTCCTGGGTCACATTCCTTGGTCTTTAATATTTTGGATAAGCCTCCGTGACACGCCGATTCTGGCGGTGTGTCCCCGTATCCAGCGGAGTGGCTGGGTTCGGGACCGCGGATGTTCTGTCTGGATGACAATCCGGATAGCCCATCACTCCCTGACAGCCATTCAACAAAGGCACCGCACCTTTCGGTCTCAGCCCTGTATCCTGCGCCGAGGCCGGCGCAATAGACATCAGGGCCACCGCCGTCACAGTGAAAACGATCAAAGCGATCAAACGCACTATTTAATCTCCTTTTCTATAATTATTGTGTAACGCTTACGATAAGCCTGGCGGTAGATCTAAAGTCAAGCCAAAGAGCTGATCTACGCCAGAAAGTGAAACGCTAAGACATAGCGTGAGAAAATTTGAGCGTAGCAATGTATCTGTGCGTCGCAATAGTTGTTGGATAGCACAAACTCGGCCGCGATTTCGTCTAAGATGCTTCAGGAGGCGCGGGTCAAGTTGTGCTCCTGACCGGCGCCTTCACACTTGGCGACTTGCCTATATCTGGCATTCAATGCGTAAAATAAAACTGCGATCCTGGCCGATAAAGGCGCAGGCTCTCCGGCGGCAATCCTGCGCGCATTTTGCCCGGCACGGCTGGCCCATGTATGTTCTTTCTCGATGGCAATCCGGGTAGCCTGAGTTGATATTGCAGCCGTCCATAGAGTGCACGGCACCCATCGGCCTCAATGCATACTGAGCCGAGGCGGGAGCGACAGCCATCAGGCTGAGGATGATTGCAGCCACCACGCGGCGCAGGAGAAGCCGCGTGTTTCATCGTGCGAAGGGGCGTGTCTCGCGCGAGGCTACCAATAGAACGCGGCCCGCAATTCGAACAAATTGGGGTGGAGTCCGTTCCAGTTGGGGTGACTATAAGGTGCCGCCAGCTGGGTCACTGTCGTCCAGTTTGCCATGAATTTGTAGCCAGGATCGGGATACCAGTTGAGACCCAGGGTGAAATCGGTCTCCCGGCCGCCCTGAATG
>DATJBL010000112.1:0-68285 GCA_035515355.1 Methylocella sp.
TTCTTGAAATTGCGAGCTTCATTGCAACGCCTCTCGGTGCCATTTTGGCGGTCGCGGTTGCGGCAGGTGCTTTCTTCTATGGGCGGTGGGTCCTCTCCAACTAAGGGGCGCAAAACGCCTTGTGGATCAGACCGGGGACAACCCGGAAAAATTATACTGCTACGAGGCGCGTTCTTGGGTTTTCGAGGCTTGTTGTCGCGACATGCGACAACAACGCCGCCGTCAGAATATCCATCCTGCCACACCGTTCCGCCTCAGCATCTCAACTTTAACGCTCGCTAGCTGTGGGCGTCTCAACGCTTCTGTAGAGCCGCAGCGACCCGGCGCGCGACCTTTTCGCGCTCCCCCTGAAATACTGCTTGTTCCGCGCGGTGGCTTTCAACAAGCTCCGGGCTGGAACTCGCCGGTGTTCCGCCTGCAAAGGGCGGCTTTGGATCATATTCCATCGCGAGCTGTACCTGCTTCGCGCGCTCTTCGCTAAAGAGCGTGGCCGCGAGGATCAAGGCAAAGTCGATTCCCGATGTCACCCCCGCGCCGGTGATTCGGTTGCGATCGATGACGACGCGCTCCTTGACCGGCACGACACCGAAAAAGCCGAGCTGATCAAGGGAGAGCCAATGGCAGGTCGCGCGGTAGCCGGTGAGGAGGCCTGCCGCCGCAAGAACGAGAGAACCCGTGCAGACCGAGGTCACATAATCCGCCCCCGTTGCCTGCCGCCGCAAAAAAGCGAGAACCTCCGCATCTTCCATGAGCGAGATCTGGCCGGGGCCGCCAGGCACGAACAGAATGTTGGCCTTGGGGCAATCGGCGAAAGTCGCCGTCGGCAGGATCCGCAGCCCGTTCACATCCATGACTGGATCCAGCGTTTTCCAGACAAGATGAATCCGCAGCTCCTCGAACCTCGCCAAGACTTCGAAAGGCCCAGTGAGATCGAGCTCTTGGAAACGCGGGTAAAGGAGCATCACGACCTCCATCGAGGCCTCCCTTATCTCGCCGCACCCGTTCAGCCCTTCGTCTCCGGTAGATTCAGCCGGATATGCAATTCGCGCAATTGCTTCATGGTGACGGCCGAGGGCGCCCCCATGAGAAGATCCTCGGCCCGCTGGTTCATCGGGAAGACCACGATCTCGCGCAAATTCTCCTCGCCCGCGAGCAGCATCACGATGCGATCGATGCCAGGGGCGATCCCGCCATGCGGCGGCGCGCCATATTGGAAGGCGCGGTACATGCCGCCGAATTTCTCCAAAAGCACATCCTCGCTATAGCCCGCGAGCCCAAAGGCCTTCTTCATAATGTCCGGACGGTGGTTGCGGATCGCGCCGGACGAAAGCTCGACGCCATTGCAGACGATATCGTATTGGAAAGCCTTGATGCCGAGGATGGTTTTCTCATCGGATGGATCGAGCGCGATGAAGGCCTCGTGATCGAAATTCGGCATCGAAAACGGGTTGTGCGAAAAGTCGATCTTCTTTTCGTCCTCGTCCCATTCATACATCGGGAAATCGACGATCCAGCAGAACTCGAAGACATCTTTCTTGGTGAGGCCGAGTTCGTTTCCGATCCTGAGCCGTGCCGCCCCGGCAAGTTTCGCCGCTTTGTCCTCCTGGTCGCAGGCGAAGAACACCGCATCGCCAGCCTTCAGGCCCGCCTTTTGGGCAATTGCCTGCTGCACCTCGGCCGGCAGGAATTTGGCGATCGGACCCTTGCCCGTCAGCCTGCTTCCTTCGCCTTCGAAGATCACATAGCCAAGCCCGGCGGCGCCCTCGCCCTTTGCCCAATCGTTGAGCTTGTCAAAGAAGGAGCGCGGCTGCTGAGCGGCACCTGGCGCCGGAATGGCGCGCACGACGCCACCCGCCTTGATGACGTTCTTGAAGGCGTTGAAGCTCACATCGTCGCGCGCAAACTCATCCGTCACATCAGCGATGAGGATCGGATTGCGCAGATCCGGCTTGTCCGATCCATATTTCAGCATCGCCTCGGCATAGGGGATCATTGGAAATTTTGGGCTGACCGGCCGGCCGCCGCCAAATTCCTCGAAGATGCCGCGCAGCACCGGCTCGACGGCTGCAAACACATCCTCCTGCGTGACGAAGCTCATCTCGATATCAAGCTGATAGAATTCGCCGGGACTGCGGTCGGCGCGGGCATCCTCGTCGCGAAAACAGGGCGCGATCTGAAAATAGCGGTCAAAGCCCGCCACCATGATGAGCTGCTTGAACTGCTGCGGCGCTTGCGGCAGGGCGTAGAACTTGCCTGGGTGCAGGCGGGATGGCACCAGAAAGTCGCGCGCACCCTCCGGGCTCGAGGCGGTGAGGATCGGCGTCTGGAACTCGAAGAAGCCCTGCGCCTTCATGCGGGCGCGCAGCGAGTCGATAATACGCCCGCGCAGCATTATATTATGGTGTAGTTTTTCACGGCGTAGATCAAGGAAACGATAGCGCAGCCGCATTTCTTCCGGATAGTTGTGCTCCCCGAACACAGGCAAGGGCAATTCGGCTGCAGCCCCCAAAACCTCGACTTCGGTCACATAGACTTCGACGAGGCCGGTCGCCATTTCGGGGTTTTCAGTCCCTGCGGGGCGGCGCCGGACCATACCGTCGATGCGGACCACCCACTCCGAGCGAAGTTTCTCAGCTTCACCGAAGGCGGGGGAATCGGGATCCGCCACGCATTGGGTTATGCCATAATGGTCACGCAGATCGATAAAGAGAACGCCGCCATGATCGCGGATACGATGGCACCAGCCGGAGAGACGGATCGTTTCGCCGGCGTGCATTTCACGGAGGGCGCCGCAGTTATGGGAACGGTAGCGGTGCATGAGAGGATCACGAGCAAGAGGATGGGCTTGGACCATGACCGCTTCACCTTGAATCGCTCATGGTCTTATGATTTTTTCTGACCTTAACCAAAAAGTCTGCAACTCTTTGGAAGCAGCCGGAGGCGCGGCCTTGCGCGCGGCGTCAGGGGCGGAGAACCGCATGAGCGGCGCCGTCTGTCAAGACGCGGCGCTCGCGCACCGGAATGTCGGCTATACTTAGTGCAGACTATAGAAGTCAGTCCATCTTTGCATTATTGAAGCAAATATGACCCTAATCTCAACCACAAAAGAATTGACGGCCGCTTGCCGCCGCCTTGGGACTCACCCTTTCATCACCGTCGACACCGAATTTTTGCGAGAAACGACCTTCTGGCCACGTCTTTGTGTCGTCCAAATTGCCTCGGAGGAGGAAGCGGTCGCCGTCGACGCCATGGCGGAGGGCCTCGATCTTGGGCCCTTTTTCGAGCTGATGGCCGACAATCGCCTGACTAAAGTTTTCCATGCGGCGCGCCAAGATCTCGAAATTATCTGGAATCTCGCGAGACTGATCCCAGCGCCGCTGTTCGACACGCAAGTCGCGGCCATGGTCTGCGGTTTCGGCGATCAGATCTCCTATGGCGATCTCGTCAAGACTGTGACGAATGTGACACTCGACAAGTCCTCGCGCTTCACGGACTGGTCGCGGCGCCCGCTTTTACCCGCCCAGGCCGAATATGCGATCGCCGATGTCACCTATTTGCGCGACATCTACCGCTTCCTGCAAGCGAAGCTCGATGAAACAGGCAGGATTGGCTGGCTGGACGATGAAATGGCGATTTTGACTTCCCCTTCGATTTACGAGCAACACCCGGAGAACGCCTGGGAGCGCTTCCGCAACCGTGTCCGCAAACCGCGTGATCTTGCGGTACTCATGGAGGTCGCCGCTTGGCGCGAAAGCGAAGCCCAAACGCGTGACGTGCCGCGCTCGCGGGTTTTGAAAGACGACGTCATGATCGAACTCGTGCTCGCCGCGCCAAAAACGGTCGAGACCCTGGGTAATCTGCGCGCCTTTCCGCGCGGGATGGAACGCTCACGCGCCGGCGCCGAGATTCTGGCGGCGATCGAACGTGGGCTTGGGCGCGATCCCAAGACTCTCCCAAAGCTCGACCGTGAGCGGCGCAACGGCTGCAATGGCGCGACGGTCGAGCTTTTGCGTGTGCTCCTGCGTCATGTCAGCGAGAGCCACGGAGTCGCCGCCAAGATGATTGCGTCGGTCGAAGACCTGGAAGCGATCGCGGCCGATGATCATGCGAAGGTCGCGGCCCTCACCGGCTGGCGCCGCGACCTCTTCGGCGCCCAAGCGCTTGAATTGAAGCATGGGCGACTCGCCTTGACTGTCGAGCATGGCAAGGTCGTCCCGCTCGAATGGCGGGACGCCCCCGACCCCGAGAGCAGCGAATCCTAAGTCGTTCGCGGGCAAGTGAAAAGGCTTAGAGCGGGATCCAAAGAAAGACCCGCTCAGAGTTTGAGCATGTCCTGATCGAAAAAGTGCGGCAACTTGCTCGGTACGGCCGATGCACTTCGCGAAGAAGCATTTTCAAAAAGTCGCAATGTTTTCGGGATCTTGCTTCAAACGAGAGGCGAAGCACTTCCTTTATGGCATTTGCACCCCATGCCAATAGAAGTGGTCAGCAATCGCCTGCCAGAGGTTCTGGGGAGGGTTCGAATGACAATGCTGAACAACCTTTGAAATCGGCACGTTAAAATCCTTGGCGGAGATATCGTGAAACTCCTTCATTTGGGATTTGTTGAGTCCCACCAAGTAGTAAACAATACGCGATTGGGCGGATTTTGGAGCTTTAAGAAAATCTTCGCATGTCCAATCCCCCGCATCCTTGGCCTGAGCCGGGATGTTCATCGAGAAGGCAGCCAAAGCGGACGCTCCAATAAGTGATAAAATCACCGGCGCTTTTTTCATTGAAATCCTCCCTTGCAACTTTTGCCGCCACTGTCGGGCAATAAACAATATAATTCGTCAGAGCTTTAGATCAAGCTGGCCAGATGAAGCCCATGGGCGCCTCATGGCGGCCTCTAATCGACGACCGCGATCACCGATTCACGGCCGATCAGGCGGCCAAGCTGAGCGAGACGATTCTGCACCCGCTCGCTCGCAAGATCGGCAAGGTTTCGCGGCAAGCTCAGAACCAGTTTGCTCTTGATGCAGGCAATCGGCGTCAGGGGCAGGACGCCAGAGACCGCCCCCGAAATAACGAATGCGGCGCGCATTGCCGCGGCGAGAAGGCGCGCTTTCTCGAGCATCCGCGCCGACACAAGCGCACGGAGCTGTGGACTAACATCCGCATCGGGTCCGAGGTAACGATAAGAAGCGGTGAGGGCGAGGAAAGAACGGCCGGGATGATCGACACCGAGGAAAGCGGCGTTCTCGACGATATTGACGCTTTCCTCATGACGGTGATCGGGGTGAGCACGCCAATGAACGTCTGCGAGAAGGCAAGCGGCCTGACGCAGCCTGCGTTCTTCCGGGGCTTCCTCCGCGTGGAGGGACTTCATTAAGCCATCAGTCCAGCCGAGCAATTCCTCCCCATGAGGTGGCGCACGGGAAAAAAGCCGGTTGAATTGCTCTGCAGCGACAAGAAGCGGGTCCTCCCGCCGCTGCATCTGGTCAAGCATTTCATAGAGAAGACCCTCGCGGACGCCGGTCACCGAAAACATGATCTCCAGCGGCTGGGCCCTGCGAATGAGCTCGTCGAGCACGACGGCGCCGTAAGCAAGAAGTGGCCGCCGCGAGGCGCTGACGGCGTCGATCGAAATCAGCGTCTCCGTGTTCGCCCGTTCGACGAGACCCGCGAAATCGGCGGCGTCACGCATCGGGATGACATAGCCGTGGGTCACCTTCAGCGGGTAATTGCGTTGGCTCATGTGCAGCCTGGCGAGGGCTCGAAAGGTACCGCCGACCGCGTAAAAAGTGCGCCCCTCAAGCCGTTTCGCTATGCCCGAGCCAGCGAGGGCCTCGCGGACGATCTTGACCGCCGCGCGTGGCGACCGGCCGGAGGCATCCATCAGCGTGAGGCCGCCGAGTGGAAGGCTCGTCCCCTTCCCGGCATGCATGCCTTTCACATCGATCAATTCGAGCGAGCCGCCGCCAAGATCGCCAGCGATCCCATCTGGTTGCATGATTCCCGAGATGACACCATAAGCCGAAAGCTCCGCCTCCCGTCCGCCAGAGAGGAGGGTGACGGGAGCCCGGATAGCCTCCGTCGCCGCCGCAAGAAATTCGGCCCCGTTCGAAGCGTCGCGGGCCGCCGCGGTTGCAAGAACATGTAAACCCGATACGCCCATGATGTCGCAGAGGACCCGGAAACGGCGCAAGGCCACAAGAGCCTTTGCCACGCCGGCCTTTGGGAGTTGCCCGGTGGTCGCAATGCTCTTGCCAAGGCCGCAAAGCGATTTCTCGTTGAAAATCGGGCGGGGCGACCGGCTCAAGCACTCATAGACGACAAGACGCACCGAGTTCGACCCGATGTCGACGATCGCGATCGGCGCCTCCAAGCGACTTAGCAAAGCAGTCTCCGAACACTTCTCAAGCATGATGTCGTTAGCGGGAGTCGAGGCGCTCGAGGAGGGTTTTTGGGCTCGAATGCTTGAGGGATTTTCCACGGCCGGACAAACTCGGGTTGGTCATGAAGTAGCTATGCGCGTTGAACGGCTCTTCATCGTCGGGCGCCTTTATGCGCGCGCTCGATCCATCCGGCAAGACGCGGTAGCTCTGCTGATTATCGAGGAGATTGGCGACCATGATCTGATCGAGGATCTGCTCATGCACGGTCGGATTGAGAATCGGCAACAAGGCCTCGACTCTGCGGTCGAGGTTGCGCGGCATGAGGTCGGCCGATGAAATATAGACATGCGCCTTCGGGTGCGGCAGATCGTGGCCGCCGCCGAAGCAATAGACCCTCGCGTGTTCGAGGAAGCGCCCGACGATCGATTTAACCCTTATGTTCTCCGACAGGCCTTCAACGCCTGGCCGAAGACAGCAAATTCCGCGCACGACGAGGTCGATATCGACCCCCGCATTGCTCGCCGCGTAGAAGGCGTCGATGATCTCGGGATCAACAAGAGCGTTGCATTTTGCCCAGATCGCGCCAGGCTTGCCCGCTTTGACAAAGCCGATCTCCTCCTCGATGTGTTCGAGCAGCCGCTGCTTGAGCGAAATTGGCGACACCGCCATGCATTCGAGCCCGGCCGGCTCGGCATAGCCCGTGATGAAATTGAAGATGCGCGCGACATCGCGCCCGATGACCGGATCGGCAGTGAAGAAGGAAATATCGGTATAAATCTTGGCCGTCACTGGATGATAATTGCCGGTGCCGACATGACAATAGGTCACAAGCGAGCCAGCTTCGCGACGCACGACCATGGATAATTTGGCGTGCGTCTTCAACTCAATGAAGCCGAAGACCACTTGCGCGCCTGCCCGTTCGAGATCACGCGCCCAACGGATATTGGCAGCCTCGTCGAAACGCGCCTTGAGTTCGACAAGGGCTGTTACCGACTTGCCGGCCTCCGCTGCCTCGATCAGAGCACGCACGATCGGGCTATCGGAGGAGGTGCGATAAAGCGTCTGCTTGATCGCGACGACATTGGGATCGGCCGCCGCCTGGTTTAGAAATTGAACCACGACATCGAAAGATTCGTAGGGGTGGTGGACGACGAGATCCTTCTGTTTGATCGCGAGGAAACAATCGCCGCCGTTGTCGCGGACGCGCTCGGGATAACGTGGATTGTAAGGCTTGAACTTGAGGTCGGGCCGGTCGAGACTGACAAGCTCGGAAAGATCATTGAGGGCGAGCATCCCGTCGAGGACAAAAATCTCCTCCCCGATGACGTCAAGTTCCTCGGCAACAAATCCGCGCAGCTCCTCGGGCATGAGACTGTCGAATTCAAGCCGTATCACCGTACCCCGACGGCGCCGCTTCAGCGCACTCTCGAACAGCAACACGAGGTCCTCAGCTTCTTCCTCAACTTCGATATCGCTGTCGCGGATGATCCGGAAAAGCCCATGACCGCGCACCTGATAACCGGGAAAAAGGGTTGAGGTGAACGTGCCGATCGCAGTTTCAAGTGCAACGAAGCGCTGGCCTTTCTCACCAAGCTCCTCGGGAATCCGGATGAAGCGTTCAATCTTTGCCGGCAGACGGATGAGAGCTTTCCGGTTCTTCTGGTCGCTTGGCCCAAGCAATTCGAGAGCAATGGTAAAGCCAAAATTTGGAATGAACGGGAATGGATGAGCCGGATCGACGGCAAGCGGTGTGAGAACCGGGAAAATATGTGCCATGAAATACTGACGCAGCCATGCCGATTCCGCCTTGTTGAGATCCGGCGGATCGAGAATGGTTATCCCGGCGTCCCGCAACTCCGTGCGCAATTCGCGCCAACGCCGTTGCTGTTCCGCCGCCAGAAGACTGACACGCTCGCGGATTTTGGCGAGCTGCTCGATCGGCGAAAGCCCGTCCTCCGATGGCGTCGTGACTTTCTCACGCACCTGCCCGCGAAGACCCGCGACCCGAACCATGAAGAATTCATCGAGGTTGTCGGCGGAAATCGACAAAAATCGCAGTTGCTCGAGGAGCGGGTGATTATGGTTGGAGGCTTCCAGTAAGACCCTGCGATTGAATTCAAGCCAGGACAATTCGCGATTGATGAAGCGGCGCGGCGAATGCATGATATCCGCGTGTGGCGCAGCGGTCTCGGTCGCTTTGTCCATGATGGAGATGGACGCCGCCGGAACGGTATCTGCAACAATCTCTTCGCAGTAGCCAGAGGATTCGGCCAAAATCTTGACGTGTTCGTCCAGCGTCTCCCCTATGAGAGCCGCACTCGCTGGCGCTCTTGCGGATCTCGCGATGGCAGTATCGTTTTTCGTGCCACGCCTCGGCCCGGCCACCCGTCTCCCCACAGCCAGCTTTTGTCTCTCCTCCTGCGACGTCAAAAATGCCTCCTCGGGCGAAAGAACGTTGGAATTTCGTCGGCCTTGATGACGGGAGCATGACTGATTGGGTCATCGGCCATAGCCTCGCACCAGCCGTCCCCCGCTCCCTTTCAGACATGGTCTTTCCCATTGCCTTCCGCCTGGCAGCATACCACATCGATCGTGAGAACACTTACCTTTGAGATGGGAGCCCACAGGTAGAAAATACCGGAAATTGGCATGTGGCCGATCCGGTGATCGCGGGTTTTACCCGCTCAAGCTCGCGATCTATTTGTTTATCGCATCATCTTAGCCATAAATATGCGACTCTTCGCAAGATCATGCCTAAATCTCAGAACCCAATCAGAGGTGGCTTACGAATGCGGATCGGTGTGCCGAAGGAAATCAAGGAAGGGGAATACCGCGTCGGACTGACACCTGAAGCTGTCCGCGAATTCGTCGCTGCGGGGCATCAGGTCAGCGTGGAGACCGGTGCAGGATCCGGAATCAGTGCCACGGATCAAGCCTATCTTTCAGCCGGGGCCAAGATAGCCGGCACAGCCGCTCAAATTTTCTCCGAATCCGAAATGATCATCAAGGTGAAGGAGCCGCAAGAGAGCGAGTGGACGAAGCTGCGCGAAGGGCAAATCCTGTTCGCCTTTCTGCACCTTGCCGCCGATCTCGCTCAAACGAAGGGCCTGCTCGCCTCTGGCTGCACTGCCGTTGCTTTCGAAACCGTAACGGGACCAGACGGCCGAAGTCTGCCCCTGCTTGCGCCCATGAGCGAGGTCGCCGGCCGGCTTTCGGTCGAGGCAGCGGGTCTGGCTCTTCAACGCCAGCATGGCGGGTGTGGTCTTTTGCTCGGCGGCGTTGCCGGGGTCCCGCCCGCCAGGGTCGCAGTGCTCGGCGGGGGTGTCGCCGGAACCCAGGCGGCGCGCATGGCGGCCGGTCTTGGCGCCGACGTGACAATCCTTGACCGCGCACTGCCACGCCTGCGCCAGCTCGACGAATTGTTTCAAGGCCGGGCGAAGACGCGATTTGCCTCATCCGCGGCGATCGAGGATTCGGTTTTTTCCGCCGATGCGATTATCGGCGCTGTGCTGGTTCCCGGCGCGGCCGCACCAAAACTCGTGACGAGGCCCATGCTGCAAAAAATGAAGAACGGGGCCGTCCTCGTCGATATCTCCATCGACCAGGGCGGCTGCTTTGAAACCTCGCATCCGACAACTCACGCCCATCCAACGTTTCTCAAGGATGGTGTCGTCCATTATTGCGTCGCGAACATTCCGGGAGCCGTCCCTTTGACGTCGACTCAGGCGCTAAACTACGCAGCGCTTCCCTATGGTCTTGCTCTCGCCGCTGGCGGGCTCGCCGCGATTGCAAGCAATCCTAGTCTGCGTAGCGGGCTCAATGTGCATCGCGGCCATGTGACTCATCCGGCAATCGCCGAGAGTCTCGGGTTGGCTTTGAAGCCGCCAGAATCCGTGCTGGCGGCGTGATCCGGGCAGACCCGCGACTGCAAGAGACTTCGACTTAAGAGCCTGACACGGAGTTGACGCGCTTATGCCCCCGCCGCGATGATGAACCTTCCGAAGCCCCCCACCCCCTATTGAAGCGCAGGCACGGTTTTGGCGTAATTCAGATCGTAGGTCTTGTTGCGGAGGGGATCGAAGGGGGTGCCCTGAGAAGCATCGAACGCCCGCGGATGCGCCGGAGGCTTATCGCTTTGCGGCGGCGGCGCGGCCGATCCTCCTAAGTCTCCGGTTTGATTCGACGAACCGTCGTTGTCATTGCCCGTCGAAAAGCCGACAGGCGTGGGTCTCGGCATCTGTGGCGCGCCAGCGGCAGCATCGATTGGTGCATCCGCCGAATCCTCCTGACCGACCGGACCATCGAGCGTCGCGGCAACCGGAGATGACACTCCTCCGACTGAAATCCCAAGTTCATCGAGGCCGGGCCCGAAGGTGAAAGCATTTATGTTCGCCGCAGCTTTCGTTCGGCTGGTTTTGGAAGTCTTGGCTTTTATGGCGCCAGAAATCGCCGACGCCGCCCCTGGGTAGGAAAGAGAAGGCGGGGCAAGTGATGCGCTTGCAGGGGCGTCGAGCGAGGCAGGCAGTGATCCATAGACGGACGGAGGTATCCCGTTCTCGCTTTTCCGCTCGTTTCCGGGCTGGGTTGCACCAGGCGCGGGCGCTGGAGGCGGCACCGCAGGCGCGGGCAGATCCATCTCCGGCGCGGGTTGCTCCTGTTTGTCCTTCAGGTCTTTCTCGATCTGGCGCCACCGTTGAACATTGCGGTTATGTTGGTCGAGCGTTTCCGAAAAGACATGACCGCCCGTGCCATCGGCGACAAAATAAAGATCCTGGGTGCGCGATGGGTTCGCAACCGCCTCAAGCGCTGCCCGGCCTGGATTGGCGATCGGTCCTGGAGGCAAACCATCGATCAAATAGGTGTTATAAGGGGTGGGCTTGTCGAGCTCAGCGCGAGTGAGCCCTCTCCCAAGCGAGCCTTTGCCGCCCGCCACCCCATAAGCAGTTGTCGGGTCGGATTGCAGACGCATCCCTTTTTTCAAGCGATTCAAGAAAACACCGGCAACTCGGGGTCTTTCGTCTGCTTTGCCGGTTTCCTTTTCAACGATCGAGGCCAAAGTGACGAGGTCAAAGGGGGAGCGCAGCGGAAGGCCGCTCACGCGGCGGGCCCAAATCTGGTCGACGACGCGTTTTTGATCGTCCTGCATTTTCTTGATGAGGTCAGCCCGCACTGAACCACGCACAACCTTATAAGTTTCCGGCAGCAAGCTACCTTCCTTCGGCATGTCTGTGATGTCACCGAGAAGAACGTCGCTTTCGCGAATCCGTTCGACGATTTGCTCGCTTGTCAGCCCCTCGGGTATGGTGATTGCGTGCAATACCTGCTTGCCGCTGATCAGCGTATCGATGACGTCCTGCAGACTAGCATTCTGTTTGAAAAGATATTCGCCGGCCTTGACCTTCGAGCGGCTTCCCTCCAGCAACAGCGTGAAGTTGAGCAGAAACGGGCTATCGATCACCCCTTCACGGTCGAGTTCCGCAATAATGTCGGGAACCTCCGTGCCTGGCGCGATATAGAGAACCTTGCTCGCGGCGAGCGGACCTGGCGCGCGGATCCGCTGCTGGCTCCAGGCGAGTCCGAACATAGCGGCGAGTGCCGCGACCAGCAAAAAAGAGAGAAATCCGCTGAAGACCGAAAGCGTCGGCCACCTGCGGCTCGGCGGGACCGGCGGGGGCGGCGGAGCGGCGTCGGGCTGCAGCGCCTCCGTGGGGCTTCGCGGCATCACCCTTGGCGAGGGGAAACGTCCTCCCAGGCGGTTCTCGTCGTGAACCGCACGTTCCGGCTCTTGCGGATGGTCTTCCTGCAAAGAAGGAGAGGTGTCTGGGCTTTGAGGCATGTCACCCATCAACTTAGCTCCGAAGTTGCCAGGGACACCTTTTCGCCAGCCAAATTGCCCTGATGCGATCCGTCATTTTTTCACGGCTGTTGTTAAGCGCCTGCTCTATCGCATTTTCCTAGCCCGGGCCGGCCGTGTCTCACCCCGAAACGAACCGACCCGCCGATTGGCGGTTGCCGCTATCCGGCCTGGAAAATATGGCGAAATCGGGTTCCCCCGCCGGAATTTCTCTCGCCCGGGGTCAAATGGACCCCCTGCGACAGCAGCCTCGGACCTGATTATTCCGGACGCTTGAAAATCAAGCAAGCGTTGGTGCCGCCAAAGCCAAAGGAATTTGACATAGCGAATTCGACGGCGCGGCTGCGCGGTTGGTGCGGCACAAGGTCGATTTTGGTCGCAACCGACGCATGATCGAGGTTCAGCGTCGGCGGAACAATCTGATCCCGGATCGCCAAAATCGAAAAGATCGCCTCGACCGCGCCAGCCGCACCGAGGAGATGTCCAACCGCGGATTTCGTGGATGACATGGAGAGCGTGTGCCCGCTATTGCCGACGAGTCTCTCGACAGCCCGGATCTCGATTTCGTCCCCGAGCGGAGTCGAGGTTCCGTGCGCGTTGATATAGTCGATCTCGGCCGGAGAAATCCCCGCCCGCTTGATCGCCGCCGCCATGGCCCGGTAGGCTCCATCGCCGGTCTGTTCCGGCGCGGTGATATGGAACGCATCGCCCGACATGCCATAACCAACGATCTCGGCGTAAATCCTAGCGCCGCGCGCCTTGGCGTGCTCATAGGATTCAAGAACAACGCAGCCGGCGCCTTCGCCCATGACAAAGCCGTCGCGATCCTTGTCGTACGGGCGCGAGGCTTGCTGTGGCCGGTCGTTGAAACCAGTTGAGAGCGCCCGGCACGCGGCAAATCCGGCGATCCCGATACGGTTAATCGCCGATTCGGCTCCCCCCGCAACCATGACTTCCGCATCTTCTAAGGCCACCAAGCGGGCGGCGTCGCCGATTGCATGGGTTCCCGACGAGCACGCGGTCACAACCGCATGGTTCGGTCCCTTGAGACCATGCTGAATTGAGACATAGCCTCCGGCAAGATTGATGAGGCGGCCGGGAATGAAGAAGGGGGAGACGCGGCGCGGGCCCTTTTCCTTCAAGACGATCGCGGTCTCGGCGATGCCGCCAAGACCTCCGATCCCCGAGCCGATTAGAACGCCAGTCTCGATTTGCTCCTGATAGGTGGAAGGCTTCCAGCCTGCATTGGCGAGCGCTTGCGTCGCCGCCGCCACCGCATAAAGAATAAAATCGTCGATCTTGCGCTGTTCTTTCGGCTCCATCCATAGATCGGGATTAAAGTCCCCATCCCCGCCGCCGCGCGGAATCGGCATGGCGATTTTGCAAGGCAGGTCGGAAACATCGAACCCCTCAATTCGACGGGCGCCACTTTGACTCGCCAGCAAGCGGCCCCAGCTTGTATCAACCCCGCTCCCCAAGGGGGAGACCATGCCGAGCCCCGTAACAACCACCCTGCGCATCAACTAACCTTGCTAACGAGCTTATTCCTGTTGATTTTGCCGGCTCCCCTTGCGGGCGCGCCCTCCAACAGCGCCCACTCGGTTCCAACGAAACCAATTCAATGTCCGGATGTCCGCCTTCAAGGAATTCAGGCGGCGGAGGCCTTTTCAAGAAACTTAATGGCATCCCCGACAGTTACGATTGTTTCGGCGGCATCGTCGGGAATCTCGACACCAAATTCCTCTTCGAAAGCCATGACGAGCTCGACCGTGTCGAGAGAATCAGCGCCAAGGTCTTCCATGAAGTTGGCGTTTTCGACGACTTTGTCGGCATCGACGCCGAGGTGCTCGACCACAATTTTTTTCACGCGCTCGGCGACATCGCTCATGGTTGTTTGTTCCTCGTCCTCTTAATTCGTTCAGAGTTCAACGCCATTGGTTGGCGTCCGTGCGATGCGGGTGCCCGCGACGTGCCGCTTGCCGCGCCGACCGCTTAGGGCGGTTGGTAACATACTTCAATCCGGTTGGCGAGAGGCGGCGCGCGACCCGCAAGTAGACCTTTATCCTCTTTAAATCATTGCCATTCCACCATTGACATGGAGCGTTTGGCCGGTGACGTAGGAGGCTTGCGGACTTACGAGAAAAATGACCGCCGCAGCCACCTCGGCGCCGGTTCCGAGCCGGCCCATCGGAACCTTGGAGAGGATCGCCTCTTTCTGTTTCTCGTTCAAGGCATCCGTCATTGGGCTCTGGATAAATCCTGGCGCAATGCAATTCACGGTCACGTTACGGCTCGCCACCTCAGCGGCAAGACTCTTATACATGCCGATCATTCCCGCCTTCGCCGCCGCGTAATTGCCCTGGCCGGCGTTGCCAGTTACGCCCACGACTGAGCTGATCCCGATGATCCGCCCGTGCCGCTTGCGGAGCATTCCCTTAAGACAGGCCCGGCAAAGACGAAATGCGGCAGTGAGATTGACGCCAAGAACGTCGTCCCATTCTTCGTCCTTCATCCGCATGAAGAGATTGTCCCTCGTCATGCCGGCATTGTTGACGAGGATATCGACGCTTCCCATCGCGGCCTCGGCAGCTGGAATGAGCGCCTCTGTCGCAGCTTTGTGGGAAAGATCGCACGGAAAAACATGGACATTGGTTTCGAGCTCGGCGGCGAGTGCATCGAGGGCATCCCGACGGGTGCCGGAGAGCCCCACCACGGCGCCTTGGCCATGCAAGGCCCGTGCGATTGCCGCCCCGAGGCCGCCGCTCGCGCCCGTGACGAGAGCCGTCTTGCCTTTAAGATCAAACATGGGACGAAGAACTCCGGAAAATCGCCGCAGGGCTCAGGCCGAGGCCAGGTAGAGATCGATGTCGGCTGGAATGCCAACGGAAATGCCCTGTGCGGCGCCGGCGATTCTTTTGACAAGGCCCGCCAAGACTTTTCCAGCACCACATTCGACAAATAGTGAAATTCCTCGCTCCGCCATGAACATCACGCTTTCGCGCCAGCGCACCGCGCCCGTCACCTGGGCGACGAGAAGCCTGCGAATTTGGTCCGGTTCGCTGACTGGCTCCGCCAGAACGTTCGAGATCAGAGGGACACATGGCCGCTTGATGACGGCAGACTCCAGCACCGCGGCCATGGCTTCGGCGGCAGGGCGCATAAGAGCACAGTGAAAAGGCGCCGATACTGGCAAAAGAATCGAGCGGCGGGCGCCCTGGTCCTTGGCGATCTCGATCGCGCGATGCACCGCCGCGCTCGATCCGGACACCACGACCTGACCGCCGCCATTGTCGTTGGCAACCTCGCAGACCGCACCGTCTCCAACCTCCTCGGCGGCGCGTCTTGCAATTGCAACGGCTGTTTCGTAATCGACCCCAAGCAAAGCCGCCATCGCGCCAGCGCCAACCGGGACGGCCTGCTGCATGGCACGGCCACGCACGCGCAGCAACCTCGCAGCCTCGCCGACGCTCAGCGACCCAGCCGCCGCAAGCGCGGAATATTCACCAAGCGAATGACCGGCGACGAAGCTGGCGTCCCTTCCAAGGTCAAGCCCAGCCTCAGACTCAAGCACGCGTACGGCAGCAAGACTGGCGGCAAACAAGGCCGGCTGCGCATTGGCCGTCAAAGTAAGCTCATCTTGCGGCCCCTCGAACATCAGCGCGGATAATTTCTGCCCGAGCGCATCGTCGACCTCGGCCAAAACCGCGCGAGCTTGCGGGAAAGCATCCGCCAAAGCCTTGCCCATGCCAACAACTTGAGAACCCTGTCCGGGAAAAACGAAAGCCTTGGACATCCCATCCCGTGGTGCTTGTGCATATTTCTGTGAGCGCAGCGAGTGGCATTGTGACAAGCGCAAGTCAAGGGGTGACCCCACGAAATCCTCACGGCCCAGCCAGAGCACGGAGCCACTCGCGCACCGACCGCAAAGCGCGAGGAGGACCGCGGCAGCTCCGATGGCGCGCCGGGACTTCTGCGAAGAACGCGGCTCCCGTTTCTCACAATCGCCGGGAAGAGGTGCAACAAAAATACAACACGGCTCGAAATTGCGGCTTCATCGGGCGATTAGAACGCCATTGTGGCGCTCCCGGACTTGTCCGCTTTCGTCCGGGTGGTAAGACTCCACTCTATAACAAGAGTGAAAATCGGATTGACAGAGGGAGCGGTTCCATGAAGCGGGAGTTGATATGGGGTGTAGCCGGCGCAGCGGCTGGCGTTCTCTTGGCCGGAACGTCGGCCGGCGCAGCAGATCTTACACCAGTCCCGCCGCCACCCCCGACCTTTACGTGGACAGGCTTTGAACTTGGGGCTCAGGTTGGCGGTGGCGCGGACCGGACATCCGTTATCCTTCCTCCGTATTCCGATAGCTACTGGGGTTCAGGGGTCTTTGGCGGTCTTCACGTTGGTTTCAATTATCAGTTTTCGTCACCTATCGTTGTTGGCGTGCAAGCTGAATATAATTTCGCCGGCATCACCGGGAGCACATCGGATTTTCCGCTTAATTATTTGTCGACCTCGGTCCGCGAATTCGGATCGGTCGACGGCCGCCTCGGCGCCGCTTTCGATCACTTTCTCGTATACGCGATTGGCGGCTTTGCTTATGGCGACATTCGCAACGGCATAAATTTCGAGGGCTTCGCTCCAACTGTCGTCGGCTTCCCGGTGAACAGATTTTTTGCCGCCAACCGCTACGGTTTCGATGTCGGCGGCGGTGTCGAATATAACCTCTGGGGTAATTGGACGGTCCGAGCCGAATACCGTTATTACGATTTTGGCAGATTGGGCTTCAATGACGCGGGCTTTGGCGGTCCTGTGAGCATCGCCATCCCCAACCATTCCTCGAAAGAGATCATGCAGACCGGCCGCCTCGGCCTGACCTATAAATTCGACTGGCTCTCCACGCCAGTGGTTGCCAAATACTAAGTAATACTGCCCAGCGGCCAAACGGAGTTTGGCCCCGAGGTCGTAAAAGCGCCGTCACGGTTCGAACTGCCGTGGCGGCGTTTTCTTTGCCTATGCCCTTGCTCGGCTGACTGAGTTTCAGCTTCCGAAGTTTGGCGAGCCGGCAAAGGACTTGCCTTCACCGGGACGCATGCCTCTTGCATTTCATGGCATGTAATCGAGAAATAACCGCTCATCCAAGACATTGGGGCGGCCGAGATCAAAGAAGCTGGGCAATCTTCTCGTGACAGGCCCTCCCCCAAAAATTTCAACCTGTCCGGGCCGGAAAAAGTGCTCGAACTTTTTCGGGACATGCTCCGGCGTCCGACGCTATGATGCGGTCTGAAAGCGGATTGTCAGCGGCGAAAGGAAAACGATGAACCCCCGCGTGAACCCCGAAAAACTCATCAAGGGCGCGACCGGCGATTTCGAGGTCGTGATCGGCATGGAGATCCACGCCCAGGTTCTTTCGAAATCAAAACTCTTTTCCGGAGCCTCGACCGAGTTCGGCAAAGATCCGAACGCCAATGTTTCGCTTGTCGACGCCGCCATGCCCGGCATGCTGCCGGTCATCAATGAGGAATGCGTGGCGCAGGCCGTGCGCACCGGCCTCGGCCTCAAGGCCAAGATCAACTTGCGGTCAGTGTTCGACCGGAAAAACTACTTCTATCCCGATCTGCCACAGGGATACCAGATCTCTCAATATAAGAATCCCATCGTCGGCGAAGGTACAGTCACAGTCGATATCTCGCCGGAAGAGCAAATCGAAGTCGGGATCGAGCGGCTGCATCTCGAACAGGACGCCGGCAAATCCTTGCACGACCAGTCCGCGACGGAGTCCTTCGTTGATCTCAACCGCTCGGGCATCGCCCTCATGGAGATCGTCTCGAAGCCCGATCTGCGCTCCGCCGACGAGGCCAAGGCCTATGTGACGAAGCTGCGCACGATCCTGCGCTATCTCGGCACGTGTGATGGCAATATGGAACAAGGATCGCTGCGGGCGGATGTCAATGTCTCGGTGCGCCGGCCGGGCGAACCGCTCGGCACGCGTTGCGAAATCAAGAATGTCAATTCGATCCGCTTCATCGGCCAGGCGATCGAGGCCGAGGCGCGCCGCCAGATCGGAATCATTGAGGACGGCGGCTGCATTGAACAGGAGACCCGCCTGTTCGATCCGGGGCGCGGCGAGACCCGCTCCATGCGCTCCAAGGAAGAAGCGCATGACTACCGCTATTTTCCCGATCCAGATCTCCTGCCCCTCGAATTCGACCAGGAGTATGTCGACGCCTTGGCCGGGTATCTGCCCGAGCTTCCCGACACCAAGAGGGCGCGTTTCATCAAGGATTATGGCTTGCCGTCCTATGACGCGGGTATTCTCGTCGCGGATAAGGACACCGCTGATTATTTTGAAGCGGCGGTCAAGCATGGCGGCATGAGCCGGGATGCAAAGCTTGTCGCTAATTGGATCAATGGCGACGTGGCCGCCTTTGCAAATTCGAAGGGTTTGTCGGTTCCGCAGACGCACATAAAGCCAAGCCAGGTCGCCGAAATCGTCGACCTCATCAGCGAGGGGACGATTTCGGGCAAGATTGCCAAGGATGTGCTGGCCATACTCATTGCGGAGGAGAAGGACGGCGAGCCCCGCGCCATCGTTGCTGCCCGAGGCATGACCCAAGTCACCGACCAAGCCGCGAACACGGCGTATGTCGATGCTGTGATCAGCGCCCACCCGGACAAAGTCGCACAAGCGCAGGCGAAGCCTTCGATGCTGGGATGGTTTGTTGGTCAGGTCATGAAAGAGTCGGGTGGCAAGGCCAATCCGCAAACTGTGAACGAGCTTTTGAAAGCAAAACTCGGGCTCTGAAATCGGTCGCGAATCACTAAGTGATTCGGGTGATTCGCGCGATGCGCGTTCGATTGGCGCGATCGCCGGGCCATTTCCTGCCAGATTTTTTCTATCCAACAAAAATTTTTTTTGACTCGATTCACGCATCTGATCGGCGCCATGAGCTGTGCGTGAAGACCGCTTGTCACGCACGAAATTCGCTCAGCGAAATTGCGTCCGCGGCGCGAAATCTCAGCCTGCAAAAGCGCCATTGAGAACTTGCTCGAATCCTTGCAACAAAATTCGACGCGAACTTGCATTAACACTCCAAAGGAGAATAGAGCCTTTAAAAATAATGGGTTTTTGAATCTGCGCATGTAGTCTCGAAGACTCGATGGCTCTTCGTTGGCCACGCTTCGCCGCATCTAGTTTGTATCGATGTCTGGGGCGCGGCCGGTCACGCACATGGCTGATCACGTCTAATCAAAAAGCAACTCATGTAGCCGAAACAAACGCATCCAGAAGCATTCTTGCGTGTCGTGTAGACACGTTATTGGCGCTCATTTGCGTCGCTTGCGAAGCAACACCTCTTGCACGGCTGATTAACAGCGCTACGCTATGCGAGCTTCTAGTTGGCATTGCGAATCAGCCGACTATAACAGCAGAGGGAACTTCGAACATGGTGAAGGCAACCACCAAAAAGGCAGTGAAGAAAGGCGCGGCAAAGAAGAGCGCCGCGAAGAAGGCCTCCGTTAAAAAGAGCGCACCGAAGAAAGCAGCGCGCAAGGCCGTGGCCAAGAAAAGGCCGGTGAAGAAAGCAGCCGCCAAGAAGGGATCCGTCAAGAAGGCAGCAGCTAAGAAGAGCACCAGGAAGGCCACGGCAAAGAAGGCCGGCGCCAAGAAAGTGGTGCGCAAGTCAGCCGCCCGCAAGCCACCGCCACCGCCACCGCCCACCGCTCCGGAGAGCGCTTGATCGCGAAGAGGAGAAATGAGACGGCCGGCCGCGACTCTCGGGCGCGATGCTTGTGCAGGAGAATTTTTCTGCGCCGCCGGTTGTCCCCTTTCGCTGCTGTAAAGCAGTTCTCCGCTTGCGATGGGGCAGCCGTCGCGCGCCGCGGTGCCTACAGCAGAATCTTGGGCTCATGGCAAAGATCAGAACCACGGGCACCGTGGGTTTAGCTTTATTTTTTCGCGGCAAATGAGGTTTATCTTGTCAGGCAAACCTTGGCGAAATCAAACCAGATTTTGTCCGCCGCGGCTCCTGAGGCCTTCATCTTTTGCCACTCAACACCGCACTCGTGCATCCGCGCGCGGGATGCTGGCGGTAAAATTTGTGGTTGCGATGGTGGATCCACGGAAGGCGTCGGGACCGCCTCGACAGGCAAGGCAGAAGTCGCCGGAGCCTGAGGAGGCGGAGACGGTGAAACCACCGCTGGAACTCCCGCCGGACGCACCGGCGGCAACGGCACTGTCAACGCGGGGACCGGCTTGGCTGGGGCGGTGAGCGGTATCGTGGGCTGCGAACTTAGCTGCGCGACCGCAAAAGAAACGAACCACATCATCATCATCAATGCCCGGAGCGCGCCAAGAACAATCCGCGAGAGTGCGTTACGGCGTGCGCTCATACGGGTCGTCATCACGGCTTTATCCACCCCTGGCAGTTCCATTTTGGGCACCGCCGGTTTGCTGGAATTGCCGACTCTGCCCTGACGACGGCATTCGTCCCGAGCTTCGCAACCAGCGTCCATTCCTGCGATCGAGGTCTTCAATTTCATCTAGGCTCGGGGCGGCCCCGGAGCCCCACTTGGCTCGCAGCTCCGGCCCTGGAACCGGCTTGCTCGACGACATTTTTCGATGTGAGGCTCGCGATCATTCCCATGGATGCCGCGAGCCCAACGCCGATATCGGGCGTCGTCCCGACAAGCGCCAACGTCGCAAACTGCGGCACCATGCCGAATTTCAACGCCGTCGCGAGTTCCCTTGTTCGCGGATCCGCGCTACGGCAAGGGCGGATGTAGAGGCGCAAAATGAAAAAACCAAGGAGAGTCGTGCCAATAATGCCGGTGCTACTCAATATAGCAACGAACCAATTCGACGTGCGGGCAGAGCCGAGTCCAACGCCAAGTCCATCCGTCGCGAAAAACGCATGCATCGCCACTCGCGTCCACATGGTCCGTTCCTCGTAGGACGACGATTCGGACTTCTTGAACACAAGCGCATCGAGCATTTCGTAAATCGGGTCCATTGCATGAGGGACGAATGCAAGGACACTGAGGACAACCATCGCTCCCGCGATTGCGATGACCGCCTCCCATTTAAGCGCCTCCCTCCCCGGTGCATCAGGAGAGATGGCGCGGCGCAGCCAGTTCGTCGCATAGACCACGCCGAATACCGCGAGCCCGACGTAAGCAGAGGAGGATGTGGAAAGCACGCTCATCGCGAGCAGCCCGACAATAGTGAGCGGTATCAACCAATTGCGCAGCAGCGGATTGGCAAAGCAAGGACGCAGAAAGACGAGATTCGCCAAAGCCGCGACGCACGCCGTGCCAAAGGCGGATGCCTCCGGCATGAGACCGACGACCCGTTTGGAGCCCAGCACTTCGACATCCACGAGGAGAGCGTAGGCGTTGCGAAAGGGCTCGAGAAGTGAGCCAAGGCCAGCCGCCGCCATTACCATGTCGATAAGACCCGTCCCAACGAGGACAAGACATCCCCCCAGAAAAGCCCGCAAGTAGTGGCGCCGGAAAGATGCGCTTTCGCCGGACAGCGCGATGGCGAACGCGACACCCACGGAGGCGATCATATAGGCAGGCTGGGTGATATTGGCCGAAGTCGGCCCAAGCATAGTCGCCCAAGAGACCTCAGGGTTCATGGCTACGGTTTCCACCATGTTGGCGAAAAGCCGAGGCATCACATAGGAAGCAAATAAAGCGTAAAGGAGAAAAGCAAAAAGAAGCCCGAGCCGCGTCGGATCGATTGCCGCATCCACCGCGCGCGACATTTGCCCCTTCGAGAGAAGGGTCTTCATGACAAAAAAAACCGCGCACGCCGACTGCGGTATGACGTTCGTGCCGCCCGGAACGATGCTGAGGGACATAAACGCTCCGAAGCCAAATAAGAGGTAAAGCAAGGGCAACGGGCTGCGCGGCCAAAGACCAAAAAAAATCAAGACCCACACCACAACGCCTGGCCAAGTCATTCAGCAACTCCGGGTAACTCACCTTCTGAACCGTGGCGATAATCATTGTCTTCAAGCCGAAGAATACCGTTCAGCTTGAATAAAAATATGGCCTCTCTTATCAGGCGTATGGTTTTAGGCAACCAAAAGCCAGGCCATGGGGGAAGCCGCCCTCTGCGAGCTGTCTCAACGGACAACCTTGATGATCCGCTTGCCGAGCGCCTGTCCGGGCAGCTCGACGAGCCAATAGCCGGCGATCGAGAGAAGAAGGGCGAATAGAATGCTGGCAATCAGCGAGAATTTGGGAGGCACATAGGCCGCCGCAAAGGCGATTGCGAAAGGATGAAGGAGGTAGGTCGAGAAGCTTATTGCACCCAGAAAGCCGATCAGCGGATTATTGATGATCCTCGATTGACGCACTTCCCGTAAGGTACTGAATAACAAAAACAAGATGGGTGCAGCGACGAATGGATATAAGGATTGGTTCATCGTGAGGTTCGGGTGCTTGAAATACCCAAACGAGATGATGTTGCAGATCGCCATCGCCACGATGAACGCGCCGGCGTCCATAACAAGGCGCCTGAGGGTAATCTCTCCTGCAAAGTGGCGATACACCCGGCAGCCAAGGATCGCCGCATAGATCATTCCAATGCGTCCCAGCGGCAAACGATGGCCAACGAGAATTGATGTGACCCCGAGCACAATCATGACGGCCGGTGCCACGATCGAGAGTGAATTATCGAAACGCGGTCCAAGAAATAGAAGAGACAATGCAAATAGGACGTACCACGCCACCTCAAGGCTCAAAGTCCAAGTGACTCCCCAAAGCGGCTTTGCGTTCACATAATCTTGGATGAGTAGCAGATTAGCGATCCAGTCACGGAAGGATGCCGTCCTCACATCCTCTATGCCGGGGAGATGAATCGAATAGCCAACTATAGCAATCCCTATAAATGTGACAATCACAAGCGGATAAATTCGGAAGAAACGTCTGAGCGCAAAACGATGAACATCCAACTTTTTGCCAATCGACATTGGTATGACAAAACCGCTTACAATAAAGAATAAAACAACGCCGAAGACGCCTGGAGACAAAACACTAGCGATTTCTATACCGAGTTCACCCTGCCGTTCAACCGAGTGTTGAAATAACACCGCTCCCGCAGCGACGAACCGCAGCGTATCAAGAAAGTTGATGCGATGCGTCGGAGCAAGAGGTTTAAGCACGCTTTCTATAGATAGCTGGTCACACTGTTCTGCGGACGAAATCTCGGCCCTTCTTAAAATCACTGAAGTTATTCTTTCTCCAAACATGCCTTCCCCTGACCTCGGAAGACATCCACGTTCAACCGCTGGAACGCCGGGGAAATTCCCGATGTTTCAACCTTATACATTCCCGAATTGGTGCTTTTGCGACAGAGCCCCGTTAACGGGCAGCGCTTCATTGCCGGTCGGGCTGTGCTTCCGGCGCTGCGGCGATGAAGGCAGGCAACTTCCGTGCCGCGGCGTCTGCCGCGACGATGCGCGGATAGGATGTCAAATCAAGCCCGAAGCGGTGCGCATTATAAACTTGCGGCACCAGGAAAATATCCGCCAAGCTGATTTTTTCGCCGATGGCATGGCGCCCGGCAAAGGCCGCGAGGCGCACCTCGATCGCGTCAAAGCCGATGGCAATCCAGTGCCGGTTCCAAGCGGCCCGGACGCCGGGATCGGCTCCATAATCGGCCGTCAATTTTTCGAGGACGCGCAAATTGCCGACCGGATGGATGTCGCAAGCAATCGTGGTGGCAATCTCCCGACAGATTGCCTTCTGCCTCAAATCGTCCGGTAGCAAGGGCGGATCGGGAAACTTCTCATCGAGATATTCGATGATGGCGAGGGACTGGGACAGCGTAAAGCCGTCCGGCTCGCGCCATAGCGGAACAAGACCCGCCGGATTGAGCGCATGATATTCCGCGCTCTTCTGCTCACCCTTTTGCAATTGCACAGGGATTTGCTTCGCAGCGATCCGTTTCAAATGGAGCACGATGCGGACCCGGTACGCCGCGCTCGACCGCCAATAGCCGAAGAGACAAGGCTCAAGCAGAGGGTCTTGCATAAGGTTCGACTGTTTGTTCAATGGCTCCGAAAATGGACTGTCCGCCCGGAGCCTTCATTTCGATGCGTACCGTGTCGCCAAAACATAAGAACCGGGTTTTGGCGGCGCCGTCGGCAATCACCTCGGCCATTCGTGCCTCGGCAAGGCAGGAATAGCCAACGCCGCCCTCGCTGACTGGACGGGCCGGGCTGCCATCCGTCTCTTTGTTGGAAACAGTCCCAGACCCGATGATGGTGCCAGCAGTTAAAGGCCTCGTTCGGGCCGCATGACTGATGAGGGCCGGAAAATCGAAATTCATGCCAGCTCCGGCATCCGCCCGCCCGAAGGGCTGGCCATTGAGGCTGACAAGCAAAGGAAGAGTCAAGCGCCCGCCATCCCACGCAAGCCCCAGCTCATCGGGCGTGACAGCGACCGGCGAGAAAGCCGAAGACGGTTTTGATTGGAAAAAACCAAACCCCTTGGCGAGTTCCGCAGGGATGAGATTGCGCAGGGAGACGTCGTTGACCAGCACGATGAGAACGATCGCCGAAGCGGCCTCAGCCCGATTTGCTCCCATCGGAACATCATCGATGATGACGGCGATCTCGGCCTCGAAGTCGATACCCCAATTTTCGTCCGCCACTCTGATGGGTTCCCTTGGAGCAAGAAAAGCATCCGATCCGCCTTGATAAAGCAAAGGATCGGTCCAAAAGTCTGGCGGCATCACGGCGCCGCGCGCCTTGCGCACCAGTTCGACGTGGCTCAAATAGGCGGAGCCGTCGATCCATTGGAATGCGCGGGGAAGCGGCGAGCACGCCCCATGCTCGCGAAACCGCTCGCGTGGCACCACGCCCCTCTCAAGCGCCTCCGCGAGCTCTTCGAGCCGAGGGGCGAAGCGGGCCCAATCGTCGAGGGCGGTCTGAAGGGTCGCCGCAATGCCCCGGGCATCCGTGGCGTAAGTGAGGTCGCGCGACACGACAGCAAGCCGCCCGTCCCTTGTGCCATCGGCGAGTGTCGCAAGCTTCATGCCGCTGCCCTAAAGCCTTCACCATTGACGGCGGCTTGGATCGAAGTGCTTCTCGAGACCCTGCCAGCAATCTGCATAATCATGTTGTAACCCCGGCAGCTTGGCCGCATAGTCCGTCACCTGTTGGGGGTAGCGCGTCTCGAACATGAAGGCGAGGGTATTTTCGAGTTTTTGGGGATTGAGCTCGCCGGAACTGGCCTTGTCGAAAGCCTCCTTGTCAGGCCCGTGCGGCAGCATGCAGTTGTGGAGCGATACCCCGCCCGGCGCAAAGCCATTTGCCTTGGCATCATATTGCCCGATGATCAGGCCCATGAATTCGCTCATGATATTCATGTGATACCACGGCGGCCGGAAGGAATGTTCGGCGACAAGCCAGCGCTCAGGAAAGATCACGAAATCGACATTGGCGATGCCGGCTTCGCCTGACGGGGCGGTCAAAACCGTGAAAATGGAAGGGTCGGGGTGGTCGAACAAAATGGCTCCCACCGGCGCGAAGGTACGAAGGTCATATTTGTAGGGCGCGTAATTGCCGTGCCAGGCAACAACATCGAGCGGCGAATGGCCGATCTCGGCAACGTGGAAGCCGCCGCACCATTTGACCGTCAGGCGGCAGGCTGCTTCCTTCTCCTCGTAGCTTGCGACCGGAATTTTGAAATCCCGCGCGTTCGCAAGGCAGTTGGCGCCGATCGGCCCGCGCGCCGGAAGAGTAAATCTCGCGCCATAGTTCTCGCATACGTAGCCACGTGCGGGGCCGTCCTGTAGCCCGACCTTGAACTTCGTCCCGCGCGGGATTACCGCGATCTCACAGGGCGCGATGTCGAGGAGGCCAAGCTCCGTCGCGATGGATAGGCCCCCCATTTGCGGCACGATCAGCAATTCGCCGTCGGCATCCATGAAATAATCATCCTCCATGGTCTCAGTCACATGAAAGAGATGGGCGGCCATGCCGGTCTGGGTCCGGACATCCCCTGCCGTCGTCATGGTCCGCATGCCGGTTATGAAGCTCAAAGGCTCATTGGGAATGGGCGAAGGGTCCCAGCGCAATTGCCCAAGGGGCAGGCCCTGCGTAAAACTTTGCGGGGCGGTCTTCCAGTAGGGAGCCTCAACACCCCTCAAACGGCTTGCATGTTTGACCGAAGGACGCATCCGGTACAGCCAGGAGCGTGCATTGGCGCCATGCGGAGCGGTAAAAGCCGTTCCCGACAATTGCTCGGCGTAAAGCCCATAGGGACAGCGCTGCGGCGAGTTCTGTCCTTGCGGCAGGGCGCCAGGGAGGGCCTCTGTCTCGCAATCATTGCCGAAGCCGGACATGTATTGATTTTTCATCAGAAGAGACCTTCAGCGGCCGTTTCGTCCCGGCCAAAGTACTCGAGGCGGCTCGGGAGCAGTGTTACTGCTGGCCAAAGCCGGATCGCTTCACATGGAAAGCCATCCAGCAAATAGAGCGTCATTCTAAAAGTACCAGCGTCTCTCTCAGCCTCACCCTCAGGGCCGGCAATGGATCGGGCAACCCTTGGCGCGGCTCGGCATCGGGGAGGACAGCATGCACGACAGAAAACTCATAGCTCTGCTGATCCTTTTGATCGTGTTAAGCCTGGGTCACGACATTGATCATATTATCCGGGGCGATATTCGCCCGCAGTTGTTGCCGGCGATGGTCATCCTTGCAAAATACGCGTTCCTCGGCCTTGGCCTATTTTTCTACCTGAAAAACAAGATTGGACCTTTGTTCTGGGCGGTTGCCGCAGGCATGGGCGTGGCACTTGGCTGGTTCGCGCATTTCAGTCCTTTCACCGACCAAACTCCGCGGTTTATCTATCGTGCCTATCAAACGCCCGCCGCGGGTTCGCTCGCCGTGGCATGGCTCGCCGCGCTCATGCTCGTGCTGATCGTCATCACGATTTATACGGAATATCTCTGGGCTCGGGGATTAAAGTGACCCCATCTCCGCTGATGAGGGCGGCCGAATGCCCGCGTTCAAAACGCTTCGGCAAGGCTGCCGCATTCGAGCAATGTCGCCGCCGAGGTTACGCGCCGAGCACGCCGCGTTCGATCTGGTCCGCCTCGATCGATTCGAAGAGCGCCTTGAAGTTACCTTCGCCGAATCCCTCGTCGCCCTTGCGCTGAATGAACTCAAAAAAGATCGGGCCGACCACCGTCTTCGAGAAAATCTGCAAAAGGAGCTTCGGTTCGCCGCCTTCGACACCTTCACCATCGATGAGAAGACCGCCTTCCCGCAAGGCCTCCAGCGGTTCGCCGTGATTCGGCAAGCGGGCCTCTATCCGCCGGTAATAGGCATCGGGAGGCGGCGGCATAAACGAAAGGCCTTTTGCCGCGAGGCGCTTTACGGTCGTGTAGATGTCCTTGCACCCACAGGCAATATGCTGGATGCCCTCGCCCTTATACTGATGCAAAAACTCCTCGATCTGGCTCTTATCGTCGGCGGATTCATTCAAGGGAATCCGGATTTTTCCGCAGGGGCTCGCCAAGGCGCGCGAATAAAGGCCGGTCATCTTCCCGGCGATGTTGAAGTAGCGGATTTGATGGAAGTTGAAGAGATTTCGATAAAAATCATACCAGCGGTCCATGGCGCCGCGAAACACATTATTGGTCAAGTGATCGATATAGTCGATGCCGCAACCGCTCGGCGCCGGATCGTGTTCCCCCGCCCAATCGAATTCGCCATCATAAGGGGAGCCCTTTGCGCCATAAGTGTCGATGAAATAAATCAAGCTGCCGCCGATCCCGAGGATGGCGGGAGCATCGATGGTCTTGGCTCCCGCCTCGCCGTTGTAAGGCTGCGCGCCGCGCGCCAGCACATGCGCATAGGCCGCATTGGCATCGACCACCCGCCACGCCATCGCAGGCGCACAAGGCCCATGCAAGCCAACGAATTGTCCGCCGAAACTCGAACGCTCCGCGTTGAGGACGTAATTGACGCTCCCTTGGCGGTAAAGTTCAATCGCTCGGGATTTGTGCCGCGCGACAAGCTCAAAACCCATCTGCGTGAAAAGGGTTTGGAGTGCAGCTGGCTCCGGATGGGCGAATTCCACGAATTCGAAACCATCGGTCCCCGCCGGATTCTCGGCACTGATTTTGGCTGGCGGCGCGTCGTGCGGAAATGGTCCCATCTTTCCCACCTTTCAAGAAAAAATTAACGCGAAACGCGGGAGAGAAGCGTGTATAATAAAGGCTGATCAGGCTGGAGATGCACAGATCGTGTGAGAAATGCGGGTTTCGCAAGAGTTAAGCGCGCTCGACCAATTCGACCTCAAGCTGCTTGCCGCGCTTGAGGCGGATGGGCGACTCACAAACTCCGAGCTTGCCGAAAAGATAGGCCTTTCCGCCTCGCAATGTTCCCGCCGTCGCATCAGGCTCGAGGAGACCGGCGTCATCGAGGGCTATTCGGCGCGCCTCAACGCCCAGCGCTTAGGGATCAGCCTCATCGCCCTCATCCAAGTCAGCATGTCTTTGCATTCCAAGGAGAACGCGAAAAAATTCAGCGACTTTGTGAACTCCATCGAAGAAATACAGGAGGCCTATGCGCTGACCGGGGACGCGGATTATCTCCTAAAAGTTGTTGTGCCGGACTTAAGGAGTCTTTCCGGGATCATCAATGATCTCATCTTGCCGCATGCAAGCGTGTCGCATGTCAAATCCTCGGTCGTCCTTTCGACGCTCAAGGACACCCGTCGCCTTCCGCTGACCGCCGCGAACTCCCGCCTGTGATTACGTCCGCCCGGCGATCAAAAGCTCGGCGCCGGTGATCGCCTTGGCCTCGCCAGACAGAAGAAACAAAATGGCTTTGGCAATGTCTTCCGGCTTGACCCAGCGGCTGAAATCCGCCTTCGGCATGTCAGCCCGGTTGCGCGGCGTGTCGATGATCGTCGGCAGCACCGCATTGACGCGGACTCCCGCATTCTTTTCTTCTTCGGCGAGGCTCTCGGTCAGCCGCAGCACGCCGGACTTGGAAGCGGCATAGGCGCCCATCCCCGCGCCGGCCTTCTTGGCCGGAGCCGAGGCCACATTGACGATCGCGCCTTGTGACGCGCGCAAATAAGGCAGCGCCGCCTTGCTTGTTGTCGCGGCGGTCAGGAGATTCATCCGGAACTGGTCCGTCCAACCCGAGAGGTCGCCATCTCCGAGCGTCTGCCAGCGGAAGCCGCCCGCGATATTGGCAAGTCCATCGATCCTGCCGAAGCGCGCCGCCACCGTTTCAAAAGCGTGTGTGACCGCCGCAAAATCCGTGAGGTCGACGCCGCCAAGCACTAGGAGGCGTTCCTGCTCAACCAGTTTGCTTTTTTCTTCGCGGCCGGGCAGTCCGACATAGGCTCCCGCCGCCAGCGCCGCTTCCGCGACGGCGTGCCCAAGCACGCCAAAGCCCCCGGTCACGACCACAACCTTGTCCCGCATCATCGTCCTCCCCGCAAGAGAGCTCGCGGCTATGCCGCACTTTGATGCAGGCGTCCGCCGCTCCTCGCATACTCCTGTGTCCCCCGCGTGAAGACTCTATCTTCCGGCTCGATCGCGGCAATCGGAATTTCCGGCAGTCCCGCCAATTTAACGTAAAGAGGAGCAAAATCAGTTCCGGTCGTGACATCGAGCAAATATTGCAGCGAGGGAATGACGAAATAAACCTGCTGGAAATCGTCGATCCGGTAGAGCGTGCGCATCACGCGTTCGAGATCGAACCCAAGTCGGTTCGGCGATTCGGAGGCAAGCGCGAAAATCGATTCGGTTCGCGAAGAAACAATCCCCGCGCCATAAATCCGCAGGCCCTGAGGCGTTTCCATGAGCCCAAACTCGACCGTGTACCAATAAAGCCGGGCGAGATTGGCGAGGTGGCCGAACGACAGCGCGCGAAGACCGCCCTTGCCATAGGCCTGCATATAATCGGCAAAAACCGGATCGGTCAGCATCGGCACGTGGCCGAAGACATCGTGAAAAACGTCCGGCTCCTGCAGATAATCGAGTTCATCAGCACGGCGAATGAAATTGCCAGCTGGAAAGCGCCGGTTCGCGAGATGCTCGAAAAAAACCGCATCGGGCACAAGGCCCGGCACCGCCACGATCTGCCACCCGGTGAGAGCAGAGAGCTTTTCGTTCAATTGCCGGAAATCGGGAATGCCTTGGCCGCGCAGATCGAGTGCTTCCAGCCCATGTAGGAATACCTCGCAAGCGCGTCCCGGCAATATTTCGGCCTGGCGTTCATAAAGCGTCGTCCAGGTCCGGTGCTCGGTTTCGGTATAACACTCAAAGCCCTGTGGAATCGTCCAATCGGGATTGGCGCCTTTCGGAAGATCCGTTCGCGGCTGATCCGTGCGCTCAAGAACATCCATGGCAGTTGTCCTTTTCGCCCCCCGTTTTTTAGAGATATGGCGGCGAGACCCCGGTTGCCAGCCCCGGTCAGCGAGCCTGGCAGTCGGTGCGCTGCACTCTAGTCCAACACATGGTATTTCTTGAACCAGGCCCGCATGGCGTCCCAAGCGTCTTGCGCCACATCAGGGCGATAGCTTTGCCGGTAATCAGCGAAGAAACCGTGCCCCGCGCCAGGATAGATCTTGAACTGCGTGATTTTCCCAGCAGCGTCCAATCTCTCCTTCATTGTTTCGACCTGATCGGGCGTGATCCCGGTGTCCTCCGCTCCGTAAAGACCAAGCACCGGGGCTTTGACCTCCGTTGCAAGATCAAAAGCATTCTTCGGCATTGCGGCGCTCGGATGATCCATGAGGCTTCCGTAAAAGGCAACGCCTGCCTTGAGGTTCGGATTGTGCGTTGCATAAAGCCAGACCGTCCTGCCGCCCCGGCAAAAGCCGATAATGCCCAGCCGGTCCGTATCGCCGCCTTGCGACCCCGCCCAAGCAACGGTCGCGTCTAGGTCGGAAAACAGCTCCTGGTCCGGCTTGCTGTTGACCAAAGGCATCAGTTGCGACGGCTCGGCGATCCTGGTGAGGTCGCCGAGCCTGAAATAATAATCCGGCGCCACTGCAAAAGCGCCGAGCTTGCCGAGCCGCCGTGTCACATCCTTGATGTGTTCATGCAGGCCGAAGACCTCCATCGCAACGAGGATGACGGGCGGCTTCGAGCCTTCGAGAGGCTTTGCAAAATAGGCTGGCATTTCGGCGCCTGAAACGGGAATTGTTGCCGCGACGGCGGTGAGCCCTTCCGTGTCGGTTTTAAGCGCGGCCGCGCGCACGGGACCCGCGGCCAGCGTATAACCCATAGCCGCAGCGGCGGCCCTTGTGAGACAATCGCGGCGCGAGACGCCTCTAGCGGTTTCGTCTTGGTGCAGCGAGCTACCGAACTCCATGCGCTCCCTCCTGTCGTCCACTGTAGCGCTGCTACAAAAACGCCTCGGCGCTTCATCCGATCCCTAAGGCGTTAGGGTTTTCCAACAGCACATGACGCGATCATGGGACAGGGTGGGTGAGCGTACGCGCAACCGCTTGCCGCCATCCCGCGATCAAGCCATCCCGCTCGGCTCCCCCCATGCGTGGCTCAAATCTCGCGCCAGTCCTCCACGCGGCGGCGATCGCGGCGAAATTGGAGAAAATCCCGACCTGCAGCCCTGCCAGAAATGCTGCCCCTTGCGCCGTCGCCTCGAGCATGGCGGGCCGTTCGACCGGCGCGGCAAGGATATCGGCCAGGAATTGGCAAAACCAGTCATTCGCCGCCATGCCCCCATCGATCCGCAGCGCGCAGGGTGGGCCGCCGCCGGCTGTGATCGCCCCCATCAGATCGACGGTCTGATAGGCGGCCGATTCCAAGGCGGCGCGGACAAAATGCTCAGGCCCGGAATCGAGGGTGAGGCCGCAGATCAGACCTCTCGCGTCGGGATCCCAGTAAGGGGCGCCGAGACCCGCGAAGGCTGGCACCAGATAGGTGCCCTCATTGCTGCCGGCGCGCGCCGCCATGGAGCTGGTCTGCGACATGTCGTCGAACAGTCCGAGCCGGTCGCGCAGCCATTTAAGCACGGCTCCAGCCGCGAAGATAGAACCCTCAACCGCGTAGATGGGGCGCTCGCCGGTCCGGTATGCCAGGGTTGTGAGCGTCCCCTTTGCCGGCGGCAACGCTTCTTCACCGGTGTTGAGCAGAAAAAAACACCCGGTGCCGTAAGTCACTTTTGCCATGCCGGGATTGAAACAGGCCTGGCCGATCAGCGCAGCGTGCTGGTCCCCCGCCATGCCCGCAATGGGAATTTGCCTATCGAAAAGCCCCTCGGCCGTGATCCCGTAAAGGAAACTGTTGTCATGGACCTCGGGGAGCAGTGCATCGGGAATGTTGAACAATTTCAAGAGATCGCCATCCCAGCGCTGGCGATGAATATCGAAGAGCATAGTGCGTGAGGCATTGGTTGCGTCCGTCGCATGAGCCGCACCCTTCGTTAGGTGCCAAAGCAGAAAACTATCGATGGTTCCGAAGGCGAGTTCGCCTCGCTCTGCCTGCGCCCGTACCCCCGCGACCTTGTCCAAAATCCAGGCAAGTTTGGTCGCCGAGAAATAAGGGTCAAGAAGCAGGCCGGTACGGGCACGAACCAGCGCTTCATGGCCTTCTCGGCGCAAATGTTCGCACTCTAGCGCGGTACGCCGGTCCTGCCAGACGATGGCGGGATAGACGGGAGCACCTGTCGCGCGGTTCCAAACGACGGTTGTTTCTCGCTGGTTGGCGATCCCGATCGCGGCGACCGGTCCGTCCGATTTTGCGATGACCTCACGGCTGGTACGCAGAACATCTTGCCAAATCACCTGCGGATCATGCTCGACCCATCCTGGTTTCGGATAGGACTGGGCAAACTCGCGTTGCGCTATGGCGACCAGCCTCCCCGAACCGTCGAAGAGGAGGCTCCGCGTCGAAGTCGTGCCCTGGTCGATGGCGAGGAGATGGTCGGACACGCGGCAGCTTCCTGGTGGGGATGGAACGCAAACAGGATACTTATAACTCGACGCTCCTACCTCAAGGCCGTGTACGCGCGGTATGCCGGCACGCTGCCTCTTTCGGACATGCCACTTCTCTTGATAGGTGACAGCGCACAACGGCGCCAGATTCGATTGAATCTGACGCCGCAGTAAGCCTTACAAGGTCAATGTGCCCTTTAGCGCCAGCTGCTCTCGCTTTGCGAGAGGCGACTTAGAAATGGTCGCTTGAGAACAGAATTCCCGGCAGGATCTGGGTCCCTTCCTGCTGCACGGCGATGAGCTGGCTTGGATTAAGACCGAGGAGCGCTAGGATCGTCGGCGCCACCTGAGCCGTCTCGACCGGGCTGTTGACGACTGTTTGCGTCATTCCCGGTTGGGACACGAGCATCATGACAGTGGTGTCATCATGTGCGAAGCCGCCATGCTCGGCAATCTTCTTGGTGCCGCCAGTGTAAATGACCCCGACGTTCGGGGCGACAATGATGTTGGGCGTGCGCGAACCTTCGGGCGTTGTCGGATCACTGAACATCAGGTCCAAGTTGCGTCCGTAAAAGATTTCGCCGCCATTGGCGCCGATCGTCGCCGCATTTGATTCGAGCTGGGCAACGGCGTTCAGTGTGGCGCTTGGGCTGTTGTCGGCAAGCCAGAGCAGTGAGATATCATCCTCAAGCGCCTGGACAACCGGATATCCGGGACCGACGCCAGACGGGCTCAGAACCGCGGAAGGCGGCTGGTCGGCGGCATTATCCGCGGGAATCCGCAGGACGCGCTTTGGATCGATCGGCGATTGGCCGTGTTTGGCGGTGATGATGATGGCGGTTTGCTGATAAAGGCCACGGCGATGAAGCTCGGCCACCATTTTGCCGATGGATGCATCGACGAATTGGATTTCACCGAGCAAGGCTTGGCTCGGCGTGCCAACGGCATCGGCATAACCGCCCGTCGTTCCGATCGACTTCTCTACGAGTTTTTCACCGACGCTCACCGCCTGGAAGTTCATGCCAAACACATTCGGCACGCGCCGCGTCGTGCTGCCGTCATGACTGAGACCATCGATCTCGTTGAGAATGGCCTGGACCTTGAGAGAATCATAGCACTGGATATTGGCAAAGCTGTCCGTCCAGGAATTGCTTGAAGAAACCGCGGTCTGATCCGGAAGCGGACTGCAGCTCAGGAGCGTGACCTGCGGCAGCGCGGCCGGGATGGAGTTGATTTCGGGAGCGTAGAAATCATCGACGCCCTGCCCGCTGCGGCCCTTCACGAGTTCATAGGATTGATGCTTATCGGACCAGGCGGTATAGCCGCCACCCGCCTTCACGACTTCGAAGAAGGTGTTCACGCGGATGAATTGATGCGGGTAAACTGGCGCGCAATTGTTTTTGGGATCACGCGGCAAATACGCCGGATTGATGCCCCCGCCGGCATCGAGCTTGGTGTAATCGATGTCAATCTCCTCGTCGAACCCAACTTGGGTGCCGACGACGCTCGGGCAGAGCGCAGCACCGCCAACGATTCCATAAGGAGTCGTCTGCGCCGGCGGCGACAAGGAGCGATCATAGCTGACATCGTAGAACGCGCCAGTCGAACGCGGCGAGCCGCCAGTAGCAAGGGCGGTCAGACCCGGAAACGAATCCGACGGCCGCGAGGTCGATGTCTGAGTATAGGTCGCGCCATGCTGGCCGAGCGCGGCGAGATTCGGACAATAGGGCTTGCCGCCATTGATGCCCGAGATGCCATTCGCGCAATTGGCAAAATCAAGTGCGTGCATGCCATCGATGCTGATCAGCAGGACATGTTGAACACGGTCATTACCAAACCCATCGGCGGCCACTTCGCCCGGGCGAGCGGCCGCAAATCCCAGCGCCAGGGCGCCAAGCGAAACATAAGTGAGCAGCTTTCGTGTCAGCCGCGATTTTTCCGTCATCAGCTTTTCTCCGTCCCTCGCAGTCACGTGCATATCCCCCATGAGTGGTGGGCCTCTGACGGAAGGCGTATAGGCGCGGCTCTGTGACACCGATGCGACGCTCAAGCTGGCTCCACGAGCCTTTAGGCAAAATTGGGCTTGAAGATCCGCAAGATCCGGGAAGAAAATTTTATGGTGACGAACGGTAAGCGCGTCTAAAGGGTGCTCGCAGGCGTTGCCGCGATTCCCAATCAGCCCTTCGCTCGCGCGGCGGCATAAGCGCTCACCTTCGCGATTTGATCATTGGAGAGATGCAAGCGGAGTTTAGATCTCCGCCACAAAATATCGTCCGCGTCGAACGCGAATTCCTGATCGATGAGATAATCGACTTCGGCTTGAAACAGCCCCGCGCCAAAAAAGGTGCCAAGGTCACCCGCGCTTTGAGCATGGCCGAGAATGACCGCCGCCCGCGTCCCATAGGCACGCGCGAGACGGGCCGCCACCGGAGCGTCGAGCCAAGGATATGCGCCGCAAAGTGCGTGCAAGAAAGCGTGGAAATCGCCGCTCTCCATGTCGCCGCCCGGCAGCGCCGCCGTCGCAGTCCAGGATTTTGGGCGAGGCGGCCTGAGGTGCGCCGCGAGCCTCCCGACCGCGTCCTCCGCCAGGCGCCGGTAGCTTGTGATCTTGCCGCCAAAAACGCAAAGCAACGGCGCGCATCCCGGCGGCGCGTCAAAATCGAGGACATAGTCGCGCGTCGCAGCCGACGCAGTCGCCGCCCCGTCATCGTAAAGCGGCCGAACGCCGGAAAAGCTCTCCACCACATCGCCTGGGCTTAAGGGGTTGCGGAAATAGTGCGAAACCGCGGCGCAAAGATAGCTGATTTCATCCGCGTCGATCCGTGCCTTCGAAGGATCTCCCGCAAAAGGGATCTCGGTTGTGCCAATGAGCGAATAGTCCGTCTCATAAGGCATGACGAAGATGATCCGGCCGTCGTCGTTCCGCAGAACGTAGCTTTGCTCCCCTTCATAGAGACGTGCCACAATGATGTGACTGCCCCTAACGAGAAGGAGTTTTTTGCCCCTATCCTCGCCGATCACACCGCTTAGCACCTCGCCGGTCCAGGGCCCCCCCGCATTGACGAGGGCGCGCGCCGTCACGGTCGTTGTCGTGCCAGTCCGCAGATCAAGGAGCGTTGCCCGCCATCGAGCCGCGTCCCGCTGGGCGGAGACGCAGCGTGTTCTCGTGCGAATCGAGGCGCCGCGTTCACGGGCATCGACGGCATTCAGGACAACAAGCCTCGCATCGTCGACGCGGCAATCTGAATAAGCAAAGCCAGTCGTAAAACGGTCCTTAAGCGGCTCACCTTCCTCCGCGGCGCGCAAATTGAGGCGGCACGAGCGGCGCAAGCGCTTGCGCGGCGCGAGCCAATCATAAAGGAAGAGACCCGCCTCGATCATCAAAGCGGCGCGCAATCCCTTTTCCTGCGGAAGAATGAAGCGCGCGGGCCAGACGATGTGCGGCGCGATTTTGAGCAGCACTTCCCGCTCTTTCAGAGCCTCCCGCACGAAGCGGAATTTGTAATATTCGAGATAGCGCAGTCCGCCATGAACGAGCTTGCTCGATGCCGATGAGGTCGCGCTGGCAAGATCGCCTTGCTCGCAAAGCATTACCGCAAGGCCGCGCCCGGCGGCATCACGCGCGATCCCGGCTCCGTTGATGCCACCGCCGATGACGAGGAGATCGACGTCGATGTTCGTTTCCATCAGAGCGCCGCAGGCTTTGCGAGAGGCCGCACCGTCAGCAGCGCGATAGCAATCCTAGAAAGCAAACCGGATGATCCTGCACAAATCGCCCGGCGCCGCCGCCGGCGCATGAGGCTCGCGGATCACCAGGCAATGCGATTGCGCGAGGATCCGCAAAAGCGAGGAGTCCTGCAGCTCAAAAGGGGTCGCGACAGGCAGGCCTGTCTCGCTCGGAATCAGGGCCGCGCGCATATAGTCTTCACGCTTGTCATTGCCGCGCAGCGCCTTGCCGAGAATTGCCGGTTCGCTCTGATCGCGGCCCGGGTCAATATCCCCGCAAAGCGCACGCACCAGAGGCACAAGAAAAATCATTCCGGCGACGGCCGCTGCCGCCGGATTTCCGGGCAGGCCGAGGATGATCATCGGCCCGAGCTTGCCATGGATCACCGGCTTTCCCGGGCGCATCGCGATCTTCCAGAAGTTCAGCTCCATGCCTTGCCCGGCCAGCGCCTGCTTGACAAGATCATGGTCCCCGACGGAGGCGCCGCCAAGCGTCACAAGAAGATCGACATTGGCGGAATGGGCGGCGCTGATGCGCTCTTGGATAGCGCCCAATTCGTCCTTGGCAATACCAAGATCGATGGCTTCGCCTCCCGCAGTCTCGATGAGTGCGGCGATCGAGTAGGAATTCGTTGCGACGATTTGATCGGGGCCGACGGTCTCCCCAGGACGGACCAATTCATCGCCGGTCGCGAGAAGAGCAACTCGGGGGCGGCGAATGACGGGAACTTCGGCATGGTTCATCGCGGCGGCAAGGCCGATGTTCGAGGGGCCAAGCCGCGTTCCGGCTGCGAGCAAGACCTCGTCCTCGATGAAATCGATCCCCTTCATGCGAATATTGCGGCCGCTCTCCAGCGCTTGCAGCGGCTCGACGAAATCCCCCTCGACCCGCGCATTTTCTTGGATCAAAACCGCATCGCATCCCTCCGGCACAGGCGCACCGGTGAAGATGCGCACGGTCTCCTTTGGCCCGACGGCGTCCGGAAAGCCATGTCCCGCCGTGCTTTCTCCAATCTGTTTCAGCTTGATGGGCAGATGCGCGAGGTCCTCAGTACGCACCGCATAGCCGTCCATCGCAGACATCGCCTTCGGCGGCTGCGTTCGCTTGGCGGCAAGATCCCGCGCAAGAGTGCGGCCCGACGCGCGTTCAAGGGCGACGATCTCAACCGGCCGATCTTCGGAAACGCTCGCCAGAATACGGGCGCGCGCCTCTCCCACGGAAAGCATCCCATCACCACTCATCAAGGCAAGGCCTCTTCTTGCAAAAAATCTCCGGATTTGCCCCCGCTTTTCCGCAAAAGCGTAATCCCCTCGATGCGCATCGACCGGTCAACCGCCTTCAACATGTCATAAATGGTGAGGCAAGCAATGGAAACGGCGGTTAGGGCTTCCATTTCGACCCCGGTCGGGCCCACAACCTTAGCCGCGGCGCGAATCCTTATGCCGGGCAACGCCGGATCAGGTTCAAGATCGACGTCGATATTGGTCAAGGCCAAAGGATGGCAAAGCGGGATTAGCTCATGGGTCTTCTTGGCGGCCATGATCGCGGCGATCCGCGCCGCCGCAAAAACGTCACCCTTTTTGGCATTGCCCGATAAAGCAAGATCGAGCGTCGCCGTTTTCATGATGATCCTGCCCGCGGCCACCGCGATGCGTTCTGTCGCCGCTTTGCCCGAAACATCAACCATATGCGCCTGCCCAGCGGCGGAGAGATGGGAGAGGTCTGGCATTGCAGCAATTCGATCCTAAACGGCGCGTGAGCGGATAGCGAAAATCAGCCGTGGTGGGGCTTGTCAGTGCGCGATTGCGGTTCGCCGAACAGAAGCGTGTGCGCCGCGGCCTCGACATCCCGCTGGCGCATCAGGCTTTCACCAACCAGGATGGCTGGAATTCCATGCGCTTGCAGGCGCAGGCAATCCTGATGCGTAAAGATTCCGCTTTCGCTGACGACGATCCGGTCCGGAGGCACTTTCGGAGCGAGCTTTTCGCACAAATCGAGCGAGACTTCGAAGGTCCGCAAATCGCGATTGTTGATTCCAACAAGCCTTGTTTCGAGCGGCAAAGCCCGGGCAAGCTCGGCTTCATCATGGACCTCAACAAGAATATCCATGCCAAGATCATGCCCAGCGCGGGTCAGAGCGCTCGCCTCGGCGTCGGTCACACAAGCCATGACGATCAAAATGCAATCCGCGCCAGCCGCGCGCGCCTCATACACTTGATAAGGATCGAACAAAAAATCCTTGCGAAGACAAGGCAGATGGGTTGCTTGCCGCGCCGCCCCAAGATCGCTGAGACTGCCTTGAAAGGAGGGCTCATCGGTTAGCACCGAGAGACAGGCCGCCCCTCCCAACTCATAGGCACGGGCAAGCGCGGGCGGATCGAAATGCGGCCGGATCAGCCCCTTCGAAGGGCTCGCCTTTTTAATCTCCGCGATGAGGGCCATATGGCCCATCTCCCGCTTGGCTTCGATCGCCTTGACGAAGCCGCGCGGCGGATCGCCGTCATGAGCCTTGCGTGTGAGAGTCTCAAGCGGCATGCGCACCTTGGCCGCCGCGATTTCCCGCCGCTTGTAGGCCTCGATTTTCTTTAAAATATCGATCATCGCACGTCCCCGGCGGCTTTCGCGACAAGGCCATTTGGATGGGGCGAGGGGCGGTTCGACACTTTCACGAGCTTGGTGAGTGTCTCGGCGGCAAGTCCCTCGTCGATCGCCGCGGCAGCCAAAGTCGCGCCGTCTCTCAAATCTTGCGCCTTTCCGGCGACGACGAGCGCCAGGGCCGCGTTCAGGACGGCGATATCGCGATAGGGGTTCTTAACCCCCTGAAGCACAGCGCGAAGCGCTGCCGCATTGGCGAACTGGTCGCCCCCCGCGAGATCACCGAGCGATGCGCGGGGCAGCCCGGCATCTTCCGGCGTGATTTGAAAGGAGCGGATCTCGCCATCCTCAAGCGCGGTGACGAAGGAGGGCCCGGTTGTCGTTGCCTCATCGAGACCATCGGACCCATGCACAAGCCAAACCCTTCGGGACCCGAGATTGCGCAAGACCTGCGCGAGAGGTTCGAGCCAGCCTTGCGCGAAGACGCCGAGCAACTGGTATTTCACCCCCGCCGGATTCGCAAGTGGCCCGATGAGATTGAAAATGGTCCTCGTGCCGAGCTCCGCCCGCACTTGGGCCGCATGACGCATGGATTGGTGATGCACCGGCGCGGCCATGAAGCCGATGCCTGCTTCTTCGAGACAGCTTTCAACCTCACGGGGGGTCAGCTCGAGGCCGACACCGAGCGCCGACAACACATCACTCGATCCGGATTTCGAGGAGGCGGACCGATTGCCATGTTTGGCGACCGGCACGCCGCAGGCGGCGGTGATCAGTGCGGCAAGCGTTGAGACATTGAGCGTCCCATGCCCATCGCCGCCCGTCCCGACGATATCGATCGCGCCGGGCGGCGCTAAGACCCGCAGCATTCTTTCTCGCAGCGCGCGAACCGCGCCCGTGATCTCGTCCACGGTCTCGCCCCGCGCCCGGAGCGCCATCAGAAAGCCGCCGAGCTGGGCTGGGGTGGCGTGCCCCGCGAAAATAAGCCCGAACGCGGCCTCGGCTTCAGGCCCGGTCAGACTTGACCCGGCTGCAACCTTGGCGATCAGCGGCTTGAACGCATCCATTTCCAGCCTCTAGGCCATCGCGAGACGGATGGCCGTAAACCCTTGGCTTGTCGCATGATCCTGGCGGAAAAGTCTGCAACTTTCCGGCCGACCCCGCTCAAATTATCATCCTCTCGCCAATGCGGGGGCTTCAGCGCAAGCCTGCCGCGCATTTTGGTTCCATTCTGCCGCCAGGGCGAGGAAATTCTCGAAAATACGCAGGCCATGTTCGGACGCGATGCTTTCAGGATGAAACTGCACGCCATGCGAGGGAAGCCGCCTGTGTGAGAGCGCCATCACAAGGCCGCCCGCCGTTGCCGTCGTGGTCAGGACATCGGGCATGGTGTCGGCGCGCACAACCAGCGAATGATAGCGCGCCGCGAGAAAGGGGCGGTTGATGCCGCGAAAAATCGTCTCGCCCTGGTGTTCGATCGAGGCGAGCTTGCCATGCACAGGCTCCGGCGCTCGGACGACCTCGCCGCCATAGGCTTCCCCCAGCGCCTGATGGCCAAGGCAAACCCCAAAAATCGGGATGCTGCTCCCGGCGGCCGCGATAAGGTCCAGACAGATGCCGGCGTCGCACGGCCGGCAGGGACCCGGCGACAAGACGATCGCATCGGGAGCCGCGCTCACGACCTCCGCGACGCTCACCTGATCGTTGCGGTGCACCGTGACCTCGGCGCCTAGCCGGCCCAGGCAATGCACCAGATTCCAGGTGAAGCTATCGTAGTTATCGATCAGCGTTACGGTTGTCATTGGCGCGTTTTGAACTTCTCAATGCGCTCTTTTGGGCCTGGTCTGCCGGAAGGTCAAGATGAATGGGGAAAGGGCAGCCGGTCTGGTTCCGCTCGGCTCTGAAAGAGCTGGCTCTTGCAAGTTCCACGACGGCCAAGCGGACACTGCCGTCAGCGCGACGCCTCACCCCAAGGAAACCCAAGGGTAGGATCATGCCTTAGAGCCAGCCGCCCGGCAGGGTTCTGGAGCAGCTATTTTTTGATCCGCGGGGCTCGAACGAAGGCGCGCGGATCAAGCACTGCGGCCGGATTCGTTAAGGGGCCGCTAACCGGCTAGTCCCGTGTTGTCCTCAGACGAGGACGCGCAACCAGCCGGCTTTCGGATGCAACCCTTCAGCGCCCTCCGTCGATCTGCCGGCCAACAATCGCGATGGCCTGCTCATAGACTGGAGCAGCATTCCAAGCCTGGATAGCTCCGAAATTGGCTTCGCCGGGCTGGTATCCCGCGCCCGCCTGCCAGCCATGGGCCTTAAGGAAATTTGCCGTCGAGGACAGCGCGCCGGATGGGGTCTCGAGACTTCCGCCGGTGCCATATTCCAGGATGGTCTTGGGCAAGAACTGCGTCTGGCCGATCTCGCCATGCATGGAGCCGCGCGTGCTCGCCGAGAGAACCCCGCGATCGATCAGTGTCAGAGCTGCGTAGAGCTGGTCGGTGAAATAGGCTGAGCGGCGGCAATCATAGGCGAGGGTCGCCACGGCCGAGAGCGTGTTCTGATTCCCGTGCTCCCTGCCAAAGCCCGTCTCCATTCCCCAAATGGCGATGAGCGGCCCCGGCGGGACGCCGTAGCGTTGCTCGATGGACGCGAAGAGGGCTGCATTGGATTGCTTGAGCGCCCGCCCGCGCGACGCGATGACCGAGCCGCCCCGCTTGGCGAGAAACTGATCGAGCGACACGTGAAAGCCGTGCTGGCCACGGTCAGCCGCGATGGTTGCCGTCGCATAGTTCGTCCCCATGAGGGCCGCAATGGCGGAGGCACTGACACCCCTTCCCCTCGCTTCATCGGCGAACTGCCTCTTCCACGCCTCGAAGCCGGCCGCCGAGTTGCCACACTGTGCGGCGCTCGCTTCGCTGGCCATCCCCAACAGCGCCACTGAGGCTGCGACGGCGACTGTCTTGAACTTCCCGCGCTTTGTCATTGAGACCTCCCTTCTCACCTTTTGCATCAGACGAAACACTAGCTCCCCATCCCTGCCGGCATGAGGCCAAATCTTGCGTGTTTTCAGAAAACCGTCATCGAGCGTATAGATCCGGAAATGCTCCCACACCCCCAAAAAGGCACCAACGTTGTAGCAGGCCGAGCGGGACAGGTCCGAAAACCTTCCGGCAAGCCCCCGAACCCCTGTGAGCGCGTCGCAGGTTTGCCGGTGCAAATCGAAGAGGACAAAATGTCCTGCATCGCCTTGCCGGGCTTATCGATGTAGAGCGCCAGACCACCCTGCGGGCTGCTTGACTTCAAAACGAACCCATATCCGTCTAAAAAATACAAAGGCAAAAATAAATTCTACCCGACTTGTCTGCTTGGGCAAAATCCTGGTTTTATACCTTGCCACGTTTTCCCAGAGTGCTTTTGTGCAGACCGTCAATCTTACCGAAAAGTTTCACGTGAAACATTTCGGTAAGGTCGGGGCCGAAAATCTTACAAAATTGATTGCTCACGCATCACTCACTGCCCGCGCTGCGATCTCGCCGCGAAGCGGACCGCTTCCTCGGCGGCGCGGAAAAGAGCTTGCGCCTTGTTCACGCATTCGCGCTGTTCCGCCGCCGGGCTTGAATCATAGACGATCCCGGCGCCCGCCTGCACATGCATGACTCCGTCCTTGACAATCGCGGTGCGCAGCACGATGCAAGTATCCATCTCCCCCGCCGCACTGAAATAGCCGATGCAGCCCCCATAGATTCCGCGCTTGTCGGTCTCAAGCTCGTCGATGATTTCCATGGCCCGCACTTTTGGTGCGCCTGAGACAGTGCCAGCCGGAAAGCCGGCACAGAGCGCATCAATGACATCGTGTTTAGCATCGAGCTTGCCTTCGACATTCGAAACAATGTGCATGACATGGCTGTAGCGCTCGATGGCGAATTTCTCCGTGACCTCCACCGAACCTATCTGGGCGACGCGCCCGACATCATTGCGCCCAAGGTCGAGCAGCATCAAATGCTCGGCACATTCCTTTTCGTCGGCAAGCAACTCCGCCGCGAGACGCTCATCCTCGGCCTTCGTCTTTCCGCGCCAGCGGGTCCCTGCGATTGGCCGGATGGTGACTTTCCCATCCCGCGCGCGCACTAGAATTTCCGGGCTCGAGCAGACGATCTGGAAGGATCCAAAATCGAGGTAGCACAGAAACGGCGCCGGATTGATCCTCCGCAAGGCACGGTAGAGCGAAAAGGCGGGCAATGCGAAAGGCGCCGAAAACCGCTGCGAAAGGACGACCTGAAAAATATCGCCTGCGCGGATATAATCCTTGGCGCGTTCAACCATCTCGAAGAAGCGTTCTTGCGGCGTATTCGAGGAGGGCGCCCCGAGGATCAGGCCCGGATCGCCCGCATAGGGCACCTGTAGCGGGCCTTCGAGGGTGGCGATCGCCGATTCGAGACGCTCCAGCGCATGGGCATAGGCGCCGCGAAAACCGGCATCGCCTTCAGGACGCAGGGGCGTGACGACAAAAATCTCGTCCTTGACCGCATCAAAAACAACCATCACCGTCGGGCGCAGCAACATTGCGTCGGGCACGCCGATCGGGTCCGGTTTCGCCTCGGCGAGGCGCTCCATCTGACGGACCATATCATAGCCGAGATAGCCGAAGACCCCGGCGGCCATCGGCGGCAGATCCTCGGCGGCGTCGATCCGGGATTGCGCAATCAGTTCGCGCAGGGCTGTGAGCGGCGGCTCGGTGCAAGGCGAAAAGTCATCGGGAGAGGAAAGCGCATGGCGATTGATCTCGGCCCTCCCGCCAAACACACGCCAGACTATGTCCGGATCAAGGCCAATCATCGAGTAGCGGCCTCGCGCAGCGCCCCCTTCGACGGATTCGAGCAGGAAAATCCGCCCCGCCCGGCCAGCAGACAATTTCAGAAAGGCCGAAACAGGCGTTTCAAGATCACCGACGAGCCGGGTGGAGACGAGGCAGGCCCGCCCCGCCTCATAGTGCCGCGCGCAGGCCTCAAGCGAGGGCTCGAACATGGGCCATGTGCTCAAAGCTCGTCCGGGGATACGCCCGACGCGGCGGCAAACGCCTTGGCGTTCAGTTTCACGCCAAGATCGCTCTCTAACTTCGTGAGATATTGAGCCGTGAGGTCCTCGTTCAGGCCAGTTTTGACATCGCCCATGATGTTGCTGAGCTCGGGAGCTTTGGGATCGAACGGGGGAATCTGTGAGCCGACGACCTGCAAGAGGATCCGGCCCCCATCTTCACTTTCCACCGAGCCCGCCCGATGCAGGGGCACGTTGAAGACCTGCGTCACAACATTGAGCGCGAGGCTGTTAGAGCCAGTGCGTTTCACATCGCCCGCATGTTTAACGTCGAGTTGGTTTTCCGCGGCAATATTTGCAAGACTCTCGCCGGCATCGAGCTTCTTTGTGAGGTCCGCCGTCTTCGCCGACAGAATTTTCCCCGCCTGATCGTCACGCCAAGCCTTCTCGACGTCGGCCTTGGCTTCGTTGAACGTTTTGCTCCGTGCTTTTTCTACTTTAGAAACTTCAAACCATTGATAGCCGCCGCCCGGGACCCTTAGCGTATCATTATCGACGCCGATGTCGGAAGCAAACGCCGCTTTCAGCAAGGGCGTGGCATCAACCAGGTCCTTAACGGGCACGCCTTGCGGATCATTGCCCGCTGCGTCGATCACGGGGATGACTCTCGACTCGAGGCCGACGCTCTGGGCAGCCTCGGTGAGCGTTTTTCCGGCGGTGCGCTGATCCTCGATAGCATCGTGAAGGTGGTCGATGTCCTTTTGCGCCCGCTGCAAGGCGATCTCGCGCTTGAGCTCAGGAGCGACTTCGGTGAAAGGCTTAACGGTCGAAGGCATGATTTTTCCAACGCGCACCAGGACGGTGCCGAATTGCGCCTTCACCGGAGCGCTGACTTCCCCCTCCTTAAGCGAAAAAGCGGCATCGGCGACGCTCTTGTCGACGAGGGCGCCGCGCGCCACCGTGCCTAGGCTCGCATCTTTCGCGGTGAGATTTTTTTCTTTCAAAAGATCGTTGAATGTCTTTCCCGCGTCGAGTTTTGCGCGAGCTTCCCTCGCTTCCGCTTCGCTCGCATAAAGAATCTGTTCGATGGCGCGCTTTTCCGGCGCACCAAAGCGCTCATTTTTGACTTCCTCATAGCGCTTGAGAGCATCGGCGTCGGCGACATCGTCCGGCTTGGCGATCAAGGCTGGTGTAACCGTCAGGACAACCAGGCTGCGATATTCCGGGACGCTATAAAGCGCCTGATTTTCATCGAAGAATCTCTGCAGCGTAGCTTGCGAGGGAGGAGGCAGGGAGCCCGCGGCCGCGTTTGGAAACACGATATAATCAACACTGCGGGTTTCGGTTTGATAGTTGTGGATGGCCTCCAGCAAGGCTTTTGGCAATTGCAGCCCACCCGTCAGCGAATCGACAATTTCACGGCGCAGGACTACGCCGCGCTGCTGCCGGATGTAACTCCTTTCGGTAAAGCCTTCATCGCGCAGAAACGCCTCGAAGGCCTGACGGTCGAACTGGCCCGTCATTCCCTTGAAATTGTCGTCGTTCAGGATTGCTTTTCGGATCGCCTCGTCACCGACGGCAAGCCCTAGCCTGCGCGCCTGGTCCTCGAGCGCCGCCTCGCCGACGAGACGCGAAAGAACCTGCCGGTCCATGCCATATTGATGCGCCTCCTCATTGGTGATGTTGCGCTTTTCCAGCCGCTGCTGGCGTTGCAATTCGGTTTGATAGGCATTGCGGTAGGTATCGGCGCCGATTTCAATGCCGCCAACCTGCGCGAGATTATTCGCGCCGAACCCGCGAAAAATGTCGCCGATGCCCCAAATCGCGAAACTGAGGATGATCAGGCCCATCAGGACCGCCATGACGGCGCGGCCAAACCAGCCTTGCGCGGAGGCACGGAGTGTTTCAAGCATGTTGGAGAATCTCGTTGAAGGGGTTTCCAGAAGGCGCCGGGCTTTTCCAAATTGGCGGCGGACTATAAAAAGATCATGTCCCTGTTGCAACGTGGCTCTGGGCAAAATAACGGGAACATGCGCATGACTCATCGACCACGGCCCCTTGTCGCGGGGAACTGGAAAATGAATGGCTTGCGCGCAAGCCTCGGTGAAGCTGCCGCAATATGTGCCGCCGTCGGCGAAGGCGGCGCCGGAGCGGCGGAAATTCTGATCTGCCCTCCCGCGACCTTGCTGATCGCCGCCGCCGAACTCTGCAGGGGCACCCCGGTCGGCCTCGGCGGTCAGGATTGCCACGCCGAGCCACATGGCCCCTTCACGGGAGATATTTCCGCGGAAATGCTGAAGGATGCCGGGACTAACTATGTGATCCTCGGCCATTCAGAACGCCGCGCCGCTCACGCCGAAACTGACGAGATCGTTCGCGCCAAGGCCACGGCAGCGCTGCGCGCAGGGCTTACGGCCATCATTTGCGTCGGCGAGACGAGAGCTGAGCGAGGGGCCGGCAATGCGCTGGCGGTCGTTGGGGCGCAACTGGCCGGATCAATCCCGGAAAATGTGCCACCCGCAAGCATTGTCGTCGCCTATGAGCCGGTCTGGGCGATCGGCAGCGGTCTCACGCCCAAACCCGAGGACATCGCGGAAATGCATGGCTTTATCCGTGGCGAGGTCAACCGGCATTTGGCGGGCCAGGGCGCCGAGCTTCGGATACTTTACGGCGGCTCGGTCAAGCCCGCCAACGCTGATCAACTATTACAGATCAAAAACGTCGACGGCGCCTTGGTCGGCGGTGCCTCGCTCAATTCCTTCGAGTTCATGGCGATCGCGGGAGCCTACCGCTGAAGGGCCAAGCCCGTGCAGCGGTCGAGCTCAGCATTATAGTATTCGAGAGCCTGCTCCAGATTTCCCGATTGCCAGACTTCATGTGTTCGCTTTGACGAGACCGAGTACTCCTTGTTCGGCATGTGACGTCCCGTCTCAAGATTTACTTGCTCAAGGACAACCCCGGCCTCCATAAGAAGGATACGTGCTTTGCGCATGAAGGTTTCCTCACCTCGTTACTTACCCATTATCGCTGATTCGCGGATGCGCCCCAGAGGCAAATTGCCGTTCTCCACATCTCGCATGAGGAAATTGCATCGAACTTTGGACGGTTTGGCCCCTAGCCTTATGGCGAGGAGATCATTAAAAGGGCACAAATAGAATGTCGCGGCTGGCCTGCCTTCCGGCCGGCGCTCAGGTTTAGGTGAGAATATCCTCCATGCAGTCGGTTCTGATCGTTGTTCACCTCATGATCGTCGTCGCACTCGTTGTGGTTGTGCTCCTGCAGCGCTCCGAGGGCGGTGCCCTTGGCGTCAGCGGCGGCGGTGGCTTCATGACCGGACGCGGCCAGGCGAATGCCTTGACGCGCGCGACGGCGGTCTTGGCGGCGCTTTTTTTCGCAACCAGCCTTGGCCTGACGATTTTGGCCCGGCTCAATCAAGCCCCCGAGGTGAGCTTCCCAAGCACCGCGCCCGCTGAGACCGGCAAGAAAGAAGAAAGCGGCAAAGGAAGTTTGCTCGACCAACTGCAGAGAATGGAAGACCAGTCGGCGAAGCCTCCCACGCTTCCGCCGGGCGTGAGCCTGCCTGGCCAAAGCGGAGCCGGCGAGCCTCAACCCGGCCAAAGCGTGCTCGAAACTCGGCCCGCCGAACCGGAAGGAACTCTGCCGCTGCCCCCGCTTCCCGCGACGCCTGCGGTTCCTCCGCCAACCGAACCCGCCGCTCCGGCGCCGTCCTCGATCATAAAAGAGGCGCCTCCTGCCTCGGCGCCGCCTTGGTCGAAATGATCGCGGACTGATCGGTTAGCAGTTCATGTGCAAAAAGAACCGGGAGGAATAATTTGCCTCCCCAAACCGCCGGAAACAGGATAAATCCCAAGGCCCATGGCGCGGTTTATCTTCATCACCGGCGGCGTGGTGTCATCGCTTGGCAAGGGGCTGGCTTCGGCGGCCTTAGGAGCGCTTCTCCAGGCGCGCGGCTATACCGTCCGACTGCGCAAGCTCGACCCCTATCTCAATGTCGACCCGGGGACGATGAGCCCCTATCAACACGGCGAGGTCTTCGTCACCGAGGACGGCGCCGAAACCGATCTCGATCTCGGCCATTATGAGCGTTTCACCGGCCGGCCCGCGATGCGGGAAGACAATATCACGACCGGCCGCATCTATCAGGAGATCATCGCCAGGGAGCGGCGCGGCGATTATTTGGGCGCGACCGTCCAAGTCATCCCGCATGTCACCAATGCCATCAAAGCCTTCGTGCTCAGCGGCAATGAGGGGATCGATTTCACTCTTGTTGAGATTGGCGGCACGGTCGGCGACATCGAAGGCCTGCCATTCTTCGAGGCGATCCGCCAGCTCGGCAACGAATTGCCGCGCGGTCATGCGATCTATATCCACCTGACACTTCTTCCTTTCATTCCAAGCGCGGGCGAACTCAAGACCAAACCGACGCAGCATTCGGTCAAGGAACTGCGCTCGATCGGCATTCAGCCGCATATTCTTCTCTGCCGGACCGACCGCGAGATCCCGAGCGAGGAACGGCGCAAGATCGGGCTCTTTTGCAATGTGCGGGAAAGCGCCGTGATCGAAGCCCGCGATGTCGATTCAATCTATGAGGTGCCGCACGCCTATCACGCGGCGGGACTCGACCAGGAGGTTTTGGCCGCTTTCGGAATCGAACCCGCCCCCAAGCCCGATATGAGCCGCTGGAACGCGGTGATGGAGCGGCTGGCAAACCCGGAAGGCGAGGTCACGATCGCGATCGTCGGGAAATACACCGGCCTCAAGGATGCCTACAAATCCTTGACCGAGGCCCTGTGCCACGGCGGCATGGCCAACCGCGTCAAGGTCAATCTGGATTGGATCGAGTCGGAGATTTTCGAGACAAGCGATCCCACTCCCTACCTTTCGGATGTCCACGGCATTCTCGTCCCGGGCGGCTTTGGCCAGCGTGGCGCCGAGGGCAAAATCCTTGCGGCCCGTTTTGCGCGCGAACGCAAAGTCCCTTTTTTCGGGATTTGTTTTGGGATGCAAATGGCCGTCATCGAGGCCGTCCGCTCCCTGGGGGTGCCGGCGGCAAATTCTACCGAATTTGGGCCTGCCAAGGAGCCTGTCGTCGGCCTCATGACTGAGTGGATGCACGGCAATGAGCTCGAAATCCGCGCCGCCGAAGGCGATCTCGGGGGCACGATGCGGCTTGGCGCCTACCGCGCCGAACTGATGCCGGGCTCGAAGATCGCCAGCATCTATGGCACGACCAGCATATCCGAACGGCATCGGCACCGATACGAGGTCAACACCGCCTATCGCGAGAGACTGGCTGAGAAGGGTCTGATCTTCGCGGGCATGTCACCAGATGGCCTTCTGCCGGAGACAATCGAACTCAACGGCCATCCCTGGTTTATCGGCGTTCAATTCCACCCGGAACTGAAATCGCGGCCCTTTGCCCCGCACCCGCTTTTTGCAAGCTTCATCGCCGCGGCCGTCGAGCAGTCACGGCTGGTATAGAGGGTGCAGCGCCCACCGAATCGCGTTAGCCCCCCTCACAACGAACTGGGTCTTTGACGCGAAGCAGATCCGCGATTTTCCCGGCGTGATCGGGGTGAAGCTGCACGAGTTCGCGGTAGCTGTGCTCAATGACACCAGGATCATCCCATGGCACATCATGGAAAGTGTTCTCAGTCGAGTGGAGCCAAGCGCTTTCCGGATCGCGTGCGATCTCATTGGGGAAAAGGACAACGTCCACGTCCTCTGCCAACTGGGCCGTCTCCGGCGCCGCTGTTCTCCAGCCCAATTCCCGTCCAAGCGCACCGCACAAGTCGTGGCCGAAGAACCGCCCGACATGGATCGCGGGAACGGCCCGGGGATTGAGTTCTATGACGTGAGCATGGCCGCCCTTATCCGCGATCACAAAATCGAAGCTTGCGAAACCGGACAACCCCAGCGCCGAGACAAGCCGGGCTGCCGTCTCTGCCATCTCCGGCTGATCGATGTAACTCAGGACAGTGCTCGGTCCGAAGGGCTTCGGATTGACAGAAGCCTTGAGAAAACTCACTCCCCCGAGGACACGGCCTTGCCACGCGATCACGCTGCGCATGGCCGGGACACCGGGAATGTACTGTTGCAGCTCAAAAATTCGATTGCTGGTCATCCAGCTGCCCGACAGCCAGGATACGATTTGCCGCGCAGTCTTCCGACTCCGCCGCAATAACCGGCCGCCGTAAAGGCCCGATGCCGCAATGGCCGCCGCAAGCTCCGCGCGGTTATGGGCGATTGCGACCCCTGTTCCCTGCCAGGTCCGGTTGATTTTGATCATGACCGGGAAGCCCATGGCCTCAGCGGCGTTAAGCGCCGTGGTCCCATCAACGGCGCGGCTCGCCGGGGCGCGAACACCAAGCCGGGTTGCAAGATCGAGGAAATGGGTGCGGCTGCAGGCGGCCTCATATCCCGACGGCGATCCAACTGAGATTTCAAGGAGGCGGCGCAGTCCGGCGCTCGCCAAACGATCGGTGGCAAGCCCCCGCAACAGCCACGCCGCTTCGTCATCAAGAGGCACGATGAGATCAGGGTGCCAGTTCCGGCAGACGTGTTCGAGCCGAAAGCGAGCGGCCAAGAGTCCCAGCCAGAGGCCATGATGGGGCGGCAGATGGAAACGGGTCTTGACGAAACGCGTTGCGGAGCAATTGGAGCCCGGCGGGCTCATCACGGCACATTCACAGCCGAGCCTTGCAAACTCCGCCACCAGCCTCGGCGACCACGAATAGTCCATCAGCGACAGGAAAAGGATTTTCCGGCCGGGGGCCACTTTCGTTTTCAAAAGGGAACTTTCCGGTGAGTGTTCTTCGAGATTTGTTGACTTCATAGGTTTAATTGCCGTGCCGAAGCATGACCCTTTTGGAGGCCAGCTCTCAGTTCGATTTGCCGGTGAGGTCTGATTGCATCCAGCGGGAGATAACACGCCGGGATGAACAGCCTATTGCTTCGTTCCAAAAATCGGGCGATTCAAGCTATCCTCGCCCGCGATACGGCGTCACACCCTGGTCTGGAACCCAGATCCCGGACGGCAGCTCGCCGGTTGACCAAAACACATCGATCGGAATTCCGCCTCGCGGATACCAATAGCCGCCGATCCGCAACCAACGCGGCTCGAGAGATGCGGCAAGATCCTTGCCGATCCGCAAGGTGCAATCCTCGTGAAAGGCGCCATGATTACGAAACGAAGTGAGATAAAGTTTTAGGGACTTCGATTCAACGAGCCATTGACCGGGCAGATAGTCGATCACGAGAAGGGCGAAATCCGGCTGGCCGGTGACGGGACAGAGCGAAGTGAATTCCGGCGCGGTGAAGCGGGCGATGTAATTTGTGTCCTGATGCGGGTTGGGCACGCGCTCGAGCGTCGCCTCGTCCGGTGTTTCCGGTGTTTCTACGGCGCGGCCTAGCAGGCTCGCGCCGGTGTGGACCTTGACCATTGAGAATTCTCCCGCCGCCGCCTCGCGCGGCCATTGCACCAAAATGTCGTCCATTGGGGCGATTGGCCGCGCCGGCGCTTTCTCGCACGATCCCGTCCAAAGAGCCTGCAATTTTTTCGGCCGCTGAACCAAGCGTCTTTTGGGGGACGCGTCCCCTCGCCATTGGCCGGCTTGGTTGCCCTCAATTTCGTTGCTGCCCGAGGCTCCAGGCCCAACCCCGCAGTTTATCACCAATCTGATACCGGATCCGGCTTGGCGTTGGTCCTTTCCCAGACCATACTGAGCCCCGTGAAACAGCATGACACAATTTTCTTGCAACCGCAGGACTCTCCGGCTTGGGCGCCATCGGCAACGAGCTTATGACTCGGACCGTTGCCCCCTACGGCACCTGGGTCTCGCCCGTGAGCATCGAACTCATGACCGGCGCGGCGATTGGGCTCGCCAGCTTGAGCATCGATGGGCAAGACGTCTATTGGCTTGAGGCGAGGCCCAGCGAAAGTGGCCGCACCGTTTTATGCCGCCGCCGGACCGATGGTGCGATCGAAGAGCTGACCGCCCCACCGTTTAATGTGGGGAGCCGCGTTCACGAATATGGCGGTGGCGCCTATGCAGTTGCCGCAGGCTGCGTTGTTTTCAGCGAGCGCACGAACGGGTCCGTCTGGGTGATTGAGGCGGGCCGGCCGCCGCGCCAGGTCGAAACACCGGAGGGCTGCCGCTACGCCGATTTTGAGTTTGATCTTCCGCGCCGCCGCGTGCTCGCCGTCCGCGAGGATCATCGTGATCGTCCCCCGACCGACCCCAAGGCTGCGATCGTTTCTTTGCCGCTCGATCCCGGCGGGACCGAATCAATTTTGATCGAAGGCCCTGATTTTCTGAGTTCCCCGAGGCTTGCGCCTGGCGGCGAAATGATCTGCTGGATCGCCTGGAATCACCCGGACATGCCGTGGGACGGCACCAAACTCTTCATCGCCAGGGTGACGCGGCAAGGCGCGATTGAAGCCGGCCAGATCGTAGCAGGCTTGGTCAGAGAAGCGATCGTCCAGCCCGAGTGGGCGCCGGACAGGGCTCTTTACTTTTGTTCTGACCGCAGTGGCTGGTGGAATCTCCATGTGTTGAGAGGTGGTAAGATTGAGTGTGTGGCACCTGTCGAAGCCGAGATCGGCGGTCCTCATTGGGTATTCCGGCAACGCTATTATGATTTTCTCGGCGATGGACGGATCATCGCTGCGATGGTTCACAACGGCGTGAGATCCGCAGTTGCGATCGCGGAAGGAAAGATCACCCCTCTCGACGTCGGCCAGGTGCAGGACTCTCCGCGCCGGTTCAATGATGGCCTTGCCTTGATCGCGACGCCACCAACTGCGCCGGCCTCGATCTGCATTTTACCTCGCATGAGCGGCGCCCCAAGCATCGTTCGCAGCGCCGCCCCTGCCGTGGTGCCCGAGGAAACCATTTCGCTGGGCGAGCCGATCGGATTCGAAACACGCCGTGGCTGCGCAAATGCTTTTTTGTATCCGCCGAAGAACCGCGACTATGAAGGCGCTGCCGGCGAATTGCCTCCGCTTATCGTCTTGTCGCATGGCGGCCCGACGAGCATGACGACCAACAGTTTTTCTTTGAGCATCCAATGGTGGACAAGCCGCGGCTTTGGCGTCGTTGATGTCAATTACGGTGGCTCGACTGGCTATGGCCGCGCCTATCGCGAGAGGCTCTATGGCCAGTGGGGTGTCGTCGATGTCGAAGATTGCGCCGCCGCCGCCAGCCATCTTGTCGAACGCGGCCTCGCCGATCCAGCCCGGCTCGCCATCCGCGGCGGCAGCGCCGGGGGATTCACCACCCTTGCCGCTCTGACATCGCTCAATCTTTTCAAGGCAGGGGCGAGCCTTTACGGCGTCGCAGATCTCATGCTTCTCGCCAAGGACACGCATAAATTCGAATCGCGCTACCTCGACCGGCTGATCGGCCCTTTGCCGCAAGACCAAGAGCTTTATCGGGTACGCTCGCCGATCAACCATATCGACCGGCTCGCCTGTCCCGTGATCTTTTTCCAGGGGGAAGACGATAAGACGGTGCCGCCCAATCAAGCGGAAACCATGGTCAAAGCGATGACAGCGCGGGGTTTGCCCGTCGCTTATTATTCCTTCGCGGGGGAAGGCCACGGATTTCGCAAGGCCGGGACCTTGCGCCGTGTCCTTGAACTGGAGCTTGATTTTTACGGCCGGGTTTTCGGGTTCAGCGTGCCGGGTTTGAGCGAGCGCGTCGACATCGTGAACGTGCCGGCAACCCAAGGTCAGGCACCTTAAGTCAAATATCCGATTAGATCAGCCCAGCGGCGATGTTGATGGTGAGCGCAAGGACCGCGCTATTGAAGAAAAACGCGAGAACACCATGAATGACCGCCGTGCGCCGCATCTGCGCCGAGGAAATTTCCACGTCGGCGGTTTGGCACGCGACCCCGATCACATAGGAAAAATATAAAAAGTCATAGTAGTCCGGCTTTTCGGTGCCCGGGAAAATCAAACCGCCGCGGGTTGGTGCCAGATGTCCGGGTCCGTTTTCGAATTTGTCGAAATATTCATGCGCATAGTGGAGGGCGAAGGTCAGATGAATGAACGACCACGCGCTGACAATCGTCAATCCGGCAAGACCCATCCGCAGGCCCTTCAACGTCCCAGTTAAATCCTTGACGGCGGCGAGCTCGGCGACAATGGCTGCGATCGAGGCAATCGCGGCAAGGGTGGTGAGCACGAGGATGAGGAATTTTCCCTCATCGCTGATCTTGGCGCGCCGCCGGATCGATTGCGGAGATGCCCGCACCATCATGACGGCGACGAGAACAAAATAGAGCCAGATGCCAATGTTCCAATCGATCAAGAGGCGGGTGGCGGCCCGAAGATGCCCTGGCAAAAGGATCTCCGCAAATGCGCCTGCCGCGACGGCGATGAAAAGCCGTGGATGGCCCCGCAGGATCCGCAGCGGGAGCCATAGTCTGAATATCCGCCGCCGCCACCGTGCAAGCGGGCTATGATTTGGCATCAATGAGTCCGTGCGGCGACAAAATGTGCCGCGTCTTTTAGCACCGCCGCCTTCGCGCCTTGCGGGAACGAATCGAGCGCCCCGATCGCCTCTGCAACGAGGGCGTCACGGCGCTCCCTTGCCGCTTCCAAACCAAGTGCCGCAACCAGCGTTGCCTTGTTGCGGCCGGCGTCCTTACCGGCGCGCTTGCCAAGGGCCAGCTCGTCTGCCTCGACATCGAGAATGTCGTCGGCGACTTGAAAGGCCGCCCCGAGCGCCCTGCCGTAGCGCGAGAGGCCGGCCCGGGCCGGCACGTCCGCTTGTCCAAGGATTGCGCCAGCCTCCACGGCATAGAGCAAAAGAGCGCCGGTTTTCATGGATTGAAGTTTTATGACGGCTTCAGCCTCGTGCAATTCAGCTGTTTGTTCGGCTTCGAGATCGAGAACCTGGCCGCCGATCATGCCCCCCAATCCCGCCGCGCGCGCGAGAGCTAGAATGAGGTCCGCGCGAACCGCAGGATCCTTGTGGGTCGCAGGATCCGCCGTGACATCGAAGGCATAGGTCAGAAGACCATCGCCAACAAGGATCGCCGTTGCCTCGCCGAAAGCCCTATGGGTGGTGGGCCTTCCGCGTCTGAGGTCATCATTGTCGAGGGCCGGAAGATCGTCATGGACGAGCGAATAGCAATGGATCATCTCAAGGGCGGCGGCGGCGCGAGCGACGCCCTCTCCCTCGACGCCGAAAAGTCTTGCCGTCTCGATGGTGAGAAATGGCCGGAACCGCTTGCCTCCGCCGAGGCTCGCATAACGTAGGGCCTGAAGAAACCGCGGCGGCCGGTCGATCTCCCCAGGCAGGAGGGCAGCGCCGAGCAAAGAGTCGAGCATGTGGTCCGTCGTCTCGGCAGCCGCCAGCAGCCTTGCCTCGAATTCGCTTGCCCCTGTGCCGCCCGTCATTGTCCCGCCGCCTCGCCTTTTCATCGTGGCTAGACCGGCTTGACCGCCACAGCACCGATCGACGGCCCAACCTCAAGAACCCGAAATATCGAACCGCTGCTTTATCTCTTCATATAATGGCAAAGTTTGGCCGGTAAAGTCGAGGCTTTGCTTGCCTGATCGGGCAGGATCGGTCAAGGCTCGCCCATGCTATCAAGATCCCGCCCGAGGCGGTTATCCGCAACCGTTTCAAGGGCCGTCCTCATCACTCTCTTCGTGCTAGGACTTACCATCGGCAGTTTGATTTTCATCTATCGCTTCCTTCCGCCTGTTTCGACGCTCATGCTTGCTCGTTGGCTCAGCGCGGAAACGGTCGAGCGTCAATATGTTCCGCTCGAGCGCATTTCCCGGTCTCTTCGTGCGAGCGTTATTGTCTCGGAAGACGCCCGCTTTTGCATGCATGACGGAGTGGATTGGGGCGCCTTGCGCGAGGTGACGGAGAAGGCGGACGAGGACGGTCCCTCCCGGGGAGCTTCGACGATCCCAATGCAGACGGCGAAAAATCTCTTTCTCTGGCCGTCCCGATCCTATATCCGCAAGGCCATCGAAATTCCCTTGGCGCTCATCATCAATCTCGCATGGCCGAAGCGACGTATTCTGGAGGTCTATTTGAACATCGCCGAATGGGGCGATGGCATTTTCGGCGCGGAGGCCGCAGCGCGCTACTATTTTCATAAGAGCGCTGACAGTTTGGATGCGAGGGAGGCAGCTTTGCTCGCAACGGCTCTGCCAAGCCCGAGGCACCGCAATCCGGCGCGGCCTTCCCCGCGCCTTTCGGGTCTCGCCATGCGAGTCCTGTCGCGCGCGCGGGGGGCCGGCTCGCTGATCGAATGTGTTGAATAAAGGGCAACGGGGCCACCCCTCTTCGCATCTGTCCGCGAGCCTGGCATTTTGGGATGGTCAAATGGAAGTTTCCATTGTAAGAGGCGGGTCAACCTGCGCTGGCCCAATAGATTTGCGCCTGCCTTTCGAAATCACGAAATCGAGACAAACCATGGCCGTTCCGAAGCGAAAAACTTCCCCTATGAAGCGCGGATTCCGCCGCTCCGCCGATGCGCTCAAGGCGCCAACCTATGTGGAAGACAAGGATTCCGGTGAATTGCGCCGTCCCCACCATGTCGATCTCAAGACCGGCATGTATCGCGGCCGCCAGGTGTTCACGCAAAAAGCCAAGGACGAGTAGGCCTGAGGAGGGTCACACTCTTAGTCGCGGGTTTCGGCGGCCGAATTCCATCCCGCGGGACCGGCTCCTGTCAGCGACATGGAAACAGTCCCGCAGTTGGAAGGGGCGAGGAATGCGCGGCCGGAGAAACCCGCAGCTTGGACCCTAGGGGTGATCCAAACAGAGGAAGTCCTCTTCGAGATTGCCGCATGGGGCGGGGGCGACGCCGCGAAGAACCTCTCCGAAGTCGGCGGTCTCAAGAACGTTGAACTGTTCATTTGATGGAAGGCTCGTCGCCGCGAGGCTATCAGTGATCGAGACCAGCCTATTCGGATCGGCCCCTTGGTCACCCGAATTGCTGACCGTCGAGGTGATCGCAAAGATCGTGACAGTGCCGTCCCTGTTCACCTTTCCGCTGATGTTGCGCAGCCCATCCGTGGCGGGAGAGAGGCTTGGGTCCAAACCCGGGACGCTATAAGACACGCCGAGATTTAAGCCCTTTTGAAGCGTGTAATCGAGATGCCAGGTTCCCGAGACGAGGCTCCATTTCTGGAGCCCGGAGTTGGGGTTCTGCGCCGCATTCGCCGTCGAATTCACGCCGTCGCCTTCATCGGCAACGTAAAGGGTCGTCGCATTCGCGAACCAGATCCCGAAAGGATGGAAATCCGTCGCAGCAAAATTGGGGGATGTGGGATCTGTGGAGATATTCGTCGCAAGACCCGTCGGGAAGCCAGGCAGAATCGTAAATTGTACGGAAGAGGCCGTCGTCAAGGTCGGCAACACACCGGCCGCGCCAACTTGAAAGACCGTGTCGATGCCATTGCCGCCACTGCCTTTGCTGACATAAAGCGTGTCGTGAAAGATTCTTTCACCCCGGAAATTATCATCCTTGCCAGACTTATCGGCCGAATAGCCGTATTGGGTCACCGAATAGCCGTATTGAAAGCCCTTCGAAGCGCCTTGCGTGCCTTGCTGGACGCCAACAACGGTCGTATCGGGGGTGTTTGGTTGGGCGATCTGCACACCCGTGTTGTTCACGATGAATATCGGAGGAGTGCCTGAGCCATTTCCGGCATTGCCGACCGTGAAGTAGATGTTCTGTCCATATTTGTCATTTAGGATCGCGGCGCGGCCGTTGTTGCCGCTATAGGTGTTCACCGGGGTCACGTGGAATGCCTGTTGGCCGCCGCCAAACTGGATAATCGCCCGCTGATAGCTCGCAGCGACCGGATTGGTCGGATCGACATGCGAAGGCGTGTTGGAATTCGACACATCGAGCGTGTTGATGGGCGCGCTGTAACCCATGAAGGTCAAGGCGTCTCCGCTCGTCGAAAAATTCAGTGCCAATTCTGACTTGGAGCTGAAACTGGTGACGATCCCGGTCTGATCTGAGACATTCAGCTTATTGATCAGAAACGCTGAGCGGTTGTCGCGAGAGAGGGAATATTGCTTGAGAATGATCGGCGAAGTGACGCCAAAGCTGCCGTCCACCGTCGCATTCTGGAAAACATTCGGATAGGACCCGTTCGCGATTGCCGTGCCGCCGCCAGGCAGGGTTTGGCCGATCGCCACGGTGGCAGCGGTCCCCGCGTAGGTGCTGCTGCTTACGATAAGATTGCCGGGGATGACGGGAAAAAATTCAAGGGCCTGGCCTGTGCCAGCGCCCAGTCCCGCGGCAAGTGCAATGCCCCCCGAGACGGTCGATAGGAGGCGAAAGCGCAAGCGAGTGTAAGATTTGGAGTGACGCGCGGGAGCGGATTTCGTCCCTTGTAGCTTGGACATTATTCCCCCTGAAAGTTAAGGAGTCGGGTGCGCTGGCCTGGCTCCTCCCGGCTGGGCAAGCTACAGCCATAGCGTTGCCATTGCTTTGGCAAAGCTTGATTGCACCGCGATGACACTTGCGGTACCGAGGGGGAAATTTCTGAGCCGCCGACAATTTTGCGCCGCTTGGGCCCATCGCCACTTAAGGGAACCGATCGGGCGAAAAGATCGCGTTCAGGCTAGGGCAGCGCCGATTGCAATTCGGCGAGGATCGCGTCGCCCATTTGAGATGTCGAAAGAGTTTCTTTTGCGCCCCCCGCGATATCGGCAGTGCGCAGCCCTTTGCCGAGCACATCGGCAATTGCCTTCTCAATCCGGTCAGCGAGTTCGCCGAGATTGAACGAATAGCGCAAGGCCATGCCGAAGGAGCCGATCATTGCGATCGGATTGGCAAGTCCCTTGCCCGCAATGTCGGGGGCCGAACCATGCACCGGCTCATAGAGTGCCTTGCGAGTCTCGCCCGCTGCGCTCTTTTCGCCGAGCGAGGCCGAAGGCAGCATGCCGAGAGAACCGGTCAGCATCGCAGCCACATCCGATAATATATCGCCGAAAAGATTATCAGTGACGATGACGTCAAATTGCTTCGGCCGCCGCACGAGTTGCATGCCGAGCGCATCGGCCAGCTGGTGTTCAAGTTCAACGTCCTTATATTCGCGGGCGTGCAAATCTCTGATCACTTCGTCCCAAAGCACGCCCGATTTCATCACATTGCGCTTGTCGGCGGATGTCACCTTGTTGCGGCGCTTGCGGGCAAGCTCGAAAGCGATGCGTCCGATCCGTTCGATCTCATAAGTGTCATAGACCTGCGTATCGATCGCGCGCCTCTGACCATTGCCAAGATCGATGATTTGCTTGGGTTCGCCAAAATAGACGCCGCCGGTCAATTCGCGAACGATCATGAGATCAAGCCCATCGACGAGTTCGCGCTTCAGCGAGGAGGCATCGGCCAGCGCTGGGTAGCAAATCGCGGGGCGCAGATTGGCAAAGAGATTCATGTCCTTGCGGAGCCGCAAGAGACCCGCCTCTGGGCGAACCTCGTAAGGAACGGCATCCCATTTCGGGCCGCCAACGGCGGCCAGCAGCACGGCGTCGGCGGCCTGCGCCCGCGCCATATCGGCACCGCTGATCGCCGTCTTGTGAACGTCGTAGGCGGCGCCGCCGACAAGGCCCTTTTCGATCTCGAAATGAACAATGCCCTTGCGCGTCAACCAGGCAGCAATTTTCTCGACTTCGGCCATGACCTCGGGGCCGATGCCATCACCTGGAAGGACGAAAAGCTTGTAATGGGGCATGTTCAATTGTCCTGAATGCTACAACCGGAAGCGATGCGCTTGCGGTCTATCTCCTGTTTTCCGCGTGATTGGAATCATGCGAGCGCGAGAGCTCGAAAGCTCCCGCTATCACGATAAAGGGCGGTTGGAAAGTTCAGGCCGCCGCGAGCTGCCGCAGCACGAAAGGCAGAATGCCGCCGTTTTTGAAATATTCGAGCTCATCGAGAGTCGCGATACGGCAAAGCAGCGGCACATTCTCCATTTTTCCGTCGGCGAATGTGATCTCGGCCTCCATCATCTGGCGCGGCTTCAAAGTGTCGCCGAGGCCATGGATAGTCACCTGCTCATCCCCTTTGAGGCCGAGGGTCTTCCAGGTGGTGCCCGGCTCGAAGGTCAGCGGCAGAACACCCATGCCGACGAGGTTCGAGCGGTGAATGCGCTCGAAGGATTCGGCGATGACCGCGCGGACACCGAGCAATTTGGTGCCCTTGGCCGCCCAATCCCGCGATGAGCCATTGCCATATTCAGCTCCCGCGAAGACAACCAGCGGAACGCCCTCCGTCTCATATTTCATCGCCGCGTCGAAGATCGACATTTCCTCGCCGTCCGGCCAATGCTTTGTGAGGCCACCTTCTGGCACCGCGCCGCCGTCTCTTTGAAGGATGAAATTTTTGATCCTGATATTGGCGAAGGTTCCACGCATCATGATTTCGTGATTGCCGCGCCGCGTACCATATTGATTGAAGTCGGCCTTCGAGATCTGCCGCTCGAGGAGATATTGGCCAGCCGGCGAGGCCTCCTTGATCGAGCCCGCGGGCGAAATATGGTCGGTCGTGATCTTGTCGCCGAAGAGCGCCAGAATGCGCGCGTTTTCGATGTCCTCGACCGGCTCGGGCGCCATTTTAAGCCCCTCGAAATAGGGCGGATTGCGCACATAGGTCGAGCCGATATCCCATTTATAGGTCTCGCCCGATGGCGCCTTCACTTTGCGCCAATGGCTATCGCCTTTGAAGACGTCAGCATAGCGCGCCTTGAACACTTTCTTGGTCACGAATTCACCGATGAGTTCGGAAATTTCCTCCTCCGAAGGCCAAATGTCCTTCAGATACACCGGATTGCCTTTTTTATCCTGGCCGAGAGGCTCGGTCGTCAAGTCGATCGCGACCGTGCCCGCGAGGGCATGAGCAACGACAAGTGGCGGCGAGGCGAGGTAATTCGCCTGGACATCGGGGCTCACCCGGCCCTCGAAATTCCGGTTGCCGGAAAGGACCGCCGCGGCGATGATTCCATTGTCATTGATGGCTTTCGAGATTTCCGGCGCCAAGGGACCCGAATTGCCGATACAGGTCGTGCAGCCGAAGCCGACGAGATTGAACCCGAGCTTGTCGAGCGATTTCTGGAGGCCCGAAGCGGAAAGATATTCGGCGACCACTTGGCTTCCCGGTGCGAGCGAGGTCTTGACCCAAGGCTTTACGCTAAGACCCTTGGCGATGGCATTACGTGCAAGGAGACCGGCGCCGATCAACACGCTCGGATTTGATGTATTCGTGCAGGAGGTGATGGCTGCGATCACCACATCGCCGTGCCCGAGATCGAAGTTCTTTCCCTCGACCGGGTAGCGCTTGGCAACCTCTCCAGGCTTTTTGTACTCGGTATCGAGGGCAGTTTTGAAGCCGGAGCCCACCGAGCCGAGAGCAACGCGCCCTTCGGGACGCTTGGGGCCCGCCATCGACGGCACGACCGCGGCAAGATCGAGTTCGATCGTATCGCTGAAAACGGGATCGGGCATTGTCTTGGTGCGATACAAGCCTTGCGCCTTCGCATAGGTTTCGACGAGGGCGACGCGAGACGGCGTACGCGCCGATGTTGCAAGATAGGAAAGCGTTTCAGAATCGATGGGGAAGAAACCGCAGGTCGCGCCATATTCCGGCGCCATATTGGCGATCGTCGCGCGATCGGCCAGCGAGAGATGATCAAGGCCTGGACCGTAAAATTCGACGAACTTTCCGACGACGCCCTTTTGCCGCAACATCTGAGTGACCGTGAGAACGAGATCAGTGGCTGTCAGCCCAGGCCCGAGTGCGCCAGTCAACCGGAAGCCGATCACCTCCGGCAAAAGCATGGAAAGAGGCTGGCCGAGCATGCAGGCCTCGGCCTCGATGCCCCCGACTCCCCAGCCCAGTACCGAGAGCCCGTTCACCATGGTCGTATGCGAATCGGTGCCAACGAGCGTGTCGGGATAAGCAACTTCCACCGTTGAAGCCTTGCCCCGCGCCGGCGCATATTTCTCCTTGCGGGTCCATACCGTTTGGGCGAGGTATTCGAGATTGACCTGATGGCAGATGCCGGTGCCCGGCGGAACGACACGAAAATTGTCGAAGGATCCCTGGCCCCACTTTAAAAATCGGTAGCGCTCGCCGTTGCGGCCGTATTCGAGATCGACATTGGTTTTGAACGCTTTGCTGTTCCCGAAGGCATCGACGATGACCGAATGATCGATAACGAGATCGACCGGCACGAGCGGGTTAATTTTCTGCGGGTCGCCGCCAAGATGCATCATGGCGTCGCGCATCGCGGCCAAATCGACAACGGCAGGCACGCCGGTAAAATCCTGCATCAGAACGCGGGCGGGACGAAAGGCGATCTCGCGTTCTTCCTTGCCCTTGTTCGTTAGCCAAGCGGCGACGCCTTCGATGTCCTGCTTCGTGACCGAGCGGCCATCCTCGAATCGAAGCAGATTCTCAAGCAAAATCTTCATCGAAAACGGCAGCTGCGACACCCCGTCAAGCCCGTGTTTCTCCGCCGCCTTGAGCGAGAAATAGTGATAGGTCTTCGAGCCCACTGTAAGCTTTTTGCGGCTTTTGAAACTGTCAAGCGACGTCATCGGAATGTTCCCGGCAAGCTGATCTGAAAAAAGGGAGGCCGCGCTGTTATAGATAATTTTCATGCCGGGAGCTACACAGATCATCAGTGTTTTGCATTTTGGCTTGCTAGGTTTTGATCATCATGCGGCTTTCTGCCTCAAGGTTAACCGTCGAGCGTGGCGGCCGGATCGTTTTTTCGGAGCTGTCGTTTGCAGTTGAAGCCGGAAGCTGTCTTACCGTCACCGGGCCGAACGGCGCTGGAAAATCGACGCTTTTGCGCGCACTCGCCGGCCTTTTACCGCTTGCCCAAGGCGAGATTTCCTTGACGCCCGAATCCGACGCAACGCTCGCCGAGGAGGCTCATTACGTCGGGCATACCGACGCGCTCAAGAGCCTTCTCACCGTCACCGAGAATTTGGAGTTCCTCGGTCCGATGCTCGACGCTGGCCGGGGCGGCCTGACCGTGGAGGCGGCGCTCACCGCGTTTCGGCTCTCTCATGTCGCCGACCTCCCCGCAGCCTATCTCTCCGCCGGGCAAAGACGGCGCGTTGCGCTGGCGAGACTTCTCGTTGCGCGCCGTCCGGTATGGCTTCTCGACGAGCCCTTGACAGCGCTTGACATGGGATCACAGAAGCTGATGGCGGACATCATGGCGGCGCATTTGGCACATGGCGGCTTGATCGTCGCCGCCACTCATGCAGAGCTCGGCCTTCAAGGCACCGACCTCCGGCTCGGCACATTCACATGAAAACCATGCAGGAGGTTTCAGCGAAGGGCGCGCAAAATTGGCCTCTTCTCGCGCTGTTTATCCGCGACATAAGGGTGGCGCGCCGCATCGGCGGCGGCACCAGCCTTGGCATTGTTTTCTTTCTCATTCTCGTGACCTTGAGCGCTTTCGCGATCGGTCCCGATCTCGCGCTTCTCGGCAAGATCGCTCCCGCGATCCTTTGGATCGCGGGCCTGCTTGCGACCTTGCTTGGCCTTGACAGGCTTTTCCAGGCCGATCACGAAGATGGGTCGCTCGATCTCTTTCTGACGAGCCGCACGCCGCTCGAGCTGATCGTTCTCGTAAAATGTCTGGCGCATTGGATTTTGACCGGCCTCCCGCTTGCCGCCGCCGCGCCCTTTTTTGGCCTGATGCTCAACTTGCCCGCGGACGAGCTGTGGAGCGTCATTTTATCGCTCCTGGCTGGCACGCCAGCCCTGACTTTGATCGGCGCGATCGGCGCCGCTCTAACAGTCAGCCTGCGGCGCGGGGGGCTTTTGCTCGCAATTTTGATCTTGCCGCTGTGCGTGCCGGTCCTGATCTTCGGGGTTGCGTCGGCCGGCGCGGGGACCGGACCGACCGTGCCTTTCGCGACCCCTTTTCTGATCCTTTGCGCTTTGACGTTGATCGCCATCGCTGGGGCGCCATTTGCGGCAGCTTTTGCTTTGCGGCAGATGAGCACGTGATTGAGCGGGCGAAGATCTCGCCGAAAGCTGATGAGTCTTGGCTAATGTCACTCCGTAATTGGCGCAACAGCGTTCCCATCGAAGCGATCGACTTCAATGAGACCAAAAAAAGCTGCTGACTTTTTCAGATCCGGCGCTAGAAAGCTGCCATGAAGACCTTGCTCACGACATGTCTATTTGCAGCGCTGATGGCTGCGACTGCCGGGACGGCCCCCGCCGCCGCGAGAGAGTATCTTGTCAGTCAATCCGACGTTTGCCTCGCAAGTTGCCGCGCAAACGCAGAGTACTGCAGAACGCTTTGTTCGGACCCCGAGGAGCAGGCCCAGTGCATTGTCGGTTGCGACAAGGGAGAGTGCAAGGCGAATTGCGACAAGTTCGAGGCCTCGTGCAAGCAGCGCTGTCAAAATACCGGGGGATGATCCCGTCTTGATGTTTGTTCCTTTTGACGCGTAACTTTATCCAGGTGTCTTCTGGCGATCATGGCAGGCTGCTCGTTTCCTTCACTTGGAAAACAGCGCCAGCGCCTCAGTGGAGAGCACCCCACCGGTGATCGCGACGTTCGCAAAAGGGGCAGCGTCCGCCACCGTCTGGCTGATGAGCATAATCTGTCCAATTTTTGTTGCGAGCTCCTCGATCGAGGCGGCGAAAACCACCCGTCCGATGCCGCACCACACAATGGCGCTCATGCACATGGGGCAAGGCTCGCCGGAGGTGTAAAGCGTCGTGCCCTTGAACTCGGTGGCTGGCCGCTGCGCGACAAAGCGGCGGATCGCCACCATCTCCCCATGCGCCGTCGGATCATTGTTGGTCTTGCCTAGGTTTCGTCCTTTCGCAAGGACCTTGCCGTCACGAACGATGACCGCACCGAAGGGGAAATCCCCCTGTGCCGCCTCGGCGATGGCCATCCGCATGAAAAGCTCATCGCCTGGGATCGGCGCCATTCGCGTTGCCTCTGCCCCCGCCCGGCGAGGCGCGCTGATGGTCACTCCAGCCAGTCCAGCGCCGATCAATGCCGCCAGTATGCCTCGCCGGTCGTTGCCGGCCTCCGGGTGCTGGCGGAGGCCGCCGTGCCCACATCTTGGATTGTCCGAACGCTCCCCCCTCATGTCCCTTCCTCCTCGTCTCTCAGGGAGATGAAGATCAGGACACCGAGCATGGTTATGAGGACGCGGAAGGCGCTTTGGACGGCATCAAACTCGCGGGCTTGCCACATGCCAAACCATTCGCCGCCAACCGCGACGAAACCTCCCTCGAAGAGCAGGAAACCTAACGTCAGCCCGGCGACTGCCATGCGTTTCGCGGCTTGAAATCGCGGCGCCTCAGCCCCGACCTGCCGAACCATCGCAGTGGCGCCCGCCATACAAAATGCTGCGACGGCAACCTCGGTGGCGATGATCAAGATGTAGCTTAAATGGTGGAGAATGGGCGACGTCACCGCACGCCAATGAATGTGCGAGTCGGGGGGAACCTCGTCCATATCGAGCACATGCGTGACAAAGGCGAAGTTGGCCCAATAGTCCGATATATTGCCGAAGGCGACGAGGGCTGCGTAGAAGCCGATGACAGCGACGCAGAAAACTTTTGCAAGGCGAATGGCAATCACGCTGTGCTCTTCATCCGCGCCGACCCTTTGGCCATCGAGCAAAACAGGCTGAAACGCTTCAACCTGCGGCGGTCATGGTCTAGCATGATCTGCCACCCCTGTCCCGCGTTTCAGGCCTAAAAGACGCCGCTTCGGTCTGATCCGGCAAAGAGAAATCCGACGACCAGGAAAGCTGCCCGTGCTGAGACGCCATCCCGCCTATCTTGCCTGCGGCGTGCAGACGACGGCATCGTTCAGGACATAGCAGATCGACATCATGCCGGTGCGCAGATCGACCCGGAAGATGCCCCCTTCGCCCTGGTGATGGGACGCGACCAAGGAGTATTCGCTCGGCGCCTGCGGACCGGCACCTTCCCCCGGCGGATAGCATAGCGTGACGCCGACCGCCGAGGACCCCTTCAATCCGTATTGACAAGCGCCGATCTCTCCGGTCGCCCGGTCGAGGCGATAGACGCGGTTGAGATCAGTTTCCGGCGCCGCCAGAAACTCATAGTTCGCCGCATGGGCGCTTTGCGCGGCCGCAAGCAAGGCTAGCCCCACGGTAAAAAGGAGCCTCCTGCGCGGCGAGACATATTGCGAAAGCCCCATGGTGCCAGCTCCGTGGAATCCCAGGCCGATTCGAAAGTCATCCCTTTATACGCGACAGGCGTGATTAAGCGAGAGGGTTGCCGGAGTGCCCATGATGCGGCAAGGCAGGAGGCTCCTTGATCTTGACCATGCCAAATTTGCCACTTATGTCCGCGCGATGCAGCAACGCTTTTCGCCCCCCCTACTCGTCTTCGACCTGGATGGAACGCTCGCCGATACCGCTGGCGACCTCGTGGCCACCTTGAACGTCATCCTTGCGAGGGAGGGCCTTGAGGAGGTTGCGCTCGCGCAAGCGCGCGTGATGGTCGGCGGAGGTGCAAGGACCTTGATTCAACGCGGGCTTTCGATCCAGGGAGTTACGGTGAGCGAAACCCGCCTCGATGAAATGCTGGATGATTTTCTGGCTTATTACGAGGCCCATATCGCAGAGAAGTCGGTGCTGTTTCCCGGCGTTGCGGCCGCCCTGGACCGTTTCGAGGCGGCGGGTTTCACGTTTGCCGTTTGCACCAACAAGGTAGAACACCCTTCCGTTCTGCTGCTAACCGCCCTAGGGGTTGTTGACCGGTTCCGGGCGATCTGCGGCAAGAATACATTTGCGGTGAGCAAACCCAATCCCGAAGCCTTGCTCCAAACCATCGCGCGCGCCGGCGGTCACCGTAGCCGGGCAGTGATGATCGGCGATTCGAAGACCGACATCGACACGGCGCGCAATGCCCGGGTCCCTGTCGTTGCGGTTAATTTCGGCTATACAAGCGAGCCCGTCGATCGTTTCAAACCAGACCGGGTGATCGGCCATTTCGACGAATTGTGGGGGGCGGTGGCGGCGCTCGGCATCGCCTGAGGGCACGTTCCGAAAGGCGATTTCCTTGATCCATGGGGATCGAAAAGCCTCGCACGTCAAACCGCCTTGACTTGGACTGCGAGGCTTCCATAAAGGAGCGTCCTTCGGACGGACGCGGTTACGACGCATCGCGGCGACGAGGGCGCGTAGCTCAGCGGGAGAGCACTCCCTTCACACGGGAGGGGTCACAGGTTCAATCCCTGTCGCGCCCACCATTAAATCCCATGAAAATCAACACTTAAGCGATTCGGCTGTTCGGCCGTTCGCACCGATTCGCACGGAACAGAACGCGAAACTGCACGGAAAATGCGCGTTAAGACGTGCAAAATCGGAGCAGTTCCGTTCGCGTGACGTTCTCGCGGCGCGGACACTATCACAACAACTGAAAGGGGAGGCGGGCCATGATGAGGCCACGAAAAACCGATCCACCTGAAAACGAGAAATGCCCGCGTGGCTCAAACGCGGGCATTTCAAAAGCTCTTTCCGGTTCTCTCAAAAACGAAAATCGCGATAGCTCTTCTAGCAAAAGCATAAAGACAAAGCAACCGGAAAGAACCGCCATCTTTGATGGCCGTGTTCTTCGCGGCTGGCTCGATCGCCTCACGGCCTATGACGTTCACGAGCGTAAGCTCGGGACCGGCCGGAACATTCATGACGCGATTGGTCTTGCGGTCGCTGCCTCTCAACGGGAG
>DATJBL010000113.1:0-5814 GCA_035515355.1 Methylocella sp.
TAAATTGCTTTTCAAGATCATGTTCTGTGCTGCTACACCCACACGCAGTATCCAACCAGAAAACGTACGAACTTTCAGCTCAATCCCACTCATCTCAAGCCCGCCGATGTATACACCCATGTAAGGTCCCCGCTCTTAATCGTACCAAAGTGTTTCACGTGAAACATTTTTGTCCGATTGGCGGGGATTTCCTTACACAATTGATGTTTTGAACATCAGCTGCATCCACTCGTCGCGCCGCAGGTATCGCATTTGAGGCAGGTTCCGTTGCGCACGAGGGTGAAATTACCGCACTCGCCGCAGGCTTCGCCTGTATAGCCTTTCATCCGCGCCTGGCTGCGTTTTTCGGCGACGGCGGCACGCTCGGCGGGCGTTGTCCACTCAAGCGCGCCGAGCTCGGCTTCGACCTCCCGCTCAAGATCGCCCTTGAGCGCCGTCGCGGCTTGCGCGGCCCCGGGCCGTGCGCCGCCTTGCACCAGCATCAATTTGTCGGCCTTCGAGCGCACGAAGCCGCGCGAGACGAATTTCGATCCCGCGCCTTGCGGCGGGCGGCTTTGCTCCTCGCCCTTGCCGATCACATCATGACCAATGTCTGATGGATCGATATGGGCAAGATCGTTGCGGCCGAGATAGGAAATCGCGAGCTCGCGGAAAATATAATCGAGGATCGAGGTGGCGTTCTTGATCGCGTCATTGCCCTGCACCAATCCTGCCGGTTCGAAGCGGGTGAAGGTGAAGGCATCGACAAATTCCTCGAGCGGCACGCCATATTGCAGGCCGACCGAGATCGCGATGGCGAAGTTGTTCATCAACGACCGGAAGGCGGCGCCCTCCTTGTGCATGTCGATAAAGATTTCGCCGAGTCTGCCATCCGCATATTCGCCGGTGCGCAGATAGACCTTGTGGCCGCCGACCACGGCCTTTTGGGTATAGCCCTTGCGCCGGTCGGGCAGGCGCTCGCGCTCATGGACTGGAACGCGCTCGATCCGCTCGACGATTTTCTCGACGATTTTTTCGGCAACCGCAGAGGCGCGGGCCGGCGCATTGGAGGCGATCAGCGCCTCGACAGCTTCTTCCGCTTCTTCATCGTCATCGGCGATGAGCTGGCTGTTCAAGGGCTGCGACAGCTTCGACCCATCGCGGTAGAGCGCATTGGCCTTGAGCCCGAGTCGCCAGGACAGCAGATAGGCGTTCTCGCAATCCTCGATCGTCGCCTCGTTCGGCATGTTGATCGTCTTCGAGATCGCGCCCGAGATGAAAGGCTGGGATGCCGCCATCATGCGGATGTGGCTCTCGACGGCAAGGAACCGCTTGCCGGTGCGCCCGCAAGGACTCGCGCAATCGAAGACGGGATAATGTTCAGGCTTCAAATGCGGCGCGCCTTCGAGAGTCATGGCGCCGCAGACGAATATATTGGCGGCCTCGATCTCGGCGCGCGAGAATCCGAGATAGCTCAGAACATCGAAGTTCTGATCCTCCAATTTCTCCGCCGGAATCTTGAGGACATGGGTGAGGAACTCCGCACCGAGCGTCCATTTGTTGAAGACGAATTTGATGTCGAAGGCGGCGCCGAGCAGGCCTTCGGTCTCGTCGAGCTTTGCTTGCGTGAAGCCCTTGGCCTTGAGGCTTGCGTGATTGATCCCCGGCGCATTGTGCAATGAGCCGCGCCCTGTCGCATAGGTCACGATCTCGCCGATCTCGGCGGCCGAATAGCCGAGCGTGCGGAGCGCTTCCGGCACGGCGCGGTTGATGATCTTGAAATAGCCGCCACCGGCGAGTTTCTTGAATTTGACAAGTGCGAAGTCCGGCTCGATGCCGGTCGTGTCGCAATCCATCACGAGGCCGATGGTGCCGGTCGGCGCGATGACGCTCACCTGGGCATTGCGATAGCCGTGCAGCTCGCCAAGCGTCACCGCGCGATCCCAGGCGGCGCGCGCATGATCGCCGAGGGCTTTGTCCTTCAAGGCGGCGTGGTCGAGCGGAACCGGCGTGATCGACAAAGCCTCATAGCCGGACGCTTCGCCATTGGCAGCGCGGGCATGATTGCGCATGACGCGCAGCATGGCCTCCGCGTTCTCCTTATAGCCGTCGAAAGCGCCGAGATCGCCCGCCATCTCGGCCGAGGTGGCATAGGCGATGCCCGTCATGATCGCCGAAAGCGCGCCGCAGATCGCGCGGCCCTCGGCGCTATCATAAGGAATGCCAAAGGACATCAGGAGGCCGCCGATATTGGCAAAGCCAAGACCGAGGGTGCGGTAATCATAAGAGAGGCGGGCGATTTCCTTCGATGGAAATTGCGCCATCATGACCGAGATTTCGAGGACGATCGTCCACAGCCGTGCCGCGTGCTCATAGGACTCAACGTCGAATGCACCGGTCGCAGGATCGCGGAACTGAATGAGGTTGAGCGAAGCAAGATTGCAGGCCGTGTCGTCGAGAAACATATATTCCGAGCACGGATTGGAGGCGCGGATCGGGCCTGCCTGCGGGCAGGTGTGCCAATCATTGATCGTCGTGTGATATTGGAGGCCCGGATCGGCCGAGGCCCAGGCGGCTCGCCCGATCTTCTCCCAAAGATCGCGCGCCTTCATCACCTTATGCGGCTTGTGGTCGAGACGGCGGGTCAAGGCCCACTCGCCATCCTCTTCGACCGCGCGCAGGAACTCATCGGTGACGCGCACCGAATTGTTCGAGTTCTGGCCGGAGACGGTGAGATAGGCTTCCGAATCCCAATCGGTCGTGAAGGTCGCGAAATCAATATGCGTGACACCCTGACGCGCGAGCTGGATGATCTTCTTGATGGAGGCATCGGGGACGAAAGCGCGCCGGGCGAGCTTGATCTCTTTTTTCAGCGCCGGATTTTTCTCGGGGTCGAAGCAATCGCCGTCCGGCCCCTCACAATTGACGCAGGCGCGCAGAATCGCTTTCAACGCCTTTTGCAGGATCTTCGAGCCGGTCACGAGCGCGGCGACTTTGCCTTCCTCCCTCACTTTCCAGTCGATGAAATCCTCGATGTCGGGATGGTCGGCATCGACGATGACCATTTTGGCCGCGCGCCGCGTCGTGCCGCCCGATTTGATCGCACCTGCGGCGCGATCGCCAATCTTCAAGAAGGACATGAGGCCGGAGGACTTGCCCCCGCCCGAAAGCTTTTCGTTCTCGCCGCGCAATCTGGAAAAGTTCGAGCCGGTGCCCGAGCCATATTTGAAGAGCCGCGCCTCGCGCACCCAAAGATCCATGATCCCGCCGTCGTTGACGAGATCATCGGCGACCGATTGGATGAAACAGGCATGCGGCTGCGGATGCTCATAGGCGGTCTTCGACTTCACGAGTTTTTTGGTTTCGTGGTCGACGTAAAAATGCCCCTGGCTCGGGCCATCGATTCCATAGGCCCAATGCAGTCCGGTATTGAACCATTGCGGCGAATTGGGCGCCGCCATCTGGCGCGCGAGCATGAAGCGCAATTCGTCGAAGAAGGCCGAGGCGTCCGCTTCCGAACCGAAATAGGCGCCGATCCAGCCCCAATAGGTCCAGGCCCCGGCGAGGCGGTCGAAGACTTGTTTCGCGGAGGTTTCGCCGCTCATGCGCTCCGCCTTTGGCAGGGCCGCGACCGCCTCTTCGTCCGCAATCGAGCGCCACAGGAAAGCAGGGACCTTGTCTTCCGGCACGCGCTTCAGCCGCGAAGGGACGCCGGCTTTTCTGAAGTATTTCTGAGCGAGCACATCCGCCGCGACCTGGCTCCAGGCGGCAGGGACCTCGATGTTATCGAGCGAGAAGACAATCGAGCCGTCGGGGTTGCGTATTTCGCTTTTTGCCGCACGGAAAGGGATCTCCGCGTAGGGGGAGACTCCGGGCTTGGTGTAACGGCGCTCGATTCGCATGGGTCTCCCCCTAGAAATAGAATATCGATTGAGAGAACCTACTGTATGTAGTGATCCTGTCGAGGATTCAATTTTGTGGATTGGTTAAGATTTTGCTTGGAGTCGGGCCCTGGACAGCGCGCTCTGGTGCGTCCATAAACGCCCCCATCAGCGGCGGGGCTTCAACCCGCAAAGGCGAAGGCAGATCCACCTCATGGTATGGCTCTATCGAATTTTCAGCTGGTGGCACGGCCAGACGATCAATACGGCGATCTATACGTTGCTCTTTGGCCGCTTCGTCGGCAAGGACGAATATGGCAACCGCTATTACCGCTCGCGGAAGATCGATCCCGCGCTTGGCTTCGAGCGCCGCTGGGTGATCTATGCCGGGGAGAGCGAGGGGTCGATGCCCCCGCCCGGCTGGTATGGGTGGCTTCATCACACGGTCGATACGCCGCCGGTTGACGAGCGTTATACCCCGCGCCCATGGGAGTTGCCGCACCTGCCGAACATGACCGGCACCCCGCAGGCCTACCGGCCGCCAGGCTCAACCTTGGCTGCCAACGCCCGGCCGCCGGCAACCGGCGACTATGAGGCTTGGAGACCAGAGGGCTGAGCGCGTGCCAACGAAATATTCAGGTTGAATGGGGAAGGGGGGGATCCTCACCATAGACGACGCGCAACATCTCGTCGGAAGGCCTGTACTGATCGGTGACGATTTGCGGGCAGCGCCTGCAGATCGCGGGTCCTTCTTGGCGGAACCACCGGCAGCGGGGCCGAATCGCGCATTTGGGCAGCTCCCCGGTCACTTCCTCCAAGATGGCAACGCTGCGCACCGCCAACTGGCATGCGCCGCCTCGGAAATGCGTGCAGGCCGAACCACGGCAGGAGGACGCGAAACGAAAGACCTCGCTCGGCGAGACCGGCCCCGCCAAGCTGAGAATTTCTTCCGTCACCTCCAGCGGCGCCTCGGTCGGCATGACGCGGGGGGCGCCCGGCGTTCCCGTCACGACGCCGATAAGCACCGACTGACCTTTGCGCCCTGGCGCGCTCGGGCACAGCTGAGAAGTGGCTTGGGTTTGAACCGGCTTCCTTGTTCCGGGCATCGAAGTGCTATCTCGCGGCTTGCGGCTTGATCGCGCCGACCTTGAAACCGCCGGCCTGCTCGCTCTCGAGGGTGATTTCAAAAACCTCCGGCGGAATCCCGCAGATGATGTGAAATGGGCCATGAATAGGGGGTTCCTCGCGAGCGGCGAGGGCGATCGCCACTCCCTCTGCTGCAGCTTTCGCTATTTTTCGTGCATCGACTTTGGTAGCAGCCATGTCAGCAACTCCTCGCGGACGGGTTTCCTCGCGCTCGAACACAATGTTCCGCTCAACCCGCTGTAGGTTTCGTCCCTAGAGTTCCCCGGCAGCGGGAAACATGCCAAGGACGTAGCATGAGCCTTTTGGCGCGACATCGGACACTTGTCCTAGCGTTTCCCATTTTCGGATTTGCCTGGGTTGAGGCTGGCACCAAGGACGGGGGTGTCGCGCAAAAGAATTCCGACGTGATCGTGGTCAAGACACATCGCCTTTCGACACAAAGCCGGGGGGCACTACCCGCGCCCCCTTTTTGGCCGCCCGCGAATAATTCGGCCCGAGGCCTAAGGGAAAGGCGCAAAATCGCCACTTTTATCCCTCGCTCTGCGCGTCCGGATAGCTCGATGTGGCAAGGACGTGAGGAACGAAGTTTTGGTGCAAAACTCTCGGACGTGGGTGGGTCATCTGGCGGGCTTCCTCGTCATTTTTGCATCGCTGGTCATCGGTCCGGCGGCGCTCGCTGACAAGATCAAGCATCCGGTCGCTGTCTTTTCTGGGCTGGACAAGATCACCGGGCGGACCATCGCTTTCGAGGCGGCGGCGGGAGAGACCGTGCAATTTGGTTCCCTCCAGATCACAGAACGCGCTTGTT
>DATJBL010000114.1:0-92142 GCA_035515355.1 Methylocella sp.
AGGTCCAGCCCCAGAAGCTGACATAGCGGTCGATCCATTCGCCGACGAGTAGAGCCATAACGAGGAAGGTCGCGCCATACGGGATGCGGAAATGGACCCAGAAGAAGTATTGGGCGGCCGCCGGGAAAGTCACGAGCACGATAGGCAGAACGGTCGGCCAGAAGCGGCGGTCTTTCCAGTCAACCCAGAAGTCCCAGTCACCTCCGGTCAACATGAAGTGCACATGGTAGCCGCCAATCATAATCAAGAACAGCGCGATCCCCAGCAAAAGATCCGCATTCTTGATGGCCGCGGCCGCTTCGGCGCGGGACGTAAAGGGTGAACCGGATATGGCTCCGCCCAGCGCCCCTACGTTCGGAGCTGCGACCGGGTTTGCGCCGGCGCCGCCTTCGATGCCCGGCGATGCCGAGATCGATTCGGTCACCGGGCCAGTCCCGGCCTTAAACGATTTTTCTCGTAGCATAACTATCCTCCCAGTTACTCCCCTCCGGAGCCAATCTTCGGATCAGGAGTAATATTCAGTTGGCTTAAGACACTTAAACCCAGCCCCGGCTCGGCCGCTCAAGGAAAACCTCCCTAAACGAAATTCCCTAAACGGCCGGCCTATTGGGCTGAACGCCAAGCGGTCAGACCCAGGGGTCCTCAACGCAGGCGCTTAGATCATTCAGCCGGTTCGACGCCGACCAAATCCTCATAGCCCTTGGCAAGTTCGTGGATGCGGCCAAGAATCTGCAGCGCAACGCCGAAGACCGCCAGCGAGAACCAGCCAAAGAACACAAACATCCAGTGCAACGGAGCAACGAACAGTTCCTCCATGAACCAGAAGGTGTGACCCCATTCATTCAGCCCGACGTTCGGGAAGATCATGAACGGGCCAACGAACAGAAGGACATAGGCGATCGACCAGCCCTTGGTGGCGAAGGTCGGAAGGCGGGTCCGCGCATACATAAAGCCACCCACACCCACGACGATATACATCGGATAGCTCATATAGAACTCGATGATATGGCTCGGGGTGAAGTCGGTGTCGCGGATGACCGTCATGTGCCAGGTACCATCCTGCTCCGTGAAATAGCTGGCGCCCCAATAGATCGCGACGCCATAGATGAGAATCCATTGGAGAAGGTAGAAGATCCGGCGCATTTCCTCGCGCGGCGCGACATTGGCCACGTCCTTGTCGCGCGTCTTCCAGAGATAGCCGACGAGGGCGAGGAAGGAGATGAGTTCGACCGGCTCCTCGATATAGAGGATGGTCATCCAATAGGTGGTGAACTCGGGCGCGAAGGAATCGAGACCCGCGTACCAGCCAAAGATTTGCTCATAAATACGCACGCCGACGTAGAAGGTGCAGATCGCGAGCGTACCGATAATAGCCCCTCTTCCGTCGAGAAGGGGCGCCTCGGCGACGGCCGCAGCCTCGCCGGTGCGCGCAGTTCCAGTTACTAAGCTCATGTTATTAGCCTCTTTGCTGTTGAGGATTAAGTCTGGCCAACGTTTTGACGGAATCCGCCTGCCGCAGATCACAGATCATGACCGAGGGCACGCACTACCGCCAAGAAGAGACCAGTTTATCCCAGCCCATGTTTAGAGGCCCCTACAGCAAGGGACAACATACTGCTGGACGGGCTTCGAGACAGTTCCTATGGGTTGGTAATACCTACCCATACAGGTAGGTATGAAAATTGATCCCAAATCCACCCATTCAGCGAGCCCAAAATGTAAGGATTCTGCCTCAGAAACCTGCTTCGTCCGAAAGGAGTCCAGAATTGGTCAAAGGTTTTGCTGGCGAAAAGGTTTAGCAGCAAAAGCACTATTGACCTAGATGATACTATATTTTATTAACTTTACTTGGAAGCACTGTCCTGGAAAAGGCATGGCGGAGCTCCACGTCATCGGTTTAACTTCATCGCTTCACCCCGTTTGCGAAGAAGCTCGTCAGATGCGACCATAGACCAGACCATAGACCATAAGAGTAAAGCATAGACGATAAGAGTAAAGGTTGAGGGGTCCTTAGGTCTGCCCCTGCCCGAAGCGCTCCAAGATGATTTCTCACGCAAAACCTCGTTCGCGGCTTGAACGAAAGGCGGGCGGTGACCCCGGCAGCAGGCTCTTTGCCAGTTCCGGGTGGCTGCGGTGCGGCGCCGAGGCTTCGAAGCGCACCCGCGTCGTGATTTATCTCGGAATGGTAGGGCTTACGCTTGGCTGCTCCACTGGCGGAGAAGCCGCAGGGGGTGTTTGCCCGAGCGATGGCTCCACCCGCGGCACCGTGACTTCGGTCAACGAGCGCCTCGAATTGACGCTCGAAGGGGGACTCCGGCTCAAAATCGCGGGCGTAGATCCCCCGAGGCCGACGCCGAGTGATCCCGACCTCGACGTCCGTGCACGGGACCGCCTCGCGCAATGGCTCTCCGGTAAAGAAGTTCTTTTCCGTCCAGCCGAACCCGGTTTGGACCGCTGGGGACGTAATGTCGCCTTTGTCTTTGCGCCTTTGCCAAACGCAACGCATGAACGGGAACAGCCGCCCTTGGCGGTCGGCACGGCACTCATCGATGCGGGTCTTGCGCGTTATGAGCCCAGCATCGCAGCGCAGCCTTGCCAGGGCGCCTTGCTTGCCGCCGAGGCTGGCGCACGCGCCGCGGGACTTGGCGTTTGGGCCGATCCGTATTATGCGGTCATCGCCGCAGCGGATCGCCCCTCCTTCGCCGAGAGAGCCGGGACAGCCGTGATTGTTGAAGGCCGCGTCACTGGCATCGCCGATCGGAGGCCGCGCATTATGCTGTATTTCGGGCCGCGCCAGGGCTGGGATTTTTCGGTGGCGATCGTGCCGCACAGCAGCAAGGGCTATGCGGCCGCCCATGCCGCAGTCGCAAGCTTGACCGGCCGCCTGGTTCGCGTGCGAGGACTTCTGGACACCCGGTTCGGCCCACAAATCGAGATTTCGAGCCCGGATGAGATCGAAGTGATAGGAGAATCTCAAGATCCGCAAGCGACGTCCCTTGGTATCCCTGCAGCGAGGTAGGCAGCTGCGCATGCGGCCATTTTGGAGCAACGTTTGTTTGCAACGATCAAAAACCGGTTTCAGGTGGGGGTTGGGCGCGGCTGTGGCGACCGCTGCCGTTGTTCTACTCGCCGCCTGTGCTTCGATGGAGCCGCAAGACAGCACGCCGTTCAATGCAGCGGTGCCCGTGCCGCCGCCCCGGGCGGCCGCCCTTGACGAGAAAACATCGGCCGAACACCGGCGCATGATCGCGCTGTTCGATGGCGAATACAAATATCCTCCAACCGAAGCCTATCTGAACGAAGTCCTGGTCAAGCTTGCCAACGCCGACGAAAATACCGCCGAGCCTTACAAAATCACGATCCTCAATTCGCCGATCGTGAACGCCTTCGCGCTGCCGCCCGGAAATGTCTATGTGACGCGAGGCCTCTTGGCGCTTGCCAATGACACTTCAGAAGTTGCTGCCGTGATGGCGCATGAGATCGCCCACATCACCGCAAAACATGCCAGTCAGCGGGAGGAAGAGGAAAAACGTGCCGCGGTGATCAGCCAGGCAGCAACGGTGATCCAGAACAAGCAAAAGGGCCAAGAAGTCGAGGCTCTCGCTCAGCGCACGATCGCGAGCTTTTCCCGTCAGCAGGAACTCGAAGCCGATCAGATCGGCATCCGGGTCAGTGCGAAGGCGGGGTTCGACCCTTATGGCGCCGCCCGCTTCCTTAATGCGCTCGGCCGCTCCGCGGCCCTGCGCGGCTCCCTCATGAGTCAATATGCGAGCGCCGGCAAGCCGGATATTCTGGCGACGCATCCTTCGGCGCCGGACAGGGTTGCGCAGGCGATCAACGCCGCCCGCCAGATCGGCGCTCCAGGCATCGGCAAGACAGACCGGCCAGCCTATCTTGCCGCCATCGATGGCATCACTTTTGGCGACGATCCCGCTGAAGGCGCGATCCGCGGCCGCAAATTCCTGCATGGGCGGCTCGGTTTTGCCTTTCTCGCGCCGGAAGGGTTCGTGCTCGAAAACGCGTCCCAAGCCCTCCTCGGGGTCAAGGCAGGTGGTAATGAGGCCTTGCGCGTCGACAGCGTGAACGTGCCGCAGGCAACCCCGTTGACGGCCTATATCGCCAGTGGCTGGATCGATGGGCTGATCCAGAGTTCCGTTGAAACAACGCAAGTCAACGGAATGCCGGCGGCGACCGCCACGGCGAGCGCTGGCGAATGGCATTTTCTCCTCGCGGTGATCCGCTTCGACCCTGAGCGGGTCTACCGGCTGATTTTCGCGACGCGCACACTGACGGATGAGGCCAAGGGACGCTTTCTCGCGTCGATCAATTCCTTTCATCGTGTCTCGGCCGATGAAGTGAAAGCCGTGCGGCCCTTGCGCATCGCAATTGCGGTCGCCAAGCCCGGCGACACAGCCGACACTCTCGCCGCCCAGATGGCCGTACCAGACCGTGGACTCGACTATTTCCTCATGATCAATGATCTTGCGCGCGGCGAGCCTTTGCAGCGCGGGGAGCGTTATAAAATTGTCGTCGAGTAGGCCAGGGACTTCCGCCCGTTGAGGTGCCCTGCTCCTCAGTGGGAAAGCAAAACGGGAATCTCCGCCTCAGAAAACATATCGTTCGTCACGCCGCCGACGAGAATTTCCAACATTCGAGGGTGAGCATAGGCTCCCATCACCAAGAGGTCCGCGCGCCACGCCACCGCATGGGCCCGCAAGGTCACAGCGATACCGCCATCCTTCATTGGAAGATCGGTAACGATAACCTTCTTGCAGTGGCGTGCGAGATGGGCCGCGAGATCCTCGCTTGGGGTGAACTTCGAAGTGGCGCGAGAAACACAGACGATCTCGACTTCTTCGGCGTGCGTCAGCAATGGCATTGCATCGCCGACGGCCCGCGCCGCGCGGCCCCCTCCATCCCACGCGATGATGATCTTAGCGATGCGCGCTTCGCGCTCCCACCCCGGCGGCACGAGGACAATCGGGCGGCCGGACGTGAACAGCATTGCTTCGATCATGCCCCGGTCCAAAGAGAGATAATACCCCGACCGGGAGAGGACCGCGAGATCGCTTGGCATCGCGGAGGCAACGAGGCGGTTGCGCAGCTGTGCGTAAGAGACCTGGATGACGTGAAACTCGGCGCTCAAGCCGGCACGTTTCACTTGGCTCGCGATTCTCACATGAGCCGCCTCGGCCCGCACCCGCCGGTCGGCATTGACTTCATCGGCCGGCGTATTCTCGATGGCAAGGAGACCTGCACCTGGAACCACGGAGGGAACCGTAAAAATCGGCGCCGCCAGGCAGACGGAAAGATGGGCCCCCTCTCGCGCGCAAAGTTCCAAAGCGTAGGTTTCGCTAGCGTGCGTCTCCTCGGTGTGATCTAAGGGCGGCTCCTCGAAATTCAGCCCCAACCAGACGGATTTGATCGCCATAGCCCGTCTCCTGCCGCAGAATTCGATTACAAGATTCACATAGTTTCGAAGCCGATGATGGGAAGCCTTTCGATGCGCCTTATTTGGCTGCTTCTTCTTGTCCCTTTCGCCGCCGTGTCTTGGGTTCCTTTCTATAACCGGTCCGCGCCCGAACTGTTCGGCTTCCCCTTTTTTTACTGGTATCAATTGGTATGGGTGCCCTTGACATCTTTCTTGACATGGATCGTCTACCGGGCACTTGCACGGAACTCGCGCGATGACGACTGAGATCGACTGGGCCGCGCTCACGGTCTTCGTCTTTTTGCTGGGCCTTGTCACAATTCTTGGCTTTGGCGCCGCAGGCTGGCGGCGTTCCAAAAGCTTGGCACCGCTCGAAGAATGGGGGCTCGGCGGACGCCAGTTCGGGACCTGGATCACCTGGTTCCTGATCGGCGGTGATATCTACACGGCCTACACCATGATCGCGGTTCCGGCGCTCGTCTATGCGACGGGGGCCTATGGCTTTTTCGCGATGCCCTACACGATCCTCCTTTATCCGTTCGTTTTCGCGTTCATGCCGGTCTTGTGGCGAGCCGCCAAGAAACATAATCATGTAACCGCTGCCGATGTCGTCTATGGCCATTATGGCCACCGGCCGCTTGAGCTTGCCGTGGCGTTGACCGGCGTGGTCGCGACGATGCCTTACATCGCCCTGCAGCTGATCGGCATCGAGACCGTTTTTCACGCCCTTGGCATTAAGGGAGAACTGCCTCTTGTCGCCGCTTTCCTGATCTTGGCACTCAACACCTATTTTTCCGGTCTTCGCGCGCCCGCGCTCATTGCCATTGTCAAGGATACGCTGATCTACATTGTCATTTTCGCCGCGATCTTGGTGATCCCTTTGAAGCTCGGCGGCTACGGCGCCACGTTCGAAGCCGCGGCAACGGCGTTCAAGGCAAGGGGCTCCGGCGATCTTTTGCTCGCTCCTGCGCAATTTGCGCCCTATGTCAGCCTCGCGCTCGGCTCGGCGCTCGCCCTTTTCATGTATCCCCACGCGCTCACGGGCGTTTTGGCGAGCGCCAACGCCGACGCGATCCGCAAGAATGCGATTCTCCTCCCCGCCTATTCGATTGTACTGGCGTTCGTCGCTCTGATGGGCTTGATGGGCCATGCGGCTGGGCTGAAGCTTGCCAACAGCAACGATGTCGTCCCGCTGCTTTTCGAAGCCCTGTTTCCGGGATGGTTCGCGGGTGTTGCTTTCGCGGCGATCGCGATCGGCGCCCTCGTGCCCGCCGCAATCATGAGCATTGGCGCGGCCAATCTTTTCACGCGGAACTTCTGGAGAGCCTATATCAACCCCACTGTCAGTCCAGGCGGCGAGGCCAAGGTCGCCAAAATGACATCGCTCGCTTTGGTCGGCGGTGCACTCCTCTTTATCTTATATCTACCCGTTCAGTTCGCGCTCGATCTGCAGTTGCTCGGTGGCCTCTGGATCCTGCAGACCTTGCCAGCCGTGATCTTTGGGCTTTTCACGGGCTGGTTCCGGGCACCTGGCTTGCTCGCCGGATGGGCGGCCGGCTTCCTCGGCGGCAGCTGGCTGGCGTGGCTGAATGATTTCAAGCCCTTGCACACACTGCATTTCGGCTCCGCCAGCATCACCCTCTACTCTGGCCTCATCGCACTCGTGGCGAACATTCTCATCGCAACGCTCGTCAGCACAATGGTGCGGCGCGGCTTGCGCAATCCCGCGCGGTCCATCTGACGCCGCCGCGCTGGAGAGATCAGTATCCAGCCGCCAGAGTCCCCCGCTGTCTCGTATCGGCGGCGCCCAATAGCGCTCCCCTGGCGCAAAGGATGCTCTGCGCCGAGCCCCAGGCATCATGGACAACAACCTTATGCCCCAGGGATTGAAGCAGCCGGATGGTATCGAGGTTGAGGCCGCGCTCGACCTGCAATTCTTCCGGCAAGCCCTGGTCATGGGTGCGCACAGCCTCGGTCGCCTCAGCGACATTCATGCCGAAATCGACAATGTCGAGGATAATTTCGGTGACGATCGTGATGATCCGCGAGCCGCCCGGCGAGCCTGTCACAAGTTCGAGCTCGCCGTCGCGAAAGACCATGGCTGGCGCCATCGATGACAGCGGCCGCTTGCGCGGCCCCGGCGCATTGGCAGCGCCGCCGACAAGTCCATAAGCGTTCGGAGCCCCAGGTTTTGCAGCAAAATCGTCGAGTTCATTGTTAAGCAAAATGCCAGTGCCTTCGGCGACAAGGCCAACCCCATAAGAAAAGTTCAAAGTGTAGGTGTTGGAAACGGCGTTTCCGTCGCTGTCCACGACCGAAAAATGGGTCGTCTGGTTGCTTTCGTAAGGCGCCGGATCGAGCGGTTTGATCTCGGCCGCGGGCCGTGCGCGCGTCGTGGAAATCCCGGTTCGCAATCGCTCCGCATAGGCCTTCGAGATCAGCCCGCCGACGGGGATCGAAATTTGATCCGGATCGCCAAGATATTGCGCCCGATCGGCATAGGCCAGTTTCATAGCTTCAGATAAGAGGTGAATCGTTGCCGCCGAATCGGCGCCAAGGCTGGCCAGCGGAAACCCCTCGAGTATGTTGAGAAGTTCGATGATATGGACCCCGCCTGAGGAAGGTGGCGGCACGGAGGCGATCTCATAGCCCCGGTAGGACCCGATAAGGGGCGCCCTTTCGATCGCACGATAGGATTTAAGATCGTCCAACGTCATCCGGCCGCCGGCCGCGCGGACGCTGGCGACGATCTTTTCCGCAACGCTGCCTTCATAAAAGGCCCTCTCACCGCTTTTGCCGATCGCTTCCAGAACGCTCGCAAGATCGGATTGCACGAGCCTGTCTCCCCGTGAAAGCGCGGTGCCATCCTGATGCAGGAAAATCCTGGCCGTCGAGGGCCAGCGCTTCAACCTTCCCTGCGCGAGGGGAAGCGAATCGGCAAGATCATCTTCGATCTCGATCCCGCTCCGAGCGAGCGCAACGGCGGGGGCGGCGAGATCCGCGAGCGAGAATTTGCCCGATCCGTAGGTGCGCAAGGCAAGCGCGAAGCCCGCGACAGTGCCAGGCACGCCCACGGCCAGGCCGCCGTCGCGCGATCTTGCGGCCACTGCCTCACCCGCTTCATTGAGAAAAACGTCACGCGTTGTGTCGGACGGCGCGGTTTCGCGGTAGTCAATGACCGTGGTTTTCCGCGGCTTGGCGAGATGGATGAGCATGAAGCCGCCGCCCCCAAGATTTCCGGCGCGCGGCAGGGTGACGGCAAGGGCAAGTCCCGTCGCAACCGCCGCATCGACGGCATTGCCGCCGCGCCGGAGGATCTCGACGCCGATTTTCGCTGCTCTTCCTTCCTGCGCGACGACCATGCCATGGCTCGCCAGCACAGGCAGAAAGCGGGCGCCTTGTGAGATGATCGGTGGCGGCAGCGGCGGTTCGGCCTGCGAGGCAAAGGGCGTGGCAAGACAGAAAAGAGCGAGCGTCCCACCCCGCACCAGCCTGCGGAGCGCCTCCAACGGATGAGCTCGAAGCAGGGAAGCGCTCATGAATCGCGATCGCAATTGGCGATCACCTCGAGAAAGACGGCGCCATGGCGAGCCATCTTGTCCGGCCCAATGCCCGGAATGGCCCGCATGTCTTCGCCTGTTTTGGGCTGTCTTCGGGCCATTTCGATCAGAACCTTGTCATGGAAGATGATGAAGGCTGGTTGCTTTTGTTCTCGTGCAACTTCGAGGCGCTTAGCCTTGAGGGCGGCAAGCAGCCTGTTTTGGTTCGCCGTCAAGGGTGCGCTCTCATGGCCAGCTTTGACCGGCGCGAAAGCCATGCGCTCAGGCGGCGGGTCCCCGACAGCGGCGGTCTCAATCTCTTGCAAAGTCCGCCGCACATCCGCCTGACGCTCATCCGGGACGGGATGATCCCAGCGCAACGTCAAAGGCGCTTCATTTTTGAGAACGGCACGGCCCGCTTCGGTCAAAATCCAGCGGTCGCGATCCGCCGGGTCTTGCGCGATCAGATTTGCCGCATGGAGCTGGTGAAAAATGCTGCGCCATTCCGCCGGCTTGAACTCCCTGCCCGCGCCGAACGTTGGCAGAAGATCGTGGCCATGCCGGCGGATCGCTTCAGTCGCCCGCCCCGCGAGGAGATTGCCGAGATGGCCTGAGAAAAAACGCCCGGACGTGCGGTGGATCGCCGACATGACCTTTTGCGCCGCGATGGCGCCGTTGAAACGCGCCCATTTGCCGTCACAAACGTCGCAATTGCCGCATGGCTTTGAGTCCTCGCCGAAAGCGGCGAGCAAGGTCTGGCGCCGGCAGCGCGGCGACTCGCAAAGAGCGATCAAGGCATTGAGCTTGCGCCTTTCGATCCGCTTACGCTCTTGCGGCGCGCCGCCCTCATTGATTTGCCGCTCGCGCAAGAGAATATCAGCATCGCTGAACAAGGTCAGGGTTTCCGCCGGCAGGCCATCGCGCCCCGCGCGGCCGATCTCCTGATAATAGGCCTCGACGCTTTGCGGCAGATCGGCGTGGCAAACAAAGCGGACATTGAGTTTATCGATCCCCATGCCGAAGGCAACCGTGGCGATCATGACGACGCCATCATGGCGCAGGAATTCATCCTGATGGGCCGACCTGAGAGGCGCCTCCATCCCCGCATGATAGGGAAGCGCCAAGACGCCCTTTTGGCCGAGCTGCTGGCCGAGCTTTTCGGCCCCCTTGCGCGAATTGCAATAGACGATACCGCTCTTCCCTTTGTGGCGCGCGATCATGGTTTCGATTTGCCGGGCGGGATCGGTCTTGCGCGCCATCGCAAGATGAAGGTTTGGCCGGTCAAAGGAGCGTACAAAGATTTGCGGCTTTATAGAAAACAATCTGTTGACAATATCCTCTCGGGTTGGCGAGTCGGCGGTGGCCGTCACCGCGATGACCTGAACATCCCCGATCGCTCGCGCCGCCCCGGAAAGACCAAGATACTCGGGCCGGAAGTCATGCCCCCACTGCGAGACGCAATGGGCTTCGTCAATGGCGATGACGCCAGCTCCCACCTCGCGGAGCAGCTCCGGTGTTCCGGGACGCACGAGCCGTTCCGGCGCGACGTAGAGGAGGCGATAGCGGCGGCGCCGGAGCGCTGCCTCAATCGCCGCATTGTCTTCACCGCTGTTCGAGGAATTCAAGGCGCAAGCGGCAATGCCGCGGGCATTGAGCTGCTGCACTTGATCGCGCATCAGGGCTATCAGCGGCGAGACGACGACGGTGAGGCCCCTGCGGACGATCGCAGGCAATTGATAGAGAAGTGACTTGCCCGACCCCGTCGGCATGACGGCGAGAATATTTTTTCCCGCAAAGACGGCTTTTAGAATTTCCTCTTGTCCCGGCCGGAACGCCGAAAAGCCGAATACCCGCGTGAGGGCGTCTTTTGCCTCCTGCATGTCAACGTCCACGGCGTCCCCGCTTGCAAAAGCCCGTCGCGATCAGTCATCTTGATAGCCGTTACACTAAGATTACAATATGCATTCCGGTTATGTTGCAAAGTTACAGAGGGCCCGCAGCTAACCCAACTCAGGCCGGTCAGGCGGCGATAGAGAACAGGGATGCGATGAAGGCACCTTGGGCTTCCATATCATTGGCCGGGATCGCGGCAACCTGATTCTTGCGGATCATCGCATAGATCTCGCAACCAACAATAATGCATCGGGCGGTGCGCATCGACTTGAAGCCGAGACCCGGTCGGACCAGCCGCTTGATCCGACGATGATCCTGCTCAAAAGGTTATTGAGGTGTTTGACTTGGCGCAGACGCGCGAAGCGCGACAACTTGCCCTGCGGGCGCCTTCGGCATCGCGGGCTTGACGAGCCGATGGCCTCCGGGAAGGAATTGCGTGCCATCATCTCGCCGCGGCCATGCGGCGGCGCCGGAAGCGCCCCTCAGCTGGTCCGGCGTTGCCGAAGAGAGCCCGACCAAAGCATGGGCCAGTATTTGGCACCAAACAGGGCGAAGCCAGCCACCCATAGCGCGCCTGAAATGGCCAGAAGGATCATGGGATTCCCGGTGACGAACGCCGCGCCTATTCTGGCCGCGGCGGCAGCATTGACCAACAGATAGATCAGCATCGTCGCGCGATCGGCCTCCAATGCCCGGCCGGTATGGCCGAGCGAAACGCGCGTCATGACGGCGAGCACCATTGTCCCGATCGCGCCGGCGGTCAGGGCATGAATCGCGGCCGGCCCCGGGACGATCTCGCTTAACATCGCGGCGCCAAGCAGAGCGGCGCCCGCGATTACCCACAGATATCCGAGATGCAGAACGGCGAGCAGCGGTTCGGCCAAGGTGGCGCCGCCACGCCATCGTGCGAGTCTCAGGAGGTTCAAAGCAGCGGCCAAGAGCAAGAGCATGCCGAGCGGACGGAAGCCTGGAAAAAAAGCCCAGCCTACCAGTCCGGCATGCAAAGAACCAAGCGCGCACCGGTCGACCCAACGGGGGAGGGCCGGAAGCCTCGCGGTGCCGTGCTTGGCCAGCCAGTTGCTCGTGAAGCTCGGAATGATCCGGCCACCGACGACGGAGATTAGGACGACGATCGCGGCGAGACCGAGGCGCCATCCAAGACCGGATGGGACGCCGAAACCGCCTGCTTCCAGGTGCATCAGAAGATCGGCGATGGAGAGAACCGCGACTGGCAGAATCATCGGAAGGTTGCGCCAGTTTCGCCCGGCGGCGATCTCGCGGCCAGCGGCGGCGGCGAGGATAACCGGAAACGACAAATCGGCCACCGCGGCGAACCAGTAAGGAATCAGTGCTGAAACCAGGCAGGCCACGCGGCCGAGCAGCCACAAGGCGGCAAGCCACGCCAGCGGCGCGCCACGAACGGGCAACCGGCCGGTCCAGTTCGGAATTGCGGTCAGCATGAACCCCGCAATGGCCGCGAGGACAAATCCAAACAGCATCTCGTGAATGTGCCAGGTCAGTGGATCAAACCGGCTGGGCAACGTCATGCCCGCCATGAGCATGGCAATCCACAGAACGAGCGCCAGTGCGGACCAAAGGCTGGCCGCAAGAAAGAAGGGACGGAAGGCCAGAGATAGAAAAGCGGAGCTTTCACGCTTCTCAGCCATAAAGCCTGGCATTTCGATCCTCAATCAACCGTATAACGAACGGAAGTTATGGAGAACGAGCAGAGCTGTCGTTGCGCCAGCACAAACTTCGGAAAGGCGCGGCTGACAAGCCTTCGCGCCGCTCCGGCTTTTTTCACCGCGTCAGTCCGGGTGATCTTGAGCAATCCGCTTGATTTCTGAAAGATTGCGTATGGTGACACGCTGATTGTTGGTCACGACCAAGTCCTCTCTCTCCCATGCTGTTAGAAGTCGGCTGGCTGTGTGCAAGGTGGTCCCGGATAGCTCGGCCAAATCTTTGCGGGTCAGCGGGAGGTCGATTTTCGTGCCTCCGGCGGTATCCTGTCCGGCTTGGCGGGCCAACCGCAGGAGAGCGCGGGCGACACGTTGCTCGACTCGCAGGGTGGCAAGTTCGCGGACCCGCTCTTGTGCTTCCTTCAATCGTCTGCCAACTATCTTGACGAGGTTGAGCGCGATCTGTGGATGACGGCCGATCAGTTCCAGCAATTCCACTTCGCTCCAGCTGATCTCAATGGAGTCTAAGAGGGTAACGGCTTCCGCGGGGTATTTCCGGTCCGTGAAGAGGGCAACCGTGCCGAACATCTCGCCGGGACCGACGATGCGGATGACAACCTGGCCACCGCCACTCCCCGATTGGGCGACGCGCACGCGGCCGTCGATAAGCGCATGGCAGCGCCCGGCCGAAGCGCCTTGCTCGAAAATGCGGGTGTCTTTCGCCAGACGCCGGAGCCGCGCTTGTTTCATGACATCGTCCAGCGCGGATGGTGGCAACTCGCGGAAAAGTTCCATGGACGCCAAGGCGCCGGGAGCAACTGTGACGGACGCGGCTTTCATCCCCAAAATCTACTCGCATGGGCAGAAAAGCGGGAGCGATTTGTGCTGGCACAAAGACGGGCGGCCGATGATGAGTCAAACTTTTGAATAACCAAGAGGAGGGTAGACGGTGGGTTTGCGGATTCCGGCCGAGCGGTTCCACCAGAGGGCGTTTGCTTCGGCCAACCGCCACGGATACGCCGGTCATGATTGACGTCGCCGCCGCCCTTTCGCTGCATGTCGTCGCCGTGGTGATATGGATCGGCGGCGTCGCGATGGCGACCACCGTGGTGCTACCCGCCGTCCGGCGCGGTGATCTCGGCTCTAATCGTCTAGCGGCTTTTCAGGCGATCGAGCGGCGCTTCATCTGGCAGGCGCGGACCGCGATCGTCGTTACCGGCCTAACCGGTTTCTATATGGCTGGACGCCTCGATCTGTGGAGCCGGTTTGGTTCGGCCGGATTCTGGTGGATGCACGCGATGGTTGGCGTGTGGCTGCTGTTCGCGCTCGTCCTGTTCGTGGCGGAGCCGTTTATTTTGCACCGGCACTTCCAAAGATGGGCGGCGGCGGCGCCGGAAGCCAGCTTTGCGTGGCTGCATCGGGCTCATTGGCTCCTGCTTGGGCTCGCCCTCGTCACGATCTTCGGGGCCGTCGCGGGCAGCCATGGGTGGGTGCTATTGTGACACATCGGCGCGGCCGCCACCATGCGGAGCGAGGCGACGTTTGTTCTGGCGCAAATGGAAAAGGCACCAGGGCATCAAACGGAGAGGACAAAGCATGACGACGGATTGGGAACGGATCGGCCGATTGTCGGGGGACCCCGTCAGCAACGTCCTCAAATGGATCTTACTCGCGGTCGCGGTCGTGACCTTCGCAATGCTCGGCTGGATGACGGGCCTTACTTACGAGGAGGCGCCACCGCTGCCCGGCCACTTCGCCGGCGCCGATGGCACGCTCCTCATGTCGGCCGCCGATATTCAGGCCGGAAAGGCGGGGTTCCAAAAAGCCGACCTCATGGATTACGGCAGCCTCTACGGCATGGGGTCCTATTTCGGCGAGGACTACACCGCCGCCAATCTTGTTCGCCTTGCGGTGTTGACCGAGGAGAACATTGCAAGGGCAAATAACGGAGAAGCACTGTCGGAATTGACCGCGGTGCAGCAGGCCTCGATTGAGGCGGCGATGCAGGCCGAACTTGAAGGCGTGGACCTGACCAAGCCGGTTGCGGCGATTCCGGACGCGCTGGCAGCTGCAATCACGACGCTGCGCGCTGAAATCGCGCAATCTCTCCTCCACCACGACTTCGCCAAGGGCTGGACGCAGGCCTATAGTCTCGATGAGACAAGCGCCAATCAGACGGCGGAATTCCTAATCTATTCGTCGCTCACCACTGTCGCGCGCCGCCCCGGCACGGATGTCTCCTGGACGCAGAACTGGCCTTATGAACCGCTGGTTGGCAATACGCCAACCGCCAGCACCTTCCGTTGGACCTGGATCAGCTTCTGCTTCACCTTCTTTGCCTTCGGCGCCGTGCTGTTCATCTACGAACGGTATCTCAACGATCCGGACAAGGCGCCAATGGATCCGGTGCTCGCGCAGTTCCGGCCTCTGACCGCGAGTCAACGACGGATGGGCAAATACTTCTTGGTCGTGGCCGGTGTCCTCCTCTTGCAGATCCTTGTCGGCTCGATCATGGCCCATTACTACACGGATCGGACGAGCTTCTACGGCATCCCCGTGGGCCGTTTCCTGCCCTTCAATTTTCTCCGCGACGTGCATATCCAGACACCGATCGTCTGGATCGGCCTGTCATGGATCGGTGCGGCACTGTTTCTCGCCCCTGCGATCAGTGGCACGGAGGCACGCGGCCAGGGCTTTCTTGTCGACGTGTTGTTTTGGGTAACGCTGTTCATCGTCGTTGGCGCACTTGCCGGCAACTATCTCGGCATCATGGGGTTCATCCACGAAGGCTGGTTCTGGTTTGGCAATCAAGGCTTGTCGTATATCCAGCTCGGCAGGGCCTGGCAGATCGGCTTCTTCGCGGGGCTCGCCATTTGGAGCATCCTGGTCTTCCGTGCCCTATGGCCGACCCGTGCCACTCTCGTTCAGGCGACACGCCAGTTTTGGTCGGGGCGGATTCGTCTCGAGCATCTGCTCTGGGCCTCGACCGTCAATATAGCCCTGCTCTACCCGTTCGGCATGATCCCGCTCATGGGCATCGAAAAATCCTTCACGATCTCGGATTTTTGGCGCTGGTGGGTGGTTCATCTCTGGGTCGAGCAATCCTTCGAATTCTTTGCCGCCGCGATCAGCGCCTATCTGCTGATGGCGGTTGGACTGGTGTCGCGCCAACTCGCCGAGCGGTCGGTGTACTTTGAGCTGATCTTAATCTTCCTCGGCGGCGTGCTCGGCACGGGCCATCATCTCTACTGGGCAGGCGAGCCCAGTCTATGGGTGCCGCTTGGCACGATGTTCTCGTTCATCGAGGTGCTGCCTCTCGTGCTGCTGGTGATCGAGGCGATCCATCACCGGAGGCTGATCCAGGCGCATGGGGAATTCAAATATGGGCTCGCTTATACCTACATCATTGGCGCGGCCTTCTGGAACTTCGTCGGCGCGGGTGTCTTTGGCGGCGGCACGTTGAACGCGCCATTGATCAACTACTATGAACACGGGACGTTTCTCACCCTTAATCACGCGCATACCGCGCTATTTGGCGCCTTCGGCCTCCTCGGAATCGGCCTCATTTATTTCTGCCTGCGTTACGCGGCCGCTAACCAGTACCGCTTTGACGAAAAGCCTGGCCTGCTCGCGTTTTGGCTCTACAATGGCGGTCTTGTCCTTTGGATTGTCTTCAATTTCTTTCCGATCGGCTGGCCGCAACTGGACGCGGTTTACGAGCACGGGTTAGCCTATGCCCGTAGCAGCGCGTTCTACGATACGACGCTTTTCTGGCAGTGGATGCGTCTGCCAGGCGATGTGGTGTTTGCCCTCGGCGCCCTGCTCATGGCGTGGGATTTCATCGTCAAGCTCCGGCCGATTCCCCCGCGCATTGCCGAACGGCTGTTGTTCCGGGTCGAGCCTGGCACGCCTTCGCCATCCCGCTATGATACGCGATAATGGGCTCCGCGGGAAATAGCGGAAGCGGCCCCAACACGATCACATCGCTGTCGTCCAATCGATACAATGTTTGCAACGTCTGGCGCGGTATTGCAGCCGTGCGGGTTGTTGGAAACCGGAACATAGCGAGTGTATTTCGCACCGTGCCGGCCATCGACGACCTTTACGCCGTCAATCACCTTGTAGTCGCCAGTTTTGATCGCGTCCTCAATTCGCTTGATGTTGAAGATAACAACCCAGTCCTGCTCCGAGGCGGTCATCTCGGGGCGGGTTGTTCCCTTTTCCGAGTTGTAACAGGTCGAAGTGCGCGCCTCTTGGCGACCAACGCATTTGCTGTTTCGCCGTCATTCGCCGATGCAGCAACCGATGGACCGCGCTTTCAGTTTGCGCCGTTGAGATCGGTTCGGCCGAAGGTCGTGCGGGGGCATAATTGATGATCGAGGCGAATTGCCCGGAGAGGTTATGTTGCAAAGTTACAGACGGCCCGCAGCTAACCCAACTCAGGCCGATCAGGTGGCGATAGAGAACAGGGATGCGATGAAGGCACCTTGGGCTTCCATATCATTGGCCGGGATCGCGGCGACCTGATTCTTGCGGATCATCGCAACGATCTCGCAGCCAGCAATGATGCGTCGGGCGGTGCGCATCGACTTGAAGCGAGACCCGGTCGGACCAACCGCTTGATCCGACGATGATCCTGCTGAACAATGTTATTGAGTATTTGACTTGGCGCAGACGCGCGAAGCGCGACAACTCGCCCGCCTTCTTCATCGATTTGCTCGCGCTTGGATAGGCGGGGTTCTTATCGACCGTGATTGTTCTCGGCCTCTTAGTGTGCTGTCGCTTCAAAGCCTTCCGAAAGAAACGTCAAGCCGCAGCCGACCTCTGAACTCATTTTTGATCTTGTCCATCGATCCGTGCCTCGCCCAATGGCCCCGATATTCGCCGATCGCTGTCTGCGAGTGAAAACTGCCATGGTGAAACGACCTTAACAAGGAGGTGCCTTCGCGATAAGAGACAGGATTTCGTTCTTGATCTCGCCTGCGTGCGCTTGCGTCAGCGCGCCCCTCGGCGCCTCGATCGTTTGGTCGGCGATGAGATGCCCCGGCGCCGCAGACAAAACAATGATCCGGTCGGCAATCGCAATCGCTTCGTTGACATCATGGGTAACAATGAGGGTCGTCGCCCTGCGCTTGAGGACAAGTGCCAGTAGCTCCTCGCGCAGCCGCGCCGCGAGGGCCGCATCGAGCGAGACGAAGGGCTCGTCGAGAAGGAGAAGATCAGGCTTGATCGCGAAGGCCCGCGCCATCGCGACGCGGCGGGCGAGCCCCAGCGACAATTCGCCCGGAAAGTGATCAAGATGCAGCGAAAGGCGCAAGGCCGCGGCAATCTCCTTGAGATCGTCCTCGCTCGATCCGCCGACGAGGCGCAGGTTTTGCGCGACGCTTCGCCAGGGCAAGAGCCGGGGTTCTTGGAAAACCATCCCGATCTTGTGCCCTTGCGGCAGGACAAGCGTGCCCTCGAAATCGGTGTCGAGCCCGGCGATGATCCGCAACAGCGTTGTCTTGCCGCAGCCGGAGGGCCCAAGACAGGCACAGACCTCTCCCTGCCGCAGGCTGAACGCCACATCATGAAGGATGTCGCGGGTTTGTCCAGCGGCGGTGCGCAGTACCTTGCGCTTGATTGCAACCTCAAGCTCCATGCAACCGCCAGCGCGATATATGGTGTTCGAACGGTTGCACAAGGAACGTTTCGATCGCCAGCATGAGGCCGACAAACGGAAGCGCATAGGCAAGAAGCCGCGCCACATCGAACAGCTGAAAGGCGATGCCGATTTCGAAGCCGATCCCATTCGAACGGCCCAGCAGTTCGACGATAAGAACGATTTTCCACACCAGCGAGAGACCCGATCGCGTCGCCGCGACGAGATAGGGCACAAGCTGTGGCAAAACCACATGATGCAGCTTCGCGCCAAATGGAAGGCGGAACACCCGCGCCATTTCGTCAAGACTTTTGTCGAGTGCGCGGGTGCCTTCGCGCAGAGTGACCGCTGTGTTCGGCAATTTGTTGAGAGCCACGGCGCCGATCGCGGCCGCTTCGTTGAGGCCGACCCAGATATAGGCGAGGACGATGATGACAAGCGCCGGCACGTTCAAAAGCACGATCAGCAAAGGATCGAAGAGACGGTTGATCGTCATGTTGCGGCCCATGGCCACCCCAAGCACGGTCCCCAAAGCCATCGCGAGCGCAAAGGCGGCCGTGACGCGAGCAAGGGTGATCGCAAGATTGAGGAAGAGGGCGCCCGAACGCGCCTCGCTCACCATGACCGAAAGGACGGCAAGCGGCGAGGGCAGCGCGGCGGACGAGGACACACGCGAACCGACTTGCCAAAGGAGAAGCAACAGGACAAGCGGTATCAGCCGGAACAGAACGGCTTTAGTTTTTGCCGGGGGCCAAGCCGGAACTGCCCTTATAATAGGTTTCTTCATCTAGCTCCTTTGCCGGGCCAGCGAGATCCGCGCCCCCGCTCTGGGCGAGGACACGATACAGCACCCGCGCATCGGCGGCTTCCTCTTCGATCGTCCGCTGGGGAATGCCACTGACATAGGCTTGCCGGTAAAGCGCGAGCTGAGTCTTGTCGCTGATTCCGATGTCTCGGGCGATCTTCTCCCAATCCTCATCTGAATGCGCGAGAATGTCCTTGGCCTGCGTTGCGATCTTGAGGAAGCGCGCCAGAGGCTCGGCATTCCTTCGCGCGAAGCCTTCATTGAAGACATACCCCACCATGGCAACCGGTCCCTTAGCACCGAGGCGTCTTTCCACTTCCTCCATGTTGATGAGGCGCCGAAACCCGCGCGATTCAAGCGCCACGCAGAAGTTCCAATAGTTCAAAGTGGCATCGGCCTCGCCATTCAAGGCCTTCTGATAGAGCAGCGCGGGCGCGCCATAGATAATATTTGCTTCCGAGGCCACATCGAATTGCGCCTCGCGCGCGAAGGCTTGGAGCAGGAGCCAGCTTTTGTCGAGCGGCCCGCCCGCGACGCCGATCTTTTTGCCTTTCAGCCCGGAAAGATCCGTGATCGGCGAGGCCGCTTCGACCATCACAGCGCCGAGCGCCGTCGAATAGGGATAGAAGACGATAGGATTGCCGAGACTTCTTTGCCGCGCCACCCAGGGCCAGTCGCTAAGGATGATATCGGCGGTACCGCCCAAGAGGGCGATCTTCGCGGCTTCGGGCGAGGCAAGTTCGGTCGCTTCAAGGTCGAGACCGGCTTTCTTGTCGAGGCCCCGCGTTTTCATGATCGAGAGTTCCCAAGCGAAAGTTCCGGTCTTCTGCACTGCAAGACGGATCGTGTCGGCGGCTCGTGCTTCGCAGTTGAAAAGCAACGCCAGGATAAGGTAAAAAGCCGCCCAGCCGAGACGGCCATAGAGGAAGCGGCGGCCGCCGTGTGGCGGTGCGGCACGTCCGAATTGGCCGTAGGGCTGCGGCGGGCTTGTGGTCCAGTCCGGGTTGTCTTTTGTCATCTTGTCAGGATACATGTTTTATTGCGCGAGCTACAATGAGGATCATTCATTGGGCCATGGTCGCAGGCGATGGCGGAACCGTGATCGAATGCCCCTCGCAGTTACAGGGAAGGAAACGGGATATGAAGTTTAAATATGTCTGTCTTATCGCCGCAACCGCTTGGGCCGGCTCCGCTGCTGGAGTTTTGGCGGCGGATGTGGCCGCCGGCGAGAAGGTCTTTGCACAAAAATGCAAGGTCTGCCACCAGATCGGTGAAGGGGCCAAGAATTTCGTTGGACCTGAGCTAAACGGTCTAATTGGACGCAAGACGGGCTCCGTGGCGGACTATAACTATTCCGACGCCAACAAGGACTCCGGGATCACCTGGGACGAGGCGACACTCAACGAATATCTCCAAAATCCGAAGGCAAAAATTCCTGGCACGAAGATGATTTTTGCGGGCCTTCCCAAGGAGAACGACCGCAGCGATTTGATTGCCTATATCGCTGAGTTCAACGCTGACGGCTCAAAGAAATAATTTGGGCGGATTCTATGGTCCCTCGCGCCGGGTGAGTATTCCCCGCGAGGGATCATAGGCAATGATCGCGGTGGCGAGAAAGACAATTGTGGCGCCCAAGACCACCGCCAAGGACAGGAAATTCACCTGTTCGTAAAATGCGAAGCGGATCAGCTCGACCGCATGGGTGAACGGATTGAGTTCGCATAGAAAGGCGAGCCACGGACTGCCCTCCCGAACGCGCCACAGAGGGTAGAGCGCCGATGAGGCGAAAAACATCGGGAAGATGACGAAATTCATGACTCCCGCGAAATTCTCTAGCTGCTTGATCAGCGAAGACAAAAGCATGCCAAGCGCGCCCAGCATGAGGCCCGAAAGGATGAGCGCCGGAAGCACGGTGAGATAACCCCAAGGCGACGGCGGCTCGATCTCCCAGAAATAGGCGACAGCGAGAAAAGCATAGGCTTGCACAAGTGAAACCGCGGTTCCGGCCATGAGCTTGGAGGTCAAGAGAAACCAGCGCGGAAAAGGACTGACGAGCAAGCTGCGCATATTCCCCATTTCGCGATCATAGACCATCGAGAGTGAGGATTGCATGCCGCTGAAAAGCTCGATCATCGCGACGAGCCCCGGCGTAATATAAACCTCGTAGAGCACATAAGTGTCGTAGGGGGGAATGATCGACACCCCAAGGACCGAGCGAAATCCCGCCGCGAAGATGAAGAGCCAAACGAGCGGGCGCACAAGCGCCGAGACAAACCGCTCCCTCTGGTGCCAAAACCGCAATGTCTCGCGCCAGACGATGCCCGCGAAGCAGCGCAGATATTGGACGAGACTGAAGCCTTCGCGCCGCTGCCTCGCGGTTACGGCTGATCCCACCTGTCCCCCTCGCCGGCCACGCCGGTCAGCTTCTTGAAGGCGGCGCCAATGTCCGGTGCGCCCGTGCGGGCGGCAACCTCGGCGGCATGGCCCTGATCGATGACCCTCCCCTCATGCAGCAAGACGACATTATCGCCAGATGCGACTTCGTCGATCAAATGGGTTGCCCAAAGCACGCCAATCCCGGTTTCCCCCACAAGGTGCCGCACATGTTTGAGAATATCAGCGCGCGCCTTGACATCGAGGCCGACGGTCGGCTCATCGAGAAGCAGCAGGCGCGGACGATGGAGCAGTGCACGCGCAATCTCGACCCGCCGCATCTGGCCACCGGAAAGCGTGCGCACCTTATCGCCAGCACGGCCGGCCATTGCAACCTCATCCAAGACAGCCGCGGCGCGGAAGCTCGCCTCCCGCTTTGAAATTCCGTGCAGCGCCGCGTGATAGGAGAGGTTTTGCTCGACCGTCAGATCAAGATCGAGCGTCCGCGCTTGGAATACGACACCAAGCCTGCGCAGCGCTTCACTGGGAGTGCGGTTTACATCGAAACCGAAGATGCGGATCGTGCCCTTTTGTACCGCATAAAGGTGTGTGATCAGACTATAGAGGGTGCTTTTACCTGCTCCATTGAGGCCAAGGAGAACGCAGAAACTCGCAGGCCTCACGTGAAAGGAAACATCGCTCAGAGCCTTGCGCTTGCCATAGCTATGGCTCACGCCCTCGACTTCCAGAGCGTTCGCACCCAGTTGCTCGCCGCTCACGGCGACTGGCTCGGGCAAGCGACGGCTCATTGCGGCGAGATCGCCACGCCCCAGGGGAAAGAACCAACAGCGATCGATTTCACCACCTTGAGGCTCGCCACATCGATCACCGACACATCGTTCGAAACACCGTTTGTCGCGTAGAGATATTTGGCGTCGGGGGTGAACGCCAATTGCCAGACGCGCTGGCCGACCAGCAGATACTTCTCGACCTTTTTCGTCGCGGCATCAATGACCGCGACGCGATTGGCGGGACCCAAGGCGACGAACGCGCGCTTGCCGTCCGGCGTAAATCGCAGCCCAACCGGCTGGATCGCTTCCTTCGAGAGGCCGGGGATCTGGAATGTGATCTTCTGCTTGACCTTGGGATTCGCCGGGTCGATCACGCTGACCGTGCCGCCAACCTCGGAAGAAACCCATAATTCCGAACCGTCGGGTGTATATTGAGCGGCTCGTGGCCTCGCATCGACGAGGACATTGGCGAAAATCTTGCGCGTTTGGGTGTCGATCAGATGCGCCATGTTCGTCGTTTCCGACGTATTGACCAACACTTTGCCATCAGGGCTAAGACCCATGCCCTCGGGTTCGACGCCGACCGGAATCTCGGCGACGGCCTTGCGGCTCGCGACGTCGATCGCGGTCACCATATTGTCATTTTCGTTCGAGAGATAAAGAAGCTTGCCATCAGGGCTCAAGATCAGGAGCTCGGGATCTGGTCCTGACGGCAGCGTCCCGACGACCGCAAGCTTTTTTGTGTCGAGAATCTGGATCAGATCATCATCACCGGCACAGATGTAAAGCTCGCTGCCGTCCTTATTCAAGGCGATCCCGCGCGGACGGTGACCGACCGGCACGGTCTTCACGACTTCGAGCTTGTCCGTGTCGATGATGGAGATCGAATTGCCTTTCTCGTTGGAAATATAGGCGGTGAATGCTTTGGCTGGCGCTGGTTCGAAGAGGGCGAGCGCAGAGAGCGCAAAGACATAGAAAGCAAGCGCACCTATCCTTGTTTTGCCTGGAGCGTTCATTTCAACTTGCACTTTGTTTCGGGTTCGTCAAAGCCGAGCGTATCGAGTTCGGAGGTTTGATGCAGAAAGCCTTCCTGCGGCGAGACCGAGACAATCATGCGTCCGTCGCCAAGCAAAATAGGCTGGCGCAATTGCTGATTCCAGGGCCGCAAGGTTTGCTTCTGTCCCTTGAAGGCGGCAATGGCGAAGTCCGGCCCGGTGAGATAATCGCGAATGGCCTTGGGATTATTCGATCCTGTGCGCGTCGCCGCCTCGCCGATCATCCGCACGGCCACCCAGGCGTTGTTATCACGCGCATTCATGCGCCGTGCGGCGAGCTTCATAAATCGGTTCTGCAACTGGATTGCACCCCATTGCTCATGGGTTCCGTCCCAGCTTGTCGGCTCAAGCCCGGCCGATCCAGCGACCGGGCGTGGGTCCCAGGTGCGGAAAGGAAGGTAATTCGCGAAAACCTCACTTTCGTCCGCGGCGATAAGGACATCATAGGCAGGCGCATTCTGTGTCGCCACGGGAATAAGTCTTTGCGTTTGCACGCTGCCGGAATCCGAGCGGCGGCCGCCGCCGGTATCCTCATAGACACGCTCCTCGACAATCTTGGCGCCGAATTTTTTTGCGGCATGGCGCAACGCCCCGGCGTATAGCTCGTCTTGCGGGTGAGATCCCTTGATCAACAGCCAGCGTGTCCATTGCTTCCACACAAGATATTGCGCAAGCCCGTCGGCGAGCATGGAATAGCTGGGCGCGACGTGAAAGACATCGGCGCGGCAATTTTCCTCCCGCAAGGAGTCATCAGGAGCGCTGGTGTTGAAAAGAAGAACGCCTTTGTCCTTCGCGGCATCGGCAAGGGCGAGCAACGAGTCCGCCGGAACATCAGCGAGAACAAAGAAAATTCCCTGCGCGACGAGTTTGTTGAGAGCGGCAACCGGATCGTCGCCCGGCTTAAGCGGCACATCCTCGATCGTAAAGCTCTGACCGAGAAAGCTGCCTGTCGTGTTGTTGTCCTCGATCGCAAGCTTGGCACCCGCGATTCCATCATCGGCGGCCGGAACATCGAGGATCGAGACGGTCTCTTGCGTATGCGGCGCGCTAATGAATCCGGCCTTAATCTCGATGCCGGGGGACGCGCCCGCCCGAAGGGGGCATGCCACAAGCGCCACACCGAGAAGGGCGGCAAGAAGGCTATGCTTTAAAATAATGCGCAAATGATGGTCCAACGCCATTTGTCTCATAGGGGCCGCGTTTGCAGGACCTATTCGTTGCCCTGCCCCAGTGGAAGCTCAGGCAGTCCCGCCAAAGCATTGAGGAGATCAAACATAGCCTGCTCGTCTGGAGTTTTGGCAATGAGCACGCCATGAATTCCGGCGTCAAGAAGCGGCACCGCCGCGTCATGCGAGATGCACAGATGATTGACACGGGACGTGTCGAAACCGGTGTTGCGGGCAAGCTTGAGGAAGATTTCTGTACTGCGCCGGGAGTAATGCAAAACCACTCCGATTTCGCCCCGTTCCGCGAGGGCGAGGACCGTATCACTCAGCGATTCGGCAGGCTGCGCCGCATAGACTTCGATCGGGTCAATAGCATGTCCTGCCGCCGCAACGCTCTCTTCGAGATCTCTTTTGCGATCGCGTCCGGCGAGATAGACGAGACGGCTGGGACTGGCAAAGCGCGCGGCGATCTCCGACGCAAGAGACTTGGCGTCTGATGCGATCAGCGGCGGACCCTCAAATCCCCGCTCGCGGGCGGCATCCCGCGTCCGCTCGCCAACCAAGAACAAGGGCATGAGGCGGCGTGCTTCGGGCAAAGGCCAGTCCGGCGCCGCGGACAGCAACTCGAACGCACGCGCGCTCGTCGCGATGATGCCATCCGCGACACCCGTGGGCCATATGGCCCCCGTCGGCTCCATCTCAAGAACTGGCGAAACCACCGCTTCATGTCCTTCGCGCAGAAGGGCCGCGGATGTCCGCTTCGATTCTTCAAGAGCACGCGTAAGCAGAACCAGCATATTTCCCGCTATCCGTCACAAACCTTGCCATTGCTATATCGCGGCCGACTCTTGCTCACCGAGATATTGCAAAAGCTATCCATTGTACAAGGTGATGACGGAAAGATGGTTTGTGATGGCTCTTGCAATGAGTGAATTATGACATTCGTCTATGAATTGCTGACAACAAATAGCAAAGACCCGGCACCAGAGCCGCGGCGAAAGTCCAAGACTCAGCCATTAAGGCTCGTGTTTCTTCGCCCGGAGCACATCGCTAAAATATTTGATGTTATCCCCGAGCTTCGCGGTTGGCAGACATGTCTTATGGCCCAGCCACCTTCAAACAAATCAACGTCCGCGCAAAACGTGTTTGCCCTAGCTTTCGCTTGCAAACGATATTGAAGCTTTCAATCAGCTGGACTTGAAATTCATCCGCGGACCGCTCGCCTGAAGTTCGGCGAGCGCCGTTTCCCCGGCGATGGCCTTCGAGCCGATCGTCACGAGGGGCCTTGCCTGGCCGGGCAAGTAAACATCGACACGCGATCCGAAGCGGATCAGGCCAAACCGGTCGCCAGCGCCGACAGCCTCACCCTGACGGGTGAAACACACAATCCGCCGCGCGATAAACCCAGCAATCTGGACGACCCCGAAGCGGCCGCTCGCCGTCTCGATGACGAGGCCGTTGCGCTCGTTGTTTTCGCTCGCCTTGTCGAGGTCCGCATTGAGAAAGAGGCCCGGCTTATAGGCGATCTTGGTCACCCGTCCAGCGATGGGAACGCGGTTCACATGGCAGTCGAAGACAGACATGAAGACGGAAATGCGTTGCATCGGCTCCGCCCCAAGACCAAGCTCCGGCGGCGGCGCGAAATAGCCGATCGAGGAGACGATTCCGTCGGCTGGCGAGACCACGAGCGTTTCGTCGAGCGGCGTGAAGCGAACCGGGTCGCGAAAGAAATAGGCGCACCAGGCGGTCGCGATCGCGCCAAGCCAGCCAAGAAACCCAACGAAGGAGCCAAGGACAAGCGTCGCAATAGCAAAGCCCGCGACAAAAATGTAGCCCTCCGGATGGAGCGGCGCTAGCTGCCTGCGGATCGAGTCGATCATCGACATGGGGCAATCCTATCTTCTACTGATTTGGGCAGGCATCCCGCGGCCACACAATGCTGGCGCTGATGCTGATTGCATTTGGCCGGACTCCGGACCGGCGCCATTAAATGCTAGCGGGGATGTCCGCGTCCTTCTTCATTGCGTCTTCCTCGTCGAGCTCGCCAGCCGGCTCCGGCGCTCCTTCCGTTTCGATCTTGATGCTGAGCCGGCCGCCTTCCTCGCTTGCGGCACGGCGCAGCGTTTCCTCAGCTTGCCGCACCTCGTTCTGACGCTTCCATAGCGCTGCGTATAACCCATTTTGTGAAAGAAGAGAGGCATGCGAACCGCGCTCCGCGATCTCGCCCTTATCGAGCACGATGATTTCATCAGCATGAACAATTGTCGAAAGCCGATGCGCGATCACGAGCGTCGTGCGGCCCTTGGCAACGAGATCGAGTGCGTCCTGAATTTCGCCTTCGGTAAAGGAGTCGAGCGCCGAAGTCGCTTCGTCGAGAACGAGAATGGGAGGCGCCTTCAGAATCGTTCTGGCGATGGCAACGCGCTGTTTTTCGCCGCCCGAGAGCTTTAGCCCTCGTTCGCCAACCTGGGCCTCGTAACCTCCTGGAATTTGTTCAATGAAATGATCGATCCGGGCGAGCCGCGCGGCCTGCCGCACCTCGGCGTCGCTCGCATCGAAGCGGCCATAGCGGATGTTATAGGCGATCGTATCATTGAAAAGGACCGTGTCTTGCGGAACCATGCCGATCGCCGAGCGCAAGGATAGCTGTGTCACCGTCGAGATGTCCTGGCCGTCGATAGTGATCCGCCCGCAGGCCGGCTCGTAGAAGCGGAAAATCAGGCGCGAGAGCGTCGATTTCCCGGCACCCGAAGGGCCGACCACCGCAACGGTCTTTCCAGCCGGGACTTCGAAACTGACATTCTTCAAAATCGCTCGCCGCGGATCGTAATGAAACGACACATTCTGGAATGAGAGCTTGCCCTCCGTCACGACCAGAGCTTTCGCCCCCGCCCGATCCTCGATCTCGGGGGACTGGCCGAGAATCGCGAACATCATCTCGATGTCGATGGTCGCCTGCCGGATATCACGATAGACGACCCCCATATAGTTCAACGGCTGATAGAGCTGGATCATCATCGCATTGATGAGGACGAAATCGCCGACCGTATTGGCGCCGCTCTTAATTCCGGCGATACTCATCGCCATCGCTGCCGTTAGTCCCATCGTAAAAATGACGGCCTGTCCCGCGTTGAGCCAAGCCAGCGACGTATAGGTCTTGACACTCATGCGCTCATAGCGAGCGATGGACTTGTCGTAGCGCGCGATCTCCCGCCCCTCGGCATTGAAATATTTCACCGTCTCGAAATTCAAAAGGCTGTCGATCGCCTTCGTATTGGCATCGGTGTCGCTCTCGTTCATCGCCCGACGAATTGCGATCCGCCAATTGGTCGCCGCGGTGGTGAAGCTCATATAGGCGGCGATCATCAGGCTCACGACGGCGGCATAGCGCCAATCGAATTGGAAGAAAAACACCGCTAGGATCAAGATGAATTCGATCGCGGTCGGAACTGCCGTCAGCATGACGGTACGAACAATCGTCTCGATCGAATTGCGGCCGCGTTCAAGGATCCGCGTCAGGCCCCCAGTCTTGCGTTCAAGGTGAAAGCGCAAGGATAGCGAATGCAGATGGGCAAACACGTCGCGAGCAAGGCGCCGGACAGCGTGCATCGCGACATCGGCGAAGACAGCGTCGCGGAGCTGGGTCAAAAGGGCCATTGCGATGCGCAGGCCCCCGTAAAGCAATGTCAACACCAGGGGACCAGTGATGGCGCTCGACAAGGAAGGCCGCGCGGGGCCGCTCAAGGCGTCCGTCGCCCATTTGAACGAATAGGGGACCGCAATTGTAACAACCTTTGCAGCAAGGAGCAAAGCCACCGACGCATAGATCCGCAGCATCAAGTCGCGGCGCCCGGATGGCCAAATGTAAGGCCAGAGCTTATGAAGTGTCGAGCCGGGTGCCGGTTTTGCTTGGATTTTGGCCTGCGATGCGAAGGCTTCGGAAGAAAGAGAGCGCGACATATGGCTCTCTAAGCATCATTTCGGGAAACAGGCCATTGTTTTTCCGGCTCGCCATCAACGGATCTCGACAATTCTACTTGAGAGCCAACAGCGAATTTGCCGGGGCCTTTCGCCTCGTATTTTCATGAGTCGCCGGCCTCGCCAAACCTGCTGATGGTGCGGCTGCGGATGCGCCCCACTTGACCCCGAAAGGGCGGCGAGCGACAAGCAGGCTATGTCATCAAAAGAGATTGTAGTCGAGGCTGGTTCCAGCCTCGTCCGTAACGTTTGTGTCTATTGCGGCTCCGCCCAAGGCGCAGATCCCATTTATCTAGAGGCCGCGCGAAAGCTCGGCCATGTCATGGCAATGAGCGGCGTTGGCCTCGTCTATGGCGGGGGCGCAACCGGTCTCATGGGTGCCATCGCCAGGTCCGTTCTCACAAGTGGCGGACATGTGACAGGCATTATTCCGGATTTTCTGGTGAGCCGGGAACATATTCCACCCGGAATTCAGGAATGCCTCATCGTCGATGATATGCATGAGCGCAAGCGCTTGATGTTCGAGCGGGCCGATGCCTTTGTCGCGCTCCCGGGCGGGATCGGGACCTTGGAGGAGCTTGCCGAGCAGCTGACCTGGGTGCAACTTGAGCGTCACATGAAGCCCGTCGTGATCGCCGACATTGGGGGATTCTGGCAGCCCCTTCTGGATCTTTTCGCCCACATGCGGGCGCGGCGCTTTATCCAATCTTCTTTTGAAGTCCGCTATCTTGTTGCCGAAAAGATCGAGGATATTCTTCCCATGATTGAAACCGCGACGGCCAAGGCCGCGCTTTTCGGTCCACGGAAGGATACCCTCGACCCGCGCCTATAACGGCCCCCTTCCGGGCTTTGACGCGGCGCAAGTGAGAAAAAGTCTTGGCCGTGTTAATAAGAACGCGGCGCTGCATATTTGATTATGGTGAATTGTGACGTCTGGCCCACAACCACCCGATGTCATCCTCAAAGCGAACCCCTCGGAGCGTATCATCGCCCCGGGGGAAGGGCCGTCTTCGTCGCGGTTTAATCTTATTCTCGCGGCGTGTTTGCTTATTCACGCATTGATCTTGGCCTTCTTCTTTTTGGGGGATCTCTCGGGTGGCGCCGAGCCCCCCCGCGCCGAGGAGGTCCCGGTAGAGATCGTTGCCGAGATGCCCCCCGAGCCTGAGCAGAAGCAAAAACTGCCCGCGACCCAGCAGCCACGGCCCGACCTCGTGACCCCGCCGGTGGTCAAGGAAAAGCCACCGCCAGAAAAAGTGCAGCTCGACGATGTGGAAATGGCGCACGACGCACCGGTCGCGGGCAACGCCGCCAAGACCACCAAGGGCGAACCCGATAAGGAAACCAAGGCGCCGCGGGTCGCGCCCCCGCCCAAGCTCGCATCCCCGCAGCCTGCTCAAGATAAGCCGGAGCAGGAAAAAGCCGCGGCACCGTCACAGGACAAGCCCGCCCCAGCCGCGGCGCCCTCGGAGCCGCAGAAACTTGCCGACGACGATCCTGATGCCGAGGCGCTGGACAAGGCCCAGCCGCAGCCGCCGGCCAAGCCGCAGAAACAAAAGCAGCAGCCGAGCAAGAGCCCTCCAACCCAGGGGCAGAAGACAACTGTTGCCCAGCAGCTTGCCGCCTTGGCTCAGGCGCCGTCCTATTCCGTCGGGGCCTACGCCAAAGCCGCTCCGATCAGCGGCGGAACCGAAAAGGCAAGCTATGAATCCTTGCTGATGGGCCTGATCAGCCGCCAACTGCATCTGCCGCCCGGGGTCAGGGCTCAGCACCTCATTCACGTCGGGCAAATCGGCCTCTTCGTCGATGAGCTCGGCAACCTCACCCATCAGGCGCTCTATCGCGCGAGCGGCGATCCCGCTCTCGATGGTGCGTGGCTGGCGGCAGTCCGGCACGCAGCGCCGTTTCCCGCCCCTCCAAGAGGCCTGCCGCATGGTTTCATTTTGCAATATTCAAATCAGGAGTAGACCCGCTTGATCAGCGCGCGCCGGACTTCAAGAGCTTGTAGGTGATGGCGTCGGTCAGTGCCTGAAACGAGGCGTCAATAATGTTGACAGAGACGCCAACCGTCGACCAACTCTCGGCAGAGGAGTCGCGGAACTCGATCAAGACCCGCGTGACGGCATCCGTCCCGCCCTGGAAAATGCGAACACGGAAGTCGACGAGTTCAAGATCTTCGATAAAACGCTGATACTTTCCAAGATCTTTGCGCAAGGCGAGATCGAGCGCATTGACCGGCCCCTCACCTTCGGCCGCCGAGATCAATGTCTCGCCATCGATGTTGACCTTGACGATCGCCTCCGACACCGAGACAAGATCACCTTGCGCATTGTGGCGGCGCTCGACATCGACGCGGAAGCGCTCGACTTCGAAATAATCCGGGACCTCCCCAAGAATGCGGCGGGCGAGAAGCTCGAAGGACGCATCCGCGCCTTCATAGGCATAGCCAAGCGATTCCTTCTCCTTGACCTCGTCGAGGAGGCGCAGAACGCGGGGATCGCCCTTATCGAGACAAACACCGATGCGCTCAAGTTCGGCGAGGACGTTCGACTTTCCGGCCTGGTCCGAGATGAGCAGCCTGCGCTTGTTGCCGACCGACTCTGGCGCAACATGTTCATAAGTCTTTGGCGATTTAACAACCGCTGAGGCGTGAATGCCGGCCTTGGTCGCGAAGGCCGAGGCCCCGACATAGGGTGCATGCCGGTTCGGCGCGCGGTTGAGCAATTCATCAAGCGTGTGGCTGACCTTGGTCAAGCTGGCGAGCTTTTCGGGCGTGACGCGGATTTCGAAATGGTCGGCGAAGTCAGGTTTCAACAGAAGCGTCGGAATCAGTGTCACAAGATTGGCGTTGCCGCAACGCTCGCCGAGCCCGTTCAGCGTGCCTTGAATATGCCGCGCCCCCGCCAGCACGGCGGCGAGTGAATTGGCGACCGCATTGCCGGTGTCGTCATGCGCATGAATGCCAAGATGAGAGCCCGGCACATGCGCCGAAACAGCTTCGACAATGCGGGTGATCTCATGCGGAAGCGTTCCGCCATTGGTGTCGCAAAGGACAATCCAGCGGGCGCCCGCCGCATGGGCGGTTTCCGCAACCTGCAAAGCATAGTCGCGATTGCCTTTGAAGCCGTCGAAGAAATGCTCGCAATCGAGGATTGCCTCGCGGCCGGCGGCAAGGGCTGCGGTGATCGACTGGCTGATGTTCTCGAGATTTTCCTCGAGCGTACAGCCGAGCGCGACATGGACATGATAATCCCACGCCTTGCCGACGAAAGTGATGACATCGGCGTCCGCCGCAAGGAGGCCTGCAAGACCTGGATCGTTGGCGGCGGAACGGCCTGCCCTTTTGGTCATGCCGAAGGCGGTGAAGCGGGCATTTTGGAGCTTCGGCCTTTGCGCGAAGAATTCCGTGTCGAGCGGATTGGCGCCCGGATAGCCGCCTTCGATATAGTCGAGGCCGAGATCATCGAGCAGCGCGGCGATATGGCGCTTGTCGGTGAGCGAAAAATCGACATCCGCCATCTGCGCGCCATCGCGCAAGGTCGTGTCAAAGAGGCTGAGCCTTTCGCGCGTCACGGGCTTTTAATCCTGCGCCGGTTTGAAGGATAGAGCTTTTCTCATTCGCGTGTTGCCGAGCCAAAGGCCGTCGATCTCGATGGTATTGCGAAGCATCGCCTGGTAGCCATGTGCCTCGAAGAAGGGTTTCGCGGTGTCACTTGCGTCAGTCTCGAGCGTCGTGATGCCGCGCGCGGCAGCAAGCTTTTCGATCGCATCAACAAGCGCACTTCCGACTCCTGTGCGGGCGACGGCGGGATGGACATAGAGCTGGTCGATCAGATTGTCCTTTTTCAAAACAATGAAACCGATGGGGGCGCCGCCGATCAAGGCAACAAGGGTCAAGTTTTTTTCGAGAGTCTCCGCAAGCGCATCGTCGTCATCAACGGCTGAAGCCCAGGCCTGGCGCTGCGCCTCGTCATAATCGTCCACCGTCAATTCCTCGATCGCGGCAAAGCGAATTTCGGCAAGGAGCGGGAGATCAGCGGGAAGATAAGGCCGCAGCGTCGGCTTTGGAAAGGCGCTGGCGTTCACAAGTTCTTCTCCCACGTAGTGGTGCCGTCCTTGTTGTCTTTCAGAGTGATGCCAATTGCGTAGAGATGATTGCGGATACGGTCGGCTTCAACCCAGTTCTTTGCAGCCCGGGCTTTATTACGAAGAGCGATAAAGTCCTCTATATTTCTCTTCGTAACATCATCGATTTTCGGGGCCCATAGCCCCCCAAATCCGAGTAGGTTCAAACAACTGCGCATTTGAGCCGACGAGTGTCGGATTTGTTCGTTCGACGCTATAATCCGTGGTTCCTCAGCATTCTCGGGCGGAAAACCCGAAATATGACCAATGCGATAGAGAGAATGGATCTCCCCTAACGCTTTTGGAGTATTAAGGTCGTCTTTAAGTGCTTCGATAAACGCTTCAGGAGGATCATCGAATTCAAATGAAAGAGCTCCAGCATAGGCACGCCAACGCCCTAACGTCTGCAACGCCTCCTCCAGCGCCTTCACCGTAAAATCAATCGGCTGCCGGTAATGCGTCTTCAAAATCGCGAGCCGCAGGACCTCGCCCGGCCAGGAGCGGCCGCCGAATTTATCGGTGTGCAACAGCTCGTGGATCGTCACGAAGTTCCCCAGGCTCTTCGACATCTTCTCGCCTTCGACCTGGAGATGGCCATTGTGCATCCAGATATTCGCCATCACGTCATGCCCGAAGGCCGAGCAGCTCTGCGCGATTTCGTTCTCGTGATGCGGAAACACAAGATCGATGCCGCCGCCATGAATGTCGAACACCTCGCCGAGATATTCCGAGCTCATCGCCGAGCATTCGATATGCCAGCCGGGCCGCCCGCGGCCCCAAGGACTCGGCCAGCCGGGCTCGCTATCGCTCGAAGGCTTCCATAAAACGAAATCCATCGGGCCGCGCTTATAGGGCGCGACCTCGACCCGCGCGCCGGCGATCATGTCGTCGAGCGAGCGCCGCGAGAGCTTGCCGTAAGCGGGCATGGAGCGGACATCGAACAGCACATGGCCTTCCGCCACATAGGCATGGCCCTTGGCGATCAGCTTTTCGATGATCGCGATCATCGTTGGGATGTGCTCCGTCGCCCGCGGCTCCTCGTTCGGCGGCAGGCAGCCAAGGGCCTTGGCGTCCTCGTGAAAGACCTTCGACATCTCGTCGGTCAGCACGCGGATGTCGATTCCGCGCTCGGCCGCGCGGGTGTTGATCTTGTCATCGACATCGGTGATATTTCGGACATAGGTGACATGCTCGGCGCCATAGACATGGCGCAGCAAACGGAAGAGCACGTCAAAGACGATCAGCATGCGCCCGTTACCGATGTGCAAATGGTCGTAAACGGTCGGGCCGCAGGCATAGAGGCGCACATTCGCGGGATCGATCGGCGCGAAATCCTCTTTCCGGCGGGTGAGCGTATTATAGAGCCGCAGCGGCATGGGGTCCCCTAGTGCCTGCTCTGGCCTGGGGCATCAAGAACGAACTCTTATGAGGACGCGACGGCTCCAGCCAGGGGCAAGGCTAGCCGATACAAATGAGGATTGAAAGAAAGGTCCGGCAAATGCCGGTCAGGTGCGTCATGCAGTCACTATGCCTGCGGAATGCCTTATTGGTCAAGCGAGACATTAAGACCTGAGGCCGACTCTTGCCTTGCAGTTAACACAATTTTCAACGAATTCAGCTCAAATGCTTACGGGTTCCCGCCAAGTTGAGTTTCCCATGCCGATGACCCCCTTTCCCGCCGCTAAGCGCGCGCCCGCCGCTGGCGGCCGCCGCAAGCTTTTCCGCTCGGTTCTCTTCCTCCTCGGCGGACTTTCCGCCGCCGCTCTCGCAATCCCCGCCAAGGCGGACGGCAGCCGGACATTGATCATTCCGCCAAACGATGGCTATGGCTTTGAGGAATGCCTCAAGGCGGGTTCGGAATGCGGCCTCATCGTGGCGGACGCCTGGTGCAAGGCCCATGGCTTCGGCGCCTCCAAAAGCTTCGGGCCGCAGCCGGCCAGCGCGACGGGCGCGGCGCCGGGCTCCTTCCAGGTGACCTGCGGCGACCGCGTCGATTAGCACCCTCCCGAAAAGCCACGGGCTTTAAGATTCCAAGGCAAGGCAAGGCAGGGGCAGGCTCCCGACAGCCCCCATGCCCTATTCATGAGCAGGACTTGGGCTTGCTGCCTCTTTCCCCGGCTTCTTCTTAGCCTTGCGCTCGTCAAGCCTTTGCAGCAGGACAAAGAAGGCCGGGACAAAGACGACGGCGAGGCAGGTCGAGGCGATCATGCCGGTAAAAACGCTGATCCCCAGGGAGCGGCGCGCATTGGCTCCGGCACCCGTCGCGAGCACAAGGGGCAGGACACCGAGGATAAAGGCGAAGGACGTCATGAGAATGGGCCGGAACCGCGTCCGCGCTGCCTCGACCGCCGCCGCGAGAAGCGGTTTGCGATCGATAATTCGAAGCTCGCGCGCCACTTCGACGATCAAGATGCCATTCTTGGCCGACAGGGCAATGAGCAGCATCAGCCCAATCTGGACATAAAGATTATTATCAACCCCGAGGCTCGTCAGTGTCGTCACTGGGCCAAGCAAGGCCAGCGGAACGGCCGAGATGACGGCGAGTGGCAAAATCCAGCTCTCGTACTGTCCAGCAAGGACCAGATAGACAAGCAGCACCGAAAGGGCGAAGCCCCAATAGAGTAGATTGCCGGTGACCTTTTCCTGATAGGACATCGCGGTCCATTCGTAGCCGACGTCATTCGGCAGCGACTTCGCGGCGATGTTCTCCATCGAAGCCATAGTTTGGCCGGAGCTAAAGCCCTTGGCGGGCGAGCCGATGATCGTCGCGGAGGGATAAAGGTTGTAGAGCGAAATTAAGGGCGGCGCGGTGACCGGGCCAATATGGGCGAGCGTTCCGATCGGAACCATGTTCCCATCCTGGCTGCGAACATACATGTTCAGGAGATCATCCGGATGCAGGCGGAACTGAGCATCAGCCTGCGCGTAAACCTGTAGCGAAAGGCCGAATTTATTGAACTGGTTGATATAGGTTGAGCCAACATAGGCGGTGAGGGCGGAGAAGACATCGCCGACGGGGACCCGCAGGGTTTCCGCTTGGAGACGATCGACTGTCAAGGCAACATGCGGCGCATCCGGGCGGAATGTGGTGAGGACCCGCTGCATCTGAGGATTGGCTTTCGCGAGGTTGAGGACAGCCTCGGTCATTTGATTGAGCTTTGTGTAGTTGAAGCTGCCACCCAGCAATTCCAGCTGCATCTGGAAGCCGCCCGCATTTCCGATCCCCTGGATCGGCGGCGGCACCAGCACGAAGGCCCTGCCGTCCGAAATGGACTCGATTTTCTTCTGCAGCCCCGTGAGAAGCGACACGAGATCTTGCCCTTTTTGCTTCTCTCGCTTCGCCCAATCATCAAAGATGACATAGTTGACGCCCGCATTCGCGAGCGTCGCGCTATTGTCGAGGACGGAAATTCCTGCAATCGTAATGACTTGCTTCACACCCGGCGTCGCAAGGGCGATCTTGGTTGCCTCATTCAGCGAACTGACCGTGCGGCCAAGCGCCGCGCCATCGGGCAGTTGCACCGCGATCATGGCATAGCCTTGATCCTCGTTGGGGATGAAAGCCGTTGGCAGGCGCGCAATTCCCCAAATCCCGAAACCGGAGACAATGAGCCCAATTAAAACGACAAGGCCGGCGCGTTTGACGAGAGCACCGATCAGCCGTGCATAGACATCTTCCAGCCAGCCATAAACGGCATTAAAGCCGCGGTAGAACAAATTGCGCTGCTCTGGCGGGACAGGGGGGCGCAGCCACAGCGCACATTGGGTCGGCTTCAAAGTGGCGGCATTGATCGCGCTGATGAGGGCGGTCGCGGCGATCACCATCGCAAATTGCGCAAGCATCTTGCCGGTGAGGCCCGGCAGATAGGCCGCCGGAAGAAACACCGCCATCAGAACCAGCGTGATACCGATGATCGGACCAAACAATTCTCCCATCGCCTTGACGGCAGCGTCGTGGCCGGACATGCCTCGCTCGATATGGCGGGAGACGGCCTCCACGATGACGATCGCATCATCGACGACGATGCCGATCGCCAGCACGACTCCGAACAAGGTCGACAAATTAATTGTAAAGCCGAGTGCGGCCATGCCAGCGAAGGCGCCGATGATCGTGACCGGAACCGTGGTCGCCGGAACAAGCGTTGCCCTGAAATTCTGCAGAAAAATCAGAATGACGACGAGGACGAGAACGCCCGCCTCGTAAAGCGTCGTATAGACCTCGCCAACGGAAGCCTTAATGAAAACCGTCGTATCATAGGGGATGCCGTATCTGAGGTCTTGTGGAAAGCGGCGGGCAAGTTGCGCCATTTTCGCGCCGACCTCTTTGCCGACCTGCAAGGAATTGGCATCCGGCGTCTGATAGATGGCGATGCCCGCAGCTGGTCTTCCATCGAGATTGCAGACCTGCGAATAGGTCTGCGAGCCGAGCTCGATGCGGCCGATATCCTTGACCTTGATCAGGCGGCCCCCTTGGGCGGTCTGCCCTTTCACGATGATGTCGCCGAATTGGCTGGGGTCATCGAGGCGGGACTGGATGTCGATCGTGTATTGGAAATCCTGGCTTTTCGGCGCTGGCGGCATGCCGGTCTGCCCTGCCGCGACCACTTGGCTCTGCTGTTTGATGGCCTTGATCACATCCTCCGGCACGAGCCCAAAGGAATAGAGTTTTTGGGGATCCATCCAGATCCGCATCGCATATTCGGCGGCGCCAAACACCATCACATTGCCGACACCCGGCAAGCGGGCCAACTCATTCACGAGGTTGATCGTCGCGTAATTGCTGAGGTAAAGCGAGTCATAGGTGCCGCCCGGCGAATCTAGAGTCACGATCTGCAGGATGGCGGTTGATTTCTTCTGGACCGATACGCCTTGTGATTGAACTGCGGGAGGTAGCGAGGCGAGCACGTTCGAGACACGATTTTGCACCAGCACTTGCGCGGTATCCGGATCCATCCCGATCTTGAACGTCACTGTCAGCACATAGGTGCCATCGGCCGCGCTGGTCGATTGCATGTAGAGCATGCCATCGACGCCATTGACCGCGAGCTCGATCGGCAAAGCTATCGTGTCGATCACTGTTTGGGGGCTTGCGCCAGGATAGCGTGTCGTGACCTGAACGGTCGGCGGCACAATGTTCGGATATTGGGCGACAGGCAGGTTATAGAGCGCAACGGCACCAATGAGCACCATGACGATCGCAAGCACATTCGCAAGGACCGGGCGCTCGATGAAGAACTTCGACATCATTGGCGGCTGCCTTCGCCTTTGCTCCCCGATTGATCGAGCGTCGTCAGTTTCGGCGTCACTTTCATGCCGGGCGCAACTCGCCACAGATCCCCAACGATCACGCTGTCGTCGACGCTCAAGCCCGACAGGATAACGCGAAGATCTCCATTCAACTCCCCGAGCTGAACGTAGCGCTGCTCGACAACATCGTCCTGGTTCACGACCAAGAGGTAACGGCCGCCTTGATCAGCTTGCAAGGCCCGGTCCGGAACGAGCAAGGCATTTGGCAGAACCCGCCCCTTGGGCAAGCGGATCCGGACAAAGAAACCCGGCAGCAGCGTGCGGTCGGGATTGCGAAGAATGCCACGCACCAGCAATGTTCCCGTCTGCGGATCAATCCCCGGCGCCACATATTGGATGGTTCCCCGGTAGGGAAAGCCCTTTCCGTTCTCAAGGCTCACTTCGACGGGAACACTGACAAGGTCAGCGTAGCTCAACCTTCGTTGGCCAAGATTCGCGCGGATCTTCATCAGATCCTGCTCGCTGAGATTGGCAACAACATAGATAGGGTCGAGCTGCAAGATCTCGGCAAGAACGGTTTGCTGGCCGGCGCCCCCGACCGTGTTGCCGGGATCGACGAGATGCTTTCCCATCTGGCCGTCGAACGGAGCCCGCACCTCGGTATAGCTGAGATTGAGTTTGGCGATTTCGACTTGCGCCTTGGCGGAGGCGAGCTCGGCTTCCGTCTTTTTCGCTTGGAAATTCCAATTATCGACGACAACCTGCGCCGCCGCGCCTTTCTTCTCGAGGGCGGTGTAGCGGTTGACTTCGGTCGTTGCGTAAAACAACGCCGCTTCTTGCGCCCGAACCTGGGCTTCGGCCTGGATGAGCTGAGCCTTGTATTGATCCTGCTGAACGGTGAAGAGCAGATCGTTTTGCTTGACCAGTTGACCGTCTTGGAAGTGGATCTTCTCAAGATAGCCCTCAACGCGAGCGATCAGTTTGACGGTATTCACGGATGCGGCGTTGCCGGTGAGTTCGATATATTCGGTCACACTCTGCATCTTGGGCTGGATCACGGGCACCGTGGGACCCGCGGAGGCCGAGGGCGCTGGCTCCGGTGTGGCGGCCGGGCCCGTTTTGGGATTATCCGCGGCCTCACTTTTGGGGGTGGGGCTTGGAGCCGTCGGGGCCGACTGCTCGGCTGGCGGCGCGGCCTTGCCCAAGAGCCTCTCCCACCAGGATGCGGCAGCGCTTGTTTCGATCGATCCACCGAGGACGGCAAGAGCGATCGCCAAGCCGGTGGGGGCATGCCATCTGCGCGCCCTCATCCTGACCGCCGACGAGCCCTCGCCTTTTGCTGCGCAAAACCTCAACCCCATCATAGACCGCCCTTTGACTTTATGTTGAGCCTCACCATTCCGGCGCCCGAACTGTTGGGCCGCGATCCTCTGGGCCGGGCAGGCCGGGAACCGGCAGCGGCGGCTCGTTGGCGGGGGCCAGCAGCTGACCCCAATTGGTCCGGCGGCGCATCTCCTCACTCGTCGCGACATTGACGAAGCCATTGCCATCACGGATTTGCCAGCCGCCGCCAAGCGCGCGAAAGACCGAAACCAAGCCGGTCGAAATATTCCCTGTGGCCGAAGCGAGATTAGTCTCGGCTTGGTAGAGATTTTGTTCCGCCGTCAAGACTGTGGTGAAATCCCGCGTTCCCTGCTGATACTCGAGCGTTGCGATGCCCAAAGCGCCGTTCGCCGCGACGACGCTGCGATGCAGATATTCCGCCTGGACGCGCGACAGAGTGAAAGTGGCAATCCCGTTTTCCACCTCCTGTTGGGCCTTGAGGACCGTGTTCTGATAATCGACGAGATATTGCTGCAAGGTCGCATCCTGCAGCCTGACGTTATTGGTGATTTGGCCATAGTTCAGGAGGTTCCATTGGAATGAGGGGCCGACGGAAAAAGCCTGGCCCACTGGGTGGAACGCCTGCCAAAGATTATGGCCGCCGACGTTGCTCGCAAGACCGCCGAAAGCGCCGGTGATGCCGATCGCCGGGTAGAGATCCGCTTCGGCCACGCCAATTTGGGCGCTTTGCGCCGCGGCACGCAATTCAGCGGTGCGAATATCGGGCCTCCGGCGCAAGAGGTCCGCCGGAACGCCGACGACGACGTTCTTTGGAGCCGTAGGGATTTGGCCCGTCGCGCGGGCGAGCAAGGAATCCAGCGGCTCCGGCGCCATCCCGAGAAGCACGCGCAGCGCGTTCAACCCTTGTTGCAATTGGATCGTCAGCTGCGGCACGGTGGCCTCGGTCGCTCCGAGCACATTTTCCGCCTGATAGACATCAAGGAGGGTCGCGGCACCCCCCTTGTATCTATCGCGCGCGATGGCAACGATCCCGCGCTGCTTGACGATGTTCTCGCGGGCGATCGCAATCTGCCGCTCGATCGTGCGGATGCCGATATAGGTGCTTGCGACGTCGCCAAGAAGCGTCACGAGGACATCGTCGTAGCTGGCAACGGAAGCGAGGTAGGCGGAATCGGCCGATTCGACCCCGCGGCGAAATTTCCCCCAAAAATCCAATTCCCAGGCCGCCTGGACGCCGATCGCATCGGACCAGAAATTGAGGATTCTTATGCCTGGGGCCGGACTGGATTGGCCGACTCCCGCCACCGGGCTGGATTGGGCATTGGCTTGGCTCAAAAGATTATAAGAGACAGTGCCCAGTGCCTGCTGCTTCTGCGGCCAGAACTCGCCAATTGCAATTCCGAGCTGGGCGCGGGCTTGCAGCACCCGTGTGCCGGCGCTCAACAGAGTAAGGTTTTGCGAATAGGCGATCTCAATCAGCCGGTCGAGAATCGGATCGTGAAAAACCCTCCACCAGTCACGGTACTCCTCGGGGCCAGATTGCAGCGATTTGTTTCGCCACTCGAGCCAGCTGTTGGCCACCGGGGCGGGCGGCGTCACAAAATCGGGGCCAACCGCGCATCCTGCCAAAACCAAGAGCAGCACGGCGATGGCGCCCCGAGCCACGCAATACTGGAAACGGTGCTCCCTGCCTCTTTCTTGCCGAGAGGCGGATTGACACCATGCGAAAAACCTGTGCCGGAAAGCGGCCGGGCCCGCGGATGCGCAGACGACGAAAGGGCCGCGAAAAGGAATAGCCGCGGCCGCCTCTCTTCGAATTTTATCGATCATCCGCCATCCCGTTGGCAAACGCGAGCGCTCACCCGCGGGTAGGGCTCACGATTGTCGCTCGGGCTCGACCGTAACACGGGCCAGCGACGTCGGCTGTGACATATCCGCAACCGTTGACAAGATTTCCAGAAACGTCCGCGCTCAAGGCCACTGGCTTGACCTTGCGGAGGGCGAGCTCGGGAGAGCCCCTGCCGGACTCGATCAGGAGAGCGAAAAAGAGAGACAGCGAGGGACGTGCGAGCAGATTCGTACTGCTTCCGATGGCACGCAGCGCGTCAGCCAAACATTCCTTTGAGGACGGACTCCGCTGGGGCTTGATGAAACAGAGCGATGCTCATTCTGCGCGCGTCATCGGCGGAGAAGGAAACCTCATCGGGATAAAGCTGAGCGGCAAGCCACATCGCGCCGATGAGCCGGTTAAGGGACGGCGGGCGTTCGATCCAGCCATAAGGCAAGCCGCGATCGACGAGAAACCGCGTTTCAGGCGGAAGAGCTTTGCGCAGAGGTGCTCCCTCTTCCGCAGCTTCCGGTTCGGCCAGAACAACAAACGACGGTTTAAGGGCGGCAACTTCCTCGACACTCGTGATAGAGAATGGGCCTTTGCCGGGGGCTATGACATTGTGCCCTCCGGCAAGTGCGATTCCCTCATCGAGACTGGATCCCGTGCGAACCGCGCGCAAGCCGTCGCCGCCTCGCGCGTAATAGACAGAAACACGCTCTGCATTGGCCTTTGAAGTGACCGGCGCCAATTTCAAAAGAGCAAGGTCCGCGGCCTCGGCAATTTGCCGCGCCCGCTCATCTTGGTGCAGGATCGCCCCAAGGCGCTTTACGGTTTCCGGGACCTTGGTAAGCCGCCCGTCGAGGAGGAGATAGGGAATTCCCGTTGCGGATTGCACTTTGTCCGCAAGCCCGGCGTAACGTTCGTCGATCGCGCCATAGTCAATGATGAGATCGGCGTGAAGGGCCCGGATTGCCTCGACGTCGAGACCTCCCTCCTTGCGAGTGATGCGCGGAATATTCGGCAGGCCGCGAACCTCCTCGATGCTGGCTTGCCTTTGAATATCCGTCCATGGCTCGACGAATCCCACCAATGTTTCCGGCGCGAGACTATAGAGCAGCGCCTCAGCAGGCGGTCCCGCCGGAATGATGCGTTTTATCGCGTCCGGCAGATCCACCGTCCGTCGGGTCGAATCCGTGAAATCACTCGCTGAGGCCAGCCCGATGAAGGCGGCTTCGAGAGCAAGTGGCAACAGCAGCAGGGAACGGCGTGACAGCATGCAAGCCTCCAGGTTTTGAGACGGCGGAATGTCCGGAATTACGCTCTTGAGCTTATGTGCGCCCCCATTTCACGGCGGGAAAACCGCCTCCTTCTTTCTCCTGGCAAAGAATGGGTCTGTCCCCGCTTCTTTCGGCTAAGCCCTCGATGTTGGTGAACCCACACCCAAATGCGCTATGCATAATTTTTGCCAATCGAAGAACTTTTTGCATGATTATGCAGTACCGCCCAATCCAAGCGCACCCGAGAAGGCAGCTTGCCGAGCATTAACGGACAAATGTTCTCCTGTTCCGAGCGAGGAGCTAAGTGGAATCCCCAAGCGCCCTGATCCTTTACCTTATGCATATCTATGTTATTTTTTCGGGGCCGGTTTGAAAGAAAAGCAAATGGCCGAATTCCTGACAACCCGAGAACTTGCCGCCATGCTGCGCGTCAAAGAACGGAAGGTTTATGAATTGGCCGCCGAAGGCGCCCTGCCGGTGCGCCGTGTCACGGGGAAGCTTCTCTTTCCTCGTGACGAGATCGAGGAATGGATCACGAATGGCGGTTCGGCCAAGGCCGGCCGGAGCGAGCCGGCGTTGACGCCGGTCCTGCCCACGATCGTTGCCGGCGGACATGATCCGCTGCTCGAATGGGCATTGCGGGAGTCGCGCTCGGGCATCGCTGCGTTCCTAGATGGCGCACTCGATGGGTTGGACCGCGCGGTGAGAGGCGATTGTATCGCCGCGGGCTTGCATATTCCTGAGCACGGAAATGCTTGGAATGTCGCGGCAGTCCGTGAAGCGCTCGGAGACCGGCCTGTTGTGCTCATCGAGTGGGCGAAGCGCACACGCGGGTTGATGTTCCGGAGCGGCGAGTCCCGCAACATCCAATCCCTTGCCGATACCAGGGGATTGCGTTTTCAGTCGCGCCAGCCGGAGGCAGGCAGTGAATTGGTGCTCTCCTTTCTCCTCGATCGGGAAGGCTTGAAGAAAAGCGACCTTTGCTGCGTTGAAGGGGTCGAGCGGTCAGAAACAGATCTTGCCATGGCGGTCGCCGCCGGGAGAGCTGACGTTGGCCTAGGCATCAAGGCAAGCGCCCGCCAATTCCAGCTCGCGTTCAAGCCGCTGATCGTCGAGCGCTATGATCTTTTGATCTGGCGCAAAGCCTATTTCGATCCTCCGTTCCAAAAACTCATGAGGTTCTGCGCGAGCCCGGCTTTCGGGCACCGCGCTGACGAGCTTGGCGGCTATGACATTGGAGGATTTGGCACGGTTCATTACAACGGGCCGTGACCCCGCCGCAAACGCTCTGCCTTTGCTTCAATTCAGGCTCAAGAAGGAAGTCAAAATGCAGGAAAATCCGCAAATCCACGACGAGGCGCAAAAATCAGCGATAGAGGCTGCGATCAGCGATTGCGTTGAGCGCTTCTATGCCAAGGGCCTCGCCGATCCCCTGCTCGGCCCCGTCTTCGGTGCGATTTCCGATCTTCCGGGTCATCTCGAAATCATCAAGAGCTTTTGGTCGCGTTCGCTGCTTGGCACGGAACGTTACCAGGGGCATCCCTACCCGGTTCATACAAGCTTGCCGATCGAGCCAGAACATTTTCAGCGCTGGCTGCGGTTGTTCACGGAGAGCGCCCGGGAAACGCTGCCGGAGGCCCAGGCTGGGCAAGCGGTCGCCCAGGCGAGCCATATGACGGAGTGCTTCCAGGCAGGACTATTTCCCTTTACGGATTCAAAGGGAAAGCCATCTCGCCTTCCCCCTCATTGAAGTCCCTTTGCCTGATTTGTCCCGCGCCGGAGCCGCCGGGCTTTATGAGCCAGGCGGCGGCGAGCATGTTTATTCAACAGCAAGGATCACATCAGAGGACTTAATGACGACCTTGACCTTTTCGCCCGGCTTCAACCCGAGATCGTCGACGGACTCATTCGTAATCGAAGAGGTGATGGTCAGACCCTTCACATCGACATGAATGTTCGCGGTGGTCGCGCCCTTCTTCACATCCTTGACGGTTCCTTCAAGGACATTGCGTGCGGATATTTTCATTTTCTGATCTCCCTTAACTCAAAAGTACGACTGCAATTTTCAGCCAGAGCGGCGCTCCGCCCCGCTAGAAAGAATTACGGACTGCCGGAATATCGTGGATCGGTTTACGTAAACAAGATGCGAAAATCATGCATTTTTTCCCCGAATTCCTACGATGTCCGCCAGAGAACGGCGGATTTTTGGGAAACCAATCCAGCTTTCCACAGTTCCGCGCTTCAACTTGCAAAAGGCTTGGGTGACGGCGCTGCCCCTAGGCGGGATCCTTGTTGACACATTATATAATTTATTTACATAACGATTCCGAAGGTCCGGCAATGTCCGCTGGTCCCAACGGAGACTGAATATGACTTTGGAAGCAAAAACCAGGAGCCCCGAAACTGCGGGCAACGTCGTCGCCCTGACAGATGCCAAGTCCACAGCACCGGCCAGTCCCGCCAATGCAAAGCGGGACGAAGTGATGATTCATGTGCGCTTCCACCCCAACGCTCTCGTCAACACGATCGATTGCTGCCCTGAGCACCTCACCGCGCAACAGTGGTACATGCACCTTGCCTTGACTGCTCCTTCAAATTACCAGGTGTTTGCTGGTGGCCGGGGTGTGTTTAGAATCGAGCGCAACCGCTTCGAAGCTATCTTAAACCAGAGCATGACGTGAGGGCGCCGTGGCGCCCCGCTCCCGCAGGCTCCCTGGCTTAGACCCGGATGGAGTGATGCCGATTCCGGATGCTGCCCATCCGATCATATATTTCAAAGCGATGCTGCGCGGTTTCACTGTCTTGCTCGCGGCACGCCGTGGCTCCCAAGATCGTGCGGAAGCTCTATCCGAACGCGCCTATGAGAGCTTTGCAAGAAGCGTCGAAGCTGACCTTCAAGAGGGTGGCCCGATCGCCTGCCGCGGTGGCTGCGCGGACTGTTGCACCATTCGCGTCGCGGCGACGGCACCTGAGATCCTGAGCGTTGCTCGAAAGGTCCGCGCCCTTCCACAGAGGGTTGGGCGGGAGGTCATGCAAAAAATCGTGGCTGCGGATCGCGCGACGCGGGAGCTCAATCAGCAGCAACGTATGGCCTCGCGCCTCATTTGTCCGCTTATCGAAAACGATCATTGCGTGGTTTACGCCGTGCGTCCGCTTGCCTGTCGCGGCCACGCCTCTTACGACCAGGACGCATGCCGTGAAGCTTTAGAAGGAGGCGAAAACGAGGTTCCCGTCTCGGCCTTGCATTTGACCGTGCGCAGCCTCGTGCAGAATGCCCTCCAGGCGGCGCTTCGGGATGCTGGCCTTGCCTGGGGCGTCTACGAACTCAATCAAGCCCTTCGAATCGCCCTTTGCGACGAGACGTGCGAGCGGTCCTGGATGGCGGGCGTTGATGTGTTCGCCCCTGCCCTCATTACCGACGTCAGCCTCAAGGAAATGGCCGAGACTTTTGACGCCATCAAAGCGATGCCTGCTTGAGGGCGATGTGGCCGGAAAGCGTGCCATGTGGGAGACCTCCACTCCGGTGGCCCGATTTTCCGGCATTCCGGCAGACCGGACAGCTAGAACGTTATCTTCGCGGTCAGGATCGCGCTACGCCCTGGGCCTGGCGTCGCCGATCCATAGCCGGAGATCGTCTCGAAATTTTTCGTGCCCCCCAGATTGATGAGATTGAGCTGGAAAGACATGTGCTCGTCAATCCTGTAGCGCGCCATCGCGTCGAAGCGCCAATAGCCGGGGACGAGGCCGATATCGGCGCTGCTCGTCCAGCGCTTGTCGACGAAATAAGTGCTGCTGCCGACGGTCAGTTGGGGTGTGATTGCATAAGTGGTCGTCATCGTGAAAGTGTTACAGGGAACGTTCTGCAGCCCATTTCCGGGGGCGCTGACGAAAGAGCCCGTCGTTTGCGAAAGCGCGCTATCAAGCACGCGGCCCTGCATGAAGGTGTAGCCGCCGAATACCGCCCATTGATCCGTGATATTGCCCGAAATGCCGAGTTCGAAACCCTGCACCCGCGTTTCGCCAACCTCAGCGTAGAGGCCGAGCGCGGAATTTAGCGCCTCGATCGCATTGGATTGGGTGGTGCGGAACAAGGCGCCATCGAGGCTGAGGCGATTGTCAAAGAAATTGATCTTGCTGCCCACTTCCATCGTCTGATCGGTCGTCGGAGGCAGGTTCTGCTGCCCGGCGCTAAGCGTCAGATATTCACTCGATGGATCAAACGAGGTGCCATACATGAAATAGACGCTCATATTCGGGAGCGGATGCACCACCGGCCCGGCCCGCCAGCTCACGAAAGTGACATCATTGATGAGATTGTAGGGTGTCACCGAATTATAGGGGCCGGAAATTCCCGAGGTCAGAGTGAACTGGCTCTGAGCGAGCTGCCAGTCCGTGAAGCGATCGAACCGGAGCCCGGCGAGGAATTCCATACAAGGATTGAACCTGACTTGATCGTTGGCATAAAGACCGATGGTGCGCGCGAGGTCGTCCTGAAGCGTACTGGTCAACGGCAAGGTTCCCGGATTGACCGGGTAGGGATTGGGATCGCCAACGTCGACGCGGTCGCCCGGAACAAGCGTGGTCCTAAGCTGGCTGCGATTCTCCTCGCTCAATTCGATGCCCGCCGTGACCGTATGATTGAGGAAACCCGTATTGAAATGGCCGGTGAGGTCGGTCTGATTGGTCATCAGATAATTTTGCGTATGGTTCTGAAAATCGTTGGTGTTGGCGACATAAAGGCTACCCAGGGGATAGCGATAGGGCACCGGATTGAGAAGGACACCCCCGGCTGCCGCGCTCCAGAGGTTTGGCGCTGTGCCGACCGTCTGATTGCCAACCTGGACCCCGCGAATGCGAACGAAGCGGTCGATGTAGGAAAAGCGCGACACATTGCTGATCTTCCAGTCTTCGTTGAAATCATGATCGAGGCGTAGGGTCACGATGTGGGCGTCGACCTGTTCCGTGTCCGGGAGAGACGGGGTTAGCCGCCCATAATAGGTATTGGCGGGCACCGGCGTCGGCTGCCCCCAAGGCGTCCCGAAATAGGAGCCGGGCAGAACCGGGATGCCATAATCAGGAATATTGTCGTCCTTCTGAAAGATGTAGCTCACTGTGAGACGGGTATCATTCGTCATGTTCACCGTGAAGGATGGGGCAGCTCCGACCCTCTTGGTGACAATGTGATTGCGGTCAGCGACGTCGGTATCATTGCCGAGGAGGACGACACGGAAAGCGGTGTCACCGAACATCCGGTTGACGTCCGCCGTCACGCGTGTCCCAGGCGCCGTATAGCCGGACATTTCCACCGTCGTGAAATCGGTGAACACCGGCAGCTTGCTCGTCATGTTGACGACACCGCCGGTCGAGCCGCGGCCGAACAGAAACGAGGCAGGCCCTTTGAGCACTTCGATGTTCTGGATGCTGAACACATCGCGCGTGTACCAGCCGGGATCCCGGACACCGTCGCGGTAGAAATCGTTACGCGCCGAGTAGCCGCGGATATTGATATTGTCGCCTTGCGTCCCGCCTTCGCCGCCGAAAAAAGTGATTCCTGGCGAATTATGCAGGGCCTCGACGACCGTCGATGTCTGTTGGTCCTGCATGACCTGCTGGGGGATCACGGTGATCGTCGCCGGAGTGTCTAGGATTGGCGTCGCGATCCGTTGAAGCTGGAGCGTCTGCGGATTATAGGGGCTGCCGCCTTCAGCGGTCACGTCGACCGTATCCAAATTCATCGAGGTGGCGCCTTCCTGGGCGGCGGCTGCGTCTTGCTGGGCGGCGGCTGCGTCTTGCTGGTCGGGAGGTGTGCCGTCTTGGGCTAGAGCCGGACTTGCGGTGAGCATCATGGAGGCAAGGCCAAGCGCGGCGTGAGCCAAAGGTGCTCGAGATTTCGAGCGGATCCAGTCACTGGCGCGCTCCGATCGCTCACTCTTCCGGCCGAACAGCTCTGCCACGCCTTCCCGCATGTTCATCGTCGCCCTCAAAGGATTGAATATAGTTTAGAATGGCTCTCAACTTAGAGAGAGTTTTGTAATCAGTCTAAAGTATAACTCTACTTTAGAATAAGTATAAATACTCAATCTCCATTTATAGATACGCCATACAAAGTAATGAGTCAAATTTGTTTCATCAATATCGGTTACAATATAACTAGAATAATTACAGACTGGCGTTCTTATTGCATCTATTGTGTCCACCCCTTATATGAAAAGGTCTCATGCAACTTTCGCTGTCTCGCTCGGAATGAATATGTCGGCTTTCGCGCCGGTGCGCCGCACCGTCCGGCAGGTCCATCTTTGGATCGGCCTCGGACTTGGCACGCTGATTTTTCCAGTGACGCTCTCGGGAACCTTGCTTCTCTTCGACACTGAGATTGACCGGTTTCTCAACCCGTCCCTCTACGCGGTTAGCGGTGTGTCAGTGACGCAGCCGGCCAGCCTCTATCTTGATCATGCCGCGGCCTTTGCCAGCGGCGAGGCGATACAGCTGCGCTGGCCCGCCGAAACAGGCTTACCGGTAACGGTGCTGGTGCGTGCCCGCGATCCGCACTCCGATGCCCCTCCCGAAGATGGCGCCCGTCACACCGTTCCACCGGCACTTCTTACCGTCTATCTCGACCCGCGGACGGCAAAGGTGCTCGGCACCGCTGATTTCCGCGCGTCGTTCGTCGGAACGGTTCGCCGATTTCATGACAGCCTGCTTGTGCCGCTCTCGGGCCGACAGATTGTGGGCTTCGTGGGAATGGGTCTGCTGTTCCTCTGCTTGACAGGTCTGTGGATTTGGTGGCCGCGCAATGTCTCCGTTCTGCGCGGCTTGCGCTGGCGGCGCGGCCCGAAAGTCAGTTTCAACTTGCATCACATGACGGGATTCTGGATTGCCATTCCGCTAGCTATCATGGCGATCACTGGCATGTATCAGGCATTTCCGCAGCAAGGGCGCGTGCTGCTGGGCTTGCTGGCGCCCCTTGCACAAATGGATCATCCGCCGGATCGCGCCGCACCGCTTTTGCGTCGAAAGCTGCTTGATCCGCAGCGCGCACTCGATCTTGCGCTCGCCTGTTTGCCTGGATCACAGCCGCTCTCCCTCGCCCTCCCTTCAGCGGAAGGCAAAGCCTGGCAGCTGAGGATGGTGGGGGACAACGGAGCGCAGTGGACTGTTATGGTCGATGACACAACAGCCACAGCGGTCGTGGGTGCTCCTCCGATGACGGGCGATGCCATCGGTGCCTTGATGCGCCGTCTTCATGCGGGTCGTTATCACGGCCCTGTGTGGCGCGGCGTCCTATTGCTTTGCGGCCTCTTCCCAACGATCCTGCTTGTTACCGGCATCATGATGTGGCTGCGCCGCCGGTCCAACCCCTCGGCGGCTAGCGGAATTCGGATCGCGGGGACGGTGGCCGCGGCTGTCTCAGACAACGCCGATCGCATGACTGTTCCTCGCTCGTAGGCCTTGCCATGCTGCTCCATATTCCAGCCATTCTCGACGCCGACCAAATCGCCAAGTGCCGCGACGTGATGCGGCGGGCCGCCTGGGTCGACGGACGCGTGACCGCGGGCCATCAGTCGTGTCAGGTGAAGCACAACCTCCAACTGCCAGAAGGCAGCGCCGAACATCACGAACTCGGCGACATGGTCATCAAGGCGCTGCAACGCAGCCCCCTGTTCATTTCGGCGGTGCTCCCGCACACGGTCTTCCCGCCATTGTTCAACCGCTACGATGAAGGGATGACCTTCGGCGCGCATGTCGATAATGCGGTGCGCCAGTCAATCGCTGGCATGCGCATCCGCGCCGACGTCTCAGCAACTTTGTTTCTCAACGGGCCTGACGAATATGATGGCGGCGAACTGACAGTCGATGACACTTACGGAAGCCATAGTGTCAAATTGCCTGCGGGAGATATTGTCGTTTATCCCTCGGACAGTTTGCACTATGTCACGCCGATCACGCGCGGATCGCGAATCGCCTCCTTTTTCTGGATCCAGAGTCTGATCCGCGACCGGGCGCGGCGGGCGCTTTTGTTCGATCTCGATACCGCGATCATGCAGCTGACACGGGACGCACCCGGCAATCCGGCCCTGGCTCGGCTGACGGCGACCTACCACAATCTGCTGAGGCAATGGGCGGAGATGTGATTTCTGCCGGCCGTCCATGACCCCGCGAAAGTCGCGGACCCGACAAAGGATCGCGCCTAAAAGACAATCGGCGCCCTTTGCACCCGTAAGTTTTCGCTGGCTGCCAATCGTACCAAAAAGTTTCACGTGAAACATTTTTGTCCGATTGAGCCGCAAAACCGGACAAATGTCGGCCCTCGACGCATTGAGTTCGATGCCGCGCGCTCGTCACCCGAGCATCGGAACTCTTACGCAGTGGCTTTGGCGCGACAGACGCGGCCCTCGAACTCGGCTATACGGAAGGCGCACACTTTTCGCGGGCGTTTCGCCGATGGACGGGACAAACGCCGCGCGAGTGGCAATCGGACAGGCCGAGATGACGAAAATCATTCTGACCCGCCATGGGCATGTCGAAGGGATCGAGCCGGAGCGGTTCCGTGGCCGCACCGAGCTGCCTTTGACCGAACTCGGCCGGGCACAGGCAAAAGCGGTCGCGGCACGGATCGCCAAAGCCTGGAAGGCCGCAAAGGTCTATACGAGCCCGATGAGCCGCTGCGTCACAACTGGCCAGGAAATCGCCAAGGCCTGCGCGATCCAGAGCGAGCCGCTGGCCGCGCTGACCGATCTCGATTATGGCGAATGGCAATGGCAGACCCATGAGGCGGTGCGCGCCAAATGGCCGGATCTCGTTGCCGCTTGGTATGCAACGCCCCATCTGATTCGATTTCCTCGAGGGGATTCGCTTCAGGATCTCGTCGCCCGCACCGCCGATGCCCTGCGATTCGTTTTGGAGCAGCACACTTGTGAAACTCTCGTTATCGTTGGACACGACAGCGTCAACCGAGCCTTGCTCTTACAGCTTCTCGAGCAACCCCTTTCCGCCTATTGGCGGCTTGCGCAAGCACCCTGCGCCATCAACGAGATCGATGTTATTGACAATCACATCTGCGTCCGGCGCATAAACGAGACCCATCATTTGGAAGCGCTCAAATGATATTTTAGGCTGCCACAATCTTTGAGGCGGTGAGGACGGGCACGGCCTCTGCAGCATCCAATAGCTGGATAGGCTGGATGGCTTGTCCCAAACGAAATTAGGCCCAACACCCTATTGACAAACAAACTCGAACAGCGGGTAGAAAAGCACTTTGCATTCTAGCAGCTCCCGCGACGCCTGCGCTCTCTGGTCTCGCTTAGCCCATCGTCATATCAACATGAAGGACCCGCGCATGCCCTCCTATCGTTCCCGCACCACAACCCATGGCCGGAATATGGCCGGCGCCCGTGGCCTGTGGCGTGCGACCGGGATGAAGGACACCGACTTCGGCAAGCCGATTATCGCCGTCGTCAACTCGTTTACGCAATTCGTGCCGGGCCATGTCCATCTGAAGGATTTAGGCCAGCTTGTCGCGCGTGAGATCGAGCTGGCCGGCGGCGTCGCCAAGGAGTTCAACACGATCGCCATCGACGACGGCATCGCCATGGGGCACGACGGCATGCTCTACAGCCTGCCTTCACGGGAGCTGATTGCCGACAGCGTCGAATATATGGTCAATGCGCATTGCGCGGATGCCATGGTTTGCATTTCCAATTGCGACAAGATCACGCCAGGGATGCTGATGGCTTCGCTTCGCCTCAATATCCCGTCCGTCTTTGTCTCCGGCGGACCGATGGAAGCCGGCAAGTTCGTGCTCAAAGGCAAGGCGGTCGCCCTCGATCTCGTCGATGCCATGGTTGCCGCCGCCGACGATGCGGTGACTGATGCGGAGCTTGAGGTCATCGAACGCTCGGCCTGCCCGACCTGCGGATCCTGCTCGGGCATGTTCACCGCCAACTCGATGAATTGCTTGACCGAGGCGCTGGGATTATCGCTCCCCGGAAATGGTTCGATGCTTGCCACCCACGCGGATCGTAAAAGGCTTTTTCTTGAAGCTGGGCGCCTGATCGTCGACATCGCAAGGCGCTATTACGAGGATGGAGATGAGCGCGTCTTGCCGCGCCAGGTCGCGAGCTTCAAAGCTTTCGAAAATGCGATGAGCCTTGACATCGCGATGGGCGGCTCGACCAACACCGTTTTACATCTCTTGGCCGCTGCTCATGAGGCCAATGTGGCGTTCACGATGGATGATATCGACCGGCTCTCGCGGCGGGTGCCCTGCCTTTGCAAGGTCGCACCGAGCAAAGCCGACGTGCATTTGGAGGATGTGCACCGGGCGGGTGGTATCATGGCTATTTTGGGCGAGCTCGACCGGGCCGGTCTTTTGAATAGTGATGAGCCGGCCGTCCATAGCAGCACTCTGCGCGAAGCCTTGCGGCGCTGGGACATTGGTCAGACCAATAGCGAAAGCGTGCAACGCTTCTATCTTGCGGCGCCGGGCGGCGTTCCGACCCAGACAGCCTTCAGCCAAGAACGGCGGTGGGACGCACTCGATCTTGACCGCTCGGCAGGCGTTATCCGCGACGTCGAGCATGCTTTTTCCAAGGACGGCGGCCTTGCCGTCCTGAAAGGAAATCTTGCAAAAGACGGCTGCATCGTGAAGACCGCGGGGGTGGATGAGGCTCTGCATGTGTTCACCGGTCCCGCGCGCGTTTTCGAGAGCCAGGACGAGGCTGTTACGGGGATTCTGACGGGCAAGGTTCTGAGCGGCGAGATCGTGGTGATCCGTTATGAAGGGCCGCGCGGAGGCCCCGGCATGCAGGAAATGCTCTACCCGACGAGCTATCTCAAATCGAAGGGCCTCGGCAAAGCCTGCGCGCTCATCACGGACGGACGATTCTCAGGCGGCACTTCCGGTTTATCCATCGGGCATGTTTCTCCAGAAGCCGCCGAGGGCGGTCTCATTGCTTTGATCGAAGACGGGGATAGAATCGAAATCGATATTCCCAATCGCTCGATCCATTTGGCGGTGCCGGATGCCATCCTGTCGGAGCGCCGGCGCGCTGTCGAAGCGCGTGGTCCGGATGGCTGGAGGCCGCGCGACCGGAAACGCAACGTGTCGCCAGCCCTCAGAGCCTATGCGGCTTTCACCACGAGCGCCGCACGTGGTGCCATCCGCGATCTCGATCAGTGGACTGGGGTTCGCGCCGATTAGCACCGTTCCGTGGGCGTCGGCTCAAGGAGGCCCCTAACGAAGATTTTCACAGCCTCCCGCGCGCGCCGATCGAGCGTCTTGGCCTCTATCGGAACGCCGAGCAATACCACGCGCGACACGCGGCCAAGAACGATGCTGAGAAAGAGATCCGCGGCAAGCGAGAGATCATCGATGACATATCGATGAGTGCCCGAAAAGCTCGCCAAGATTTTCTCAACGAGCCGGATTTGGCGATGTAAGCCTTCCTCAACGGCAAGCTTGCCGAGGTCCGGAAAGCGCGCCCCTTGCGCGGCAAGGATGCGGCCCAGGGCAATCGAGGAAGGCGACAAGGTAAGATCGAGCAAGCGGCGTGCGACGCTCAGAAGTGTCGCCTCCAGGCTTTTGCCCTTCAGATCCTTTTCAATTTCCGCCTCAAGAGGGCCGTAGGTCAGAAGAATGCGCCGCCGCAGCACGTCGGCGAAGAGGGCGCCCTTGTCGGCATAGCGGGCATAGAGCGTGGCCTTACCGATCATCGCTGTCTCCGCGAGCCGGTCCATCGAGGTTCCGTCGAAGCCATGCTCCATGAACATCTGAGCCGCGATTTCTAAAAGACGCTCGTCGCGCTCTGCCGCGGCCTGTTTTGTGGGACGGCCGCCGTGCGTCTTTGGCCGGAGCCTCGCAGGTCCTTTCTCAAGGGTGTCGTTCATCGCCTGCCCCAACGTTTTGGCTTGCCTTCTGACCAACCATGATATAGAACGATACCGTTCTGTTTCATAATGGACCCAAAATGGAAGCTTCGGCAAGATCTCACGGTCACCCCGATGGCGCAATGAGCGAAAGCGCCCTTGCAATCGGGAGCAAGACAGTTCTCCGTCTTCGGGATGGCTCTCCCGCGCCTGCGCTGCGCCCTCCCCGACTGAGTGATTTCACAAAGCCGGCGCGATGGGCGCGCAAACATGCGCTGCTCACACTCGCGCTCCTGCTCGCAATCGGGCTGGCCGGCCGGTTTGGCTGGCATTGGTGGACGGAAGGCCGCTTCGAGGAGACGACCGACAATGCCTATCTCCAGGCTGACAAGGTCATCGTCGCGCCAAAGGTCGGCGGCTTTATCGCCGAGGTCTTCGCGGATGACAATCAGCCAGTAAAAGCGGGCGAGGTTCTTGCGCGGATCGACGACCGGGACTTTCGGGTCGCCTATCTCCAGTCCAAGGCCGATCTCGACAAAGCGCGCGCGAGCCTCGATGGCGTCGCCTCGGCGCTTGTGCAACAGCAGGCCAAGATCGAGGAGGCCAAGGCTGATGTCGCCCACGCGACAGCGGCGCTCGACTTCTCTGCCGAGGAACAAAGGCGCTATGGCGATCTTTTGGGACGCGGCGCAGGAACCGTTCAGAGATCGCACCAGGCGGACGCAGATTTCCAGCAGAAAAAGGCAGCGCTCGATAAGGCCAGGGCGAGTTACGAGGCGGCTCAAAAGCAGACGGATGGCCTGAGTTCTCTCGAAAGTGCAGCCCGCGCCAGCCTGGAGCGAGCCGAGATCAACCTCGAACAGGCAAGACTCAACCTCGACTACACCACGATCACGGCTCCGATTGATGGCGTCGTGGGCGACCGCGCGCTCCGCAAGGGCCAACTGGTTCAGCCTGGAACGAACCTGCTTACACTCGTGCCGATGGGTAAGTCCATCTATCTCGTCGCCAACTTCAAAGAGACACAGATCGGAGAGATGGTTGAGGGACAAGCCGCGACCTTCACGGTCGATGCCTTCGGAGATCACGTCTTCCGCGGAACCATCGAGAGCTTTGCGCCGGGCACGGGTGCCCAATTCGCCTTGCTGCCGCCGGAAAACGCAACCGGCAATTTCACCAAGATCGTCCAGCGCGTTCCGGTGAAGATCCTTCTCGACGATCATGATCCGCTGATCGGACGGCTGCGGCCTGGGCTTTCGGCCGAGGCAGTGATCGACACGCGTGATCATCCGATGAAGCCGGTCTCAGGGCCTATCCGGCTCGGTGCATTGAAGACGCAATGATGACTGGCGCAGCACCCGAAGCAAAAGCCACGCTCACGGACTGGCTGGCGGTCGCCGGAGCCATCATCGGCGCCTTCACCGCCATTCTCGACATCCAGATCACCAATTCCTCGCTCGCCAATATCGAAGGCGCCATCGGGGCCTCGGCTGAGCAGGGAAGCTGGATTTCCACGGCCTATCTGATGGCCGAGATCGTCGTGATTCCGCTGACAGGCTGGCTCGGGTCTATTTTCGGTTTGCGCCGCTATCTGTCGGTGAACACGATTCTCTTCATCGCCTTCTCCATCGCCTGCGCACTATCGACATCGCTTGGGCAGTTGATCCTCTTCCGTGCTGGGCAGGGATTTACCGGGGGCGTTCTGATTCCAACCGCCGTGACCATCATCCGCACCCGTCTGCCGAGATCGCAACAGGGACTCGGCATCACCTTCTTCGGCCTCACGGCGACCTTCGCGCCAGCGATTGGCCCGACGATCGGTGGCTGGCTCACCGACAACTTCAATTGGCATTATATTTTCTACCTCAATCTTGTTCCCGGCCCGATTGCCACGATGATCCAGTTGATCGCTCTGCCCAAACAGAAGGCGCGATGGGCGGAGCTGCCGAAGGGGGATTGGTTTGGGATCACGACAATGGCGATCGGCCTTTCCAGTCTTACTTACGTTCTCGAGGAGGGGCAGCGGAAAGAGTGGTTCGAGTCCGACGCGATCAGCCGATTGACGATGATCGCATCGGTCGGCATTTTGTGCTTTCTCGTGCGCGAACTCACCGCCGCAAATCCGTTCATCAATCTGCGGGTCCTTGGCAACAGAACGATCGGCGCCTCATGTGCGCTCATGACGGTGCTCGGCGCTGTTTCGCTCGGTTCGACCTATGTGATCCCGGTCTATTGCGCGCAAATCCAAGGCTATAATGCTGAGCAGATCGGCTATGTGGTGATGTGGAGCGGCCTTCCGCAGCTCGTGCTCTTTCCGGCTATGCCCTTCCTCATGAAGAGGTTCGACACGCGCATTCTCGTAGTTGCCGGAACGCTGCTCTTTGCGTCAAGCTGCTTCATCAATGTGAATCTCACGCATGACGTTGGCATGGATCAGCTCATCCTTCCGCAGCTTCTCCGTGCCGCAGGCCAGCCCCTTTTCGCCATTCCTTTGTCGCAGCTCGCGACCGCGGGGCTTCCGCCGCGTGAAACGGCCGACGCATCGGCCCTCTTCAATATGATGCGCAATCTCGGCGGCTCCCTTGGAATCGCAATGCTCTCGACAGTCATCGAGCGGCGTGAGAATTTTCACTTCTCGGTCTTGGCGGAAGCCATGACGCAGAACGCCAGCCGGACGCAAGATAAGATCGCCATGCTAATCGCTGGCTTGCGCCATGTGGTCGCCGACCCAGCCATGGCCAAAGCGCAGGCATTGATGTCTTTGGCGGCTGAGGTCCGGCGCGAAGCCTATGTATCCGCCTATTCCGACGCCTTTTGGATCGTCGGGGTTGGGCTGATCATCAGCCTGTCTGCCATCGCGTTGTTGAAAGGCCCGCGGCGGAGCGCGGCTGTGGCGGCTCACTAAAGCACGGTCTCCACAAGTTGCAGATGTTTCGGAAAGATCCTGCAACGAAACAAAGAGACTCAAAAGAGACAGCGCTTCCGCTCGCGGCCATTTAAAGGCCAGCCCGATTCGGATTGCCCGTGCATCGCGCCATTGCCATTCCTTTTGACGCCGTCAAGCCTGCGCGCGGGGAACCATGTCTTACCCACAACGTTCCGGCGAGGACAAGAGCGGGCTGCTCCGATGCGCAACTTCACAGTCAATTTTGGTCCGCAACATCCCGCCGCTCACGGGGTGTTGCGCCTTGTGCTCGAGCTTGATGGAGAAGTCGTAGAGCGTATCGATCCGCACATCGGATTCTTGCATCGGGGAACAGAAAAACTCATCGAAGCCAGAACCTATCTCCAATCGCTCCCTTATTTCGACCGGCTTGACTACGTTGCTCCGATGAATCAGGAGCATCCCTTCTGTCTTGCCGTAGAGAAGCTCCTCAAGCTTGAACTCCCGATAAGAGCTAAGCTCATTCGGGTGCTCTACAGCGAAATCGGCAGGCTCTTGTCCCACCTCCTCAATGTCACGACGCAAGCCTTAGATATTGGTGCACTGACACCTCCGCTTTGGGGATTTGAAGAGCGCGAGAAGCTGATGGTTTTTTATGAACGCGCATCAGGGGCGCGGATGCACGCAAATTATTTCCGGGTTGGCGGCGTGCATCAGGACTTGCCGCCCAAGCTCCTAGACGACATTTGGGGTTTTTGCGATCCCTTCCTCCAGGTCTGCGATGATCTCGAAGGGTTGCTAACCGAAAACCGCATTTTCAAGCAGCGCAATGTCGACATCGGCGCGATGAGCCTCGAAGACTCATGGAAATGGGGATTTTCCGGCGTGATGGTCCGGGCGGCCGGAGCTCCCTGGGATCTCCGCAAAGCGCAACCCTATGAATGCTACTCCGATTTGGACTTCGACATTCCTGTCGGCAAGCACGGTGACTGCTATGATCGCTATCTGGTTCGCATGGAAGAGATGCGCCAGTCGGTCCGCATCATGAAGCAATGCTTGGAAAAATTATGGTCGCCAGAAGGGCAAGGACCGGTGGCAGTGGAAAACAATAAGATCGTACCGCCGCGGCGCGCCGAGATGAAACGTTCCATGGAAGCGACCATTGCGCACTTCAAGCTCTATAGTGAAGGCCACCATGTTCCGGCGGGCGAAGTTTATGCCGCTGTCGAAGCGCCGAAAGGCGAGTTTGGCGTCTATCTCGTCGCCGATGGCACCAACAGACCCTACCGGGTGAAAATTCGTCCCCCCTCATTTGCACATTTGCAGGCGATCGATCAGCTTGCGCGCAAGCACATGCTCGCCGACGTTGCTGCAATCGTTGGAGCCCTTGATATTGTCTTCGGTGAAATCGATCGTTAGCTCGTCGGCTGCCGCTGTTCAGGCTGCGAAACACGCAACTTGCGCAGCGCCTCGATCGAATCAATATCGATTTGGCTCGCCTCGTCGTCCACGCACCATTCAAGCACGTCTTTTCCAGCCGCCCCAAGAAGGGCGCGCGCACCTCGATCCCCCTCAAGTCGCTTAAGGGAGTCAAACAATTTCTTGCCGATCAGCGCCGGATTGCCGCGCAAACCTGCATGCACCGGTACAACCGCGAATGGAGCCCGCGGCGAGGCTTCGAAGGCCTCAATCAGGCAATCCATAAGACCCGCCGAAATGCAAGGCATGTCGGCAAGGAGGACGAGGGCCCCTGCCGCCGTTTCAGGTAAAGCTGCGATTCCAGCCTTTAAAGAGCTCGCAAGGCCGGTCCTATAATCCGGATTGAAGACGAATGAGAGGCTGAGGTCCGTGAGCGCATTCTTGACTTGTGCCGCTGCATGTCCCGTGATGACAAGAACTGGGCGAGCGCGAGAAGCGAGCGCTGCCTCCGCGACGTGCCGGACCAATGGCTTGCCGGACAGCAGAGCGACGAGTTTCGTCTCGTTGGAGCCGGACTCAAAGCGCGAGGAAAGACCAGCCGCCAGGATGATCGCAGCGATGTTACTCAACGGCGACCTCACGAGGAACAGCCTCCGCCTGCACATGAGTGGCGGTCTCGATCAGAAGTCCCCCAACACCCATCCGGCGGATCTCCCTGCTGCCCACCGGCAATCCGGCGAGAATCCGGTCGAGCACGAAATCGAATCCATTTTTCTTCGGCGAACGGGCACAGCCGGGCGCCCCGATGACCGGCTTTACCTTGTCCCCGTCCGGCAGCGATCCAAGCAGAAGCAGATTCCCAGGTTCCACAGGCATACCAAAATGTTCGATGCGGCCACCGGCCATCCCAATCGCACTCGGAACGATGTCACGGCGGTCGGTGATGGCACAGCCGCCGAAAATCACAATGACATCACAGAGCTCCGCGATGCGCTGGAGCGCAGATGCAAGCGGCCCCGCCGCATGTGGCGTGCATTCATCGATTGCGATCATGCTTCTCGTCAGCATGAGCCGATCAGCGAGCGTGCGAAGGGCCTTCCCAACGATCGAAGGTTTTGAGTCCGGCAACAAGGTCGAGACGACGCCGAGGCGAAGCGGGCGGAAGGGTGCGATGCGGAGCAGCCCTTCGGCAGCGATCAGCCTTGCGTGGTCAAGCGCAGCAGCGTTGACGGCGAAAGGTATGATTTTTACCGTCGCGACCATGTCTTCCGCAGCAACACGCCGAAATGGTGGCAAGGTCGCGATGGTGATCGCCTCATCGACCATATTGACGCGATCGATGGCGGCCACATTGACGACGAGAAGGCCGGCACAGCCAGCGATCAGATTGCAGCGGCCAGTGGCGGTTTCAGCAATGTGGAGATTGGCGCCGGCTGCGGCGCGCGCCAAACTCAATGCTGCTGTGTTTTCATCAACCTCGCCGGGCTCCATGCGAGCCGCGACGATTTCACCAATGTGGGCCGCCTCGAGGGCGGCGATTTCCACGGCACCGATCGACTCGCCTTTGCGCAACGAGAGGCCAGGCCGTCTGATCGCCTGGGCAAGCAAGACCCCCTCACTTTCAGCAATTGGAAATGAGCCGAATTTCACGCGGCCTTCTCCGTTTCTACTCGCGCGGGCTTGCGATGCAACTCAGCTATAACCTCTCCTGCAATGGAGATAGCGATCTCGGCGGGACTGACGGCTCCGATGTCGAGTCCGATGGGAGCATGAATGCGCTTGACTGCAGTCTCTCCAAAACCTTTGGCGAGCAGCCGCTCCATTCGCTTGGCATGTGTCTTCCTCGATCCAAGTGCGCCTATGTAGAAGCAATCGGCCCGCAAAGCCGCAATCAAGCCCTGATCGTCGATTCGAGGATCATGCGTGAGCAGCACCATTGCGGTGTAGCGGTCGAGGTTCAAGGCGGGCAGCGCGAGCTCCGGCCATTCTGCGATGAGCTGCACGTCGGGGAAGCGTTCGGGCGTTGCAAAAGCGGTGCGAGGATCGATGACGACCATGTCAAACCCGGCAAGGCTAGCGATCGGAGCGAGCATCTGCGAAACATGGACGGCTCCGATCACGACCAGCCGCACGGATGGCGTCTCGACGTGAAGGAAGAGTTCATTCCCGCGCCAATCGACCATGCCGCTTTTGCCGAGCTGAAACCGCTCCTTCAGAATATCCGCAAGGGGATCTGAAGGAGCGTCCGCGGCGCGGATGAGCCGCTGGTTGCCAGAAGCGATATCGGTCACGAGCACGCAAGGACGCCGCTTGGCGCGCTCTTCATTGAAAGCGGCGAGGAGCCCAGCGCAGGACGCGTCGAGGCTCTGAACATAGACCTTGATCCGGCCGCCACAGGAGAGCCCGGCGCGCCAGGCAGTCTCGTCGGCAACCCCAAATTCTAGCATATGCGGCGTGCCTGCCGCGATCACGTCGAGCGCTTCGGTGATGACGTCACCCTCGACGCAGCCGCCGGAAACCGAGCCCCGGAAATTTCCCTCCGAGTCGATGACGAGATGACTCCCAACGGGACGCGGCGAGGAGCCCCAAGTTTCAACCACGGTCGCGAGAGCAACATCGCGCCGCCCCTCTTTCCATTCTTGCGCTTTGCGGAGGATATCGCTTTGGGATGTCAGCATAAGAAGGATTGCCTTGTGCTTTCAAAAGGAGATCAGGCCATTGGAGCCGCCAGCACTGCCAAGGAGACAAAGACATAGCAGGGAAGCGATGCTGGAGCCGAAGAGCTTGCCAAACCAACCCTTCAGAAATGTGCGGACGGCACCAAGAAACTTGCCAAACCAGCCCTCTTCATGCGGCCCCTCGACGGGAGCCTCAACCACCTTGGGCTTGCCGACGATGGAACCGAATTTTTCGAAGAAATCGCCGGCGAGCTTGTTTGCCGTCGCGTCTATCAGCCGCCCACCAAGCTGCGCCAGCCTGCCCCCGACATCGGCCTTTGCCGTATATTCCAGAATCGTCGCGTTGCCATCAGGTACCAGTCTGACATCGGCGCCGCCCTTGGCGAAGCCAGCGGGCCCGCCGGAGCCTTCGCCCGTTATTTTATAGCCGTTCGGCGGATCAAGATCGGAAAGTGTGATCAATCCTTTGAAGGAGGCTTTGACTGGCCCGACCTTCAATGTCACGGTCGACCGCATCTGGGTATCTGAGATTTTTTCAATGGTTTCGCAGCCCGGGATGCATTGTTTCAGCACATCAATGTCGTTCAGCGCGGAGTAGACCTCTTCGCGCCTTGCCGCGATCCTCTGCGTGCCGCTCATATCCATGGCGTACTCCTATTCGTTGACTGCGATCTGCCGTGATTTGGAAAGATGCGTGTGCCGCTTTGCTTCAATGATTTCAGCTAGGATCGACAGCGCGATTTCATCGGGCGTGACTGCCCCGATGTCGAGACCAGCGGGAGCTTTGAAGGCAGCGAGCCGGGTGGGATCGACGCCAATTTGCGCCAACTCGCTTCGCAGAGCCTCAGCCTTTTTGCGCGAGCCGACGAAGGAAACATAAGCTGCGGATGCTTTGAGGGCCGCTTCGAGCGCCGCCCCGTCCCTATTGCCTTGGGTCGCGACAACAATGAAACCGTGGCCGTCATAAGCTTTCGGCAGTTCGAATCCATTTGCGAAAAGATCGGCTTCCCCAAAAGCGCGATAATCTTCGGGCGGCGCGCACACGATCACGAAGAAACTTAGCCGGCGGGCGAGTTCCGCCAATGCGATTCCCACCGGCGAACTCCCGCAGATGACGAGTTGCGGCCTCGGAAGAACTGGCTCGATGAAAATATCCATCGTGCCGCGGCTCGGACACATGTTCTTGGCGAATTCTATTCCCTCCCACGCCTCGCCCGCCGTGACGCCGAGCTGATCGAGGCTTTCTTTCGGCTGGACGCTGATAAGGCGTGGCTCGCCATCCTCCAGGGCATCACGGGCAGCACGCAAGACGGCGCCACGGGCGCAGCCGCCGCCGATCCATCCCGCCGTGAGGGTGCCGTCCGGACGTATGATCGCTTTGGCTCCCGCCTTCGCGGCGGTGACGGCGACCGTTCGCACCACCGTTGCTAAAGCGAAGGGTTCGCCTTTCGCCTTCATTTCGCCGACGAGATCGAGAACATCAGCCCTGGGCATCGCTACAGCCTTGCAAGATAGGATTCGAGTGCGGCGAGACTTTCGAGGTTATGGGCAGGCGCGAAGAGATCGATAAAAGGCAGGGCCGCTTGCATCCCGCGCGCCTGCGGCGAATAATCCCGCCAGCCGAGCAGTGGGTTAAGCCACACGATGCGGCGGCAGCGCTGGCGCAGGCGGTGCATTTCGGCACCGAGTTGGGCCGGCTCTCCCACATCGTAGCCATCCGACACAATCAGGATTGCGGTTCGCGAATGGATCACGCGGCGGGCATGCCAGCGATTGAAGGTCGCAAGGCTATCGCCAATCCTCGTGCCGCCACCGATGCCCGTTGCGAGGAGCGAGAGGCGCTCGACTGCGCGCAAGGCATTTTTCTCGCGCAAGGCTGGCGAAATATGCGTGAGCCTTGTGTGAAAGACGAAAGCCTCAGCCTCGATGAAAGCACCCAGCACGCCATACATAAAGTGCAAAAATACAGGTGCATAAAGGCTCATGGATCCGGAGGCATCAAGCAGAACGACGAGCTTCAATGGCTTATCCTTGCGGCGCCTATGGAGAAGTTCGATTGGAGTGCCGCCATGCGAAATGCTGTGATGGATCGTGCGTCGAAAATCGAGGCGCCCGCGCGTGCGATAGGCTCGGTACCGCCGTGTCAGACGCACACGCATGGACCGGGCGAGCCGCTCGGCCAAGGCATGGGCAGCCTCGATATCGGCCGGGTTGGTCAGGTGGCGAAAATCCGTCTTGGCGAAGCTGTCCATGGCGGAGGCGCCTTCACGGCGGCCGCTGCCCTCGGCCACCGCGGAGCCACTCGGCACATTTGCAATATGATCCGCTTCGCCGATATTGGCGAAGGACTCATTTGCGGGGGAGGATTGGCCAGGCACCGGCCCCTCGTTAGGCGACAAGCCGCTGGTGCGCAGCGCCGTCTTGACACCTCGGCCGAGCCAGAAGGCCGCGAAGATTTCGTCGAACTTTTTCCATTCGGAGCGGCGGCCGCAGAAGAGGGCCCGGAAGGCCGGGCGCAAGCGGGAGCTGCGTTGCGCCATGGGATCGGCGAGAAGCGCCAGCGCGTCCCTTGTCTCCGCAAGTCCGGTGACGAACCCATGGTCGCGCAGGAGGCGGATGAAAGCGGCGAGACGCTGACGTACCGCCCCTCCGCTAGATGCCTGAAGTCCGAGTGCGGCCATCGTTCAAGCCACCTTTCCCAGGAGCCGATCACTGACCTCGCGCGACATTCTGGCTTTGTCCTCGGCGGTCTTTACGACGCACATGAGGGTCTCGTAAACGGCTTCGGGATCATCGGGCAGACTCCGGATCCCGAGGCCAACGAGCGCAGCTGCCCAATCGAGCGTTTCGGCAACGCCCGGCGTCTTTCGTAGGTCCTCCTTACGCACCGATTCAACCATAGTCGCGATTTGCAGCGCCAGCGCCGTGTCGATATTGGGAATTCGGGCGAGAAGAATGCGCGCTTCGCGTTCGACGTCGGGAAAGTCGACGTAATGATAGAGGCAACGGCGGCGTAGCGCATCGGACAGTTCGCGGATGCCATTGGACGTCAATACCACGCGGGGAATCGAAGTCGCGGTCATCGTGCCAAGCTCCGGAATGGAGATCTGAAAGTCGGAAAGGAGTTCAAACAAAAAGGCTTCGAATTCCTCGTCGGCGCGATCAATCTCGTCGATCAGCAGGACTGGCGGGCGCTGCTGCCTGATCGCGGCGAGGAGCGGCCGCTCGAGCAGATAGCGTTCCGAAAAGATATGCTCCTCGATATTGTCGGGATCCTCCCCCTCGCGAGCCTTGATCGCCAGCAATTGGCGCTGGTAATTCCATTCGAAGAGAGCCGCGTTCTGATCAAGGCCCTCATAACATTGGAGGCGGATCAGCTTGGTGTCATGCACGCTGGCGAGCGCGCGCGCGACTTCCGTCTTGCCGACGCCGGCCTCGCCTTCCAGTAAAAGCGGGCGGCGCAGCATATCCATCAGCCAGAGCGCAGTCGTAAGGTCGCGATCCGCGATATAGCCACTTGCGGCAAGCCGCTCGGCGATCCATTCGCGTGAGCCCCTCTCAGTCATCGATCTCCCCCTGGAGGAGGAAGAAGGCGCCCGGGGTCACGAAGCGCCGGAAAGAACATGCTCGAACCATCCTTGGAATGACGGGCCTTTGGCCTTCCAAAGCGGTCCTCGAATCGCTCACGCGTTCGAAGGGAGCCGCTCAAAAGTGCAAGGCACCGCCTTCAACTGAAAGCGGCGCCTATCTATCTCATGCATGCAACCCCAACCGGTCCGCCACGGTCCAGAGCCGCCATCCATCGTGAGGCATCTGAATATGCCCAGCATCGAGGAAGGCAAAAGCGTCATTGACCGCATTGGAGAAGCAGGGAACGCCCCCCACATGGGGGCTTTCGCCGACGCCCTTGGCACCGATCGGATGGTGCGGCGACGGGGTCACCGTGAAGCCAGTTTCCCACTTCGGGGTTTCAACAGCGGTCGGCAGAAAGAAATCCATGAACGAGGCGCCCATGACGTTCCCCTGCGGGTCGTAGCGGATCTCCTGACCCATCGCGACAGCAAAGGCTTCGGTGAGGCCGCCGTGAACCTGCCCCTCGATGATCATCGGATTGATGCGTGTGCCGCAATCATCAAGCGCGTAGAACCGCCGAGTCTTGGCGACGCCTGTATCCACATCGATGTCCATGACGCAGAAATAGGCGCCGAACGGATAGGTCATATTGGGCGGATCATAATAGTCGACCGCCTCGAGACCCGGCTCCATCCCGGCTGGCAGATTGTTATGCGCCGCCCAAGCGATCTCTTTCATGGTCTTCGATTTTTCCGGCAAACCTTTGACCTTAAACCGGTCGACGTCCCATTCGAGATCATATTCCGAGACCTCGAGCAGATGCGCCGCAATCATCTGCGCCTTCGCCCTGATCTTGCGGGCCGCCATGGCCGTAGCCGCGCCGGCAACCGGGGTCGAGCGCGAACCATAGGTACCAAGACCATAGGGGGCGGTATCGGTGTTGCCTTCCTCTACTGTGACCTGTTCGGCTGGAATGCCGAGTTCTGTGGCAATGATCTGGGCATAGGTCGTCTCATGACCTTGGCCCTGACTCTTCGTGCCCATGCGCGCCACAACCGAGCCAGTCGGGTGAACACGGATCTCGGCCGAGTCGAACATGCCGACGCCAAGAATGTCGCAATTGCGGGTGGGTCCCGCACCGACGATTTCGGTGAAGAAGGACACGCCAATGCCCATCAGTTCGCGTGTCTCGCCGCGGCGGAAGGCTTCCTGCTTTGCCTTCTGCTCTGAACGCAACGCAGAATAGCCCACGACGTCCATGGCCTTTTGCATCGCGACCTGATAGTTGCCGCTGTCATATTCCCAACCAAGTGCCGAGCGGTACGGGAATTGCTCCGGCTTGATGAAGTTCTTCATACGCAATTCGGCGGAATCTATCCCAAGCTTCTCGGCTAGCCTCTCGACGGCACGCTCAATTGCGTAGGCGGCCTCGGTCACCCGGAACGAGCAGCGATAGGCGACACCACCCGACGCTTTGTTGGTATAAACGCCATCTACCTCAAGATGGGCCACCGGTATGTCATAGGAGCCGGTGCAGATGCTCATGAAGCCCGCCGGCCATTTCGTGGGATCGGCACAAGCATCGAAGGCACCATGATCGGCAAGGACGTGAACGCGCATCGCCAGGATCCTGCCGTCCTTCGTTGCCGCAAGCTCGGTCGTCATGTGGTAGTCGCGGGCGAAAGAAGTCGTCGATAAATTCTCCATTCTGTCTTCGACCCATTTCACCGGGACACCAAGGACGATCGACGCAACGATAGCGCAGACATAGCCCGGATAAACGCCAACCTTGTTGCCGAAGCCGCCGCCAATGTCAGGGGAGATGACATGCACCTTGTGTTCGGCAATTCCTGACAAGAGCGAGACGACGGTGCGCACGACATGCGGAGCCTGGAACGTTCCCCAGACGGTCAATTCGCCCTTGATCTTGTCCATTGACGCGACGCATTGGCAAGTTTCGAGCGGCGACGGATGGACACGCTGATAAACGAACAAATCCTTTGTCTTTACCTCGGCGGTCTCAAACGCCGTATCCGTTCCGTCCTTGTCCCCGACCTGCCAATTGAAGATGTGATTATAGTGTTTGCGCTTGCCATGAGGACCGTCCATTTTGTCCTTGATGTCTTCCCGCAAGATGGGAGCATCCGGGGCCATCGCCTGAAACGGATCGACGACAGCCGGAAGCGGCTCATACTCGACTTCGACGAGTTCAACCGCATCGGCCGCGATGTAGCGGTCCTCCGCGACGATGAAGGCGATTTCCTGATTCTGGAAGAGAACCTTCTCATCGGCCAGCACCGCCGCGACATCTCCCGCGAGAGTTGGCATGTAATGCAGATTGAGCGGCTTGAGATCGGCTGCGGTCAAAACCGCCCTGACGCCGGGCAGCGCCAGAGCTTTTGACGTGTCAACGCTTTTGATCCGCGCGTGCGGATGCGAGGAGCGGACGAAATCGCCGAACAACATGCCGGGAAGCTTGAGGTCGTCGACGTAATTGCCCCGGCCTTGGGTGAATCGGATGTCCTCGATGCGCTTGCGCTTACACCCTAAGCCCTCAAGCTTTCCAGCGCGCTCGGCCTGGGTTGGGGTCATGTCGTTCATTCGGCGGCCTCCTGATAGGGCATGCCGTTGATTTTCGCGGCGGCATATTGAATGGACTTGACGATGTTCTGATAGCCGGTGCAGCGGCACAGATTGCCGGAAATACCAATGCGAATCTCGGCTTCCGTCGGGTTTGGATTTTCTTGCAAAAGACGGTGCGCCCGCATGATCATGCCGGGTGTGCAATAGCCGCATTGAAGACCATGCATTTGGCGAAAGCCTTCCTGCAGAGGATGCAGGGCGCCATCCGGCGCCGCCATCCCTTCGATGGTCGTGATCCTGGCACCGTTTGCCTGAACCGCGAAGAGGGTGCAGGACTTGACCGACATCTCGTTGAGATCGACGGTACAGGCACCACAATGACTTGTGTCGCAGCCAATATGGGTGCCGGTCAGTCCCATCTGTTCACGAAGAAAGTGGATGAGCAGCATGCGGGGTTCGACCATGGCCTCGACCTCGCGCTTGTTGATCGTCATTTTGACTTGAACCTTTGGCATGTTCTTCTCCGCTCAGCCTTCACATTCCGGCGCGTGCTTTGGCACGTTCAACGGCACGCCGGACCATGACGCCGGCCATTTTTCTACGATATTCGGACGGACCGCGTCCGTCCGAGGCAGGATTGGTGATCCCTTCGGCAGCCTTGGCCGCATTGGCAATGGCCGCTGGTTCGAGCCGCGTGCCCACAAGCGCCCGCGCCGCCTCCTCCGCAAAAAGAGGTGTGTCGGCCACATTCGTCAAACCGATCGAGGCCGTCCGGCACGTCCCGTTTGAGGCGGTGAGCATCACAGCTGCGGCCGCGACCGCATAATCGCCAACTTTGCGTTTTAGCTTCTCATAGGCATAGCCGTGGCCTTCAGGCGGGATGGGGATACGAACCTCAGTGAGAATCTCGTCATTCCGCCGCGCGGTGTCATAAGCCCCAAGATAGAACTCCCGCGCTCGAATGCTTCGCTCGCCGTTCTTTCCTGCGAGCCGATACTCGGCATCAAGGCACATCATAAGCGCTGGCATGTCATTGCCTGGATCGCCGTTGGCAACATTGCCGCCAAGCGTGCCGACATAACGGATTTGCGGGTCAGCGATGAGTAGAGAGGTCTCTCGAATGATTGGCAGAGTTTCGGCGAGCACTGGCGAAGCAATCATGTCGGATTGAGTCGTCATCGCTCCGATCACGATGTGATCTTGCTGCCGCCGGATGCCCTTGAGGCCGCTGATGCCGGCGAGATCAACAAGGTGCTCGGGCGTGGCAAGACGCGTTTTCATAACAGGGATCAGGCTATGCCCTCCTGCCAGCGGGCTCGCATCATCCCCAAGCTGCACCAGGAGCGCAATGGCATCCTGCAAAGATACCGGCCTATGATACTCGAAGCTGCCAGGGATCATGCGGCCCTCCCTTGTATGTTTTCCTCCGGCTTTTCATTGCCGGTGTTTTCCCTGCTTTAAGATTGCGTCTCGCCGGAATAGCGACAACGGGTAATGCACGAAATGCTAGGAAATTTAACGAACCTCTGCCTCCGGCGAGATTCTGGTTGCCACGATTGCGTTGTGACGGATGTTGGCGTGGCTGTCGGAAGAGCACGCACTTCGTGCACAGCACGAAATGCGGCAATGTTTCTGCCCAATTTCACGACCGGCACCGCTTCTCGGCAAAGGCGCGGACCCCGCTCAGCGGGGAATGGGGAATGATATGGATCGCACGCCTGAGGAGACAAGCGGAGCATGCTCGATTTGAGATCGAGTATGCTTGCATCACATTCCTTATCTGAGGGGGGCGACGGGCCGCGCCGGATGCCGGGAAAGATTGCGCTATTTAGGCCCAGCGTAAGCACGCTCTTGGACGAGAACGCGAAGCTCGTTGAACTTCGCCCGGCTCACTGGGACGGTTTTGGGTAAGAGACTCGTCAACTCGGCAACAGCGTTGTCGCCAGCCCGGCGTACCGATCTGACACGATCCAAATTGACAATGTGGCTGCGATGAACGCGCAGGAAGTTGCCTCCAGCCAATTGTTCTTCAACTTCGCCGATGGCTAGCGGACAGAACAAATCTTCGCCCCCATCAAAGACAAAGGTGTAATGAGCGTCGGCACGGACCGCGAAAATATGGTCAGTCTTAATCGATGTTTTGAGACCATCACGTTCGATCGGAAGCGACTGCACGGCAACCAGCCGTGGCGCGGGCTCCGAGCCGGGAAGAACAATGGCCGGTTCCGCGCTCAGCTCCGGCATAGCGTCGCGTCCACCCGCCAATTCTCTGGAGATCCCCGATGTCACAGGCGACGGCAGGCCCTCGCTTGGTTTCTGACCCTGGCTCGACTGTTCGGGGACGAATGTCAAAAGAAAGACGCCGGATAGCGTAAAAGCAACGATCGCGACAATGATCGCGAGAAGATCCGGCGACACGGCCGGCGAGCTTGGAGGGGCTGCGTTTGCAAGCGGATAGAATACCGTCCCGGCCATTGCCGTGTAATGCATCCCCGAAATCGCCAAACCGAGGAACATGGCACTGACGAAAAGCGACGGCCGCCGCGCATCATCAAAGGTTAGCCAGAGCGCCATGCCCGAGGCGGCAATGCTGATCAAAACGCTCCCGGCAACCATGAGGGGATTGTGCACCATGCGGGTGCTCGCATGGAGCGCCCACATGCCCGTGTAATGCATTGCCACGATCCCGATCCCGACCGCGACCGGCGCAGCGGCGAGCGTGTAATAGGTCCGCGGCCAAAGACTCACGGCCTCAAGCGCAACGCCGACGACAAGCACACAGATAAGAAACGAAAGAAGAGTCGGAAGAACGAGATAATTGACGGGAACTGGAAGGCGGGCCGCCAGCATGCCAATGAAATGCATTCCCCAAATGCCAACCGCGAGCGAACAGGCGGCACCAGCCAGCAAGAGTCGCCGTGTTTGCCCGTGCGACCGACGGACCTGCAAAGCTATCCGCAGAGCGACGTAACTGCCTTGGATAGCAATGAGGAGGGAAAGTAGAACCAGACTTGGTTCGTAGATGAGAGGCATTGAACGAGCCTCCGTCCTCCCGCTCTGTTTTGCCCAAACCGGGCAGAGTTTGATTTAGGGAATGTTTTCCGAGCTCGGCTTTTCAACAGATTAGAGCTCCCGGCCGAAATTGGAAATGGAAAACTTGCGTGAGCGTTCCCCGCATTACGCAAGGACGCCCTCCTGTGTGATACTCAAGCTTTGCAAGCTCTCAGGACAGACCAGGACCTCCGGCTAATGAGCCTCTGCGGGCTCGAGCAGGCGCTTGGCCGCAGCAATGACGGCTGGCTGCGGTTGCCGGATCGGCGGTATGGCCTGATAAAGCTCCCAGCCGCCGCCAAGCGCTTTGTAAAGGATGATAAGCTGCTCGGCCGCTGTCCGTTGACTGCTGACATATTGCTCTTCGAGATCGAATTCCTGGCGCTCGGCGTCGAGAACGTTCAAATAGTCTGTCAGCCCGCGATTGTAGCGCTCGGTCGCGAGCTTGGTGGCTTGGCGGGCCGCCGTGAGTGCGCGGCCAAGGTTCGCAAGGCGGTTCTGTTCGGCCGTATAAGAGGCGATCGCGTCGTCAACTTGCTGAACGGCGGTCAATATCGTCTCTTTGTAGCCCACAACGAATTCATGTGCCTGCAGCTCAGCGATGTCCACCTTCGCATCGAGCGTGCCGAAGTCGAGAATAGGCCAATAAACCGCCGGACCGGCCGCGCCTATAAATGTGAGGGGAATTGCCGAGGATGATCGCGGGCCGCCCTGACCGCCCAGCGCGCCGCTGACGATCACGCGCGGAAAGAGGTCGGCTGTGGCCACGCCAATCCGCGCCGTAGCCGCAGCAAGTCTGCGTTCGGCTGCAAGAATATCCGGTCGCCGATGGAGCAGCTCGAGCGGCAGCCCCGGTGGGATCCGCCCTGGGAGCGCGGGGAGCCTACCTGGGCTCGCAAGTTCCCTCGCCAGTTCCTCCGGGAATCGGCCAAGCAAGACCGCGATGACATTCTGGCTTGCGGACACCTGAGCCTCTAAGGGCGCGACCTCTGACTGCAAGGTTGCCAAATGCCGCTCCGCCAGCGCGACATCGAGTTCATTGGTAATTCCTTGTTTGAAACGTGACCTTTCGAAATCCAAACTGCCCCGGGCAACGCCTATGTTTTCCCGAAGCACGGCGAGTTCCCTTTGAAGCGCTCGCATATCGAGATAGGCACGCGCCACATCGGCAGCCACTGTCACCAGCACCCAATCCCGCGCAGCGGCGAGGGCCTCGGCATCGTAAGTTGCCGCTTGCAGTTCTCGCCAATATTTACCGAATATGTCGAGTTCCCAGGTCGCGTCGAAGCCCCCGGTGATCGCACGCTTGCTAAGATTCGTCGGATTTTCTGCCGATCTGAGCGGCTCCGCGACACGGCCAACCGTCAGATTAGTTCCGGTCCCAACACCACCGCCCCCAGTTCCCTCGCCAGAAGGAAGCGCCTCGCCAATCACCACCAATTCTTGTGTTCTGGCCTCCTGAAGCCTGGTCAAGGCAATTTCGACTTCGAGGTTGGATTCAAGGGCCCGGCTGACGAGTGAATCAAGTTCTGGATCCCGCAAGGATCGCCACCATTCAGTCAGATTAACGCTCGGCATCGCCGCCGTTTTATGTGCGACTTGAACCGCAGGGGGCAGGAATGAGTCTGGCACAGGCGTGTCCGGTGTGCCGTAGTCAGGCCCAACGGCGCAACCGGCCAGGCCAGCAGCGAGCCCCAATATACTCAGAGATTTATTCACATCGGCAATTCCGCTGGCCATCCTTGCGAGGAACATGTCAATGGGCCGAAGCCGCAACATTCTTTGCATGCTCCTGATCGGCCTCAACAGCCTCAACCCTTTCGCCGTCTGTGATCCGGCTGCTCAGATTGAGCGCGACTTTGTCACCCTCCGTAAGACCTGAGCTGATCTCAACGACATTTCCGTTGTCACGGCCTATCGTGACATTTCTGATATTGACCCGCCCGTTTTCGATGACAGCTACCTCTGGACCCTTGGTTCGAAACATAAGCGCGGCAGCTGGAACCTGGATTAGGCCACCGCTCGTAAGCTTGAAAGTCACATTTACGTAAGTGCCAGGGATAAGCGTGTGATTCGGATTCGAAATATCGACCTCCACGCGCAACGTGCGTGCCGCTTCATTGATCGCTTCCGCGGTCCGGGCAATCTTTCCTTCGAAGCTTTGGTTTGGCCGGTAGTCGGCCGCGACCACACTAGGTGTGCCAACCCTGATGAGCTCCGCCACTGTGCTTTGCGGCGCATCGACAAAAACGCGGAGCGGGTCATCCAAAGTCATCCGGTAGAGGATCGTCGTGTCAGTGGTGCTTCCGGCCGTCACAAGATTGCCAAGGTCGATACGGCGCTCGATGATCGTGCCATCGAAAGGAGCGGTAACTCTCTTGAATCCTTCGAAGGCTGAGAAACGGTCCACTTGCGCCTGGTCGAGCGCGACCTGCGCTTGGGCAGCATCAAGCTGAGCGATCGCCTCGCCGTTGCCTGCTTTCTTGTCCTCACGCTCTTGTTCCGACACGACTCCCTTTGGAGAATTTCGCCACCGTTCATAAGTAACCTTGGCGAACTCCAGCTGAGCCTGTCTTACCTGGACCTCGGCCTGAGCTACCTTGAGTTTAGCCTTTGCGGCCTCGTATTCGGCATCAAGCTCCGGCGTCTCAATCGTCGCGAGCACCTGCCCGCTTTTTACACGATCGCCAATGTCGGCGAACCACTGGCCAACGAAGCCATTGACCCGCGCAAAGATTGTACTCGTGTACCAGGCTGCGGTTTCGCCTGGCAGCACAAGCGTCTGGGTCGAAGGGGGCGGACCGACCCTGACAACGTCCACGCGCGGCAATTCCGCTGCCTCTTGTTTGGTTACTGCCGCAAGCCTCGCCTCCGACGCCGTCTTTACCAGACGAACGATGAGAAAGCCGGCCGCGAGGGCGACGACAACCGCGGTGGCGAAAATTACCAGTCGCCGTCCAGCGCCGGACGGGTAGCCGACCGGATTCGCCGCTTCATCATCCATCGCTCCCTCCTGATCACCGGCGTCCAGGGATGGCATATAACACTATCTGGGAAGGCCTACTCACGGGGCTGAGTTGCACCGCCTCTGCGCAAAAGCCGGTACATTACAGGAACAAAAATCAAGGTCGCAAAAGTCGCGAACAGCAGGCCGCCCATGACGGCTCGGGCAAGCGGCGCGTTCTGCTCACCTCCCTCGCCCACCCCCAAGGCCATCGGGATCATGCCCAAAATCATCGCGCCGGCTGTCATCAAAACTGGCCGCAGACGCACGTATCCCGCAAGCACGGCAGCCGTCCGCGAATCGTCTCCCTCCGCCATGCGCTGATTGGCGAAGGTGACGACCAGAATGCTGTTGGCCGTGCCCAGCCCCAGAGCCATCAAAGTTCCCATCAGGGCCGGCACACTGAGGTGAGTGCCCGTTAGCAACAACATCCAGATGACTCCGGCCAAAGCAAATGGCAAGGCCATCACGACTATAAGCGGATCGATCCAACTCTGGAAGTTAATGACCAAAATAAGATAGATTAGCACGACAGCAACGGCCATTCCGGAAAAGAGTCCGCTATAGCTTGTAAGCATTGTCTCGACCTGCCCGCTGAGTACGATTTTTACACTGGGGCTATGCTTCTCATCCGCGAGCACCTTCGTGATGTCGGCTGCCACCGAGGCAAGATCACGCCCCTGAACGTTAGCATTCACGTCGAACACCGGCATGATATTGAATTGGGAAATTGCAATCGGGAGGCTCTTGCGCGGGAATGTCGCAAGATTCATGAGCATTTGGGTGGAGTTCGCTCCTGTCGGAGTAATGGGCAGCGTCCAAAGATCCTGCGATGATTTGATCTGATACGTCGGCATTTGCGCCACCAACGGGTAGCTGACGCCATTCTTCAGTTCAACCCAGAAATTGGGAAGGGTTTGAGCGCTCGAATTGGTGGCCACCAGCACATTCCTGACCACATCATCCATGCTAATACCCAGGTCCCGCGCAAACGCGCGATCGACATCGACGCCGAGCGCTGGCGCTTTGGGGACCTGGAAGACATGCGAATCGACGACACCCGGGATGCGAGCGATATCCCTTGAGATCTTTTGAGCCAACCCATAATTCTCATCAGGATTCGGTCCGGAAATTCTTATGTCGATGGGCGCAGGCAGGCCGAAATTCAACACCTGATCAGTGATGTCGGCGGCCTGGAAAAAGAACGTCAATTCTGGAAAGCGCCGCGGCAGTTCACGCCGCAAATTGGCGACATGATCTGCCGTCGGAGTGTGCTTTTTCTGGAGCGAGATAAGAATCTCGCCATCCATTGTTCCTATAGTCGCGGAATCGCTTAGCGCTATATTGATGCCGCTATAGGGCAAGCCAATGTTGTCGAGCATAGTATCGATTTGATCTTGGCCGACGATCTGGCGAACTGCATTTTCGACTCGGGCGAAATAGTGTTGTGTCTCCTCGATTCGAGTGGCTGGCGGCGCCCGCACGTGCAGCCGCATCAGCCCTGCATCCACTTCTGGAAAAAAATCTCTCCCGAGCTGCGGGAAAAGCAGCAAGGAGCAGCCCATCAGAAGGATGAAGAAAGCGATCGTTGGAACGGCATGCGCGGTGCTGAAGGCAACACTCTCACGATAAATCTCGCGGAAACGGTTGAAACCCGCGTCGAACCGAGTGTGAATGGCGCTGAACGGGTTGAACCAACGGCGCCGCTCCGGAGGTATTTGCGGCTCTTCGTGCTGCTCGACCGTCGATCGCATCAAAAATTTGAACAGCACTGGGATCAAAGTGAAGGCAAGGACGAGGCTTGCCGCTAATGCTGCACAAACAGAAAGCGACATTGGAGAAAAGAGATATTTTGCTGTGCCCTGCAGCAGGAACACCGGCACAAACACGATGGAGATGGAGAGGGTGGAAAGCATCGTCGGAACACCGACCTCGCCGCAACCGCTCACAATCGCCTCCGTCAGCGGCTCGCCCTCCTTCACGTGGCGCTCGATGTTCTCAATGACAACCGTGCCATTGTCGACCAAAATGCCCACGGCGAGCGCGAATCCACCAAGCGTCATCGTGTTCAAGGTCTCGCCAAAAGCGTAAAGCACGATCACCGCTGTCACGATCGACAGGGGGATAGCAGCAAGAGTGATGAGGGTTAGACGCCAGTTGCCCAGAAAGAGGAGGATCATGAGCCCAGTTAATCCTGCGGCCATCATCCCACCCATAATCACGCTGTTCAGCGCCGCTTTTATGAAAACCGACTGGTCGAAGATGGGCTTGAGCTTGACGCCCTTTGGCAGCAGCGTTTCAATGTAAGGCAAAGCGCGCTTGACGCCGTCGATGACCGCCAAAGTCGAAACACGGCCAGTTTTGCGCACAGTCATCAAAGCGCCCGGAATGCCATCGACGGCGACCGAGTTGGTTTGAATCTGATAGCCATCATGAACATGGGCTATGTCGCGCATGAAGATCATCCGGCCGCCCACCTCTTTTACTGGAAACTGATTCATTGCAGCAATGAGGTCGGGGCTGTTGTTGGTCGCGAGCACGTAATCCTTGTCGCCGATTTTGACGTCGCCGGAAGGTAGGATGACGTTTTGATTTAACAGAACTTGCGCAATGTCCTGAGAGGACAATCCACGCATCTTGAGAGCAATTGGGTCGAGATCCGCCATGATGACCCTGGGCTTGCCGCCGTAGGGGTAAGGAACGTCTGCCCCGTGGACGACCGCCAGATCAGGGCGGATGATGTTCTGGCCTAGATCGTTGAGCTCGGTATCTGTCAAGGTGGTGCTCGAGAGAGCGAGCTGGATAACGGGCACATCCGTTGCGCCATAGCGCAAGACCAGGGGCGGCGTAATGCCTGTTGGCATGTATTTCAAAACAACGAGTGCGCTGCTTGCCAATTGGGCAATGCCACGTGTTATATCGGCTCCCTCGTGAAGAAAGATCCTCTCCACTCCCACGCCATAGTAACTCGTGGCCTCAATCCGGGAGATGTCGTCGACGAGGGACGCAAGCTGGCGCTCATGCAAGGTGAGAAGCCGGTTTTGGATATCGAGAGAATTCATCCCGGCATAGGTCCAGACGACGGCACCAACGGGGATATTGATTTCCGGGAATATGTCGGTCGGCGTACGAATGCCAGCGCCGAGACCCGTGATAAAGAGGAGAATCAGACTGGCGACAACCGTATAAGGGTGCCGGAGTACGAAAAGGACCAGCGCCATCAGGACACCTTAGTCGCGACACCTCGATCGCAGGCAGTGGCCGAACCGCGGAGACCTGCCTGCTGACCGGCAAACTTAGATCGCACCGGTACAACTTGGATCGGGCTTCGCGACTCTGAAGGTGAAGAGGTCTTGGTCTCGTCCTCGAGATGAAGGAAAGAAATTTTCGTCAACAAGCGTTCGTCGCTCCACGGTCAGGTCAGTACGGAAAGGAGCTGTTGCGGTGCAATTGCTGCCCAACCAAGAAGCTAGTAGAAACTATTTAAATAGAACAGCACCATGCGTCTTTGAGAGCCGATTAGCGGTTACTATCCGCCTCTCCGTGCCAGACGACCAGGACTCAGACCGGTGCTCGATGATCAGCGGCAGTCACCCCCCAATTTGCATCCCGGATGTCATGCGCAAAACGAAACTATGATAGCCGAAATCAGAATGCCTACAAGCCTTGATCGTTCCCGTAATCCTGTCGCCGTCCGGGCAAATTTCTCAACCGCGAACAAGGACTTTGGTTAAGACCAGCCTCAGCCCCTTTTGACGAAGTCAGATTTAGTTCCTTGATAGTTTCGATTCCTCAAGAATAACACATTGATCGCTACGATCGGCTTACGCCAAGCTGCGCAAAGTATAGTTAAGTTATCGCAGAATTCCTCTCAGATGTCCTGGTAACAATAAAAAGCCTTGAATTACGTCATCCATTTATTTCAGAAGGCTTAGACATTGCACCACGATCAATTGCTCACGGAAAAATTCGCAGTCCGAGGGAGTGACTATCCCGGTTTTGCAGAGGTCCGTGTTACGCTTGATTTTTTGAAGCAGGCTCGAACAATTTGCGCAGAGGAAATGCGGCTCATCGACGTCACCATCACCAAAGAGGGGATCCCTTTCCCGAAAACCCTTTCGGGAACGCGGAAAGCGGTCGATTTCACGGCGCAGGTCTTGGGTTTCACAAGCACACCTGTCCATCATGGCAACCTCGCCCGAACCCAAAAAGAGACGCGCAGGATTTCGCGTTTCGTTCCCCGAAGGCTTTTGCTTCTCCTTGCCAGGAGGCGCATTTCCGGTGTCGGTCGATGCGTTCTGGAGAGCGCCAGGTTCGGTTCGATAATCATCGCCGGCAGTGGACTCTATCCTTTGGCTCTCGCCCGTTATTTGCGTCTCAATGGACGAAGCTCTGTCGTACTTGCACCAGGCTACGGCACTGGGACGGAAATCATTCAAAATTATCTCTTGCGGCCAGCGGCTGATTCGCTGATCGGCTGGATCTTGAAGGATCAGAGAAGCCTCGAGAAGGCCGGCGCCGTCATTTTGTTTGGAGAGGACGATTTCACTTTGGATATTGATGCGCTGCGTGCGTTGGATAATATGCCACCGGTTTTTTTAACTCGCCATAATGGGAGGGGAACATATAGCATCGCTGCGGCTGATATAGGCGCCCTCTCGCGGCATAAGGCATCCGAAATCACCAAGGTGTGCCCCCGCATCTCAATCGTGATTGTGAGCTTCAATCAGGCGGCCTTCCTCGAGTCAGCTATCCTTTCGGTGATCGGTCAGAATTATCCCGATCTTGATTTGATCATCGTCGATGGTGGTTCAACAGACGGCTCGATCGATATTATCGAGCGCTACAGGCCTTCCTTCAGCCATGTTGTCATAGAGCCAGACCAGGGCCAGTCAGACGCCCTCAACAAGGGTTTTGCCCTCGCAACTGGCGAAGTCCTCAACTGGCTGTGTAGTGACGACATATACGAACCAGGCGCCCTGCAACAGGTTGCAAGAGCCTATATGTCAACGCGTGCGGATTTGATTGTTGGAGGCTGTGCGCGATTCGACGAGACGCACTCAGATGAACTCTTTCGGCATCACACGGCACTTGTCGTCGGACGCAAGCTGCGTTTCGACGCCGAAGATGTGCTCCGTTACACGCGGTCTTGGCTCAAGGGCAATTACTTTTATCAGCCAGAAGTCTTTTTCTCCCGGAGAATCTGGGACGCCGCCGGCGCGCATTTTAAGCGGCATCTCTACTATCTGATGGATTACGATCTATGGCTTCGCATGGCTTTGGCTGGAGCCAGTGTCTATCATGTACCCGCCTGTCTCGGAGGCAGCCGCGTCCATCCCGAACAGAAGACCGCGAATCACATCGAGGTCCACCAAGCCCGTCAGATCATGGCGGAGTATCAGGATCTCTTTTGCACGCTCAACGCAGCCTCAAAGTTCAACGAAGCGTCCTCGCATAAATTAAACGTTGTCCAACGTTACCAAGAACGCTCAGAATTGATGGCCGCGAATGATCTTGAAACGAGATGGCCTCCAACGGCGGAGCCGATGCAAGAGACGCAAACGCTCGGCGCCGAATAGGAACCTCACGGAGACGCCAATCCGAACTATGACACTTCCTCTTGGCGCGTGGGGCGGATCTATTCGTTGAGTTGGAAAAATGACATAGAAGAGGCCTGCAGCTCAGAAATATGGTGCCGCTTATGGAATTTCCGCGTCTGCCCCTCAGATTTATCACCAAAGTCAGGCCGATCTTTCGCAAGCGAGATTCGGGCGAGCAATCCGATGCCGACTTCTGTCGAGCAGCTTTTGCCGTTGAAGCGGAGAAACTTTCGAACTTGTATGAGTCCCTTGCCCTTCGTGTGGCGGCCTTGGAGGCGAACCTTCCCCTCTCGGCTAAGCAACAGGCCAAGCGGAAAGCGGAAAATACCGAACCGATGCCCAAGCCCGATTCTTTCGATGATTTTGCGCCAGAAGGAAGCAAGTTGCGGATGGGTTGGTTTCGAATTTTACGCCATATGCTGCCAAATAAGGTCCGCTGCCTTTTGTTCGAACACGATCATTTTCAGCAACTGCAGATGGAGGTGACCCGGCTGCAGGATCAACTCGTTCGAGAACGGGTAAAGAAACGGAGGGCTAGCTGATCCCGGCGAGGCTACCGTCAAGATGAATGCGCCGGAGTTTCCGAAAGTGATTTACGAAGCGACTGCGGACTCGAAAATCGTTGTCGTCAATGTCGGCGCCCAAGATCTCGTTTTGGGAGAGCACATGTACGGGCCATTGCAAGGCGGCGAGCCAACGTCCATCATTGGTTTTTGTATCACCTGACACCAGACTTACACCCGCTGCGCGGACCCAGGCATAATCATGCTGAACTGTTCGTTGGAGCTGGCGACTCGGCACACTTTCATGTCACTCAATTTGGTCCTGCCTTATCTACACAGTTCGTGGAGTTGCCACCGATGTACAAGACGGTTTCAACTCATGACCTGCAAACGACTCGTCTCGATGACATTTCTGAGATCGTTCGTACCGATTTACCAGGATCAGCCGTTGTTGGCAGATATAAATACGCTTCTGCAGGACGCTGGCTTTGAGCTGATCGATCTCGTCAACGCTGGTATAACCGCTATCAAGTGCTGTCGGGATACTGGGCGACTGGCTCCCGCCTTTTATAGGCAGAAGGAATTTATTTTAAATCGGCGGACTTGCTGGCAAAGCAAGGCGCGCAAAAACTCCTAAAGGCGGCTTACATCGCTCACGTCAACCATGCTATGTATGATTTTGCTGCGCATTTCCTTGCGGAGCATGACAAAGCTACGGGAAGCTCCACGCTATCTGTATATTCAACCGATCATGCTTGATGGCTTGACCAGGTTTTTGGTGGAACTGCATTTCTGGAGACCACGGAAATTCCCATACTAATTGAGATCGCACCAGGGGAACTGATCGATCGGATCACCATCCTGGAGATAAAGCTTGAGCAAATTCGTGACGAGGCAAAACTCGCCAACATTCGCCATGAATATGAGCTTTCCACGGACGCGCGGCAGAAGGAAATTCCCCAAACCCCCCAACTTGACCGCTTGACCGCGGAACTCAAGGCGGTCAACGCCAAACTATGGCAGATCGAGGATCAGATCCGTGCTGAGGAACGCGCGAATTCCTTTGGCGAAACGTTCATAGCCCTGGCACGATCCGTCTACCGTACAAACGATCAGCGCGCTGCGATCAAGCGGAAGATCAATGATTTGTTGCGGAGCGAGATCGTCGAAGAGAAGAGCTATGAATCCTATTGAATAGGCCGGAGGGGAGATCAGGCATTTGCTCTCGAATGAGGGAGCTTGGGTGCTTCAAAGCGCGCCATGAGGCTGCTAACTTTGAGCGATGACAGACATCCCCATTTGAAGTTCCTCCGCGACGCGCTTGTTGTGATCAAATAACCAACTTGGATCGAGCGGCAGTCGGTCAACGATATGTTTTTGCCCGAAGGCGACAAGTTCAGGCCGCCATCCATAGCGCTCCGCCGTGCAGATCAGGGATCTTGCGGCGTCAACGTAACAGTGCTTTTCCAGTAGCATCTCAGTGATCAGGCCAAAGTAATGATCGAAACGAAGGGGTATCCTCGAATCATAAATATTGATCGCCGCCGCTATCCCATCCGTGCATGTTGTCTCGATACAGGCCGCTATATGGCGAGGATCTTCCTCGGTCAATTCGAGGATTTGGCGATCCTTGATTCCAAAATAGTCGAAGTCATGCGCGAAAGAGGCGAAGACCGAGGTTGAGGCGGAGAGAAGCTGGATCATGGGCAAGGGTCTCGCGGCGGTAGAGGACGCAACAACGCTGCCGCCGCTTCCCGCGCCAACGAACAGGCTGCAATAACGGGTGAGGTATGCCATCTCTCGCAAAGATACCGACCCGGCGAAAATCGATCGTGTATCGTCCATCACCATCGGCAAATGGGTCGAGAAGAGTACCCGTGCCTCGGGAAGCCTTTCATAAAGACGGCGGGCCACTTCCTGCGCAAGGGCAGGCGTTACGAAGGATTGACGACTCTTTGAGGAGCACTCGAACAAGATGTTACAGCCTGACTCCTTCAGGCCGTGCTTATGAACGAAGGTCTCCGTCCTTTCGATCTCGTCTTCCGTGAGGTGGATCACATTCTCGATTGGCACGGTGATCGGACGGCCATAGCTGCGCAGAATGCTTGGCCTCACCGTACCGTCAAAGTTGCGGAAATTATTTGGCCAAATCTGCGATAAGAGGATGTGATCGAACTCGCGCCGGACATAACGGGCCAAGACCTCGCGCTCGAACACACGCCACATCATCTCGTGGTATTCCCATCCAGGAATTGGGATAGTCCAGATTTCATCTACGTGCGGGTTATTCACGAGCAGCCCGGCGCATTGGCTCGATATCGCCCAGACAATATGGGCTCCCGGATGATCCGCCCGCAGTTGTCGCGCCAGAATTGTTGCGTAGAGGCAATCGCCGTTAGCCCCCAATTGGCCAAGTAATATCCGCTCCACCCCTCTGCCTTCCTAATTCCGGGCCGCCGGAAGCATCTCGGTGGCAAAGGACTCGATAAGTTCATCCACAATTTCACCAAGCTGCCGCATCGGCCGGCGCCCGACGGCCTTCACGAGCGCTCCGATGTCGGCTTGAAATTCGGGTCCCGGATCCGAACGCGGGAGAGTTTCGGTAATATGATCGCGAACGTCGAGGCCGTCCCGGGCAAACAGTTCTTCAACGGCCTGGCGGCCGTGCCAGGTCTTTCCAGAAGCCAGGATCACCTCCGGCAGCCGGCACCGCTCCGCAACGTCGGCCACAATGTCCATGAGTTCCTCCGCCGCACTCCAATCGATCCAAAAGTCAAGCGTCTTCACGCTCGTGCGAAACGAACGGTCGATCTTTGCCCGGCTGATCGCCCGGCCAATCACTGGTAGGAAATAGCCGCGCGGCCGGCGTGGCGATTCATGATTGAACAGCACGAGGTTGGTCGCTGCAATATGGTGTCTTGCTCGATATTGGCAGATGAGATCGCGCGCCGCCATTTTCCCGATGCTGTAAAGGCATGTCGCGCGCGCCGGCGTTGCTTCATCGATTTTGCCGGAAAGTGGTGAAGGGAAGATCTTTGCCGATCCCGCATAGAGGACGCGCATGGCCGGTGCTCTGAGGCGCGCGTGTTCGAGAAGAACGTGCAGCGACAAGACATTCACCGCCATCATCTCGTGCCAGACCTCCTCATATTCAAATCCGGACGCACCATGCACGGCCGCGAAATGAAAGGCGTTATTTGGCTCGGACCGGCGCAGGAGAGCCGCGAGGGCATCTGGATCGCGCAGATCGACTCTTTCATAGGTGAAACCACGCGAGGGTCCGACATAATGGCTGGTTTCACCGCGCCCGCAGCCGATCACATCATGGCCGCGCCGAAGCAGCGCCTCTGCGAGATAGCTTCCGTCCTGGCCATTGACCCCTATCACCAGCGATCGCGGCATGAAGGAAGCCTAAGCCAAGAGGAGGTCATCTATTCTGCCTTGCGCCGCCGCAAGGCAGGATTCATAATTATCGCGGGACACCACCTCGATGTGTGGCAATGGAAAGATCATCTTCGTTCCCGCGAGAATCGTCTCGCGCTCCCGCTCAAGGAACTCCCGTTTGAAGTGCCACGGCAGAACGAGGTAATAATCGGGCTTGGCCTTGCGGGACTCTTCCTCCGAAACGATCGGAATGTTCGTCCCGAGGGTCTTCGACCCGGCTTTTTGCGGATTCCTATCCGCCGCGCAATCGACAAGGACTCTGTTGATGCCATACCATTGCAGGAGGACATTGCCCTTGGTCGATGCCCCATAGATGTGAATGCGCTCTCCCCGCGCCCGCGCGTTGAAAAGGAGGCTATTCAATTCATCCTTAAGCCGTCCGATGCGGGCCTGGAATTCCTTATAAGGCCGGTCCGTGTCGAGCTCCATTTCAAACTCGCGGATGCGCAACCTGTGCATGAATGCGCGGTCCGCGGCGCTTCCATATTGATTGTTTGAGGCGCGGCATGCGTAACAGCGGATGCTGCCGCCGTTGATGTCGCTGATTCCGACCTTGAAGATGCGCATATCGACTCGCGTTGCGATCGATTCCAGCACCGCGAGACTGTAATATTCCAAATGTTCGTGACAAATCGTGTCAAAAGAATTCTGCAGCAGCATCAGCGGCAGGTAGGAGATCTCGAAAACCCAGATGCCGTCCTTGTTCAGCAAGCGGGAAACATTCGACGCAAATTCGACGGGAGATTCGAGATCATAAAACATCGCGATCGACGTCACGACGTCGAGCTTGCCTTGGGGAATGACGGCCAAGGCGCGTTCGGACGGAAATACGGTGTTGATCAGCGTCACCTTGTCGCCAATCTCGAGGGCAATATCGGAAGGGTCCACCCCATAGAGCGTCGAACCCGGCGGATAAAACGACAAGAGCGTGCCATCATTGCAGCCGATGTCGAGGGCAAGTGGAGATGGTATTGACAGAAGCTGCAACGTCTCTTCGACGATCCCGCGAAGGTGGTGGCGCATCGTTGCATTGGTCCCCGAACGATACCAGTAATTCGCATAAAGAATTTCCGGCGGAAACGAATGGGCGAGTTGAAGCAGCCCGCAGCCGTTCTCATTGCGAGCCACATCGCATCTGACAAGTTCGGTCGGAAGCTTCCGCATCGGCGGCATGATCACGCCCGGCTTGACAAACGAGCCTTGCAGATATTGCGCGCCAAGATCAATCACAGGGGTTAAAGCCGAAGACCCGCAAATGCGGCAAGTCTGACGATAGCGTGGATGCATGAAAACCTATCCTCGGAGCGGCAACGCAATCAACGCCAAATGGTGAGCCAATATCGTGGCATCACAACGAGATGGCTTATTGCCGAGCGTGACGACACGGTCCGTTCTTTAACGAAATATCTTGTTTGCGTAACCAGCACAAGCTGGAGGCGATAGGAGGTCACGAGTCGACGTTACTTCACAATCTTTGCTCAGCCGTGTCGTTGTCCCGGAGTGGATGATTGGTAGCCTGAAAGCTTCGCCAACTTGTGATGACAAGTCCTAAAAGCGTCGCAAACCACGCGGCAACCGAGATCCACAACATTCCGAGCGAAAGCGCACGCAAGGGTGGAAAATCAGCCGCCAGCGAGAAACGAAGGCTGGCGAGCGAATACATCCCAAGCGGGAATACGATGCCCCAAAGCATCGGTGTATATGTCAACGGAATGCGGCGGACGCCGTGCTTCCATATTTCAAAGAGTAGTAACAGCGGAATCCACCAAGTGGCCCATGCCCATAAAATGAATGTCACGCCTTCAATGAAAGGCCGGATGGTACGTAGTGACGGCACGCCACTGTCGCTGAGCAAAAGAGTCGAGCCCGCATTGGTGCTGATTGCGGCCGCTCCCATGACAATCCAGAGGAGAGGCGTTAAATCATCGGGGGCATTGCGATAAAAAAAGAGATGATAGACCAACAGCGCCACAAGGCTACCATAGAGTGCAATGCCGACGCCCCACAACATGTTGATGAGCACAAAAACGGCGTGATCGAGGTTTCCTACAGCAGGGGCGACGAGTGCACCCAGAATAACGAGGGATTCGGTGCCAACAATCGCGAGCAACCAATCACCGTGGAGGATGTCTGCGCCTTGTGTACTGCTGCGGAAAGCACGCACTCCGAAGCTGAAGTATATGAGGACACACCAAGTGAAAAGCGCCAATAACCAAAGATCCAAAGGCACGCCCGCCACTCCGCGCAGATAGATGCCCGCGCCTACAACGTCGTTCGAGGCAACAAGAGTGAAGAACGAAAATACCTGTCGCGGATTTGTGAGATCCAACCATACCGCCGCAGGAAATCGAAAGGAGCGCAATACTGTGAGCATTGCCAACCATCCGTAAGCGGCAACATTCCCATGGAACAGAAGACCGGATAAAGTATGATAAGTTTCGACGAACAGGGCATTTGAAATAATTCCTGTTGCCATCACGAAGGCGAAGCAACCAGGATGAAGCGCTTCACTTTGGCCCAGGAGCCATACAGCCAACCGACGCGGCAGCGCGCGCAAGTTCGAAGACGTGCTGCGCTTAGAGAGCGGCATAATTCAAGGCATCAGCTGCACATTGCGACCTGCTTTTTGCCGAATATACAGCGAGGAGGACGTCTAGGTGAAAGGCGATCTGTCAAGCGAGCCTATATACGAAGTTCTGTTTCACGCCGCCTGCTGCTTTGGCCGCACTTCTGCGGTGTAATCGTCGATCATCGCGCGGGAAATGACGCCAGGCGTGAACTTATAGGGCCCCGCTTCTGAAACCGGAGTGACCTCGGCCCCAGTCCCGCAAATGAAACATTCCTCGAACCCCCCGAGCTCCTCCGGCATGATCCGGCGCTCGATCACCTCGATGCCGCGCCGTTTCGCGAGATCGATCACTGTGCGCCTGGTGATGCCGTCGAGAAAGCAATCGGCGATTGGAGTGTGGATCACTCCGTTCGAGGTAAAGAAGATGTTGGCCCCGGTACATTCAGCGACCCGCCCTAACCAATCAAGCATCATGGCATCGGCGTAGCCGCGCCGCTCGGCGCGATGCTTGGAAATGGTGCAGATCATATAGAGGCCGGCGGCCTTGGCACGGCACGGCGCGGTCTGTGGATCAGGACGGCGGTAGTCGGCGATATCGAGCCTGATGCCCTTCATCTTCTGTTCGACATCGAACATGCTCGGCCAGTCCCAGACGGCGATGGCGACATTGATCGTCGAGTTCTGTGCTGCGACCGCCATCATCTCGCTGCCGCGCCACGCGACCGGACGCACATAGCAATTTCGCAGGTTGTTTTTGTCGACGACGAGCTGCTTTGCCCTGTCCAATTCCGCCACGGAATAGGGGATTTCGAAATCAAGCACTTCCGCCGAGGTTCTGAACCGCTCTGAGTGCTCGGTCGACTTGAAGATGCGGCCGTCATAGGCGCGCTCACCCTCGAAAACGCAAGAGGCATAATGAAGCCCATGGGAGAGAACATGGAGCTTGGCCTCCCTCCAGGCGACGAGATTGCCGTTCATCCAAATGAAGCCGTCGCGCTGGTCGAAGGGCATAACGGGCATCGGTCACTCCTGGGCTTAAGCCATGCGCACTTTTACATAAAAAGGGCCTGGACTCCACTCGTGTCTTGGGTCGCATGATTTGGTGCAAAGCTTGCCACTTTCACGAAGATCATGCTTTAGGTTTGGCTTGTGTTCCCAAATGCGCCTGTCATAGTGAACCAAATATAGCGAAGGGAGAAGAACACTAACGGTCGGGAAAACCGCAAACAAACGCGGATTTGACATATAAGGATCTTCCTGAAATATGTCAATAATACTGACATAAAGGCTGCTCGCGTGGATGTGATAGCTCGAAGCCAGGACGCCGCCCGAAACCTCCCGCAAAGGCCGCTTGGCCCGGCTCCGCCCGAAGCAGGCGGCGGCGCGCCAATGTATGATCTCATAGAGCTGATGTTTTTCGCCTATCGCGACTTTGTTGGCGATGCGGATCATCTGCTCGCCGCCCTTGGCTTCGGCCGCGCCCATCACCGTGTCTTACATTTTGTCTGCCGCCGGCCGGGGCTCACGATCGCCGAATTGCTTGATATTCTGAAGATCACCAAGCAAAGTCTCAATCGCGTCCTGAAGGAGTTGCTTGATCAAGACTATGTCGAGGCACGCCGGGGCATGCGCGACCGCCGCCATCGCCACCTGTTTCCAACACCGCGCGGAAACGCGCTTGCGTTGGAAGTCGCGGCCCTGCAATCGAAACGCTTCGCAAGGGTGTTTGCCGCCCTGCCCGAAGGCGCGCGCGCGCAGGCAATCGCATTTCTCCTCGCGATGGTGGATGAAGACGGGCGGAACAAGGTCGCCGCAATGACGGGCGCGCGCCCGGCCACCTCCGGCGGCAATCCAGGATCGCAACGGTGAGCCAGCTCTCGAATGGATCGCCGCATGGGGGCGCCGCGCTTGCCACAGTACCGGCCGATGATGCCGCGCATCTTCTGATCGTCGACGACGACCGGCGCATTCGCGCACTCTTGTCCCGTGTTCTAAGCGAAGAAGGCTACCGCGTCACGGCTGCCGCCGATGCCGAAGAAGCCATGGCTCGACTTAAGAGTCTTTCTTTCGATCTGATCGTTCTTGATGTGATGATGCCGGGCGAGGATGGTTTCGCCTTCGCCGCGCGGTTGCGGGCGAGCGGCACAGACCTTGCCCGCGTTCCCATTCTGATGCTGACCGCGCGCAGCGATGCGGAAGACCGGGTGCGCGGCTTGGAGAGAGGCGCCGACGATTATCTCGGCAAACCTTGCGAGCCGCGCGAGCTGACTTTGCGGATCGCCTCGATCCTGCGCCGCGCACCGCCCCGCGCGGTCACGGCACCACCGGCCTTCGTGCGCTTTGGGGAGTTCAGCTTCGATCTTGGCCGCGGCGAACTGCGCCAACGCGACGAGATCGTGAGGCTGACTGACCGCGAACGCGAAATGCTGCGGCTGCTGGCCGAAAACGCCGGTGCAACGGTGGCGCGCGAGACCCTCGCCGGGTCCGGGATGGCCGCCAATGAGCGGACGGTCGACGTGCAGGTCAACCGGCTACGGCGTAAGATTGAGCGTGATCCGGCCAATCCGCTGTATTTGCAAACCGCGCGGGGGGCCGGCTATCGCTTGCTTATCGACCGCTGAATCATAAACAAGGGGGCCGCGCCTTGAGCCTTTCCCTCCCCCTCTCGAACGAGCAATCGCGCTCCTGGTGGCGGGCGCTTTGGCGTAAGCTCGCTGTGCTCCTGCCCAAGGGCCTCTACGCCCGTGCGCTCCTCATTGTCATCGCGCCGATGGTGATCCTTCAATGCGTGCTCACGTATGTTTTCATGGAGCGGCATTGGCAGAGGGTTACGATGCGGCTTTCGAATGCATTGACGCATGAGATCGCCGCGATTGTGGATCTTCACCAAATCTATCCGGGACGGGAGAATGACGATACCCTGGTGCGGATCGCCCAGCAGCGCCTCGATATCGACATAGAATTCCTGCCCAAGGGCGAACTGCCTCCGGCTTTGCCCAAGCCTTTTTTTTCGATCGTTGATGCTGCTCTGTCCAATGAGATCCAACGTCAGCTCGGTAAGCCCTTCTGGCTCGACACGGTCGGGCGGTCGAACTTCATCGAGATCAGAATTGCGCTCGATGACGCAATCCTGCGAGTCGTTGCCTTGCGCAACGCAGCCTATGCCTCGAATTCCCACATCTTCATTTTGTGGATGGTCGGCACTTCCTTCGTTTTGATCGTGATGGCGATCGTCTTCCTCGGCAATCAGATCAAGCCGATCCTTTTGCTCGCCGGGGCGGCGGAAGCATTCGGCAAGGGCCGTGATCTTGAGTTCCATCCGCGCGGCGCCCGCGAGGTCCGGCAGGCGGGCTATGCCTTCATCGAAATGAAGCGGCGGATCGAGCGGGCCTTCGAGCAGCGAACGACGATGCTGAACGGCGTCAGTCATGACCTTCGCACCATACTTACACGATTCAAGCTTTCGCTCGCCTTGATGACGGAAACCGACGAGAGCCGGGATCTGCAAAAAGACATCCTCGAAATGCAGCGCATGCTCGAGGCCTATCTTGCCTTCGCGCGGGGCGATGCGGGAGAGAGCGCCGCCGAAATCGACTTTGAGGATTTTTTAGAGGATCTGCGGCTCGATGCGGAACGGGCGGGTTTTGACGCCAATATGACTTTCGAAGGTAATCCGATCGTCACCCTGCGCCCGAATGCCTTCAAGCGATGTATTGCTAATCTCATCGGCAATGCGCACAATCATGCCAAGCACATTTCCATCCAGGCGGTGCGCGATCAGCGCTTCCTGACCCTCCATGTCGATGACGACGGCCCCGGCATTCCACCGGAGAAGCGCGATGATGTCTTCCGGCCGTTTTTCCGTCTCGACAGCGCCCGCAACCAGGACGAAGGCGGCACCGGGCTCGGACTTGCGATCGCCCGCGACATCGCCCGTTCGCATGGCGGCGATATCAGCCTTGGTGAAAGCCCAGACGGAGGCTTGCGCGCGACAGTCCGGGTGCCAGTGTGATCATTGGGCCTGAAACCTTTAAGTTCTGCCGAAGTCCGATAGCTCTCCAGTCCGCTGACGACTTGCTTTTGGCAACACGGAACCCATGATCACAAAGGAGCGCCGGGTTCAACTCTCCCCGGTCTCGGATTACGAAAAGGCTTTAACGAATTCTCGACAATCACAAGTCAGCTGACCGAGCGCAAAATCTGGCTCGGCCAATTCCACGCAGGGCGTACCAACCTTGCCTGTTCGCCTAGGGATGATCTCTTGCGCGCTTCAGCGTTAGCCCGCCGAAAGCCTTCGAATCAAAGCCATGGCCGCGGCAGGCGCTTTCGGCTTAAATCCGTTGATGAAATAGATGAAAACGTCCCGCGATTTCGGCGGCCGTTTTTCGGGACCGGCGACCGGTGGGAGGCCGTCTAGAACGTCACCCTGAAGCCAGGCGGACGCCCGCTTCGCCCAGAGGTCCAGCCCTTGCGCCGGATAGCCGCTTTCCACATCTTCTGACGCACGTTGCAGCCGGAGATAAACGAAAGATGAGGTGACATCGGGAATTTGTGGAAATGCTTCTTTGTCTGTGAGCACCACGCCAGTTCCATGGGCACGTAGAAGCTCAATGAACTCGGCAGTCCGGAAACTATCGTGCCGCACCTCGACGACGTTGCGAATTTCGCGGCCTTCGATGCTTTTCGGCAGCAGCTTCAGGAAGTCTTCAAAATCAGAGGGCTCAAAGCGCTTCGTTGGCGGGAACTGCCAATTGACCGGACCAAGCTTTTCCTTGAGACCCATGACGCCGCTCGCAAAAAAGCGCTCGATCGAAGACCCAGCCTCGGCGAGGACACGCCGGTTGGTCGCAAATCTCGGCCCTTTCGCCGCGAACACGAAGCCTTCGGGCGTCTCCTCGCGCCAGCGGGCAAAACTCTCCGCCTTCTGCGTGCCGTAATAGGTTCCGTTAATCTCGATCGAGGTCAGACGCCGGCTCGCATATTCGAGCTCGCGTTTTTGGGCAAGACCCTTGGGGTAAAAAGTCCCGCGCCACGGGTCGAAGGTCCACCCGCCGATGCCAACCCGGATCGTCCCTGTCATTGGCCCGGCGCTCCTGATCCTGGGTCTCGCTAATTCAAATCCCGCAAATGGCGGTAGACAATGACACGGGAGACGAAGCCGGTAACGATCGCAACCCCCGCCGCGATGAGGGCAATCGCGCCATAGATATTCGGCCCGAGCGAAAAATCGCCAAACATGGCCTCCATCTGTTCGCCACCGGGCGTTGTCCGCAACCAGGAGGCAATCATTGCCGAGGCAAGGAAGGCAACAATCGCAAGGCCGCCGCCGATGGCCCCGCCACGCAGGCCGAGACGAAAAAAATGTTGCTGGAACTGGCGCGAAATATAACTGTCCTCGGCGCCGACGAAATGCAAAACCTCAATGATCTCGCGGTTGCCCGCCATTGTGCCCTGGGTCGCGAAGCCGACCGCCAAGATCATCGCGGAGAGGACGAGCGCGAAGATCACCGCCGCAGCGAAAACAACGCTCTTTGCCATGATAGCGAGACGCTCGAGCCAAAAGCGATGATCGTCGATGCTTGAGCCTGGAATGGCGTCGGCAAGCTTCTTGCGCAAGACTTCGATGTCCAAACGTTCCTCTTTGTCGAGACCAACGACAATGAGGCGCGGCACCGGCAATTCGGAAAGATCAAGGCCTGTGCCGAGCCAAGGCTGTAAAAGTTGCTCGGCTTGCGCCTTGCTGTAAGCGCGCACCGACGCGACACCCGGTGTTTTACCCGCTAGATCGGCGGCCCTTGCTGTGTCGGCGTCGAGATCGCGGCCGGGAGTCGGGCGGATTTGGATTGTCATCTCGCGCGCGACCTCATCCTGCCAGCCGCGCGAGGCGTCGCTGATGAGGATTGCCGCCCCGGCTGTGAGCGAGGCCAGAAAAGTCATGATCGCGACAACGGTGACCAGCGCGCGTCCGGCGATCGAGGCTGCTGGCACGAGCGCCATGTCGCGCTTGATCCCTCGCCCGAGACTGCGTCTAAGGGTCCCGCTGATTGTGCCGCTTCTGTCCAAATGCCGGACGCTCCCTGCCGCCGCTTGCACCCGCCGAATCGCGCCGGAGAAAAGACTCATCGTGCGCCTCAATCGTAGATATGAAGGCGCCCGTCGCCAAGGACCAGCCGGCGCGCTCCGTCAAATTGATCCATCAAGGCAAGGTCGTGGGTCGCGATCACAACCGAGGTTCCCGATTTGTGGAGCTCAGTGAAGAGCCGCAGCAGCCGGCGCGCTAAGCTTGGATCGACATTGCCGGTCGGCTCGTCGGCAAGCAGAAGCTCCGGCCGTACGATGAGCGCACGGGCAATTGCCGCGCGCTGCTTTTCGCCACCAGAAAGAACGGGAGGGAGGATATGCATTCGCTCGCCCAGACCGACCCAATGCAAAAGCTCCGTCACTTCCGCCCGGTAGCTTGATTCCTCCTTGCCGCGCACGCGCAGGGGGAGCGCGATGTTCTCATAGGTTGTCAAATGATCGAGGAGCCGGAAATCCTGAAATACGACTCCGATTCGCCGCCTAAGACTCGTGATTGCCGCTTTGTCGAGCGTCAAGGCATCGCTGCCGAAGAGTGTGATCGTGCCGCGCGTCGGCCGCAACGACAAAAGGATAAGCCGCAGCAGCGTGGTTTTCCCAGCGCCCGAAGGCCCGGTGAGAAACTGAAACGACTGGGGGCCGATGGTAAAGCTGATATCCTTCAGGATTTCCGCTCCCATCCCATACCGCAAACCGACATTGTCAAAACGGACCAAGAA